>NZ_JBIAXT010000001.1:101629-667181 GCF_042896945.1 Streptomyces sp. NPDC001222
GGGCTGCCCCTTCCGCAGGCGACGGGACCCCGCCCGCACCGGGCTGCCCCTTCCGCAGGCGACGGGAACCCCGCCCGCACGCGAGTGCGGTCGGACACTCGTGCCGGTCTCCCTGTCGTTGGACACATGCCTATAAATCCCGTAATGCCGCCTGATACCGGCCCGCGGTTGGCATCGCCCCACCTACCCCGGATGGGGACTCCGGGCACCCGGGGCGCAGGATGGTGCGACCATGGGACATGCGTCCCGACCACGGCAGTGAGGCGAGGGGATAGATGAGCGCAGAGTTCGGCCGCCGCCCGGGCCGGCAGGGCAGGATCTCCCAGTGGCTGCGCGGACGCCGTCCCGCCCGTCTCGAGGAGGACGCCGGCGACGGCGGCCGTGAGGCGATGCTGCTGGCTGCCGCCGCCGCGGGGCTGCCGCTCGCGCCCGCCGCACACCCCGTCGGCTACCGCTGCTCCTGCGACCGCATCGGCTGTCCCACGCCCGCCCGGCACCCCGTCTCCTTCGCCTGGCAGACCCAGTCCACGACGGACCGGGCACAGGTCGAGCGCTGGGTCCGGCACCAGCCCGAGGCGAACTTCATCACCGCGACCGGGATGGTGCACGACGTGCTGGACGTCCCGCGGGAGGCCGGCGAGGAGGCCCTCGAAGGGCTGCTCGCCGCCGGCGTGGAGGTGGGTCCCGTCGCCGCGACCGGTGACGGTCGCATGCTGTTCTTCACACTGACCCGCGGCACCCCCGAGGACGAGGACGAGTGGTGGCCGTGCGTCCTGGACTGCCGGCCGGAGACGATGGACGAGCATCCGGGCCTGCGCTGGCACTGTCGGGGCTCGTACGTCCTGCTGCCGCCCGCCCGGCTGCCCGGTGAGCTGTCGGTCGAGTGGGTGCGGGGGCCGGAGCACGCGCTGCCGGATCCGCTGAGCCTGCTGGAGCATCTGACGGACGCCTGCGCCCGCCATGTCGGGGACGCCGCCGAGGACCAGCTCGCGGGCTGGCCGCACGGGGGCTGAGCCCTCACTCGCCCTTCGCGCCCGTCAGCCCCTCCACTCGGCTGAGGAACTTCACCTGACCCTGCTTGGGATCCAGCACCGCCTGGTTGGAGACGAACTCCCGCGTGAGGGACTGCTTGATCTCCCCGGTCAGCAGGGCCTTGACGCCCGGGTCGGTGATGGTGATGTTCACGCCCTGCGCGGCCGTCTGCTTCTCGTAGCGGCGCGTGGCGAAGAACACCAGCGCGCCACCGTCGGTGGTGCGCAGCCCCAGCGGAGCGTAGGCGCCGCTGTCCGTCAGCGGCTGATCGAGATACTGCCGGGCCACCCCGGGCCGCTTCGCACTCGCCAGTCGGCTCGCCCGGAACTGCGAGGTGTGCGGGCCGGGCGCGAACACGTTCCCGCCGCTCTTCAGATACGACGCGTACGCCGCCCCGAGTCCGCTCGGCCGTACGGCGAGCGACGCGTCGTTCGCGGCGACGGACTCGGCCCAGCCGTCCTTGTCCTTCGCGAACGTCGGCACGTCGTCCGGCGCGAGGATGGTCAGATACGACACCGCCCACACCTTGTCCGGGTCGGTGCGGGTGAAGACCAGCAGCCAATGGGCGCTCGCGCTGCCCTTGTTGGCGTGGGTGTCGGCGACGAACCAGCGGGGCCAGCCCGCCTTCTTCGGGATCGTGAACGTGGCGTCGGTCAGCTGCAGCGGGACATGGCCGGGGTTGCCGTCCGGGTTGGTCTTGTGCCCCGCCTCCAGCTTGCCGCCGTCGATGTCGGCGAGGGCGCCGGTGACACGGCTCGCGTCCGCGGAGCGGTCGTAGGTCTTGTCCGCCTTGTTGTAGGCGGCGAGGAAGTCCTTGAGCGCGCGGGCCGCCTCGGGTCTGGTCGCCGACGGCACGACCTCGCGTTCGCCGTGGACGACGACGCAGCCGCTCGCCGTCATGCAGACGACGGCGGCCACCGCTGTCGCCAGGGCGAACCGGCTGCGACGGCGAGGCGTCCGAGGTCCGCCGCCACCAGGCGTCCGAAGGCTGCGACTACGAAGCGTCCGAGGGCTGCGATCCCCGCCGACCCCGCGATCCCTGCTCATGACTGGCCTTCACCTTCCCCTTCCCGGAGGCGAACCCTACCGGGACGGGGCGAGCGGTGGGCGGCCGGTTCCCCTGCCGCGTCCCGCCGACGGCGCCCGGCGCTCCGTCAGACCTTGTCCCGCACGGGGGGAGGCGTGGCCTGCTGCCTGCTCCCGCCCAGGACGAACCCGGCCGGGGAGAGGAAGATCGCGAGTGTGGGAACCAGATACAGGGCCCACACCGTGAGTTGGAGCACGGTCGGGTCGGGCTGGAAGTTGAACACGCCCTTCAGCAGTGTGCCGTACCAGCTGTCCGGCGGGATGACGCCGCTGATGTCGAAGGCGAGGTGCGTCAGCCCCGGGAGCCAGTCGGCCTCCTGCAGATCGTGGAAGCCGTAGGCGAGCACGCCCGCGGCGACCACGACCAGCATGCCGCCGGTCCAGGTGAAGAACTTGGCGAGGTTGATCTTCAGGGCGCCGCGGTAGAACAGCCAGCCCAGCAGGACCGCCGTGGCCAGGCCCAGGGCGACGCCGATGAGCGGACGCGGGGTGCCGTCGCTGGCCGCGTGCACCGACGCCCACACGAACAGCGCGGTCTCCAGGCCCTCCCGGCCGACGGCCAGGAACGCGGTGGCGACCAGCGCGCCCGTGCCCATGGCGAGGGCCGCGTCCAGCTTGCCGTGCAGCTCCGCCTTCAGATGCCGGGCGGTGCGCCGCATCCAGAAGACCATCCAGGTCACCAGGCCGACCGCGACGACCGACAGGGAGCCGCCGAGTGCCTCCTGCGCCTGGAACGTCAGCTCCTGGGAGCCGAATTCGAGGACACAGCCGAAGCCCAGCGCGATGGCGACCGCGATGGCGATGCCGATCCAGATCGGCTTCAGGGCTTCCCTGCGGCCGGTCTTGACCAGATAGGCGATCAGGATGCAGACGACGAGGCTGGCCTCCAGCCCTTCCCGCAGGCCGATCAGATAGTTGGAGAACACGGGCTACGCCTCCTCGGTCAGCAGGGTCCGGCCCCACCAGTCGTCCTTGTCGCGGACGCCCGGCGGGACCGCGAAGACGGCCGAACCCACGTGCTGGATGTACTCGTTGAGCGCGTCGGACGCCGACAGCCTGCGCTGGAGCGGGACGAACCCCTTGCGGGGGTCGCGCTGGTAGGCGAGGAAGAACAGGCCCGCGTCCAGGCGGCCCAGTCCGTCCGTGCCGTCGGTGAAGGAGTAGCCGCGGCGCAGGATCGTGATCCCGTTGTTGGACTCGGGGTGGGCGAGCCGCACATGTGCGTCGGGCTTCATCGCCTTCAGGAACGGCGCGTCGTGCTCCTTCGCCTTGCCGACGGGGGCGCCCTCGCCCTTGTCGCGGCCGAAGACGTCCTCCTGCTCCTGCAGCGAGGTGCGGTCCCAGGTCTCGATGTTCATACGGATGCGCCGGGCGACGAGATACGAACCGCCGGTCATCCAGGCCGAGTTCCGGTCGCCGTCGCCGTCCTGGACCCACACGAACTTCTTCAGCCGGTCCGTTTCCGTGCCCGCGATGTTGCGGGTGCCGTCCTTGAACCCCATGAGGTTGCGGGGGGTCTGGGCGTCCGGGGTGGTCGACGAGGTCTTGCCGAAGCCGAGCTGGGACCAGCGGATGGCGACCTTGCCGAAGCCGATGCGGGCCAGGTTGCGGATCGCGTGCACGGCGACCTGCGGGTCGTCCGCGCAGGCCTGGACGCACAGATCGCCGCCGGTGCGGGACCGGTCGAGGTTGTCGCCCGGGAACGGGGGCAGATCGACCAGCGCCTGAGGCCGTCTGTCCCGCAGCCCGAACTTCTCGAAGAGCGACGGCCCGAAGCCGATCGTCAGCGTCAGCCGCGACGGTTTGAGGCCCAGCGCCTCACCGGTGTCGTCCGGCGGGGCCTCGGCGAGTCCGCCGTAGGCGCCCTCACCGACCGTCCGGCCCGCGGTCATCCGCCGCGCCGCCTCCGTCCAGTCCTTCAGCAGCTGGACGAACTCGGCGCGGTCGTCGGTCTTCACGTCGAACGCGGCGAAGTGCAGCCGGTCCTGTACGGGGGTGGCGATGCCGGCCTGGTGGGCGCCGTGGAACTGCACCGCGGCGCCCGTCCCGGCGGCCACCGGAGCCACGTCGTCGCCCGCCTTGACCGCCGCCACCGCACCGCCGGCCGCGGCGGCACCGAGCGCGAGCCCGGCGCCGCCCCAACCGATCAGCGCCCGGCGGGAGGGGGAGGAAGTGCCCTGGATCTCGGTCATGCCCCTCTCCTACTTCACGACCGCGGCGGCGAGCTTGGACAGCGGCTCCGCGAGGGCGTTGACCGCGTCCGACAGCTCCTTGCGCTGGTCCTTGGCGACCTTGTCGTAGGAGACGAAGTCGTAGCCGTTCTTGTCGGTGCGGTACTTGTCGAGCAGCGTGTTCAGTGCGGTGAACTGCTTGTCGAGCTCGGTGGTGAGGGCGGAGTCGTTCTTCGACGCGACCGGCTTCAGCAGCTCGTACGCCTTCTGGGCGCCCTCGACATTGCCCTTGAAGTCGACCAGGTCGGTGTGCGAGTAGCGGTCCTCCTCACCGGTGACCTTGCCGGTGGCGACCTCGTCCAGCAGCTCCTTGGCGCCGTTGGCCATGGAGGTCGGGGTGATCGCGGCCTTGCCGACCCGCGTCTGCCAGTCCTTCAGGTCGGTCACCAGCTGGCCGGCGAGGGTCTTCTCCTCGGCGCCGATCTTCTTGTCCTGCCAGAGGGCCTTCTCCAGCCGGTGCCAGCCGGTCCACTTCTGGCCCTGCTCCAGGCCGTCGGCGCGCGTGTCGGTCTTGGGGTCGATGTCACCGAAGGACTCCGCGACCGGCTCGGTGCGCTCCCAGCCGATGCGCGAGGGCGCGTAGGCCTTCTTGGCGGCCTCGAGGTCGCCGGCCTTGATGGCCTTCGCGAAGGTCTCGGCGAGCGGCACGGTGGCGTCGGCCTGCTCCTGGGCGTACTCGCGGTAGTCGGCGACGGCCTTGTCCAGCTTCGGGTTGCGCTGGGCGGCCGAGCCGCCGGTGACGGTCAGCTTCTGCCGTACGCCGTGGCCCTTCATGCCCGGACGGCAGGCGATCTCGTACGAACCGGCCTTGACCTCGGCGGTCAGCGTGTACTTGGTGCCCGGGCCGATGTTCTCCTTCTCGGAGACGATCCGGTCGTCCGGGAACAGGATCTCGACCTCGGTGGCCTTCGATCCCTTGTTCTCGACCTTCAGCGTGACCTGGCCGGCCGGCACGGAGGCGACCGAGGTGTCGCACGTGGAGTCGGCGGCCGTCACCTGGATCGCGTCGCCGTCCTTGGCGTCGCTCTTGGCGGTGCAGGCCGAGACGGCGGTCAGGGCGGCCGCGGTGGCGACGGCGGTGACGACGGAGAGTCGGGCGGCTCGCATGCATGCTCCAAGGGGCGAACGACGGACACACCACACGGAGGGAGCCCGCGTGGTGTGGTGAGGCTTGCCTAAGTTACCCGAGCCTTACCTCGCTCATACCCCCGGGTCGTGATTCCGTTCCCACGGAAAGATCACGGATTACGGCTTGATCACGTCGCCTCAAGGCAGACCCCAAGGGGTAGTCAAGAGAAAGTCAAGTGACGGTGAGGGGTCCGGCACCCACGTCGGCGCTCCCGTCTGCCGATGTGATGTTTGAATGCCCGTGTGACTGACTACGACGTGCTCCGCGTCTTCTGCGGACCCGGCGGCGGCTACGGCAACGAACTCGGTGTCGTCCGCGACGGCTCGACGGTTCCCGAGCGCGGCGACCGCCAGGCGCTGGCCGGCAAGCTCGGCTTCAGCGAGACCGTGTTCGTCGACGACCCCGAGCGCGGCGTCATCGACATCTACACCCCCACGCTGCGGCTGCCGTTCGCCGGACACCCCTGCGTCGGCACGGCCTGGCTGCTCGACGTGCCCGAGATCGTCACCCCGGCCGGGGTGGTGGGGGCGCGCCTGGACGGCGAGTTCAGCTGGATCGAGGCCCTCCCGGAGTGGGCACCGCCGCGCACCCTGAAGCAGTACGCGACGGCCGCCGAGGTGGACGGGCTGGAGGTGCCCTCGCCGGGGGAGTGGATCTACGCCTGGGCGTGGGAGGACGAGGCGGCGGGCCGGATCCGGGCGCGCGGCTTCCCCGGCCGTGACGACGGCATCGACGAGGACGAGGCGACGGGCGCGGCGGCGCTGCTGCTGACCGCGCGACTGGGCCGCGCGCTGAACATCACCCAGGGGGCGGGCTCGCAGATCCTGACGGCGCCGCAGCCCGAGGGGTGGGTGGAGATCGGCGGACGGGTGTTCCTGGAGCGCTGACGCCGCTTCAGGCGCTCAGCGGGAACTCCTCGCCCAGGGCCTGGAGGACCGCCGTGTTCAGTGTGTACGCCCGCCGGCACTCGGCGACGACCCGCTGCTTCTCCATGTCGTCCGCCCGGATCCCGTCCAACAGTGCCCGGTACGTCTTCCTGAACGCCGCCGGGTTCGGGATCCCCTCGAACACATAGAACCGAACCCCATCGCCCTTCCGGGTGAATCCCCAGGTCCGCTCCGCCGTGTCGCGGATGATCTGGCCGCCCGCCAGGTCGCCGAGATAGCGGGTGTAGTGGTGGGCCACATAGCCGCCGGGCCACTTCTCGGCGCACTCCCGCACCCGGTCCGCGTACGTCCGGGTCGCGGGCAGGGGAGCGAGACCCGCGCGCCAGCCGGGGCCGCGCAGATGCGCGAGGTCCCGCTCCAGCTCGGCCAGCCGGAACAGTTCCGGCCGTACGAAGGGGCCCGCCACCGGGTCGCCCGCCAGCCGCCGGGCCCCGGCCTCCAGGGCCTCGTAGACGAACCACAGCTGCTCGGTGTAGCGCGCGTACGCCTCGACCTCGAAGCTGCCGCCGAGCAGTCCGGTGATGAAGGCCGAGCTGTTCGCCTCCCGGTGGTGGTCGTGCGACGCGGTGCGCAGAAGCGTCGAGAACTCCGTGCGGGACGGGTCCGGCGCGGTCATGGGGCCTCCTCGGTCTTACCGACAGGCTGTCGGTAAGACCGTACCCAGGATCCCCGGGCCTCTCCACATGACGGAGCCCGCTCCGTGGAGGGAGCGGGCTCCTGGCGCGGGTGGTGCGGGCGAGGCGCTTACGGCAGGGTCAGGACCTCCGCGCCCGTGTCCGTGACGACCAGCGTGTGCTCGAACTGGGCGGTGCGCTTGCGGTCCTTCGTCACCACCGTCCAGCCGTCGTCCCACATGTCGTACTCGTGGCTGCCGAGGGTGAGCATGGGCTCGATGGTGAAGGTCATGCCGGGCTGCATCACGGTGGTCGCGTGCGGGCTGTCGTAGTGCGGGATGATCAGGCCGGAGTGGAACGACGAGTTGATCCCGTGCCCGGTGAAGTCCCGCACCACTCCGTAGCCGAACCGCTTGGCGTACGACTCGATGACCCGGCCGATGACGTTGACCTGGCGGCCGGGCCGGACGGCCTTGATCGCGCGGTTGAGGGACTCCCGGGTGCGCTCGACCAGCAGCCGGGACTCCTCGTCCACGTCGCCGACCAGGTACGTGGCGTTGTTGTCGCCGTGCACGCCGCCGATGTACGCCGTCACGTCCAGATTGATGATGTCGCCGTCGCGCAGCACGGTGGAGTCCGGGATGCCGTGGCAGATGACCTCGTTGACCGAGGTGCACAGCGACTTGGGGAAGCCGCGGTAGCCGAGCGTCGACGGGTAGGCGCCGTGGTCGCACATGTAGGCGTGCGCGACCCGGTCCAGCTCGTCCGTGGTGACGCCCGGGGCGATCAGCTTCGCGGCCTCGGCCATCGCCTGGGCCGCGATCCGCCCGGCGATTCGCATCGCCTCGACGGTCTCGGGCGTCTGCACCTCGGGCCCGGTGTACGGGGTCGGCGCGGGCTTGCCGACGTATTCGGGGCGCCGGATGTTTCCGGGTACGGAACGGGTGGGAGACAGCTCTCCTGGTACGAGCAGCGACTGGCCAGACATGCCAGCGAGTCTATCCAGCGTGTGTACGGGAACATGGGCCCTGGGGAAAGGAGCTCCTGTCATGGCGCTGTTCAAGAAGCGGACGGCCGGGAAGCCGGGCGAGTGGTACTACTGCCTGGTCCACGGGAAGGTCGAGGAGGGCCCCGAGTGCCCGGCCAAGGACCGCTTCGGTCCGTACGCGTCCCGCGAGGAGGCGCAGCACGCGATGGACATCGCGCGCGAGCGCAACGAGGAGTGGGACACGGACCCCCGGTGGCACGACGCGACCGCGGGGGAGCGGGAGGAAGACTGAGCCGCCTGAGCGGTCCCGGACGGCTGGGCGGCCCGCCCGCCCGGCCTCAGACGGCCGCGCGCGTCCGCTGGGCCCTCAGCCGTACCGCGTGCTCGTTCGTCCGGGCGTCGTAGCGCATCAGACCGGGCAGGCACAGGGCCAGCAGGGCCACCGCACCGGTGCACAGCAGCCCGCCCGACCAGACCGAGGCGCGCACACCCCGCCACGCCGCCATGCCGCCCGAGCGGACCTGACCGAGCTGCGGGCCGACGGAGTACGACAGCAGCTCGATGCCGGCCAGGCGGCCGCGCAGCTCGTCCGGGATCGTCTGGTTCCACATCGCCCCCCGGAAGATGCCGCTGACCATGTCGAAGGCGCCGCCCAGGGTCAGCAGGAGCAGCACCAGCCAGACGTTCCCCGCGACACCCGCCGCCGCGACCGCCAGCCCCCAGGCGGCCGCCGAGAGGACCACCATCCGTCCGTGCCGGTGGATCCGCGAGGTCCATCCGCCGGTCAGCGACACGACCAGCGCACCGGCGGGAAAGGACGCGTACATCAGCCCCAGCGACCAGGGGGCGCGCAGTTCGTCGGCGAGGAACGGCAGCACCGCGAGCGGCATCGCGAAGAGCATCGCGGCGATGTCGACGACATACGTGCCCAGGAGTTCCTTGCGGCTCCACGCGTAGCGCGCGCCCTCCGCGACGGACCGCAGCGAGGGTTTCGCGGCCTCGTGCGAGGCGGGCGACGCCGCGAGCCCCAGGCACAGCACCACCGACACCACGAAGGTCACCAGGTCGGCGCCGTAGGCCGCGCCCAGCCCGGCGTACGCCACGACCACGCCCGCCACCGCCGGGCCCGCGACGCCGCCGACCGTCCAGCGCAGCGAGTTGAGCGAGGCGGCGGCCGGAAGGTGGTCGTGCGCGACGATCCGCGGGACGAGGGAGTCCAGCGCGGGACGCTGGAGCGCGTCGAGGGCCGAGGACAGGGCCGCGACGGCGTACAGGGGCCAGACGGCGGGCCGGGGCAGCAGCGCGTTCAGCAGCAGCACGGCGGACAGCAGCCCCAGCCCGGCCTCCGTGGACAGGATCAGCTTCCGCTTGTCGTACGCGTCCGCGAGCGCGCCGCCGTACAGACCGAAGACGATCAGCGGCAGGACTTCGACGGCACCGATCGCGCCCACGGCCGCCGCCGAACCGGTGAGGTCCTTCAGCTGCACGGGGAGCGCGACGAAGGTGAGGAAGGTGCCGAAGTTGGTGATCACCCCGGCCAGCCAGAGCCGGCGGAAGTCCGCCGACGCGTGCCAGGGCGCGAGGTCGGGGAGCAGGGCGCGCAACCGGAAGCCGCCGGTGGGGGAGGCGTCGGCGGGCTCGTCCGAGCATGCCGGGGCCGGTGAGAGGGGCGCGGAGGGTGCGGGGGCGTCGTCGGTCACGACGGGCCATGCTCAGCCGACTCCGGCGCTCCGGGCAACAGGTTTTCCGGTCCTCACCAGCGCGACGGCGGAGGCGACGTCAGCAGATCGGCCAGGCGCGACAGCCGGTCCCGGAAGCGACGGTGTGCCCGCGGGGCCGGCAGCACGTTCTCCCCGGCCGCCGCGCTCACCAGATGCTGCACCGTGTCCAGATCCAGGTCCGTGTCCGCCGGCACCGTCAGCGCCTCGTGCGCCAGGGCCACGAGGTCGCGGTCCCCGGACTCCAGCGCCAGCACCGTCGCCCCGGCCCGGCGCGCGTCATGGACCCGTTCCAGCAGCCCGGCCCCCGGCGCGGCGGGCGACACCACCAGCAGCGTCTCCCCGCGCCGCGCCGCCGACAGCCGTCCGAGCCCCACCGCCAGATGCGCCGGGTCCGAGGTCCGCGCCGCATGCCGCACCAGCGTCGGGGACAGCTCCGGCGTGCCCGACCAGGCCGCCTCGTCCACCAGGTGCGCGGCCAGGTGCCAGGGCTCGTACTCCTCGGTGCCGACCAGCAGCAGCCCGCCCCCGTGCGACACCACGGAACCGCGCAGGGTCCCCGCGAACCGCCGCGTGGCACCCGGCCACTCGGTCCCGGCGAGCACTTCCCGCAGCAACGCGACCCGTACGGCGTCCATGCGACGGCATCCTGCCGCAACCGGTCACTCGTGACCCGGAGTTCACCCCGAATTCGCCCGACCCGGGCATGGAGCCGAATTACGGTTCACGACCGTCGCGCCACGCTCCACCGCCGCTTTGTCCGAGGAGCCGCATGACCGAGAAGAGCGCAGCCGCAGCCGAGAGGGCGCAGTCCGCCGGGTCCACCGGGACTGCCGAGCCCCTCGAGTCCTCCGAGCCCATGGAGTCCCCTGCGCCCCTCGCCGGATCCGTTCCCTTCCGGGCGGGCCGTGAGGGATACGTCAGTTACCGGATCCCCGCCGTCGTCGCGACCCGGGCCGGCACGCTTCTCGCCTTCTGCGAAGGGCGGGTGACCTCCGCCGCCGACCACGGGCACATCGACATCGTGCTCAAGCGGTCCACGGACGGCGGCCGCACCTGGGGCCCGCTCCAGGCCGTCGCCCGAAACGGGACCGGGCTGGCCGGCAACCCCGCGCCGGTCGTCCTGGACACCGGCCGCATCCTGCTCGTCCATGTCCGCGCGGCGGCCGGCGCGACGGAGGACGCCATCCTGCGCGGGAAGGTCAAGCCCGCCGACGGGCGCCGTGTCTGGGTGCAGCACAGCGACGACGACGGACTGAGCTGGTCCGGCCTCAAAGAGATCACCGGGCAGGTGAAGAAGCAGGACTGGCGCTGGTACGCCACCACCCCCGGCCACGCCCTCCAGCTCACCTCGGGCCGCGTGCTCGTCCCCGGCAATCACACCCTGGCGCCCACCGGCGGCGACGCGGGTGCCGAAGCCAGGTACAACAGCGGCCACTGCCTGCTCAGCGACGACCGCGGCGAGAGCTGGTACCTCGGCTACCTCGACGAGAACACGAACGGCTACATCAACGTCAACGAGACCACGGCGGCCGAACTCCCCGACGGCCGCGTCTACCTCAACACCCGCAACGACTCCCCGTCCCCCGGCAACCGTGCCGACGCCCACTCCACCGACGGCGGCCGCACCCTCGGCAGGCCCTTCCGCCCGCAGGCGGGTCTGGTCGCGCCCGTCTGCCAGGCCAGCGTTCTGCAACTGCGCGACCCGGACCTGCTGTTGTTCTCCGGCCCCGCGGACCCCGCCTTCCGCGCCCTGATGGCCGTCCGCGTCTCCGCCGACGCCGGGACCACCTGGCGGGCCGCGTACACCGTCGACGGACTGCCCGCCGCGTACTCCGACCTGGTCCGTGTCGACGACGCGACCGTCGGTCTGCTCTACGAGACCGGCGACTTCGGCGCCTACGAGACGATCACCTTCCGCCGGATCCCCGTGGCGGCTCTCACCTGAGCGGCGGACGGGACCGCGGCGCACGTAGAGTCGGCCCATGACCTCTAGCGACAGTGCACCCAAGGCCCCCGCCAAGGACCCCTGGGACCTCCCCGATGTCTCCGGGCTCGTCGTCGGCGTACTCGGCGGGACCGGGCCGCAGGGCAAGGGCCTCGCCTACCGGCTCGCCAGGGCCGGCCAGAAGGTGATCATCGGCTCCCGCGCCACGGAACGCGCCGAGGCCGCGGCCGGACAGCTCGGCCACGGCATCGAGGGCGCCGACAACGCCGAGACCGCACGCCGCAGCGACCTCGTGATCGTCGCCGTGCCGTGGGAGGGCCACGGCACGCTCCTCGCGTCCCTGCGCGAGGAACTGGCCGGCAAGCTCGTCGTCGACTGCGTCAACCCGCTCGGCTTCGACAAGAAGGGCGCGTTCGCGCTCAAGCCCGAGGAGGGCAGTGCCGCCGAGCAGGCCGCGGCGCTGCTGCCGGACTCGCGTGTCGCCGCCGCTTTCCACCATCTGTCCGCCGTCCTCCTGGAGGACCCGGACATCGAGCGGATCGACACCGACGTCATGGTCCTCGGCGAGGAGCGCGCCGATGTCGAGATCGTGCAGGCGCTGGCCGGCCGCATCCCCGGCATGCGCGGCATCTTCTCCGGACGGCTGCGCAACGCCCACCAGGTCGAGGCGCTCACGGCGAACCTGATCTCCGTCAACCGGCGGTACAAGGCGCACGCCGGGCTGAGGGTGACCGACGTCTAGCGGGCCCTGGGGCATGGGGGACACTGGACGCCGTACCACCGCGTACGACCACACACCGTCCGTCCGTCAGGAGCCGCCTCCATGCCCCGCCTAGCCTTCTACGCCCTCGCCGTGTGCGTCCTGTCCGCCGTCGCGGCCGTCGTCTCCTTCGTCCAGGGCAGCTGGCTGGGAATCGTCTGGGTGTTGCTCGCCGGTGTGTCGTCCAACATGACCTGGTACTACGTGCGCCGGGGCCGCAGCGGAGGCCGTTCGGTCACGGGCTGACGCAGCCGTCGGGAACGGGCTTCCAGAAGCGGTACAGCTCCCAGCCGCAGGCGCTGTGCAGGTTGTCGATGCCCAGCGCGTTCAGGACCGAGTTGATCGCGTCGAAGAACGCGCCACCCACCGACGGGATCCCCAGGATCGCGAACACGGCGAGCAGACCGAACGGCGCGAAGGGCTCCACCTGCCGCTTGATGTCGTACGGCAGCCAGGGCTCGATCACCCCGTAGCCGTCCAGGCCCGGCACCGGCAGGAAGTTCAGGATCGCGGCCGTCACCTGGAGCAGGGCCAGCAGGGCCAGCGCGAACTGGAACTCGGCGGGCACCCCGTCCAGCGCATGCAGCCAGAACGGGGCCGTGCACACCACCGCGAACAGGACGTTGGTCAGCGGGCCCGCCGCCGAGATCAGACTCTGCCGCCAGCGGCCCCGGATCCGGCCCCGCTCGATGAAGACCGCGCCGCCCGGCAGCCCGATCCCGCCCATGATCAGGAAGACCACCGGCAGTGCGACGCTCAGCAGCGCGTGGGTGTACTTCAGCGGGTTGAGTGTGAGATAGCCCTTCGCGCCGACCGAGATGTCGCCGCCGTGCAGGGCGGTGCGCGCGTGTGCGTACTCGTGCAGACACAGCGAGACGATCCAGGCGGCCGTCACGAACAGGAACACGGCGACACCCGGCCGCGCGGCGAAGCCGCTCCAGGTGGCCCAGCCGGTGACCGCCGTCACGGCCAGCAGCCCCACGAAGACGGGGCTGATCCTCCGGTCGCTGCGCCGGGTGGCGGCGGTGGTCATGTGGCTCCCTGGACTCGAGAAGGGTACGGACGGCCCGACCGTACCCGCCACGCCGGGAAAACGTCTCGCCCTGCGGTCCGAGTTCCGCAAAGGTGGGGGCGTGGGGATGTGGCAGGTGTTCTACGCGGACTGGCAGATGGAGTGCTGCGGCACGCCGTTCTCCGTGGGGGAGGAGGTGAGCTGGCCGTTGCTGCTCATGGACGCCGAGGACGTGCTCGGCGGCGGCTGGGAGGAGCCGCTCGGCACCCTGGCCGCGCCGGTGGCGGAGGCGCGCGAGGCGGCAGGCGCGCTCCGGCTGGTGCGGGCGGTGGACGGGCTGGTCGCCGCGGTGCCCGGGGACACCGCGGAGGCGGACGGCCGCCGGCGCGGCCTGCTCTGTGTCGAGCGTCACAGCGACCGCTGGGCCGAGACCACCGGCCGTGTGCGCGCCGTCCGGCTGGTGCACCAGACCTGGGTCCCGGTCTCGCCCGGCTCGCGCACGTATGTGCCCGTGCCCGGCGGACGCTCGCTGGAGGACGTGTACCGCTGTCCGCGCTGGTTCGGCGAGGGGCGGTCGGGCGCCCTCGTCGACCTCGACGTGTACGGCGCCGCCCCGCCGGGACCGTGACCGGCCCGCCCGCGCTCCCGACCTCTCTCCCGCCCTCGTCCCGGCTCCCGGCCTCGCCGGGGCCGGGGAGCCCCCGGGCCGGGCGGTCCGCTTTTCGCTGCCACCGGAGACAATGAACCCCGTGCGCTATCGCATTCTCGGCACCACCCAGGCACTCCGCACCGACGGCACGCCCGTCCCGGTCGGCGGAGCCAGGCTGCGTGCCCTGCTGACCGTGCTCGCGCTGAGGGCCGGCCGGCCGGTCCCCGTCGCCCTGCTCGTCGACGAGGTGTGGGACGGCGACCCGCCCGCCGACGCCACCGGTGCCCTCCAGGCACTGGTCGGGCGGCTGCGCCGGACGCTCGGGCCGGCCGCGGTGGAGTCGGCGGACGGCAGCTACCGGCTGGCGGCGGCCCCGGACGACGTCGATCTGCACCGCTTCGAGCGGCTCACCGGTGAGGGGCTGCGCGCGCTGGCCGACGGCGACCCCGGGAAGGCGGCGGTCGTGCTCGACGACGCCCTCGCCCTCTGGCACGGGCCCGCCCTGGCCGACCTCCCGGACCGGGCGGTCGAGGTGTCCCGCTGGGAGACCCGCCGCCTCGACGCGCGGCGCGCGCGCCTCGCCGCGGCCCTCGCCCTCGGCGACGGGGAGCAGTACCTGCCCGAGCTGACCGCCCTGTGCGACCTTCACCCGCTCGACGAGTCCCTTCAGGCGCTGCGGCTGCGCGCGCTGCGCGACGCGGGCCGTCCGGCGCAGGCACTGGCCGCCTACGACGCCGTACGACGGCTGCTGGCGGACCGCCTCGGGTCCGACCCGGGGCCCGAACTGCGGGAGCTGCACGGGGAACTGCTGCGCGGACAGGTGCCGCACACCCCGGCACCCGGACGGCCCGCCGCCCCGCACGCAGACGTGCCGGGGACCGCCGTCGCGCCCTCCGGTGACGAGAGCCTCGCCGTGGCGCCCCGTCCCGGCAACCTCCGGGCCCGGCTCACCTCCTTCGTCGGGCGGGACACCGACATGGAGACCCTGCGCGCTGACCTCGCGGCCGCGCGGCTCGTCACCCTGCTCGGACCCGGCGGAGCCGGGAAGACACGGCTGTCGCAGGAGGCCGCCGAGGCCGTGGCGCAGGAGACACCGGACGGGGTGTGGCTGGCCGAGCTGGCACCCGTCGACGACCCGGAGGCGGTGCCCGAGGCCGTGCTGACCGCCGTCGGGGCGCGTGAGACCGTGCTGCGCGGCGCGGGCGCCGAGGAGATGCGCGCCGTCACCGACCGGCACGACGACCCGGTCCAGCGGCTCGCCGAGCACTGCGCGCGCCGCCGGATGCTGCTCATCCTCGACAACTGCGAACACGTCGTGGACTCCGCCGCCCGCCTCGTCGAGCACCTCCTCCAGCACTGCCCCGGGCTGACGGTCCTCGCCACCAGCCGCGAACCCCTCGGCGTACCGGGGGAGTTGCTGCGCCCCGTCGAGCCGCTGCCGCAGCCGCACGCGCTGAAGCTGCTCGCCGACCGCGGCGCCGCCGCCCGTCCCGGCTTCCGGGTCGACGCCGACGAGGACACCGCCGCTGCCGCCGCGGAGATCTGCCGCCGACTGGACGGACTGCCGCTCGCCATCGAACTGGCGGCGGCCCGGCTGCGGATGCTGTCGCCGCGCCAGATCGCCGACCGGCTCGACGACCGCTTCCGGCTGCTCACCTCCGGCAGCCGTACCCTGCTGCCCCGGCAGCAGACCCTGCGGGCCGTGGTCGACTGGTCCTGGGACCTCCTCGACGCGGACGAGCGCGCGGTGCTGTGCCGGCTGTCCGTCTTCGCCGGCGGCTGCGACCTCACCGCCGCCGAGGCCGTGTGCGGCCCCGTCGCACTGGAGGTGCTGGGCTCGCTCGTCGACAAGTCCCTCGTGGTGGCGGCCCCTTCGGGCGAGGGGGAGATGCGCTACCGGCTGCTGGAGACCGTCGCCGAGTACGCGGGCGAACAGCTCGACGAGTCGGGTGACCGGCCCGCCGCCGAGCGCGCCCACCTCACGTACTACCGCGAACTGGCCCGCACCACGGACCCGTTGCTGCGCTCGTCCGCCCAGCGCACGGCGATCGAACGGTTCCAGGTCGAGTACGAGAACCTGCGCACCGCCCTGCGCCGTGCCGTCGCCGACCGCGACGAGCAGGAGGCGCTGTGCCTGCTGCACTCCCTGGCCTGGTACTGGCAGATCCGCGATCAGCGCGTCGAGGCCCGGACCTGGTCCACCGCGGTCATCGCGCTCGGCCCCGATCCCTTCACGGTGCCCGTCCGGCCGGTGCCGGACCTCCCCGAGAGTTGCACCGACGCCCCGCCGCCGATGCGCCCGGAGATCCTCCAGGAGGCCCGCCGCGGCGCCCATCTCGTCCATTTCGCCACGGACGTGGAGTTCCAGTCGTGGGACACCTTCGAGGGGAAGGAGAAGCTGCGCGTCGTCTGCGAGACCTACCGCCCCGGTCAGCCCCAGACCTGCCGGTTCCCCGGCTTCCTGTGGTTCTACGCCGTCGTGCTCAGCGGTGACCTCGACCGTATGCGCGAGCTCCTCGACGAGTCCGTCCGCACCTGCCGCGAGCTGGGCTACCCCTGGGAGCTGGCCCAGGTCCTGCAGTTGCGCGCCAACATCCTCGCCAACCGCACTCACTGGGCGGGGGACGCGACCCGGGACGCGGACGAGGCGCTGGAGATCTTTCTCCGGCTCGGGGACGCCTGGGGCGCGGCCGAGGCCCTGTCCGCCCGCGGGGAGGCCCGCGAACGGCGTGGCGACTACCTGCCCGCCGCCGACGACTACCGGGCCGCCCGGGTGTACGCCGAGCGACTCGGCGCCCATTCCCAGGCGTCCGTGCTCGACGCCCGTCTCGGCGGTGTGCTGCTGGAAGCCGGGCAGGGCGAGCCGGGGGAGCGGCTGCTGCGCCAGGTCATCGAGGAAGTCCGCGACACGACGAACGACGCCAATCCGTTCGCACGGCTGTCCCTGGCGATGTGGTTCAGCCGCACCGGACGGGTGCCCGAGGCACGTGAGCAGGCGCGCCTGCTGCGCAGCGAGTTCAGAGCCCTCGCCTTCCCGGTCTTCGAGGGCATCGTGCTCGGTCTGGAGGCCTGGCTGCACGTGCTGGAGGAGCGGTACCCCGAGGGCCTGGCCACGGTGCGGCGGGCGCTCGAGCGGGCCGGGGACCGGATGGCGATGGTGGTCGCGCCGCATCAGATCTCGATTCACCTGACGACCGCCGCGATGGCGCTCGCGGGTGCGGACGGCGGGAGCCGTGCCCGGGACGGGGCGGTCTGCCTGGGGGCCGCCGACGCTCTGCTGCCGCCCGGCCACTTCCCGGGAACGGCGGAGCGCGAGGCCCGCGCCCGAGCGGAGGCGGACGTGCGGGCCGTGCTGGGCGACGCGGAGTACGAGGCGGCGTACGCCGAGGGCGGCAGCCTCTCCGTGGAGGAGGCCACCGCCCTCGTCTGACGCGGACCGGTGTACTGCGGGGCAGGTCGGTTCCTGGCCGTGAACTTCAGCTCTTGGTCGTGAACTTGCGGATGGCGATGGGGGCCATCACCAGCGTGAGCACGGCCGACCAGCCCAGGGTCATCAGCACGTCGTGGGTGACCGGCTCAGGCCCGTTCATCAGGCCGCGGGCCGCGTCCGCGAGCGACGACAGCGGGTTGTAGTCGGTGAAGGCCTGGAGCCAGCCCGGCATGGTCTTGGTCGGGGCGAAGATCGACGAACCGAACTGCAGCGGCATCAGCACGAGAAACCCCATTCCCTGGACGGCCTGGGCGCTCTTCATCACCACGCCCAGGGTCAGAAAGATCCACATGACTCCGAAGCCGAAGACCATCGACAGACCGATGGCGGCGAACAGGCCGGGTACGTTCGACACCGACAGCCCGAGCAGGAAGCCCACCACGAGCAGGACCGCCGTGGCGACCAGCATCCGCCCGATCTCCACGGTGATCTTGGCGATCAGGACGGAACCCCGGCTGATGGGCAGGGACCGGAAGCGGTCCATCACGCCCTTCTGGAAGTCCTCGTTGAATCCGGTGCCGACGCCCTGGGCGATGTTCATGCCCATCATCGCCATCAGTCCGGGGACCACGTAGTTCACATACGCGTGCCGGTTGCCGGACCCGGCGATCGCGCCGCCGAAGACGAACACGAACAGCAGGCAGAAGACGATAGGGAACAGGATCGCGTCGAACATCGACTCGGGGTCCTGGCGGATCCACAGCAGATTGCGGCGGACCAGGGCGCCGATGTGGCGCAGATTGCCACGCAGCCCGATGCGGCCGTCGGCGACCGGTGCGGGGGGTGCGGTGACGGTGGCCGTGCTCATGCGGCGACCTCTTCTCGGGCGGGGGACGCGTCCTGCGGGGCACTGGCCTTGTGGCCGGTGAGGGACAGGAACACCTCGTCCAGGCTGGGCAGTTCGGTGGCGATGCCGGCAAGTGTGATGCCGCGGGCGGTGAGCGCGCCGACCACCGCGGTCAGCTGCTCGTCGCTGAGGATCGGTACGAGCACGGTGCCGCTCTCGGTGTCCACGGTCGCCTTGCCGGGACCGGTGAGACCGAACTCGTCGAGCGCGGTGGCCGTGGGGCGCAGCTCCAGCGGGTCCGCCGGGCGGACGCGCAGCGTACGGCCGCCGACCTTGGCCTTCAGGTCGTCGATACGGCCGCCGGCGATGACCTTGCCGCGGTCGATGACGGTCAGTTCGGAGGCGAGCTGCTCGGCCTCCTCCATGTACTGGGTGGTGAGCAGCACGGTCGCGCCCTCCGTGACCATGCGCTTGACCTCGGTCCACACCTCGTTCCGGGTGCGGGGGTCGAGACCCGTGGTGGGCTCGTCCAGGTACAGGACGGCCGGGTGCCCGATCATCGAGGCGGCGAGGTCCAGCCGTCGCCGCATGCCGCCGGAGTAGGTGCGCACCGGGCGCTTGGCGGCCTCGGTGAGCGAGAACCGCTCCAGGAGTCCGTCGGCCCGGGCCCGCGCCTCCTTGCGGGGCAGGTCGAGGAGCCGGCCGATCATGTACAGGTTCTCGAAGCCGGAGAGCTTCTCGTCGACCGAGGCGTACTGGCCGGTGAGGCCGATCACGCGCCGGGTCTGGCGGGGCTGGCGGACGACGTCGTAGCCGGCGACCACGGCGTGGCCGGCGTCGGGGGTGATGAGGGTGGACAGGCAGCGGACCAGGGTGGTCTTGCCGGCGCCGTTCGGCCCGAGCACGCCGAGGACGGTGCCCTCGCGCACGTCGAGGTCGACGCCGTCCAGCGCCCGGGTCTCGCCGTAGTGCTTGACCAGCCCCCGTACGGTGACGGCCGCGTCCGGGGCGGCGTCGATGGGGTTCTTGTCGATTCGCGTCATGCCGACCAAGGTGTCAGCCGCCACCGACAAACCGCCTACAGGCCGCCGACAGCAGCGCCTACGGCCGCCGACAGATCGCCTACCGGGTCACCTTCGGTCGCCGGCGCTTCCCCGGCGACCACCGCGACCGGCAATCGAGGAACCACGACGGCGATCAACCGGATCCGCGAGAACGGCGCCGGTTCAGGCGCACAACGCGACAGCCCGCCGACGGGGGAAGATCGGCGGGCTGTCGGGGCGCCCCGTCAGGGAGGCGCCGGGAACTGCGTGGCCGGCCTGAAACGGCCCGCAGTGGGTCGGTCAGTGCACCCGGCGGCCGCTCAGTGCACCGAGTGCTCCTCGAGCGGGAACGTTCCGCCCACGACGTCCTCGGCGAACGCCTTCGCCGCGTCGCCCATGACCTGGCGCAGATCGGCGTACTTCTTCACGAACTTCGGCACCCGGCCGCCGGTCAGACCCAGCATGTCGGTCCACACCAGCACCTGCGCGTCCGTCTCCGCACCGGCCCCGATGCCGACGGTCGGGATGTGCAGTGCCCGCGTCACCTCGCCCGCGAGCTCCGCCGGCACGAGCTCCAGGACCACCGCGAACGCGCCTGCGTCCTGCACCGCCTTGGCGTCCCGCATCAGCTGCGCGGCGGCCTCCTCGCCGCGGCCCTGCACCCGGTAGCCCATCGCGTTGACGGACTGCGGGGTCAGGCCGATGTGCGCCATGACCGGGATGCCGGACTGCACCAGCAGCTCGATCTGGCCGTGCGACCGCTCGCCGCCCTCCAGCTTGACCGCGCCGACCCCGGCCTCCTTCACCAGACGGGTGGCCGAGCGCAGCGCCTGCACCGGGCCCTCCTGGTAGGAGCCGAAGGGCAGGTCGCCGACGATCAGGGCGCGCCGGGTGCCCCGTACGACCGCGGCGGAGAGCATGGTCATCTCGTCGAGGGTGACGGGTACGGTCGTCTCGTACCCGAGGTGGCAGTTGCCCGCCGAGTCGCCGACGAGCATCACCGGGATGCCGGCCTCGTCGAACACGGACGCGGTCATCGCGTCGTAGGCGGTGAGCATGGGCCACTTCTCGCCGCGCTCCTTGGCGGCGGAGATGTCGCGGACGGTGATGCGGCGGGTGCTCTTTCCCCCGTACAGCGCCTTGCTGCTGTCGGAGGGCTTGAGCACACCGGGTGCGGGCTGCTCCTGGGCAGCGGGAAGCTGCGTCATCGCAACGGCTCCTTCGGTCATCTCGAGGCACCCTGACGGCGTCCCCGGATCACCCCCATGGTGGCACCTCGTGCCACGCGCGGCTAGTGGGGGTATGCGCCACGCGGTACCCCGCGACAGCGGACCCGCGAACGTGGCACGCTCGCCCCGTTCCCCGTTTCAATCGCAGGGAACTCAAGGTCTTGTAAAGGATTTAGATACGAGACCGTTCCGTTTCATAAATGCCCTACGCTCATGCCCATGACTACTCCCACTGCCTCTGTCGAACGGCGGGTGCCGGAGGCGGTGCATCGGCGCCGATGGGCCATCCTCGGCGTACTGATGCTCAGCCTGCTGATCGTGGTGCTCGACAACTCGATCCTGAACGTCGCCATCAAGACGATCTCCACCCCGGCGCCGACCGGTCTCGGCGCCACCCAGAGCGAGCTGGAGTGGGCCATCAACGCCTACACCCTCGTGTTCGCCGGGTTGCTGTTCACCGCGGGCCTCCTCGGCGACCGCCTGGGCCGCAAGAAGACGCTGCTGGCCGGTCTCGCCGTGTTCGGCGCGGGCTCGGCCCTCGCGGCCGAGTCGGGTTCCCCGGCCCAGCTCATCGCGTTCCGCGCGCTCATGGGCCTCGGCGCGGCCTTCGTGATGCCCGCGACGCTCGCGGTCCTCATGAACGTCTTCGAGCGCGACGAGCAGCCGAAGGCCATCGGTATATGGGCCGGCGGCGTCGGCCTCGCGATCGCGATAGGCCCGATCACCGGCGGTGTGCTTCTCGCGCACTTCTGGTGGGGCTCGGTCTTCCTGATCAACGTGCCGATCGTGGTCCTCGCGCTGGGCCTGATGATCTGGCTGGTCCCCGACTCCCGCGACCCCCGCCCCGGCCGGGTCGACATCGTCGGCGTGGTCCTGTCGGTCGTGGGCCTGGTCCTGCTCGTCTACGGCATCATCAAGGGCGGCCAGCTCGCCGACTTCGGTGACGCCAAGGTGCTGGCGACGATCGCCGCCGGCCTCGCCGTCCTCGCGCTCTTCGTGGTGTACGAGAAGCGCAGCGATCATCCGTCCATCGATGTCACCTACTTCCGGAACAAGGTCTTCTCCGCCGCCATCGCCGCGATCGCGCTCGTCTTCTTCGCGCTGATGGGTGTGACCTTCTTCTCCGTCTTCTACACCCAGAGCGTCCGGGGCTACTCGGCGCTGCAGACGGGTCTGCTGATGCTGCCGCTGGCCGCCGCGCAGATGATCTTCGCGCCGCGCGCCCGGCTGCTGGTGGACCGGTTCGGCAACCGGGCCACGACCACCGCCGGCATGATCGTCATCGCCGCGATGCTCGCCGCGTTCGCCACCCTGAAGGCGGACACGCCCATCTGGATCCTGGAAGTCGTCTTCTTCCTCATGGGCACCGGCATGGCCCACATCATGACCCCGACCAGCGTCGTCATCATGCAGGCGCTGCCGCGCGAGAAGGCGGGCTCCGCGTCCGCGCTGAGCAACACCTTCCGCCAGGTCGGCGGTGCGCTCGGCATCGCCGTGCTCGGTTCCGTGCTGTCGACGACGTACCGCAACAGCATCGAGGACAAGCTCTCCCTTCTCCCGGCGGGCATCCGGCACACCGCCGGCGAGTCGATCGAGGCGACGCTCGGCGTGGCCGCCAAGCTCGGCCCGAACGGCAAGGCCCTCGTCACCCCGGCCAACGACGCCTTCCTGCACGCGATGCATGTGACGGCGCTGTGGGGATCGGGCGTGGCGGTGATCGGCGCGATCGTGGTGGCGCTGTTCCTGCCCGGGAAGGCGCCCGTGGCACAGCGCGGCAAGGAGGAGGAGCAACTGGTCGCCGCGGACCACTGACGACCACTGACGGCACGTCATCGACCGGGCACCGGCAGGGTGCCGGTGCCCGGCACGGCGCGCACCGGGGAGAATGATCCCCAGCGAGCAAGGACGGAGTGCAATGTGAGCCTCGCCGGCAGCCGGCCCCACCGAGACCTCCCCGCACGCGGGCGCCCCCGCAGCGAGGCCGTCGAACGGGCCATCATCGAGGGTGTGATGAAGCTCATCGAGGAGGGAGTGCCCCTCGCGGACCTCTCCATAGAGCGCATCGCCCGCACCGCCGGCGTGGGCAAGGCCACGATCTACCGCCGGTGGGACAACAAGGAGGACCTCTTCGTCGACGTGCTGCGCGCCGCCGAGCCCGAGGGGCCCGAACTGCCCGGCACGTCCCTGCGTGAGGACCTCGTCGTGCTGCTGGAGTCGCTGCGGCAGCGCGGCGTGGCCACCCGCTCCTCGGCGATCCTGCGCAACGTGTACGCCCAGATAAAGAGCAGCCCCAAGATCTGGGCCGCCTACCACTCCACCGTCGTCGCCCCCCGCCGCCGGCTCGGGCTGGAAGTCCTGCGCCGCGCACAGGAGAACGGCGAACTGCGCGGGGACGTGGACATCGAGCTGATGAACGACATCCTCGTCGGTCCCCTGCTGGTGCGTTCCATGCTGCGTCCCGACGCAGAGCTGGAGCAGGGCCTCGCCGAGCAGGTCGTCGACACGGTCCTCGAAGGACTACGGCCCGTCAGTTCCCAGTAGCCGGGCCAGTGCCGGGACGCCAGCCGGTATGTGCAGGTTTTGTCACAGAAGGCCCTTCTGGTGCCCGCGGCCGGAACTCCCGCGGCCGCCCTGCCCGTCCTCGTCCGCGAACGGCCGTCATGGGACGGCGGGAACCGAGCCGATCATCCCCTAGGGTCATATCCGGGGGACGACGGTGTGCACGGCAGGGTGTGAGGCGACATATGGCGCAGGCGTACATGACGGAGACGGGTGGCGGCGGCACGGATCCCCACCGCCCAGGATCCCGGCTCCGGCGCCTGCGACAGAGTCTGCGCGACCGCGGCATCTGGCGCCGCGGCCTCGTGCCGGCCGCTCTCGCCGTCCTGCTCGCGCTGGTGATGCTGCTGCACGCACGGATCCCCAACGACATCGGCAACCTCGGCAGTCTCACCGAGACGTTTCTGCCCTGGCTCGGTGTCGTGGGCGTCCCGCTGCTGCTGATCCTCGCGCTGGTGCGCAAGTCGGCGACCGCGCTGATCGCCGTGCTGCTGCCCGCCGTGGTCTGGCTGAACCTCTTCGGCGGGCTGCTCGGCGACAAGACCGGCACCGGCGGCGACCTGACCGTCGCCACCCACAACGTGAACGCCGAGAACCCCGACCCCGCCGGCACCGCCCGCGCGGTCGCCGCCTCCGGTGCGGACGTGCTGGCGCTGGAGGAGCTGAAGGCCTCCGCGGTCCCGGTCTACGAGCAGGCGCTGGCGTCGACGTACAACTACCACTCGGTGCAGGGCACGGTCGGCCTGTGGAGCAAGTACCCGCTCGTCCATGTGAGGCCCGTGGACATCAAACTGGGCTGGACCCGTGCGATGCGGGCCACCGTCGAGTCGCCCGCGGGTGAGGTCGCCGTCTACGTCGCCCATATGCCCTCGGTGCGGGTCAAGCTGGCGGCCGGGTTCACCGCGCGCCAGCGCGACACCAGCGCGGACGCGCTCGGCGAGGCCATCGCCGACGAGAGCCTGAGCCGGGTGATCCTCCTCGGTGACCTCAACGGCACCATGAACGACCGCGCCCTGAACGCCGTCACCTCGCAGATGCGCTCCACCCAGGGCGCGGTGGGCAGCGGCTTCGGGTTCAGTTGGCCGGCGTCGTTCCCGATGGCGCGGATCGACCAGATCATGGTCCGGGGCCTGGATCCGGTCAGCTCGTGGACCCTGCCGCGCACAGGGAGCGACCACCTTCCGATCGCGGCCCGTGTGAAGCTCCACGGGGAGTCCTGAGCCGCCGGGGGCCTGGGCTGTCGGGAGCGGAGTCCTGCGCCGTCGTGAGCGGAGTCCCGAGCCGTCGGGAGCGGGGTCCGGGGCCGTTGCGCGTGGAGCCATGGCCACCGGAATACCGGGCGTGAGACCCTTTGTTCCGTAGGTGAACTTACGAACCGTATCCGGCACGGAACTCCGCTCTGAAAGGTCCCTCATGCCCCTGGCCCTGCTCGCCCTCGCCGTGGGCGCCTTCGGCATCGGCACCACCGAGTTCGTGATGATGGGCCTGCTGCCCAATGTCGCGAACGACCTGCACATATCCATCCCCGCCGCCGGGCATCTGGTCTCGGCCTACGCGCTGGGCGTGGTGATCGGCGCGCCACTGCTCGCCGCGGTCACCGCCCGGCTCGCCCGCCGCACGGTCCTCATCGGCCTGATGGCCCTGTTCGTCGTGGGCAACGCGCTCTCGGCCCTCGCGCCCGGCTACGACGCGCTGCTCGCCGCCCGCTTCCTGAGCGGACTGCCGCACGGCGCCTTCTTCGGCGTCGGCGCGGTCGTAGCGACCGGCCTGGTCGCCCCCGAGCGCAAGGCCCGTTCGGTGTCGCTGATGTTCATGGGCCTCACCGTCGCCAACATCGCCGGTGTCCCCGTCGCCACTCTGATGGGCCAGCACCTGGGGTGGCGGGCCACGTTCCTCGGAGTCAGCGTGATCGGCGTGGCGGCGATCGTGTCGCTCGCCCTGCTGATCCCGCGCGACCACACCCACGGCCCGGCCGGCGGCCTGCGGGGCGAACTCGCCGCGCTGCGCTCCCTGCCGGTCTGGCTGGCGCTGGGCACGACGGTGGCGGGCTTCGGCGCGCTGTTCGCGGCGTACAGCTACATCACACCGATGCTGACGGACGCGGCGGGCTACGCGGACGGCAGCGTGACCCTGTTGCTGGCTCTGTTCGGCGTGGGCGCGACGATCGGCAACCTGGTGGGCGGCCGGCTCGCGGACCACTCGCTGCGCGGCACCCTCTTCGGCGGCCTGCTCGCGCTGGCGCTGGTGCTGGGGGTGTTCCCGCTGCTCATGCACGCCGAGTGGAGCGCGGCGGTGGCCGTGGGGCTGCTCGGTACGGCCGCGTTCGTCACCGGCTCCCCGCTCCAGCTGATGGTGATGGAGAAGGCGTCCGCCGCCCCCTCCCTCGCCTCCTCGGCCAACCAGGCGGCCTTCAACCTGGCCAACGCGGGCGGTGCCTGGATCGGCGGCCTCGCCCTGGCCGCGGGCCTCGGTGCCACCTCCCCGGCGCTCGCGGGCGCGGCCCTGGCGGTGCTGGGCCTCGCGGTGGCGGGGGTCGCCTACGCGGTGGACCGCCGCCGGAGCGCTCCGGCGACCGCGCGGGAACGCCTGGTGGCGACGCACGTACCGGAGCACCCGCAGAGCGTGCGCGGCTGACGGACCAGGCGGCACACGAACGCCGGGGGCGCCGTGGAGACCACGGCGCCCCCGGCGGCTGTCACGCGTGTTCGCGCCAGCGGTTGGTGATCGGCAGCCGGCGGTCCTTGCCGAAGCCCTTCGCCGAGATCTTCGTGCCCGGCGGGTACTGCCGGCGCTTGTACTCGGCCGTGTCGACCATCCGCAGCGTCCGCACCACCAGATCCCGGTCGAAGCCCGCCGCCACGATGGCGTCCGCGCCCTGGTCCCGGTCCACATACAGATCCAGGACCGCGTCCAGGACCGGGTAGTCGGGCAGCGAGTCGGTGTCGACCTGGCCCGGGCGCAGCTCCGCGCTCGGCGGCTTGGTGATCGAGTTCTCCGGGATCGGCGGCGTCTGGCCCCGCTCGGCCGCCGCACGGTTGCGCCACCGCGCCAGCTGGAAGATCGACGTCTTGTAGACGTCCTTGATCGGGCCGTACGCGCCCACCGAGTCGCCGTACAGCGTCGAGTAGCCCACCGCCAGTTCCGACTTGTTGCCGGGCGCCAGCACGATGTGGCCCTCCTGGTTGGAGACGGCCATCAGCAGCGTGCCGCGCAGCCGGGACTGGAGGTTCTCCTCCGCCAGGCCCGTCAGCCCCAGGGCGTCCATGTAGGCGCCGAACATCGGCTCGATGGGGACGGTACGGAAGTGCAGGCCCGTGCGCCGCGCCAGCTCCGCAGCGTCGTCCCGGGAGTGCCCCGAGGAGTACTTCGACGGCATCGAGACCCCGTACACGTTCTCCGCGCCCACCGCGTCGCACGCGATCGCCGCGACGAGCGCCGAGTCGACACCGCCGGACAGGCCGATGAGCACGGACCGGAAGCCGTTCTTCCGTACATACGCCCGCAGGCCCGTGACCAGCGCCGAGTACACCTCCTCGTGGTCCTCCAGCCGCTGTGCGTACCCGCCCGTCAGCTCGGGCTCGTAGGCCGGCAGCGGCTCCTCGGACAGCACCAGGCGGTCGATGCGCAGCCCGTCGTCCACGACGCCCGCCGGGGCGTCCGGCCGTGCCGCGGGCAGGTCGAGGTCCAGGACCACACAGCCCTCGACGAACTGGGGTGCCCGCGCGATCACCTCGCCGTCCGCGCCGACGACGATCGAGTCCCCGTCGAAGACCAGCTCGTCCTGGCCGCCGATCATGGCGACGTAGGCGGTGGTGCAGCCGGCCTCCTGCGCCCGCTTGCGCACCAGCTCCAGACGCGTGTCGTCCTTCTCGCGCTCGTACGGCGAGGCGTTGATAGACAGCAGCAGCCCGGCCTGCGCGCTGCGCGCGGCCGGCACCCGGCCGCCGTCCTGCCACAGGTCCTCGCAGATGGCGAGCGCGATGTCGATGCCGTGCAGCCGCACCACGGGCATCGTGTCGCCGGGCACGAAGTAGCGGAACTCGTCGAAGACGCCGTAGTTGGGCAGATGGTGCTTGGCGAAGGTGAGGGCGACCTCGCCGCGGTGCAGCACCGCCGCCGCGTTCTGCGGGGCGCCGGCCGGCTGGCCGTACTTCGGCTGGGCGGTCTCGGAGCGGTCCAGGTAGCCGACGACCACCGGCAGCTCCCCGAGGCCCTCGCCGGCCAGACGCGCGGCGAGGTCCTTCAGCGCCGCGCGCGAGGCCTCCACGAACGACGACCGCAGGGCCAGGTCCTCGACGGGATACCCGGTCAGCACCATCTCGGGGAACGCCACCAGGTGCGCTCCCTGGTCGGCGGAGTGCCGGGTCCAGCGGACGATCGCCTCGGTGTTCGCGGCGATGTCTCCGACGGTCGAGTCGATCTGATTCAGGGCGAGGCGAAGTTGAGGCACCCGCCCAGTGTAATCGTCAGAGCGACACAATGGGGGCTGGGCCGGGCCGCGCACGCACGTGCGCCCGCCCCCCTCCGGGAGGGGGACGGGCGCGACGCGGTCACCTCAGGGCGACGCCGGTCAGTGACGGCGCCACGAGTCGACGTAGCCCGGGGCGGGCGAGCCCACGCCGGTCACGTCGTCGTAGCCCTTCACGGCCTGCAGGGAGCTGTCCTTGCCGAGGCTGCGGACGGAGGTGCTCACACCGCCGGTCGCGTCGAGGCCGTTCACGAAGTCGATGCGCGCCACGGCGAGGCCGGAGCCCGTCGGGTCGTCGGTGACGTCGTGGAACGACTTCGAACCGTACTTGGCGTAGATCGCCGGGTTGGCAAAGCCGATCGCCTTGCCGCCGTGTGCCTCCTGCGCCAGGGCCTGGACGGCCGCGATCACCGGCGCGGCGAGCGAGGTGCCGCCGATCCGGTACTCGCTGTACTGCTGCGACCCGTCGGGGAAGGTCTGCGTCTGGCCGACCTTGAAGCCCGTGTTGGGGTCGGCGATCGCCGCGATGTCCGGGACGACGCGGTTGCCCGCGGCGTTGTTCGCCGTGGCGAGCGCGTTCGGGACGACGCCCTTCTGGTAGTACGGCTGCGGCACGGTCTTGCTGGTGCCGCCGCCCGCGCCGGAGGTGAACGCGCCGGGGAAGTTCGTCCAGCTCTTGCCGTCCGTGGACAGCGTGGCCTTCTCGGTGCCCCAGCCGGTCTCCCACTGGTACTTGTCGCCCTTGCCGACGGCCAGCGAGGTGCCGCCGACCGCGGTCACCCACGCCGAGTTGGCCGGGGTGTCGACCTGCTTCGTCCCGGTGTGGGCGACCTCGTCGCCGTTGTCACCGGAGGAGAAGTAGAAGCCGATGCCCTCGACCGCGCCGAACTGGAAGACCTGGTCGTAGGCGGCCGCGAGGTCCGGCGTCTGGTTGGCCTCGATGTCGCCCCAGGAGTTGGAGACGATGTCGGCCAGGTGGTTGTCGACGACCTTGCTGAGCGAGTCGAGCAGGTCGTCGTCGTAGCAGGACGCCGCGCCGACGTACGTGATGTTCGCACCGGGGGCGACCGCGTGCGCGGCCTCGACGTCCAGGGTCTCCTCGCCGTACCAGCCGGCGGCCCCGCACTCCTCGGTCTTCGTGTACTTGCCCGGCAGCACCTGGTGCAGCTGGCTGGTGCCGAACGCGGCGTCGCCGTGCTTCTTCGCGTAGGTGGCCGCGTCGAAGGCGATGGTCGGCGAGGCGTAGGCGTCGGTGATGGCGATCCGGACGCCCTTGCCCGTGTACTCCCCGGCGCCGTAGGCGGCCCGGAGCTGCTTGCCGGTGTAGCCCTCGACGGCGTAGGGGATCTTGGAGCCGTACGCGTCCGGCAGCGTCGAGGCGACGTTGGAGCCGTAGTAGGAGGAGAACGGTCCCGCGTTCTTGAACACGGCGTCCGGCGGCGGCAGCTGGTCGCTGTGGTTGGCCTTGTGCGGGGCGTTGTCCAGACCGGTGACGGTCAGGACGGCACCCTTGAGGGCCTGGGGCGCGGAGGCCGCCTTCGAGGGCGCGTGGTACGTCCTCGAACCCTTGGTGTAGTTGTGCAGCTGGGTGCCGAACGCCTTCTCGGCGGCGGCCACGTCACCCGAGACGGCGACGTAGTGCTGCGTGACCGCGGTGACCTTGAGGCCCGACGACTTCAGCCACGCCGTGACCGCGGCCACCTGCGCCTTGGTCGCGCCGAAGCGCGCCTGCGACTGCTTGGCGTTGAGGTACTTGCCGTAGAGCGGCGAGCTCGGGTCGGAGACGGCCTTCGCGTAGGCGGCGAGGCCGGCGGAGTTGCGGCCGGCGAGGTAGACGCGGGCCGAGATCTGGGCGCTGTCAGCGGTCGCGCCCTTGTCCGCCTTGGCCGTGGCCCACGCGGGCTTGGTGCCCGCGAGCAGGTCCCGGCCGGGGTTGTCCGCGGCGTGCGCCGTGGGAATGCCGAGCGCCAGTGCGCCGGTGAGCAGCGGCAATGCGGCAGCCAAGCTCACCCCGGCGCGCGCCTTGGCGCGGTTGGATCTCATAAAACCCCCTGCTATGCGATGCGTCGCACGGTGTGGTCGCGAGTGATCCGCGTAGACAACCGCGCGGTGACGGCGCGGTGAATGGATCACGCGATGGGGGCCACTCTGGCGATGAACGGTTCATGTCAGGGGAATGAAAAGGCCAAGAAGACCCCAAGTGACCGTCAGTAAGGGGCTTTTTGTCACGGTTTCAGGGAACTGCCGTTGATTGCGGGGAGGTTGCGATCGTCGTGGATCCCTTGCGAAGACGCGCGATCCCCTCACGACAGCCCCGGGCCGCTGCGCGGGGCTAGTCGCGCGGCTCGGCGCCCCGTTCCTTGAGCATCGTCGCCATCAGCCCGATCTCCGACTGCTGGGCGTCCACCATGCCCTGGGCGAGCCTCTTCTCCACGCCCACGCTGCACTTGGCGACACAGCCCTCGGCCATGTGGATGCCGCCCTTGTGATGGCCGGTCATCAGTTGCAGATAGAGAATCTCGGCCTGCTTGCCCCGCAGCGTGTTCAGTTTCCGCAGCTCGGTGTTGGTGGCCATGCCCGGCATCAGCGCGCCGTCCTTGCCGGAGGCCATGTCGCCCATGCCCATCCAGGTCATCGGCGGATCGGCGGACACCTTCGGCAGTCCCCACAGGTCGAGCCAGCCCAGCAGCATGCCGCGCTGGTTGGCCTGCGTCTGCGCGATGTCGTACGCGAGCCGGCGCACCGCCTCGTCGTTCGTGCGGTCGCGCACGATGTACGACATCTCCACGGCCTGCTGGTGGTGGACCGCCATGTCCCGCGCGAAGCCTGCGTCCGCCGAGTCGGCGGTGGGCACCTTCGTGGTGGGCGGGGTGCCCTCGGCCGCGGCGTAGGTGATCGCCCCGGCCGCGACGAGCGCCGACGCCGCGGCCCCCGCGATCCAGCCGATGTGCCTCACCGGCCCAGCCCGCCCGTGCAGGGGGCGCCCGGCTCGGGCGTCTGGGCGCCCTGCACGAACGTGGCGAAGAACTTGTCCACGGCCGGGTCGTTCGCGCTCTTGACCGTGCGCTGGTGGGCCCAGGCGCTGAGCATGATCGGGTCCTTCTGGTCCTCGACGGGGCTCATCAGCGTGTACGGCGTCCTCTTCACCTTGGCGGCGAGCGCCTCGACGTCGCCCTTGGCCGCCCTGGTGTTGTACGTCACCCAGACCGCGCCGTGCTCGAGGGAGTGCACGGCGTTCATGTTGTTGACCGGCTCGGTGTAGACGTCGCCGTTGCAGTTCTGCCACACCGGGTAGTGGTTGCCGCCGACCGGGGGCTCCATGGGGTAGGTCACGGGATCGGTGGTGTGGGTGCGGCCCAGGGTGCCCTTCCAGGTCCTCACCCCGTCCGCGCCGGTGACGAAGTGGCCCGTGTCACCCTTCGTGGTGCCTTTCGCACCGCTCTTCCCGTCGCCCTTCATGCCGGCCTTCGTGCTGCTCGCCGCGACGGCCTTGGCGCCGGTCTGCGACTGGATGAGGACGACTCCACCGACGACGAGGCCGCCGACGACGACCACGCTCGCCGCGATCGTGAGGATCCGGTTGCGCCGCTCGCGGGCGCGCTCTGCGCTTCGCATCTCCTCTATCCGGGCCTTGCGCTCGGCGGAGCCGGTCTTGTTGGCGGAACCCATGGCCAGTCCTTTGGAAGGAGGGACGTTCGGGACCGCTGATGGTAATGGGGGCGGGAGACCGGAACGTGGACCGGACACGCGAATGACCGAAGAAGCGGCTTTCGTTCCGATAATTTGAAGACGAGATGCGCATTATTTACGCTGGTGGCATGCGGCTGTTGCGATCCACCGACCTCGCGTTGCGCGTCCTGATGCGGCTCGCCGTCGCCGACGAGTCCAACCCCACGACCCGTGAGGTCGCGGAGGCCATGGACGTGCCTTACACCCATGCCGCCAAGGTCGTCGCCGAACTCCAGCACATGGGCCTGCTCGTGGCCCGTCGCGGCCGGGGCGGCGGGCTCGCGCTCACCGAGACGGGACGCAAGGCGTCCGTCGGTGCGATCGCCCGCGCCTTCGAGGGGGAGGGCGACGTCGTCGAGTGCGAGGGGGCCACACCGTGCCCTCTGCACACCGGCTGCCGGCTGCGCGGCGCGCTGCGCCGGGCCCAGGAGGCGTTCTTCGCCGCGCTGGATCCGGTGACGGTGGAGGACGTGGTGGCGGCGCCGACGGGACCGCTCCTGCTGAACATCTCCCGCAGGCCCTGACCGAGGGCCTTGGGCGAAGCCCCTGACCGAGGGCTCCGACCGCATGCGGAGCACCCCGGGCGCCGCGGCCCGGGGTGCTGTGTCACCGAAGATCGCGGGCAGGTCAGCCCTGGGCCAGCCAGAGGTCCGGCCCGAACACCTCGTAGTGGATGTCGGCGGGCGCCACGCCCTTCTCCAGTAGCTGGGTGCGCACCGCCCGCATGAAGGGCACCGGACCGCACAGGTACGCGCGCGTGCCCGAGGCGACCGGAACCGTGGAGAGGTCGACGCGACCGGTGCGCGCGGTCTCGGGAGCCTCCTGCTCGTACCAGAAGTGCACGGCGGTGTCCGGCAGCTTCGCGGCGAAGGCCTCGTGATCACCGCGCAGGGCGTGGGTGACGGGGGAGCGGTCCGCGTGCACGACCGTGACCGGGGCGGTGTGACCGGTGCGGGCGAGCTGCTCCAGCATGGCGATCATCGGGGTCACGCCGATACCGGCGGAGGCGAGCACCAGCGGCCGGTCCGTGTGCTCCAGGACGAGGTCGCCGTACGGGGCGGACAGTTCCACGGTGTCGCCCTCGTGCACCTGGGCGTGAAGGTGGCCGGAGACCTCGCCGTCGGGGCCCGCCTCGCCCTGCACGCGCTTGACGCTGATCTGGCGCAGCGGGGAGCCGGGGGCGGCGGAGAGGCTGTACTGGCGTATCTGCCGGGCGCCGTCGGGGAGTTCGACGCGGACGGAGACGTACTGGCCGGGGAGGAAGTCCGGGACGGGGCCGTCGTCGGCCGGGCGGAGCTGGAAGGTGGCGACGTCAGCGGTCTCCTCGACGCGTCCGGCGACCGTCCAGGTCCGCCAGCCGGTCTGCCCGCTCTCCGTGTACAGCCGCTTCTCGATCGCGATCAGCGCGTTCGCCATCAGCCAGTAGACCTCGTCCCAGGCGCCCGCGACCTCGGGGGTGACCGCGGCGCCGAGGACCTCCACGATGGCCGCGAAGAGGTGCTGGTGGACGACCTTGTACTGGTCGGGCGCCACGCCCAGCGAGGCGTGCTTGTGGGCGATGCGGTTGAGCATCACGTCGGGGCGCTCGTCCGGCCGGTCCACCAGGTACGTGGCGAAGGCGGCGATCGAGCCGGCCAGCGCCTGGCGCTGGGTGCCGGCCGCCTGATTACCGCGGTTGAAGAGGTCGCGCAGCAGCTCCGGGTGGGCGGCGAACAGCCCGTCGTAGAAGCGCTCGGTGATCTCGCCCAGAGCGGCACCGACGGCGGGAAGGGTGGCGCGCACGGTGGCGGCGGACTGTTCGGACAGCATCGGGAACTCCTTTGCGTGGGGGTGGGGGCGGCCCGTTCGGCGTCCCCGACGGTATTAAAACTTGCATCTCAAATGCAAGTTTTCAACTCGGGGCAGCCGGACGGGGGCACCCGTTACGAACGGGCCGGCGAACAGGCAAGATGGGCGGCAGAGCGGAACACCTGCCGTGCGCGGGCGTTCAGCGCGGGGCCGGCCGATCAAGGTCCGCAACGCGTACGAAACGGTCGTGTGGTGGGATGCTCAGGTGCCCGACCGTCTCTCCCGTGGCATCGGGCGGCAGGCGGCCTGACCAGCAAGGATGGGGAAGCGGAAGATGGACAAGCAGCAGGAGTTCGTGCTCCGGACGTTGGAGGAGCGCGACATCCGTTTCGTACGCCTGTGGTTCACGGACGTGCTGGGCTTCCTCAAGTCCGTGGCCGTGGCACCCGCCGAACTGGAGCAGGCCTTCGACGAGGGCATCGGCTTCGACGGCTCCGCCATCGAGGGCTTCGCGCGGGTCTACGAGTCCGACATGATCGCCAAGCCGGACCCGTCCACCTTCCAGGTCCTGCCCTGGCGTGCCGAGGCCCCGGGCACGGCCCGGATGTTCTGCGACATCCTCATGCCGGACGGCTCCCCGTCGTTCGCGGACCCGCGCTACGTCCTCAAGCGCGCCCTGGCCCGCGCCTCCGACCTCGGCTTCACCTTCTACACCCACCCCGAGATCGAGTTCTTCCTGCTGAAGGACCGCCCCCTCGACGGCAGCCGCCCCACCCCGGCCGACAACTCCGGCTACTTCGACCACACCCCGCAGAACGTCGGCATGGACTTCCGCCGCCAGGCGATCACGATGCTGGAGTCGATGGGCATCTCGGTCGAGTTCTCCCACCACGAGGGCGCGCCGGGCCAGCAGGAGATCGACCTGCGCTACGCGGACGCGCTCTCCACGGCGGACAACATCATGACGTTCCGCCTGGTCATGAAGCAGGTGGCGCTGGAGCAGGGCGTGCAGGCGACCTTCATGCCCAAGCCCTTCTCGGAGCACCCCGGCTCCGGTATGCACACGCATCTGTCCCTCTTCGAGGGCGACCGCAACGCGTTCTACGAGTCGGGCGCCGAGTACCAGCTCTCCAAGGTCGGCCGCTCCTTCATCGCGGGACTGCTGCGGCACGCGGCGGAGACCTCGGCGGTCACCAACCAGTGGGTGAACTCCTACAAGCGCATCTGGGGCGGCTCCGAGCGCACGGCGGGCGCCGGCGGCGAGGCCCCCTCCTACATCTGCTGGGGCCACAACAACCGCTCCGCCCTCGTCCGCGTCCCGATGTACAAGCCGGGCAAGACCGGATCGGCGCGGGTCGAGGTCCGCTCGCTCGACGCGGGCACCAACCCGTATCTGGCCTACGCGGTCCTGCTGGCCGCCGGCCTGAAGGGCATCGAGGAGGGCTACGAGCTGCCGCCGGGCGCCGAGGACGACGTCTGGGCCCTCACGGACGCCGAGCGCCGCGCGATGGGCATCGAACCCCTCCCGCAGAACCTCGGCGAGGCGCTCACCCTGATGCAGCGCAGCGACCTCATCGCGGAGACCCTGGGCGAGCACGTGTTCGACTTCTTCCTGCGCAACAAGAAGCAGGAGTGGGAGGAGTACCGCAGCGAGGTCACGGCGTTCGAGCTCCGCAAGAACCTGCCGGTGCTGTAGGCACAGGTCAGAGGCCGTAGGCCGACACGAGTGCCGTGGGGCCCACGCAGTCGTCGTGGGCCCCACGGCACTCGTGTCGGCTCTGGGCCGTCCATCCCCGGTGGCGGACGCCCCGTGGTCAGCGGCCGGTGAAAGCGGCGTCGCGCTCGACGAAGGACCGGATGCCTTCGGCGCCGTGGGCGGTGGCGGCGAGCCGGGCGATGGTGCGGCGCAGCCGCTCGATCGCGGCCCTCTCGCCCTGCTCCTGTGCCGGGTGGGCGGAGTCGAGGACGGCCCGCACTCCCGGCGGGACGGACTTCTCGGTGATGACGCGGGCGATCTGCGTGGCGCGCTCGATCGCGGCCGGTCCGTAGGCGGCGAGTTCCCGCACAGGCCGATGCGGTGAGCCTCGTCGGCGTCGAACTCCTCCCCGGTGAGGATCCAGCGCATGGCGTTGCCCGGTTTGATTTTCTTCCGCTTTCGGCGGCGGGTCCAATATCTACCGATCAAGCCGGGCCCGCCCCTATGCTGCTCGCGGCGGTGCCGTGGTTTCACCGCTTCGGGGGCGAAGAGCGGGCGGGGGGAACGGTGGCTGTTTTCGGTAATTTATTCTCATGGCTGTTCGAAGGGGTGTACCGGGGGGACGAGGACGGGGAACGTCATCTCGAGGCGATTCGGGCGCTTCAGCCGCAGCGTGACGATGCCTTCGAGCACGACTATCTGTATTCGTGTCTCAGTGTTCTGGATTCCAAGGCCCAGGCGCTTCTTTCCTACGACGGAATCCTGATGGCCGCGAGTTCGATCACGTTGTCCATGTTCTCGCGAGACATCACCACGGGCAGCGTGCTGGTCTTCTCGTCCCTCGTGGTGAGTGTCGTCTCCTCCGCCCTGTGTCTGAGCGTCGTATGGGTGCACTGGACCGACACGGGCGAGCTGGAGAACTCCGAGGACCTCTTTCTGAAACTGCTGCATGTGCGCAACCGGAGGACGCTGAGCTATCGGATCTCCTGGATCGTCGCGCAACTGGCGGCGATCCTGCTTCTGCTCGGCGTGGTCCTCCAGAGAAGGGCGGCGTGAAAGCGGCGTGAAAGGTGCGACGATACCCGAAAGCGTCTCGTCGCCGCCTCGCGTTCCCGTCTTCTCCCTGGAAAGGGCGCTTACGCGCACTGTCGACCTGTCAGGTCCCCTGGCGTATGCTGCCGGGCGTGACTCTCACAACGGTGGACAGGGAATGCTTCGAAGCCGCGCTGGCAGAGGCGCGGAAGGGGCTGGAGTCCGGTGGGGTTCCCGTCGGCGCCGCGCTCCAGCGGGACGGCGGTCTCGTCGCCGTAGGCCACAACGAGCGGGTTCAGCGCAACGATCCCATTGCCCACGGCGAGATGGCGTGCCTTCGCAACGCCGGCCGATTGACGTCGTACGAGGGCACCACGCTGTACACGACCTTGTCTCCGTGCGAAATGTGCACCGGAGCGATTCTTCTCTTCGGTATCAAGCGACTGGTGGTCGGCGAGGCGACGACCTTCGAGGGGAATCTGAATACCTTCACGGAACGCGGCGTGGAAGTGATCCTCCTCGACGACGCGCGCTGCAAGGACCTGATGGCGGAATTCCAGAAGCGCTATCCGGACGTCTGGGCCGAGGACATCGGCGAGGCGCCGTCGGCCGAGGCCGAACGCGTCATCTGACGTACGCCGGGGACACGGCCGCGGTGCTGATGCGCCGCGGCTTTCCCGTGCCGTCCGCCGGGAGCGTGTACAGGTCCGCTCCGTAGTCGCCGGGGAGGGCGTAGACCAGGGTGTGGTCGTCCCGCCAGACGACCTGGTCGTCCACGCTGCGGGGCTCGGCCAGCGGGGTCTCGTGGAGCGTGCGCAGATTCAGGACGTACAGATGCCAGGGCGCGTCCTTGGGCAGGCCCGGTACCCGCTTCTTGAACGCGATCAGGGTGCCGTCGGGTGACAGGGACGGGCACTCCACATCGGTGTGGAGGGTGGTCACCGTGCGACTGCGCAGATCGCCGCGGACCAGATAGGTGCTCCCCCGCGTGCCGAGCGTCGCGTAGAAGGTGCGGTCGTCGGAAGCGAAGGTCACGCCCCAGAAGTTCGCATCCGCCGCGTGGTAGGTCCGGCCGTCCTTGACGATCCGGTACGCCTCCAGGGACTCGGTGAGCTCGCCCGTACGGGTGTCCACGATCGCCGCGCGGGTCGAGAAGTTCGTCCCGGCGTACGAGTCCCCGCCCACGAAGGCCGTCCACGCGGCATAGCGGCCGCTCGGGGAGACCCGGGCGCGGGACGGGATGCCCGGGACGTCGTAGCGGGCCCTGATGTGCAGGGAGGCGTCGAGGACCACCGCGCGGTAGGTGTCGGAGACCGGGCCGTGCACCGCCTGGAGACAGACCCCGGTGCCCGCGGCGGCGTAGAAGCGCAGGCACTTCACGCGGGACGCCGTGCGCGGCCCCGAGGGGTCGGTGGCGGGGGCCGACACCAGCTCGTCGCGGTGCGGGCCCCACGCCATGTTGCGGAACACCACGCGGCCGGGCTCCGTCAGGGTCACCGCGCCGGACGTGATCCGCGGGCCGCCCGCCTGGGGCCGGTTTCTGCGCTCCGCGCGCGCCGAGGCGTGCAGCACCGAGGCCGTGGCGACCCCGGTGAGCACCACGAGCGCAGAGAGCAGGACCAGGATGCGGGTGCGTGCCGTCATGCCGTGCCTTCCGGGCGGTTGGTCGCCGCGGCGTCCGGGTGCCGGACCACCGGGGCCTGCGGTCGAAGGGTCAGGGCGAAGACCGCGCACACCGCCAGCGCCGCCGTCGACGCAAGGAGCGCGCTGCGGTCGCCCCACACGGTCCACAGCGCCCCGAACCCCAGCGAGCAGACGAACCGGGCCAGCGCCTGACCCGTCTGCACCAGGGCGAGACCGGAGGAGCGCAGGGCCTCCGGGACGCTGTCCGACGCCGCCGCCATGAGCACGCCGTCGGTCGCCGCGTAGAAGCCGCCGTGCAGGGCGAGCACGGCGTACGGCAACGCGGCCGAGTGCCAGGAGGTGAGCAGCAGGGCGTACGCCGTGAGCAGCGCGCCGTGGCCCGCCAGGAAGATCCGCCAGCGTCCCACCCGGTCCGCGAGCCGCCCCAGCGGCACCGCGAGAACCAGGAACGCCGCCGCCGTGCCCAGCGGAAGCAGCGCGAACCAGCGGTCGGGGACGCCGAGGCGCCGTTGCAGCAGCAGATAGACGAACGAGTCGCTGACGGTCGCGAGGCCCAGCAGCAGCGCGCAGACCGTGATCCGGCGCAGCTCCTGGCGGCGGAGGAGGGCGAGTGCGGCGCGGAGGGTGGGGCGGGCGTCGTCCTCGGGAGCCGGGGCGCGGCGGTCGGCGGGTTCCACGGTGTGGCCGCCGCGGGGCTCCGTGGTGCGGCTGTCGCGCGGTTGCCCGGTGCGGCCACCGTTCGGGACGAAAAGGATCAGTACCAGGACGCCCGCCAGGGCGACACAGAAGCTGACCGTGAACACCGCGTCGTACCCGTCCACCGTGGCCCGCAGGATCACGAACGCCACGAGCGGGCCGAGCAGCGCGCCCGCGGTGTCCATCGCCCGGTGCACCCCGAAGGCCCGGCCACGGGTCTCCGGGGTGCTGGACAGCGAGATCAGCGCGTCCCGGGGTGCCGTTCGCAGCCCCTTGCCGGTGCGGTCGGCGGCCAGGACCAGGCCGATGGGGGTCAGGGTGTGCGCGAGCAGCAGAAGCGGTTTGCAGAGGGCCGAGACGCCGTAGCCGAGGCCCGCCACCCACTTGTGCCGTCCGCCGCCCCGGTCGGCCAGATGGCCCCCGGCCAGGCGTACGACCGCGGAGAAGCCGTTGTAGATGCCGTCCAGGAGGCCGAAGCCCAGCGGGGACAGTCCGAGTTCCGCCACCAGGTACAGCGGGAGCACCGCCGTGACCATCTCGGACGAGACGTCGGTGACCAGGCTGACCGTGCCGAGGGCGAGCACCGTGGGGGCGATCGCGGCGCGGCGCCGCCCGGCGGAGGGCCGGACGGCGCCGTCCGCGGACGCCGGCGCCGATGGGGTGCTCGCGCGGCTGTCCGCTACGTACACGTCAGGACGCCCAGATGCCGGTGATGTCCTTGCCGGAGGCCGCGTTGCCCGCGTGCGTCGTCAGGCCCTGGGAGTCCTCCAGGGTGCGCAGCAGGTCGTAGTGGTTGTACGTGGTGGAGCTGCTGGCCCCGGCCGTGACCGGCTGGCCGTACAGCACCGTCGGAATGCGGTTGCCGCTGAGCCGGTTGTCCTCGTCGAAGGTGACGACGAGCAGGCTGTTGTGTGTCTTGGCCCAGGTGGCGTACGCGCCGAGGTTGATCTTCAGCCAGGTGTCACCGGTCGACACCGAGCAGTCGTGCATGTCGCTGCACAGGTTGGGGACGACGAAGGACACCTGCGGCAGCGTCGAGTAGTCGCTCGGGAACTGCGTGAACGTCTTCGCGGACGAGGTCGGCACATTGCTGAAACCGAACCACGGGTTGTGCTTGCGGGCGTAGTTGCCGCTGCTGCACGTGGTCGAGCCCTGGCTGGGCAGCGTCTCGTTGTAGCTCGCCCAGGTCCGGCCGGCGGCGATCAGCTCGGAGGCCAGGTTCGGGGCGGAGGAGAAGCCGGGCGTGTAGCAGCTGTCGTCCGTGACGCCCTGGGTGGAGCCGGAGAACAGCGCGAAGTAGTTGGGCTGGCTGGGGTGGGTCTCGGCGTACGACTGGGTCAGGTTGGCGCCGCCGGACTTCAGCGAGTTGAGGTACGGGGCGCTGGAGGAGCCGATCACCTGGCTGTAGGCGTGGTTCTCGAAGACCACGACGACCACGTGGTCCGGGGTCGGCACGGCGCCCGCGGCGTGCGCGGGGGACTCGCCGCCGAGCCCCGCCCACAGTCCGAACGCTGCGGCGGCGAGGGCCGTCGCGGACGCCACGGCGGTGCGGGTACGGCGAAACCTTGAACTGACAGGACTACCAGAACGGCCGGACACTTCAACCTCCGGTGGGGGCGAGGGTACGGGGTGGCGGTGCGGACAGATCATGCACACGCCAACATGCCGCCCCCTCTCGCCGTCTCACCCGTCGGATGAAGAGCCGGTGAATTGCTTCCGCGCCGCCGCCGCCGGGCCCTCGTAGGGACGTGTTCGCAACTCCCGCACCAGGTGCGGCCCGCCCGACCCGGTGGCCCGAGATGACCCGGCGGGAACACGATCCCGAGGCACCGCGCGGCGCCTGGGCCGGGCACTGGGGCTAGGCTCAAAGCCGCAGGACCTTGATCGACGCTCGGGAGGCCAAGGGATGACCGTGCCCCAAGGACGCAGAAGCAGCACCTTCACCCGGCTGCTGCGGCACGGCTTCACCGACCCCTCCGCCGCCGAGCGGCTTCTGGAGAGCGTCGAGCTGGCGCCGATAAGGACCGATCCCGTGCTGCTGGAGGCCCTGGGCGCGACCGCCGACCCGGATCTGGCACTGCACGGACTGGTCCGGCTGGTGGAGGCGCAGCCCGACCCCACCGCCCGGCGCGAGCTGCTCGACACCCTGATCGCGGCCAAGCCCCTGCGGGACCGGCTGCTCGGCGTGCTCGGCGCCTCCGCCGCGCTCGCCGACCACCTCGCCCGCCACCCCGGCGACTGGCACGTCCTGGTCACCTACGAATCCCAGGACCTCCACCCCGGGGTGGAGGAGTTCGAACAGGAGCTCGCGGAGGCCGCCGACCCCGTCTCCCTGCGCGTCGCCTACCGCCGCTGTCTGCTGTCGATCGCCGCCCGCGACGTGTGCGGCACCACCGATGTCGCCCAGACCGCCGCCGAACTGGCCGATCTCGCCACCGCCACCCTCCGCGCCGCCCTCGCCATCGCCCGGACCGCCGCCCCCGACGACGCCGCGCACTGCCGGCTCGCGGTGATCGCGATGGGCAAGTGCGGCGGCCACGAGCTGAACTACGTCTCCGACGTGGACGTCATCTTCGTCGGCGAGACCCGCGACGGCGGCGACGAACGCAAGGCCCTGCAGGCCGCGACCCGGCTCGCCTCGCACATGATGCGGATCTGCTCCGAGACCACCGTCGAGGGAAGCATCTGGCCCGTCGACGCCAATCTGCGGCCCGAGGGCAGGAACGGCCCGCTCGTGCGCACCCTGAGCAGCCATCTCGCCTACTACCAGCGCTGGGCCAAGACCTGGGAGTTCCAGGCCCTGCTCAAGGCCCGTCCGGTGGCCGGCGACGTGGAACTCGGCGAGGAGTACGTGGCCACCCTCGCCCCCCTCGTCTGGATGGCCGCCGAGCGCGAGAACTTCGTCGCGGACGTGCAGAAGATGCGCCGCCGGGTGGTCGCCAACATCCCCGTGGGGGAGGTCGAGCGCGAGCTGAAGCTCGGTCCCGGCGGCCTCCGGGACGTCGAATTCGCCGTACAGCTCCTGCAGTTGGTGCACGGGCGCGCCGACTCCTCGCTGCGCAGCGGTACCACCCTGGACGCCCTGAAGGCGCTCGCGGCCGGCGGCTACGTCGGGCGCGTCGACGCCGGGCAGCTGGAGGAGGCGTACCGCTTCCTGCGCTCCCTGGAGCACCGCATCCAGCTCTACCGGCTGCGCCGCACCCATCTCGTCCCCGAGGACGAGAACGATCTGCGGCGCCTCGGCCGCTCCCTCGGGCTGCGCACCGATCCCGTGGACGGGCTGCGGCGCGAGTGGAAGCAGCACACCGGTGTCGTACGCCGGCTGCACGAGAAGCTGTTCTACCGCCCACTGCTCGACGCGGTCGCCCAACTCGCCCCCGGCGAGGCCAGGTTGAGCCCGGACGCGGCCCGGGAGCGCCTGGTCGCGCTCGGCTACGCGGACCCGGCCGCCGCGCTGCGCCATCTGGAGGCGCTGGCCTCCGGCGTCACCCGCAAGGCCGCCATCCAGCGCACCCTGCTGCCCGTCCTGCTCGGCTGGTTCGCGGACTCCGCCGACCCGGACGCGGGCCTGCTGAACTTCCGCAAGGTCTCCGACGCGCTCGGCAAGACCCCCTGGTATCTGCGGCTGCTGAGGGACGAGGGCGCCGCCGCCGAGAACCTCGCCCGGGTGCTGTCCGCGGGCCGGCTCGCCCCCGACCTGCTGATGCGCGCCCCCGAGGCCGTGGCCCTGCTCGGTGACGGCGACGGCAGCGGCGGCGGGCTCGAACCGCGCGGCCGCACCCCTCTGGAACAGGAGATCCTCGCCGCGGTCCGCCGTGCCGAGAACGCCGAGCAGGCGGTCACGGCGGCCCGCGGGGTACGCCGGCGCGAGCTGTTCCGGACGGCCGCCGCGGACATCGTCGGCTCGTACGGGACCGAGGACGCCCCCGCCCCCGCCGACCAGGGCGAGCTGATCGACCTCGTCGGCGGCGCGGTCTCGGACCTGACGGCGGCCACCCTCGCGGGCACGCTCCGCGCGGTCGTGCGGGCCGGCTGGGGCGACACCCTGCCCACCAGGTTCGCGGTCATCGGCATGGGCCGCTTCGGCGGGCACGAACTGGGCTACGGCTCCGACGCGGACGTCCTCTTCGTGCACGAGCCGCAGGAGGGCGTGGACGAGCGGGAGGCGGGCGAGGCCGCCAACAAGGTGGTGGCGGAGATGCGCCGCCTGCTCCAGCTGCCGAGCACCGACCCGCCGCTGCTCATCGACGCGGGACTGCGGCCCGAGGGCAAGTCGGGGCCGCTCGTGCGCACCCTGGCGTCGTACGAGGCGTACTACCGGCGCTGGTCGCTGGTGTGGGAGTCGCAGGCCCTGCTGCGGGCCGAGCCCGTGGCCGGGGACGAGGACCTGGGCCGCCGCTTCGTCGAGCTGATCGACCCGCTGCGCTACCCGGCGGCGGGCCTCGGCGGCGACGCCGTGCGCGAGATCCGGCGGCTGAAGGCCCGCATGGAGTCGGAGCGGCTGCCGAGGGGCGCGGACAAGACGCTCCACACCAAGCTGGGCCGTGGCGGCCTGTCGGACGTGGAGTGGACGGTCCAACTGCTGCAGCTGGGGCACGGTGCGCAGGTGCCGGAGCTGCGCACCACCCGCACCCGCGCCGCCCTCTCCGCCGCGCTCCAGGCCGGACTGCTGTCGGAGGAGGACACGGCGACCCTGGACGAGGCATGGGTGCTCGCGTCCCGGGTGCGCAACGCGGTGATGCTGGTCCGGGGTCGGGCGGGCGACACGTTCCCGACGGAGAGCCGGGAGCTGGCCGCGGTGGGCCGCTACCTGGGGTACGGACCGGGGCACGCAGGCGACATGCTGGACGACTACCGGCGGACGACCCGCCGGGCCAGGACCGTGGTGGAGGAGCTGTTCTACGGCTCGTGACCGCGGTCCGCCACGGCCGGTGACGGTGGGCGACGCGGACCGGGCGCGGCCCTCACGCCTCCGCGGGCCGCAGCACCGGGCCGCCGGCCCCGGCCACCCGGCGGGGCAGTGAGAACGGCAGGGCGCCGTACCACAGCCAGGCCGTCGCGAAGCCGGCCGAGAGGCAGAGCGTCCCGCCGACCGCGTCCAGCCAGAAGTGGTTCGCCGTGGCAACGATCACCGTCAGCGTCACCACCGGGTACAGCAGTCCCAGGATCCGCACCCAGTCCACGCCGGCCAGGGCGAACAGCGTCAGTCCGCACCACAGCGACCAGCCGATGTGCATCGACGGCATGGCCGCGTACTGGTTGGACATGTGCTTCAGATCGCCCGACGCCATCGAGCCCCAGGTGTGGTGCACCACCACCGTGTCGACGAAGCGCCCCCCGTTCATCAGACGGGGCGGCGCGAGCGGGAAGAAGTAGTAGCCGAGCAGCGCTGCCGCCGTCGTGGCGAAAAGCGCGAGCCGAGTGGCCGCGTACCGGCCCGGATGGCTGTGGTAGAGCCAGACCAGGATCCCGATCGTCACCACGAAGTGCAGGGTGGCGTAGTAGTAGTTCATTCCGACGATCAGCCATGCCACCGAGTTGACGGCGTGGTTGACCGAGTCCTCGACCGCCATCCCCAGATGGTGTTCCAGGCGCCACAGCCCGTCCGCGTTGGCCAGGGCCTTCGTCCTCTGCTCCGGCACGGCGTTACGGATCAGGGAGTACGTCCAGTAACTGACCCCGATGAGCAGGATCTCGAACCAGAAGCGCGGGCGGCGCGGAGCGCGCATTCTGCGCAGGAGGCTCTGGCCCGTCCGGTCCTGCGCGCGGTCCGTGACGTCCTGTGGCTCGGCCGGCGCCCGGCCCTCCACTGTCGACACGGTCCTATCACCCATAGGCACAGAGTCTGCCAGAAAAGCCATCTTCTGCCGATCATCCCTTGGAAGGGTTCCGGCCGCATGTTCTCCACCTGGAGGACCCGTGGCGGGGCCCGGCGGCTACTGCCTAGGGACGACTCCGGTCCCCGGGAGCCGAAGCGGTCGATCCCCGTACCACCAGCTCCGGCATGAACACGAATTCACTGTGCGGCGCGGGCGTCCCGCCGATCTCCTCCAGCAGCGTCCGCACGGCGGCCTGCCCCATCGCCGGGACCGGCTTGCGGATCGTCGTCAGCGGCGGATCCGTGAAGGCGATCAGCGGGGAGTCGTCGAAGCCCACCACCGAGACGTCCGTGGGGACTTCCAGCCCGCGCTGCCGCGCGGCGCGTATCGCACCGAGCGCCATCATGTCGCTCGCGCACACCACGGCGGTGCACTCCCGCTCGATGAGCGCGCCGGCCGCCGCCTGGCCGCCCTCCAGGGTGTACAGGGAGTGCTGGATGAGTCGCGACTCGATGTCCTCCGGGGACAGCCCGAGCTGGTCCTGCATCGCGCGGACGAAGCCCTCGATCTTCCGCTGCACCGGCACGAAACGCCTGGGTCCGAGAGCCAGCCCGATCCGGGTGTGCCCCAGGGACACCAGATGGGTGACCGCCAGCGACATCGCGGCCCGGTCGTCGGGGGAGATGAAGGGCGCCTGCACCTTGGGGGAGAAGCCGTCCACCAGCACGAAGGGCACGCCCTGGGCGCGCAGCCGCTCATAGCGCTGCATGTCGGCGGTGGTGTCCGCGTGCAGTCCGGAGACATAGATGATGCCCGCCACCCCGCGGTCCACCAGCATCTCCGTCAGCTCGTCCTCCGTGGAGCCGCCGGGGGTCTGGGTCGCCAGCACCGGGGTGTACCCCTGCCGCGTCAGCGCCTGGCCGATGACCTGGGCGAGGGCCGGGAATATCGGGTTCTCCAGCTCCGGGGTGATCAGACCGACCAGGCCCTCGCTGCGCTGGCGCAGCCGCACCGGGCGCTCGTAGCCCAGCACGTCGAGGGCGGCCAGCACGGACTGGCGGGTGGTCGCGGCGACGCCCGGCTTTCCGTTGAGGACACGGCTGACGGTCGCCTCGCTGACCCCCGCCTGCGCCGCGATGTCGGCAAGCCGTGTGGTCACGTGGCCGGACTGTACCGGTCGCGTCTCCGCTTGCCCACCAATCGGACGCCGGGCCCGGGCGGTTGGCCTGCCCGCTGCGGGTTGCTGCGTCATCGCGCTCCCTCGTGATCGTGTTCGGCGTCCGTGTCCGCAAGGGGATGATCCCCACGCGTGCAACGCATGGCAAGAGATTGCAGAGTCTTGCACACGTGTCTGTGCCCCGCAGATCAGCCCCGAAGCCAGGTGTACCGACCCTCACGGCCAGATCACGGGCGGGTAACCATCGTCAGCCCTTGCACTTTTTTTCTGCAAGGTCTTTCGCGCCGGTTGCATCGCTGTTACGTTCACGTCGCCCGGCGGAGCCCCGCCCCCTCGACCGCGAGGGGGCGGGGCTCCCATCGGCACAGTCGGCAGGGGCGGCGGACGGGACCGCCACCTGTAGCTACACGGGCTTTCACCCTCAAGGAGAACTCATGCGGCGTGGCATAGCGGCCACCGCGCTGGTGGCGTCCGTTGCCCTTGCGGCGACGGCCTGCGGCGGAAGTGACAACGGCAGCGGCAAGTCCGACGGGCCGGTCACCATCACCTGGTGGGACACCTCCAACGCCACCAATGAGGCGCCGACGTACAAGGCACTGGTCGCGGACTTCGAGAAGGCCAACCCGAAGATCAAGGTCAACTACGTCGACGTCCCCTTCGACCAGGCGCAGAACAAGTTCGACACCGCCGCCGGCTCCAAGGGCGCCCCGGACGTGCTGCGCTCCGAGGTCGGCTGGACCCCCGCCTTCGCGAAGAAGGGCTACTTCCTGCCGCTGGACGGCACCCAGGCGCTCGCGGACAAGGACAAGTTCCAGTCCAGCCTGATCCAGCAGGCCCAGTACCAGGGCAAGACCTACGGTGTGCCGCTGGTGACCGACACCCTCGCGCTGGTCTACAACAAGGCCCTCTTCAAGAAGGCCGGGATCACCGAGGCGCCGAAGACCTGGGCCGAGCTGAAGTCCGACGCCGCCAAGGTCAAGGACAAGGCGGGCGTCGACGGCTACTGGGGCTCCACCCAGGCCTACTACGCGCAGAGCTTCCTCTACGGCGAGGGCACCGACACGGTCGACGCCTCCGCCAAGAAGATCACCGTGGACTCGGCCCCCGCGAAGAAGGCCTACGGCACCTGGCTGGGCCTGTTCTCCGGCAAGGGCCTGCACGCGGCCGACACCACCGCAGACGCCTACGCCCACATCCAGGACGCGTTCGTCAACGGCAAGGTCGCCGCGATCATCCAGGGCCCCTGGGAGATCACGAACTTCTACAAGGGCTCGGCCTTCTCGGACAAGTCCAACCTCGGCATCGCCCGCGTCCCGGCCGGCTCCTCCGGCAAGGCGGGCGCCCCGACCGGCGGTCACAACCTCTCCGTGTACGCGGGCTCGGACAAGGCCCACCAGGACGCGGCGCTGAAGTTCGTCAACTTCATGACCTCGGCGAAGTCCCAGGAGAACATCGCCCTGAAGAACTCCACGCTGCCGACGCGCGAGGACGCCTACAGCGCCCAGGTCAAGGCCGACCCCGGTATCGCCGGCTACCAGAGCGTGCTCAGCGCCGCCCAGCCGCGCCCGGCGCTGCCCGAGTACAGCTCGCTGTGGGGCCCGCTCGACACCGAGCTGCCCAAGATCGCGGGCGGCAAGGAGCCGCTGGACAAGGGCCTGAGCAACGCCGAGGTGGCCATCGCCAAGCTGGTCCCCGACTTCAGCAAGTGAGCCCTTGTGGCCGTCGGATCTCCCCCACCGGGGGAGGGGAGCCGGCGGCCACCGCCCTGTGCCCGGCCCAGCCCAACTCCTGATCGTTTTGAAGGTGTCGAACCATGACAGTCGCCATCGACCGCGCGACCGGCAAGCGCCGCGGTGACCGCGGGCCCCGGCCCGGGCTGGGGCAGCGCATCAGAAACGGCTACCAGAAGTACTGGTACGCCTACACGATGATCGCCCCGGTGGTCGTCGTACTCGCCGTGATCGTGGGCTATCCGCTGATCCGCGGCTTCTACCTGACCCTCACGGACGCCAACAGCCTCAACTCGGCGCGCACGATCGGCGTCAACCACATCGCGGCGACCTACAGGTTCATCGGGCTCGACAACTACAAGGACATCCTGTTCGGCCCGCTGTCGTACGACCGGTTCTGGTCGCACTTCCTGTGGACCGTCGTCTGGACGGTCGCCTGTGTGGCCCTGCACTACGCCCTCGGCCTGGGCCTCGCGCTCATGCTCAACGAGAAGCTGCGCGGACGCACCTTCTACCGGGTGCTGCTGGTCGTGCCCTGGGCCGTGCCGACCTTCGTCACGGTCTTCTCCTGGCGGATCATGCTCGCCGACTCCGGCGTGATCAACCAGGTCCTGCACGCCCTGCACCTGCCCCAGCCGCAGTGGCTGGAGGACACCTTCTGGCAGCGCTTCGCCGCGATCATGGTCAACACCTGGTGCGGTGTGCCGTTCATGATGCTTTCGCTGCTCGGCGGTCTGCAGTCCATCGACTCCTCGCTCTACGAGGCGGCAGAGATGGACGGCGCGAGCGCCTGGCAGCGCTTCCGGCACGTCACCCTGCCGGGGCTGAGGTCCGTCAGCTCCACCGTCGTGCTCCTCGGCATCATCTGGACCTTCAACCAGTTCGCCATCATCTTCCTGCTGTTCGGCCCGACCAGCGCCCCCGACGCCCAGATCCTCGTCACGTGGGCCTACTTCCTGGGCTTCGGACAGCAGCCGCGCGACTTCGCCCAGTCCGCCGCGTACGGCGTACTGCTGCTGTCGATCATCACCGTCTTCACCTCCTTCTACTTCCGCTGGCTGAAGCGCAATGACCAGCTCGCCGTCTGACGCCGCAGGAGCCGCCGCCATGAGCATCACGACCCTGGAAGAGACAGCGGCCGCACCGGCCCCCGCCGCCCGGCCCTCGCGCCGGACCCGCCGGCGCGGCGAGCGCGGCCCGGCCGGCATCGCCCTGCTGCACGGCGGCCTAGCCGTCGCGAGCCTGATCGCGCTCGCCCCGGTGGCGTGGCTGATCTTCCTGTCTCTCGGTCCGGAGAAGGACGACTATCTGCACCCGGGCAAGATCCTGGGCAAGGTCACCTTCTCCAACTACAGCTATGTGCTCCAGCACACCGGATTCTTCGACTGGTTCAAGTCGACGATGATCGTGGCCCTCGGCACCACCGTGATCGGTGTCTTCGTCGCCGCCACCACCGGCTACGCGGTCTCGCGGATGCGCTTTCCCGGCTACAAGCCGCTGATGTGGGTCCTGCTGCTGACCCAGGCCTTCCCGATCGCCATCCTGATCGTGCCGATGTACGAGATCTTCAGCGAGCTGGATCTCATCGACACCTACTGGGCACTGATCGTCATCAACTGCACCACGGCCGTGCCGTACAGCGCCTGGCTGCTCAAGGGGTACTTCGACACCATCCCCTTCGAGATCGACGAGGCGGGACGCGTCGACGGGCTCAGCCCGTTCGGCACCTTCTTCCGGCTCATCCTGCCGCTGGCCCGCCCGGGACTGGCCGTGGCGGCCTTCTACAACTTCATCACGGCCGTCGGCGAGGTCGCCTTCGCGACCACCTTCATGCTCGACGACTCGAAGTACACGTTCGCCGTCGGTCTGCAGACCTTCGTCAGCGAGCACGACGCGCAGTGGAACTACATGGCCGCCACCGCGGTGTTGATCGCGATACCCGTGTCGGTGTTCTTCTACCTTGTGCAGAAGAACCTGGTGACCGGCCTCACCGCGGGCGGGACCAAGGGCTGACCCGCCTCCCGGAGCCCCCGCGCGCCTGATCCGCGCGGGTGGCGGCCGCGGTGTCGTTCCGACCCCGCTGACACCGCGGCCGCCATGTCACCCCCGCCCCTTCGCATGACTCCATGACCCCGACTCCTGCCCGCCCGGCTCCGCCGGGGCGGGGAACCCCACCGCATCAAGGACGCCATGAGCCAGCACTCCGCCGACCCGGCCCCGAACACCGCTCTCGCCACCGTCGCCACCCATCGCGACTGGTGGCGTGACGCGGTGATCTACCAGGTCTATCCGCGCAGCTTCGCCGACAGCAACGGCGACGGCATGGGCGACCTGGAGGGCGTACGTTCCCGACTTCCGTATCTGCGCGACCTCGGCGTGGACGCCGTGTGGCTCAGCCCCTTCTACGCCTCGCCGCAGGCCGACGCCGGCTACGACGTCGCCGACTACCGCGCCGTCGACCCCATGTTCGGCAACCTCCTGGACGCCGACGCGCTGATCCGCGACGCCCATGGGCTGGGGCTGCGCATCATCGTCGACCTGGTTCCCAACCACTCCTCCGACCAGCACGAGTGGTTCAAGCGGGCGATCGCGGAGGGTCCGGGCTCACCCCTGAGGGAGCGCTACCACTTCCGCCCCGGCAAGGGCGTGAACGGCGAGCTGCCCCCCAACGACTGGGAGTCCATCTTCGGCGGCCCGGCCTGGACCCGGGTCACCGAGCCCGACGGCACGGCCGGCGAGTGGTACCTGCATCTCTTCGCGCCCGAGCAGCCCGACTTCAACTGGGACCACCCGGCGGTCGGCGACGAGTTCCGCTCGATCCTGCGCTTCTGGCTGGACATGGGGGTCGACGGCTTCCGTATCGACGTCGCCCATGGCCTGGTGAAGGCGGCGGGCCTGCCCGACCTCGGCAGCCACGACCAGCTCAAACTGCTGGGCAACGATGTCATGCCGTTCTTCGACCAGGACGGTGTGCACGCCATCTACCGGCAGTGGCGCACGATCCTCGACGAGTACGCCGTGAACATGGGGCTCGAAGAGCCTTCGTCGGAAGGGCGGTGGTGGGAGACGGGCGGGCGCATCTTCGTGGCCGAGGCCTGGACTCCGACCATCGAGCGCACCGCCCACTACGTACGCCCCGACGAACTGCATCAGGCCTTCAACTTCCAGTACCTGGGCACCCACTGGGACGCGGCGGAGCTGCGCACGGTCATCGACCGCACCCTCGACGCGATGCGCCCGGTCGGTGCCCCCGCCACCTGGGTGCTGTCCAACCACGATGTGACCCGGCACGCCACCCGCTTCGCCAACGAGCCCGGCCTCGGCACCCAGATCCGGCTGGCGGGCGACCGCGAGCTGGGGCTGCGGCGCGCCCGCGCGGCCACGCTGCTGATGCTGGCGCTGCCCGGCTCGGCGTACCTCTACCAGGGCGAGGAACTCGGTCTGCCGGACGTCGTGGACCTGCCGGACGAGGTGCGTCAGGACCCCGCCTACTTCCGGGGCGAGGGCCAGGACGGCTTCCGTGACGGCTGCCGGGTGCCGATCCCGTGGACCCGCACCGGATCGTCGTACGGCTTCGGCAGCGGCGGCAGCTGGCTGCCGCAGCCCGTGAGCTGGGGCGACCTCAGCGTCGAGGCCCAGCAGGGGGTCCCCGGCTCGACCCTGGAGCTGTACCGCACCGCCCTCGCCGTGCGGCGCGAGCAGCCCGGACTGGGCGCGGGCGACTCGGTGGAGTGGCTGAGGGCGCCCGAGGGGGTGCTCGCCTTCCGCCGTGGGGACTTCGTCTGCGTCGCCAACACCACGGGCGAGGCCGTCACGGTCCCGTGGTACGGCCGTGTCCTGGTCGCCAGTGGTGAGGTGACGGAGACGAACGGCGAGGGCAGGGTGCCCGCCGACACCACCGTGTGGTGGACAGCCGGCTGATCCGGCGCAAGCCTTTCATCGGATTTCAGGGGCCCGTCGTCCGACCGGGACGGCGGGCCCCGTCGTGTGCCCGCACCGGGTGATGTGGCGTCAACCAGCCGCAACCGACCACTATTTCGCGTATGTGACAGGAACATGTCCGGGGGGTTGACCGTCGAGGTCGGGGCTCGTACGGTCTGCTGCACTGTAAGTAGTTGAAAACTTGCAGCAATTCCCTTCAGGGGATCTCACGGCCCGTCAGGGACCCCCTCAGCAGATCCTTCAACGGAGAAGGAACCCCCACATGGCCAGTAGAACGCTCTCCGGGGCCCTCGCCCTCGCGGCGGCGGCGTCGGTCGCCCTCGCCGTCCCCGCCGGGACCGCGTACGCCTCCCCGCCCGGCAGCAAGGACGTCACCGCGGTTCTGTTCGAGTGGAACTTCGCCTCGGTCGCCAAGGAGTGCACCAACACCCTCGGCCCGGCAGGCTACGGCTACGTCCAGGTCTCCCCGCCCGCCGAGCACATACAGGGCCCCCAGTGGTGGACGTCGTACCAGCCGGTGAGCTACAGGATCGCGGGCCGCCTCGGCGACCGCACGGCCTTCCAGAACATGGTCAACACCTGCCACGCGGCCGGTGTGAAGGTCGTCGTGGACACCGTCGTCAACCACATGTCGGCGGGCGGCGGCACCGGCACGGGAGGCTCGTCGTACACGAAGTACGACTACCCGGGCCTGTACTCGTACGCCGACTTCGACGACTGCACCTCCCAGGTCACCAACTACCAGGACCGCTGGAACGTCCAGCACTGCGAGCTGGTGGGCCTCGCCGACCTCGACACCGGCGAGGAGCACGTCCGCGCGACCATCGCCGGCTATGTGAACGACCTGCTCAGTCTCGGCGTGGACGGCTTCCGCATCGATGCCGCCAAGCACATCCCGGCCGAGGACCTGGCCGACATCAAGTCCCGGCTGACCAACCCCTCCGCGTACTGGAAGCAGGAGGTCATCTACGGCGCCGGCGAGGCCGTCCAGCCGAGCGAGTACACGGGCAACGGCGACGTCCAGGAGTTCCGCTACGCCTACGACCTCAAGCGGGTCTTCAACAGCGAGAAGCTCGCCTATCTGAACAACTTCGGTGAGGGCTGGGGCTATCTGGGCAACTCGGTCGCCGGGGTCTTCGTGGACAACCACGACACCGAGCGCAACGGCTCGACCCTGAACTACAAGGACGGCGCCAACTACACCCTGGCGAACGTCTTCATGCTGGCCTGGCCCTACGGCGCCCCCGACATCAACTCCGGCTACGAGTGGTCCGACGCGGACGCCGGTCCGCCCAACGGCGGTGCGGTGAACGCCTGCTGGCAGAACGGCTGGAAGTGCCAGCACGCCTGGCCGGAGATCAGGTCCATGGTCGCCTTCCGCAACGCCACGCGCGGCCAGGCGGTCACCAAGTGGTGGGACGACGGCAACAACCTCATCGCGTTCGGCCGCGGCACCAAGGGCTATGTGGTGATCAACCACGAGAGCACCACGGCCGACCGGTGGTACGAGACAGCCCTGCCCGCCGGCACCTACTGCGACGTACAGGGCAACAGGACCGTGACGGTGAACAGCAGCGGCTGGTTCCAGGCGTCCGTCGCCCCGAACACCGCGCTCGCCCTCTACGCGGGGAAGTCGAGCTGCTGACCGACTGACAGTCCGTACCGCCGCGGTGCCCTCCGGCAGATCCGCCGGAGGGCACACCGTCGTGTCCGGGCCCCAACAGCCGTGCACGGCCCGTGAGTCGGTACCGAGCGGAATTGGCTCTGAAAGTACTTGCCGTGAGTTTCAAGACTCTTGCTGTAAGGCTTTCGTCGGCGGTACGGTCGCGCGGGCGCCCGGCGACGCAGCCGTCCCGCGGCGCAGGGGTCGGACCCGATTGAGCCGCAGCCGCAAGGAGTTCACGCCTGTGATACCGAGATGGCCGACGCCCCCGAGGCGTCGTACCCCCAGCCGGAGAAGGGTCACGGCCCTCACCGTCACCGCGCTCGCCGCGGCGCTCCTGCCGCCCCTCGCCGCCAGGGCGGCCACCCCGCCCGCGCCGCCCTCCGACGCGCGGCTCGCGGCCGAGCCCGCCCGGCACGACGACACCCGCGAGCAGTTCTACTTCGTGATGCCGGACCGGTTCGCCAACGGCGACACCTCCAACGACCGGGGCGGGCTCACCGGTTCACGGCTCGCCACCGGATACGACCCCACGGACAAGGGCTTCTACCAGGGCGGCGACCTCAAGGGCCTGACCCGGAAGCTCGACTACATCAAGGGCCTCGGCACCACCGCCATCTGGCTGGCCCCGATCTTCAAGAACCAGCCCGTGCAGGGCACCGGAGCCGACGCATCGGCCGGGTACCACGGTTACTGGATCACCGACTTCACCAGAGTCGACCCGCACTTCGGGACCAACGAGGACCTGGCGGGTCTCATCGCCAAGGCACACGCCAGGGGCATGAAGGTCTTCTTCGACGTCATCACCAACCACACCGCCGACGTGGTCGACTACGCGGGCCACTCGCACGACTATCTCTCGAAGGGCGCCTTCCCCTATCTGACCAAGGACGGCCGGCCCTTCGACGACGCCGACTACGCGGACGGCACCAAGGGCTTCCCGCCGGTCGGCACCGGCTCCTTCCCGCGCACGCCCGTCGTGCCGGCCGCGAAGAAGAACATCAAGGAGCCGTCGTGGCTCAACGACCCGACGATGTACCACAACCGCGGTGACTCCACCTACGCCGGCGAGAACGCCACCTACGGCGACTTCTCCGGCCTCGACGACCTGTGGACCGAGCGCCCCGAGGTCGTCAGCGGCATGGAGAAGATCTATGAGCGCTGGGTGCGGGACTTCGGCGTCGACGGCTTCCGGATCGACACCGTGAAGCACGTCGACATGGAGTTCTGGACGCAGTGGGCGACCGCGCTCGACCGGTACGCCGCCGCGCACGGCCGCAGGAACTTCTTCATGTTCGGCGAGGTCTACTCCGCCGACCCCTCGATCACCGCACCGTACGTCACCGAGGGCCGCCTGGACGCCACGCTCGACTTCCCCTTCCAGGAAGCGGCCCGGGAGTACGCCTCGCAGGGCGGCAGCGCACGGAAACTCGCGGGCGTCTTCGCCGACGACTACAAGTACACGACCGACAAGGCCAACGCGTACGAGCAGGTCACCTTCCTCGGCAACCACGACATGGGGCGGATCGGGTACTTCCTGAAGCAGGACAACCCGAAGGCGTCCGACGCGGAGCTGCTGAAGAAGGACGAGTTCGCCGACGAGGTGATGTTCCTCAGCCGCGGCAACCCCGTCGTCTACTACGGCGACGAGCAGGGCTTCACCGGCTCCGGCGGTGACAAGGACGCCCGCCAGACGATGTTCGCCTCAAAGGTCGCGGACTATCTGGACGACGACGAGATCGGCACCGACCGCACCCACGCGAGCGACGCGTACGACACGAGTGCGCCGCTCTACCGTCAGATCGCCGCTCTCTCCGAGCTCCGCAAGGCCAACCCCGCCCTCGCCGACGGGGTCCAGACCGAGCGCTACGCGGCCGACGGCGCGGGCATCTACGCCTTCTCGCGCACCGGCACCGACGGCACCGAGTACCTCGTCGCCCTCAACAACGCGGGCGAGCAGAAGACGGCCGCCTTCGCCACCGGCTCACCGGACATGACCTTCCGGGGCATCCACGGGACGGACGCGTCGGTCCGCAGCGACGCCGACCGCAAGGTCACCGTCACCGTCCCCGCCTACTCCGCCGTCGTCCTCAAGGCCACCCGCCCGCTCGGCGCACCGGCCACCAGACCGACGATCACCCTGAAGGCCCCGGACGCGGGCGCCACCGGCACCGTCGAGGTCTCCGCGGACGTCGAGGGCGGGCAGCTCGACCGGGTCGTCTTCGCCGCCCAGACCGGCAACGGCTCCTGGCGGACCCTCGGCTCCGCCGACCACGCCCCGTACAAGGTCACCCAGACCCTCGCGAAGAACGTCGCGGCCGGAACCGCCCTGCGCTACAAGGCGGTCGTGATCGACTCGGCAGGCCGCACGGCGAGCGCGACGGCGGACAGTACGACCGGCACCCCGCCGGCCCCCCAGGTCCCCACCGCCTCCTCCCGCGACTACGCGATCGTCCACTACAGGCGCGCCGACGGGAACTACGCCGACTGGGGTCTGTACGCCTGGGGTGACCTCGCCGACGGCGAGGCGACGACCTGGCCGGACAGCCATCCCTTCGTGGGCCGCGACGCCTACGGGGCCTTCGCCTACGTCAAGCTGAAGCCCGGTGCCTCCAGCGTCGGCTTCCTCGTCATCGACAAGAACGGCGACAAGGACGTCTCCGCCGACCGCACCATCGACGTCACCAAGACCGGCGAGGTCTGGGTCGAGCAGGGCAAGGAGACCGTCCTCACCGAGAAGCCGACGGCCGACTACCCGCCGCAGGACACGGCCAAGGCGGTCATCCACTACCACCGCGCCGACGGGAACTACGACGGCTGGGGCCTCCACGTCTGGACGGGCGCCGCGAACCCGACCGACTGGTCCAGCCCGCTCAAGCCGGTACGGACCGACGCGTACGGCGCGGTCTTCGAGGTGCCGCTCGCCGACGGCGCCACCAGCCTCAGCTACATCATCCACAAGGGCGACGAGAAGGACCTCGCCGCCGACCAGTCGCTCGACCTGAAGGCGAACGGCCACGAGGTGTGGCTGCTGAACGGCCAGGAGAAGTACCTGCTGCCGCAGCCCGCGGGAAGCTCGGCCGCTCTCGACCTCACCACCTCCAAGGCGGTCTGGATCGACCGGGACACGCTCGCCTGGAACGGCGCCGACGGCGCCGCCTCCACCCAGCTGGTCTACTCCCACGACGGCTCCATCGCCGTCAAGGACGGGACGCTGACGAGCGACGACGAGCGCTGGCTGCGGCTGACGAAAACCACGCTCACCGACGCCCAGAAGGCGAAGTTCCCCTATCTGAAGGACTACACCGCCTGGTCCGTCGACCCGCGCGACCGCGGCCGGGTGCGCGAGGCCCTGAGCGGCCAGCTCGTCGCCTCGCAGCGGGCCGCCGACGGGGCGGTGCCGGCGGCGACGGGCGTCCAGATCGCCGGCGTACTCGATGACGTGTACGACGCGACGAAGGCCGACCTCGGGCCGACGTTCCACCACGGCCGTCCCACGCTGGCCGTGTGGGCGCCCACCGCACAGTCGGTGAGGCTCGAAGTGGGCGGCTCCACGGTCGCCATGCGGCGGAACGCCACCACCGGCGTCTGGTCCGTCACGGGCCCGGCGTCCTGGAAGAACAAGCCCTACCGGTATGTCGTGAAGGTGTGGGCGCCCAGCGCCCGGAAGATCGTCACCAACAAGGTCACCGACCCGTACTCCCTCGCCCTCACGGCCGACTCCGCGCGCAGCCTCGTCGTCGACCTGAACGACCGGTCCCTCGCCCCGAGCGGCTGGTCGCATCTGAGGAAGCCGAAGGCGGTGCCGCTCAGGGACGCCCGGATCCAGGAGCTGCACATCCGGGACTTCTCCGTCGCGGACAAGACCGTGCCGGCCAAGGACCAGGGCACCTATCTCGCCTTCGCCGACAAGAGGAGCGACGGCTCCCGGCATCTGCGCGAGCTGGCGAAGGCGGGCACCTCGTACGTCCATCTGCTGCCCGCCTTCGACATCGCGACCATCCCCGAGAAGAAGTCCGAGCAGCAGACCCCCGGCTGCGACCTCGCCTCCTACGCCGCCGACTCCGACCGGCAGCAGGCCTGCGTCGCCGCGACCGCCGCGAAGGACGCCTACAACTGGGGCTACGACCCGTACCACTTCACGGTCCCCGAGGGCTCGTACGCCACGGACCCGGACGGCACCGGGCGCACGGTCCAGTTCCGCACGATGGTCAAGTCCCTCAACGACGACGGCCTCAGGGTCGTGATGGACGTCGTCTACAACCACACGGCGGCGAGCGGGCAGGCGGACACCAGCGTCCTGGACAGGATCGTGCCCGGCTACTACCAGCGGCTGCTCGCCGACGGCTCGGTGGCGAACAGCACCTGCTGTGCGAACACCGCGCCCGAGAACGCCATGATGGGCAAGCTCGTCGTGGACTCGCTCGTCACCTGGGCCAAGGAGTACAAGGTGGACGGGTTCCGCTTCGACCTCATGGGCCACCACCCGAAGGCCAACATCCTCGCGGTGCGCAAGGCGCTGGACGCGCTGACCCTCGCGAAGGACGGGGTCGACGGCAAGAAGATCATCCTCTACGGCGAGGGCTGGAACTTCGGCGAGGTCGCGAACGACGCCCGCTTCGTCCAAGCCACCCAGAAGAACATGGCCGGCACCGGCATCGCCACGTTCTCCGACCGCGCCCGTGACGCCGTGCGCGGCGGGAGCCCCTTCGACTCGGACCCGGGCGTCCAGGGCTTCGCGTCCGGCCTGTACACCGACCCGAACGCGTCCTCCGCCAACGGCACTCCGGCCGAGCAGAAGGCCCGGCTGCTGCACTACCAGGACCTCATCAAGGTCGGTCTGACCGGCAACCTCGCGAAGTACCGCTTCACCGACGACGACGGCAAGGAGGTCACCGGCGCGGAGATCGACTACAACGGCGCCCCCGCCGGCTACGCGGACGCCCCCGGCGACGCCCTCGCCTACGTGGACGCGCACGACAACGAGTCCTTGTTCGACGCGCTCACCTACAAGCTGCCGGCCTCGACCGGAGCGTCGGACCGGGCCCGGATGCAGGTGCTGGCGATGGCCACGGCCGCCCTCTCGCAGGGACCGGCCCTCTCCCAGGCGGGCACCGACCTGCTGCGCTCGAAGTCGCTGGACCGCAACTCCTTCGACAGCGGCGACTGGTTCAACGCCGTCCACTGGAACTGCGCGGACGGCAACGGCTTCGGACGCGGGCTGCCGATGGCGGCCGACAACCAGTCCAAGTGGACCTACGCCAAGCCGCTGCTGGACACGGTCAAGGTGGGCTGCCCGCAGATCGACGGGACCTCCGCCGCCTACCGGGACCTGCTGAGGATCCGTACGACGGAGAAGGCGTTCTCCCTCGGCACGGCCGCGCAGGTGCAGGACCGGCTGGCCTTCCCGCTGTCCGGGAAGGACGAGACACCCGGCGTGATCACCATGACCCTCGGCGACCTGGTCGTGGTGTTCAACGCGACGCCCGAGCGGCAGGAGCAGCGCGTCCAGCCGCTCGCCGGGGCCCACTACCGGCTGCACCCGGTGCAGGCGGCCGGCGCGGACGCGGTGGTGAAGACCTCCTCCTACGCGGCGGCCACGGGCACTTTCACCGTCCCGGCGCGCACGGTGGCGGTGTTCTCCCGGGGCGCGTGACGAGGCACCCCGACAGCGGGGCCGGGTCCGTTCGCGGGCCCGGCCCCGCCTGTGCGAGAGCCGCTCGGGAGAGGGGCGGCACGGCGACTAGGGTGAGCCGTGTCGTCGTAGAACAGGAGTGCTCATGCCGCAGATCACCGTCGACTACTCGGCGCGGCTCGCCGAGGACTTCGACCGCGCCGGGTTCGCCAAAGCTCTCCACGCCGCCACCGTGGAGATCGCGGCGGCGAAGCCCCCGGCCTGCAAGACACAGTTCCGCCGGACCGAGGACACCGTGGTCGGCTCCGACAGCGAGGGGCACGCCGTGGTGCGCATCTCCATCGGTCTGCTGGCCGGACGCGCCCAGGAGACGCGGGCCCGGCTGGCCGAGGCCGCGCTGGAGCTGCTGCGCCAGTACGTGAAGCCCGCCGAGGGCCTGGCGCTGCACGCCTCGGCCGAGGTGCGTGACCTCGACCCGTCGTACCAGAGGTTCGACGCCTGAGCCGTCAGGACGCGAGGGCGATCAGCCGGGCGACCAGGTCACCGAAGGGGCCGTCGGCCGGCTCGCCCTCGAACATGGGGCGCACCACTGCGGCCAGTTCCTTGTCGTAGGCGGCGCCGACGGCCGCGAGCGCGCCGAGGTCGTGCACCAGCTGGCTCTCCAACTCCGCCCGTGGGACGCGCCGGCCGTCCAGCCAGAGCAGTGCGGTCGACTCCGCGAGCGAGATCCAGGAGCGGATGATCAGCTCCAGTCGCGCGGGCGGGTCCTCGATCTCCAGATGCGAGAGAATCTGCTCGTACGCGGCCTGGCGCACCGAGTCGATGAGGGCGTTCGTCGTCGACGAGCCGACCGCCGGGCCGCCGCGCATCAGCGCCGAGAAGCCGGGGCCGTGCTGGTCCACGAAGTCGAAGAAGCGGCGCATCACCCGGAGCAGCCGTGCCCCGAGGGGACCCTCGTGCGGCTCCGTGAACCGGTTCGCCAGATCGTCCGCGGCCCGCCTCAACGCGGCCTCGTACAGGCTGAGTTTGCCTGGGAAGTAGTGATAGACCAGCGGGCGCGAGATGCCCGCGGCCGACGCTATCTCGTCGATGGAGACCTCGTCGGGGGAGCGTTGGCTGAACAGTTCGAGGGCGACGCCGATCAACTGCTGCCGCCGCTCCTCGACTCCCAATCTGCGGCGTACCCCGGTAGTCATACGAACACCTTACCGATCGAATCCGGCCTTGAACCGGCCGGATCCCTGTGGTGTGTTCACATCTCCGGCACAACACCCTCACCGTACCCCCTGATCCGAGGGCCGGTTCGGTGGGTTCTCACCGAAGTCCGCCGACCGTCCTTCCGTCGGTCAGGGTGCCCCTGAGCCCGGCCCGGACACCCTGCCGCGTCCGCACCGTCAGCAGGCTGCCCCGCGCCGACCCGTTCACCTGGCCGGTCGTCCGGACGGACGCGGTGTCCTCGCTGCCCGCGGCGAGCAGGTACCAGGCGCCCCCCGCCGACTTCCACAACACCCCGGCCAGCACATGGGGATCCTTCGCCCCGCACGCCGCGACGCCCTCGCCCTGCGCCGCGACCGCCCCGGACCTCCCGCCCGGGGTGCGGAACTGGGCCAGCACACGCGGGGCATCGCCCCGCCAGGTGTCCGCCCGGGTGCACACCCACTGCGCGGCCCCGGACCCGTCCGGCAGCGACTGCCGCGCGTACTCCCATGCGTTGACGGACCGGACGCCCTGCGACCGCACCGCCGCCAGCGAGCACGCGTACGGTGCCCAGGCGCGTAGGCCCGCCGCCCCGGACGCCTCCCGGGGCCCGGCCGGCCGCCCCACGGTGAGATGCGCCGGCATCAGCTCCCCGAGGTCGGCCAGCACCCGCGTACCCGAACCGTCCGTCAGCTGCAGCACGTTCCACGACGCACACGAGCCGCTCTGCTGGGCCGGACTCGCGAGCGGTGCGGTCACCCCGTCCACCGGACGCAGGTCCGTCGCCCCGGCCGACGGCCGCACCAGGTCCCGCTGCACCGCCGCGCGCACCCAAGGGGCCGTCAGATAACGGACGTTGCCGTCGGCGCGGTCCAGCACCAGCGCCTCCGCCTCGGCCCCGGACGCCGCGTCCGCCCGGGCGAGGTCGAGCGCGGCCCTGTCCGTGCCGTCCCTCGGCTCGGCGTAGCGCACGATGCGCAGACCGTCGTAGAAGACCACCACGCGCGCCGCGTCGACCTGGCCCGCGTACAGCAGCTGCGGCGGGCCGGCGGGGCCACCCGAGGGCGTGCCGGGAGTGGCCGAGACCCGTACGGACTCCCCGGGCCGCGCCCAGACGGCGAGCGCGCGCCGCAGCAGCCCCCGGTCACCGGTCAGACCGCCGCGGGCGGGCCACACGGAGAAGTCGGTGCGCGCCGACGTCTGCCACGCGGTGGGCGCCACCCGGGTCACCCGGGCCGGATCCAGGGCGGCCCGGGCGGCCGGGTTCTGCGCGTCGGCGGGGGCGGCGGCGCCGTCCGGGCCCCAGCCGCCGCTCGGCACCGTCAGCAGCGCCCCGCACACCGCGACGGCCGCCGCGGCGGCGAGCGCGGCCTTGGTGTGCTGCCGGCGCCGCATGAGGTCGGTCGGCCGGGCCTGGAGCGCACACGGGTCGAACTCGGAGGAGTGCAGCAAGGCGTCGTCGGCCGGCACGGACGCGGCCTCGCGGATCGCCGCCGCCGGGTCCGCGACCCCTGCCGCGGACAGCACCCGGCGCACACCGCCCTCGGGGAGCTTCTCCAGACCGCGCAGCACATGGGCGGCGCGGGCCGGGGCGGACAGGGCGGACAACCGCTGGTCCAGGGCGAGTTCGTCGGCGCCGCCCGAGCGCGGGAACAACCGCAGCCCCCACACCTGGGGCAGCAGCGGCGGCAGCTGGGACCGCTTCGGCCAGGCCGTGCCCCGGAGCGGGCGGCCCGCCTCCAGCGCCGTGCGCACCACGCGCAGCCGCAGCAGGGCGTACCCGGGGTCGCCGTCGGGGCCCTCGGCCGGGCTCCCGGCGCCTCCCGCACCGCCGGAGCGGTGGGATGCCCCGGCGCTGTGCCGGCCGCCGCTCTGGGGCGGGACCACGGCCGAGAGGGCGCGTCCCCGGGGCAGAGCCCGCTGGACGAGGCCGTGCGCGGTCAGCACCCGACGGTTGCGGCCCAGGCCCGGCGGCAGCACCAGATAGGCGAGCCGGACGAGCCGGGGATAGTGCTCGACGAGCGTGGCCTCGGCCTGCTCGACGTCGATGACCGGACCGGAGGCCGATGCGGGGTGGGGGGCGACGTCCTGTGACTGCACGCTCAGCAGAACGAGCGAAACGGTGGTTGGTCACCTGGACGGGCGAGCGCGGGGGAGCGGTCCCCCGGCGTGCGCGTGAACGAGCCGGTCAGTCGCCGGGCTCGACCAGCAGCCGGGCGTAGTTCGCCATCGACCGCTGATAGCGCGGCAGATGCGGCGCGAGCGCGCCGAGCACCAGGGACAGCCCCTCACGGTCACGGCCCAGGCTCGACAGACACAGGGCGAGACAGCCCCGTACGGCGTCGTCCAGTTCGTCGGAGGGGGCGTCGAGTTCGGGGGTGAGCAGCTTCACGCCCTCCTCCGCCTGTCCGATGTTCCGCAGCGAGCTGGACAACTGGATCTTCGCCCGGCGGCCGCGGTAGCCGTCGAGACCGCGCGCCAGCGCCTCCCGGTACAGCGGCACCGCACGGTCCGAGTGGCCCGTCGAGTCCCAGGCGCAGGCCCGCTCGAAGGGGCCGAGCGGACTGCCGTCGGGCAGTTCGGCGACGAGGGCGTCGATCACGGCCCGGAAGTCCGCGGCGTCCTCCTCGGCGTAGTCGTCGAGGGTCGCCCACGCGGCCGCCACGCGCTCGTCCCAGTCCTGTGTGCCCACGCTTCCCCCTCGACCCGAGTGCCAGGCCGCCCACCTTCGCACACGGGTGCCGGACGGGGCACCGGATTTCCGTGATCCCACAGGGAGCCAGGCGGCCGTTGAGCACAGAAGGCGTCCCAGCCGTACGAGAAGGCAGGGTCCTCGCGGGGGCCTTCAGCGGCATGGGCCGGAACGACCGGGAGAAGACATGAGGACGCGCGAGAAGCTGGCGGCCGGTGCGGCCGTCGCCCTGCTGGTGCTGACCGGCTGTGCCGGGTCGGGCGGGTCCGGCGGGTCGGCCGCCGCCCAGAGCAAGGTTCCGGCGACTGCGACCGGCAGCCTGGAGGACCTGGCGGCGGACGTGAAGTGCAAGCCGAACATCCAGACGGACGCCGACGAGATCCGGCAGGCCATCTGCGCCAACTCCGACGGCAAGTTCGTGCTCGCCACCTTCGCCACCGACCGGGGGCAGCGTGAGTGGATCAACGATGCCAAGGACTACGGCGGTTACTACCTCGTGGGCCGCAAGTGGGTCGCCGTCGGGGACAACGGGGTGGTCAAGGCGCTGCGCGGCACGCTCGGCGGCGATGTCGAGATCGGTGTCGACCACCACTCCCACGCCGGGCACGGCGGCTGAGCCAGGGCCAGGGGGCCCCGCGGTGGGAACCGCGGGGCCGCACGGCGAAGGGGCGGTCGCAGTGCGGCGCACATGCCGAAGAAGGCCGGTGACGGGAATCCCGCCACCGGCCTTCTTCAGTGGATCACCGTGTCGGTGGTCGCCGCCTCAGCGGGTCACTGGCACTGCCGACCGGAGTTGATGCAGTTGGCGATCTTGTTCGCCAGGCCGCCGGTCGTGACGCTGATGAAGTCGTCGTGGTCGGTGGCCGGCTTGTGGAGCTGGTCCGGGAAGCCGTCGACCGCGTAGGCGTTCTTCACCTGACCGTTCACGACGGTCGGCGGGTTGATCTTGTACACGAGGCGCATCGTCAGTTCCGGGATGGCCTTGAAGCCGTTCCCGCAGACGCCGCTCGCCGGGTCGGGGAAGGCCACGTGCGTACGGTGGTTGGCGCTGTCGATGTTCTGACCGTCCCAGCAGCTCTGGAAGGCGAACGTGCGGACCACGTTGCTGCCCTGCGGGCAGATCGGGTACTGCGTCGTCAGCTGGACCTTGTTCTCGAAGCCGGTGCAGCTCCAGTGCGCGTTGGCGTTGCCCAGACCGTTGGTGGTGGTCTTGGCGTCACCGGTGATGATGCGCAGGAACTGCGGCATCGCGACGACCTTGCTGGCGGGGCTGCCGACGTACTTGATCTGCGCCTGGACCGGGGTCAGGATCCGGCCGACGTTGCCTTCCTTGCCACCGCCGTCGGCGTTCTGGTCGAAGTCCTGCGTGCCGTCCTGGACACGGACCACAGGCCAGTAGTACGCCGACAGGTCGTTCTTGTTCTGGCAGCTGGTGCCGCCCTGCAGGAACGTCTGGTTGCTGGAGAACGCGTTGACCTTCTGGTTGCCGACGTAGTCGTGCAGGTGGTGCGCGCCGTTGGCCACGCCGGGCGCCACGATGACGTTGTCGGTGTTGTGGTTCTTGTTCGCGTTCACGCCACAGCGGGTGACGAACGAACCGGTCGAGGCGTTGCCCAGCTTGGCCGGCTTGCCCTGGACGTTCGGCGCGACCTTGGTGATGTCGACGAAGTCCGCCGCCACCGGGCCGTTGCCGGCCTGGCCGCCGTTGCCCTGCTGCTGGCCGCCGTTGTTCTGCTGACCGCCGTTGTTCTGCTGCTGGCCGCCGTTGTTCTGCTGGCCGCCGTTGTTCTGCTGCTGACCGCCGTTGTTCTGCTGGCCACCGTTCTGGCCGCCGGTCTGACCGGCGGTCGTCTGGTTGGTGTTCAGCGTCGTGCAGGAGGCCAGCTGGGACAGTGACTGGTTGAAGGACCCGCCGACCCGCTGGATGTCGATTCTGATGCGGTCGATCGTCGCGGCCCGCTTCTCCTTGAGGGGGCCGACGATCGCGTTCTGCACGAAGCTCGCGTCGTTCGCCTGGGCCTGACGCGTGGAGGCGAGCCGGGCGTAGGCCTCAGTGATCTGCTTGTCGAGCTTGGCGAGCTCCGCGGCCACACCGTTGCGCGCGGCGGCCGGCACGTTCGTCAGCTTCTGGCCGACGTCCGGGCACGAGATGGTCGCCACCGTGGCGCTCGCGGCCTTGGTCTGGTTACCCCCCCAGGCGTTGTTGGTCTCGTGCGCCGAAGCGTAGTAGTTCGCCCAGATCAGCCCGCCCCCACCGAGCGCTAGGGCAGCCGAGGCGGCAATGGCCTTCGTGGCCAGCGGCGTACGGCGTTTTCGAGTGTTGCGTCCCATGGAACTCCTCTGACTTCCTTTCGGGGCGGAGGCGCCCGACAGGCGTGAAGCGGTGTCCTCTCATACGCAGGGGGTGTGGGGGGTGTTCAGGAGCCTCGGAAAAAAACTTAGAGCTTCGTACGGCCATTTCGGGCGCAAGAGCCACAGAAGCCCCTGTTTCAACGAGAATTGAGGAGGGTATCCAGGGTTTTTTGAATTCAATTCAATGTTCGGTGCCGTTCCCGCCTTTGCCGGCCAGCACTTTCTGCTCCAGCGCGGGATCGAGGCCCACCTTCGGACGACCGGGCCGCCGGGACGCGTTCGGGCCGGCGCTCCGCAGCCAGTCCCAGGTGTCGGCCACGGTCTCCGCCACCGGCCGGCAGCGCAGTCCGTCCCGGACCGCCCGCGACACGTCCGCGCCGTGCAGGGCCGCGTGGGCCTCGCTGCCCGGCGGCACCCACACCGGCAGCTGCGTCCAGGGCTCGATGCCCGCGTCGAGGATCACCTCGGGCGCGGTCCAGCACAGCCGGGCATCGCTCCCGGTCTCCTGTACGCAGGTCGCCAGCAGCTCGCCCATGGTCGTGTGGCCCTGCGGACTCATGAGGTTGTACGGCCCGCTCAGCCCCCGCTCCACCGCGCCGAGGATCCACTCCGCCAGATCCCGTACGTCGACGTACTGCAACGGCAGGTCGTGCGGACCGGGCGCGAGGACCGGACCGCCGCGGGCGATCCGGGTGAGCCACCACGGCAGCCGGTGGATGTTCTCGTACGGCCCCAGGATCAGCCCCGACCGCACCAGCAGGGACCTCCGCGCACCGAACGCCGCCACGGCGGCCAGCTCGCCTCCGAGCTTGTCCTGCGGGTACGCGGTCTGCTCCGCGTCGGCCGCCGCGCCCTGGACCAGGGGAGCGTCCTCGTCGTAGCCGGGATCGGGAGCCCAGGCGTAGACCGAGCAACTGGACACGTACACATACCGCCCGGCCCGGCCGGCGAGCAGCCGGGCGGACTCGTGCACCGCGCGCGGCGCCCCAGACCAGGTGTCGACGACGGCGTCCCAGCCGCCGGGCTCGCGATCCCCTTCGAGCGCCGCGAGCCCGCCGGGCGCGGTGCGGTCACCCTGTATCTGCCGTACCCCGGGCGGGGGTCGGTGCCGCCCCCGGTTGAGGACGGTCACCTCCCAGCCCCGGTCGAGCGCCGCCGCCACGACGGCCCGCCCCGCGAACTCCGTACCGCCCAGCACCAGAAGTCTCATGCCGAAGACTGTGCCCGGCCGGTCCGCGGGGCGGAACACGGATCTGCTGACAGAAGATCCGGGGCGGCGGGGTCAGCGGCCCGGTGTGTACTTGTAGCCCACGCGCCGTACGGTCTGGATCGCCTGGCGGTGCTCGGCGCCGAGCTTGCGGCGCAGCCGGGCGACATGGACGTCCACGGTGCGCCCGTCGCCCACGTGCCCGTAGCCCCAGACCGTGCTCACCAGCTGGTCCCGGGTGTGCACCCGGTGGGGGTGCGCCACCAAATGGGCGAGCAGCTCGAACTCCAGGTACGTGAGGTCGAGCGGTCGCCCGGCCACCTCGGCGGTGCGCCGCGCGGCGTCGATGCGGACGAGCGGTTCCCCGGCGGAGGGGTCGGCGGTCCGCCCGGCCCGAAGGTCGTCCGCCGGCGTGTCGTCGGCCCGGGTGTCCTCCGCGGGGGCGGGGACGGCGACCGGCGCGAAGGGGGGCGGCTGGTCGGCCGGTACGAGCACCAGATAGCCGATCATCGGCGGCCGGCCCGGCAGCTCGGGCAGGGAGTGCGGGGGCACGGGCAGCCAGGTGGCGCCCGGCGGCAGGAAGTCCGGCACGCCGGGGACCTCGTCCCGGTCGACGGCACGCAGCCGGTGCCGTGCGGAGCCGGTCGAGGGGACCGCCGAAGTGTCGAGGGTGGCGGTCGGCAGAGAACGAGTGGTCGCCATGAGAGGTCAGCTCTTTCACGCGAGGAGTTCGTCGGGGAGGCCGACGACCGCGAGTTCGTGGCCGGGGTCGTCGAGGACGTACGTCGTGCGCGCCGGCCGAAGGCCGGGGTGCCGGCTTTAGAGGGCCTGCGCGTTCCGCGCGCGACAACACACCCGGTCGAAGTCGTGGTGCTGACGGGAAGGCCAGAAGGGCTCGAGGTCATGGCGACCCGTCGCGCTGCACTCCTGGAAACTGGCCATGGCCCCATTGAAGCAGACAGCCGGGCCCGGCAGCAGTCTTCTCTCACGCATTGGACGCTCGAGGGCGCCCACCGGATCGGGTGGGCGCCCTCGAGCGTCGTTGGGCGTCGGTCAGACCTGGTCGGCCTTCTCCAGGGCCGTGCAACAGGTGCCGACGAGCAGACGGGTGACCACGTACGGGTCGACGTTGGCGTTCGGGCGGCGGTCCTCGATGTAGCCCTTGCCGTCCTTCTCGACCTGCCACGGGATACGGACGGAGGCGCCGCGGTTGGAGACGCCGTAGGAGTACTCGTTCCACGGGGCGGTCTCGTGCAGGCCGGTCAGACGGTCGTCGATGCCGGCGCCGTAGTTCTTGACGTGGTCCAGGGGCTTGGAGCCCTCGCCGAGCGCCTCGCAGGCGGTGATGATCGCGTCGTAGCCCTCACGCATCGCCTTGGTCGAGAAGTTCGTGTGCGCGCCGGCGCCGTTCCAGTCGCCCTTGACCGGCTTCGGGTCCAGGGTCGCGGAGACGCCGAAGTCCTCGGCGGTGCGGTACAGCAGCCAGCGGGCCACCCACAGTTGGTCGGAGACCTCCAGCGGGGAGAGCGGGCCGACCTGGAACTCCCACTGGCCCGGCATGACCTCGGCGTTGATCCCGGACAGGCCGAGGCCCGCCTTCAGGCAGTTGTCCAGGTGCGCCTCGACGATCTCACGGCCGAAGATCTCATCGGCGCCGACACCGCAGTAGTAGCCGCCCTGGGGGGCCGGGAAGCCGCCCTCGGGGAAGCCGAGCGGGCGCGTGCCGTCGAAGAAGGTGTACTCCTGCTCGATGCCGAAGATCGGCTCCTGCGCGGCGAACCGCTCGGCGACCTCGACCAGCGCGGCACGCGTGTTGGACGGGTGCGGGGCCATGTCCGTGTCGAGGACCTCGCACAGCACCAGGACGTCGTCGCCGCCGCGGATCGGGTCCGGGCAGGTGAAGACCGGCTTGAGCACGCAGTCCGAGGAGTGTCCCTCGGCCTGGTTGGTGGAGGACCCGTCGAAGCCCCAGATCGGCAGTGAGTCCAGACCGGCGGGGGCACCCGTGATGATCTTCGTCTTGGAACGGAGCTTGGCCGTCGGCTCGGTGCCGTCGATCCAGATGTACTCAGCCTTGAAGGTCACGGGCCACATCCTTCGGGGTGTGTCTTGGTGCACTTGCGGGTGCCGCGGCGCCGTCGTGCACCGCGTTTTCCTGCCCCGCAGCCTGCCAACAGGCGATTTCTCGTCCATTGCCCGGGTGTGAACCCCGTGTTACCGGCGGCTGCGTGTCAACCGGCGGCAGTGGGGCGGCCCTGGTCCGCGGCCGCCCCAGGACACCGTCCAGGAAGCCCCGTACCGCCGCCGGTTTCCCGCTCGCCGTACCCCTGGAGCAGCTCTCCGGCCCGCCCGGCCAACGGCCCGAACACCCCCCGGCCGAGCTGTACCGCCTGCTCGTCCACCGTGATGAGCACCCGCCGCCGGTCGTGTCCGTCGCGTGTCCGCCGTACGTGCCCGACGTCCCGCTGTCACCGGCCGTGTGGGTGCGGCCCCAGGAGGCGGCGGCCCGGTTCCCGACGGTCCGCCCGGTCGCGGGGCCGTGTCCGAGCGCTGCCGCGCCGCGCTCGCCGCACACCAGGGTCCTGCCGCTCGTGGCCGCGAGCAGCAGGACCCGTGATCCCCGCCCTGTGGCCGTCCGTGCCGCCGGGTCGCTGCCGGGCGCGGAGTCCCCCGTCCGTTCCGTACAGCTGCCCGGCGGCCGCGAACCGCCGCCTCCTGGAGTTCCTAAGGGGCTGACCTCACCCCACCTTCTCGATCACGGCCCGGCGGATCAGGAACTTGCCGGGCTCGCGGACCTGCTCGAAGGCGGCGTTGTTGAGCAGCACACAACTACCGGAGACCGAAGTGACCGTCACCGTCGTGGACTTGTTGTTGTCCAGGTTGGTGACCTTCAGCTTCGTGCCCGCCGGGAACTGGTTGCTGGACGCAGCCGGGGCGCCGGCCTCGCCGGACAGCGTCACGGTCGAGCCCTTGCAGACCTGCTGGCCCGAGGCGGCACCGGCGTTGCCGGCGTTGCCGTTGTTCCCCGCGCCCTTCGCGGGAGCGGTGTTCGCCGGCGGGGTGGACGCGGCCTGCCCGGCCTGAGGGTCCTGAGCCGACCCCCCGGCCTGCGCCGCGCCACCGGCCTGCGCCGCCCCGCCCGCCTGCACGGACTCCCCGACCTGACAGTCCGACGCCTGCTGCTGGACCTTGATCTGGGCGATGACGGCCTCGCGGTTGGCGATGCGTGCCGCCGACTGGGCGTCCGGCTTGGCCTTCTGCCCGGCGATGAACGACTCGTTGTTGCCGAGTGCGGTGGCGAGTCCCTTGCAGACCGTCGAGGTGGCTGCGGTCTGCACGTTGGCCGCGTTCGAGGTGGCCGCGAGGGCGAAGGCCCCGCTGCCCGCCACGGCGACGGCGGTGACTGCCAGCGCGATCTTCTTCTTGGGGCTGAGGGTTCTCCTACGCGACATGCGCGCCTCCTGTCCCCGGCCGCCTCGTCGACGGCCGGTCGCGAAAGGTACGCCGCTATGTACGAGATCCCGAACGGGGTTACTCAGCGGTTCCAGGAGTCACTGAAGTGACGTGGGTCACGCGGGAGTTGTGGCTCAGCGGGACAAGGCGTCCCGTACCGCCTCGTCCGTGCGGCCGACCACGGCCGTCCCGTCGTCGGCGGTGATGATCGGCCGCTGGATGAGCCGGGGGTGTTCGGCGAGTGCGCGCACCCAGCGGTCGCGGTTCGCGTGGTCCCTCGCCCACTCCTTCATGCCGAGCTCCTTGGCGTCGGCCTCCTGGGTGCGGGTGATGTCCCAGGGTTCGAGGCCGAGCCGCGTCAGAACGTCGCGGATCTCGTCCTCGGTGGGGACGTCCTCCAGATAGCGGCGGACCGTGTAGTCGGCGCCCTCGGCGTCGAGCAGGGTGAGGGCGCTGCGGCACTTCGAGCAGGCCGGATTGATCCAGATCTCCATGCGGCCCACGGTAGCCGAGTCCCCTCTGTTCGAATTTGATGCCACCTCAGAGGCCCCTCGCGAAACTGGTGTGACTGGGTGCCAATTTCCTTTCTGAGCTGGGTGTTTGCTGGTCTCGGCGGACTCCCTGAATGTCAGTGCCGGGCAGTAGACTGGAAGTAGTGTTCGAGGGAGTGGCCGGGACGTCCGGCCGGCTCCCTGACCGCGACAGGAGGATGCCCGTGCCCGCTGCCGCAACGAAACCCAGGTCGAAGCCGACCCAGTCCACCGCCAGGAGGCGGGTGCTCATGGATCTGCCGTACGCGCCGGTGGAGAAGCGCCCGCTCCCTCCGGGACGGCCGCGCGAGTGGTACGTCACGCACAACCGCCGTCTGAAGGCGATGCGCCTCGCGATCGCGCTGCTCGACTCCGGGGTGTACGTGCCGAACCAGGCCCACAACGAGACGATCCGGAGCACGGCGGAGCAGATCGGGGTGCATCCGCCGTCGGACACCACGTGCCACATGGTGCGAGCGCTGATGCGGTACAGCCGTTGAGCCGTTGACGCAGGGGAGCGGTTGAGCCGGGTGCCCTGTGCGGTGGGGCGCCCGGCGAGGCTCGTCCGTCGGCGGCTCGCCGTCACCCGGAGTGCCGTACCCGACATGCGGACGGCCCCCGTCCATGCCTTCACTGAGGCAGGGACGGTGTGGAGAGCCGTCGCGGACAGGCGGGAGAGGCGATGGCACGACACGGACGCACCCCTACGACGTCAGCTCTGACGGTGCCCGTGCCGCACCACGCCCCGCGCTCCGGCCTCCGGCCCCCGGGCCGGCCCGCCACCCGCACCGGACCGTTCCCCAGAGGCCCCTACGGCCCGCGCCCGGGCCGGGGCCCCACGGACCCCCGGCCCGCGAGCCGGGTGCGCGCACATCGATCCCGTACGCGCTGATCCGTACGGCCACCCCTGGCGAGGACGCACCGCGTCGAAAAGGGGATGCACGGCGAGTGACCGTGTCCCTACGCTGGACACGCGTTCCGGAGCCGCCCACCACCGCTTTCCGAAGGACCGGTACCAGCCGGTGGACTCAGGGCTACTCTCTACGCACCTACGACGGCCGCCCACCCCCAGCGACCCGTCGGACAGCGTTGGCACAACCACTCACCCACGCACGGAGGCCCGTCATGGGCACCATCGTCATCGTCGGAACCGTAGTCCTCGTCGTCCTGGGGTTCACCAACCACGCCTGGTGGCTCGCCGCCGCCGTCCTGCTCTTCCTGTACGCGCAGTACGGACGGCGCTCGTCCTCGGCGTCATCGGGCACGGGGGCCGCCCCGGGGGCGGCGGCCACCTACCAGCAGTACCGCGAGCGCCGTGACCAGCAGGCCAAGTGGGAGCGCCGCTACCGCCGCGAGCGCCCCTTCGAGACCCGCCGTCAGGAGCGCGAGAAGAACAAGTGAGCCCCCGGGGCGCCGCCGGTCACAGACCGGGGGCGCCCCACACGGGGAACCAGCGGCTCAGGTCCTGCTCGATCCTGAGGTCGTTCGCGAGCGCCGCCTTCACCTGCAACTCCAGCGCGCTGTCCCGGCTCTGGGCGGAGCCGGGCAGCGGGGCGAAGGGGTAGAAGGTGCCGCGTTTGTAGAGGTAGACAAGGGCCAGCTTCCGGCCGGCCCGGCCGCCCTCGTGTCCGGCGTCCCCCTGGTTCCCGGAGACGTACTCGAATCCGGCCAGGGAGCACAGCAGCTGCGGTCCGAAGCCGTTGACCTCCATCGAGCTGTTCACCGCGTGCAGATCGTTGACCAGCTGGGGCAGTTGGTCGGGGGTCCGCCGGGAGACCAGCCAGGAGTAGCCGTATTCGTCCTGCCGGAGTTCCACGGGCGGACCGGTGCGGTCGGCGTCCGCGTCCAGGAGGGCCTGGACCTCCCGGTGGGTCTGCTCGAAGGCCCCGCCCTCCACCGTGGCGAAGCACACCGCGCCGCCCCCGGTCGGCGTGAACCCGGCCGCCGCCTGGAGCGTCACGGCCGCCGACGGCAGCGCGAACAGCTGGTCGAGGTCGGGTGCGACGGGTTTGGTACGGCCCAGCAGGATGTCCAGCAGCCCCAAGGTTCAGCCCGCCTTCCCCGGCGCGGTGGCCTCACCCAGCTCGGCGGAGATCCGCCCCAGCTGGTCCAGCCGCTGCTGAAGGGTCGGGTGGGTGGAGAAGAACCGCTCGATGCCGGGCTCCTTGCCGGTCGCCGGGGTGAAGTAGAAGGCGTTGAAGGCCTGGGCCGTGCGCAGGTCCTCGGACGGGATCCGGGCGATGTCCCCGGTGACCTTGGTCAGTGCGGAGGCCAGCGCCGAGGGACGCCCGGTCAGATGTGCCGCCGCCCGGTCGGCCGCCAGCTCCCGGTACCGGGACAGCGCCCGGATCAGCAGGAAGCTGATCGCGTACACGGCTGCCGAGACGCCCAGCACTGCGGCGAACACCGCCGCGGTGTTCTGGTCCCGGCGGCCACCGCCGAAGATCTGGGAGTAGAAGGCGAACCGCACGATCAGTCCCGCGATCACGCCGAGGAAGGACGCGACCGTGATCACGGCGACGTCCTTGTGCGCCACATGCGACAGCTCGTGCGCGAGCACACCCTCCAGCTCGGCGGGGTCCAGCCGCCGTAGCAGGCCCGTGGTCACACAGACCACGGCATGGTCGGGATTGCGCCCGGTCGCGAACGCGTTCGGCATGTCCATATCGGACACGGCCACCACCGGCTTCGGCATGTCCGCGATCGCGCACAGCCGGTCGACCACCGCGTGCAGCTCGGGATACTGCTCGCGCTCCACGACCCGCCCGTGCATGGCGAACAGCGCGATCCGGTCGGAGAACCAGAACTGCGCCACGAACATCGCGCCCACCAGGACGACGACCAGTACCCAGGACCTCAGCAACGTGATCAACGCCGCGATGAAGCCCACGTACAGCAGTCCCAGCAGGAACAGCGTGACCGTCATCCGCACGGTCAGGCGCCGATCGCTCCGGAAGCGGCTCTGCATCTGCATCACCCCGCAGTTCAGGCACTCGTCCCGCTGTCCAGTGTGCACCTGCGGATTCCCATGAAGTGGTTCCGAACGGCCCTAGGAGCAGCAAAAGGTCCCTGTGAGTCGCGGTACGTCGCTGTGCGTCAGCCCCCGCGGGCACCCTCCCTCACCCGTGGCACGCGGCGGGGCCGCCAGCCGCTGCGGGCGGCGGCCCCGGAGTGCGGGCGGGCAGCGCCGATCACACGTCGAGGAAATGACGACCTGCCCGGGTCACCTCGGCGGACCGCCGGCACCATTGCTCCGACCAGCAGGGACGTCGTCCCCAACCTAGACTCAAGGGAACGGAGCTCACCGCGAGACCGCCCTGTCGGCGATTCGGCCACCGGTTCGTGCGCAGGGTAGGGGATGCGCATGTCAGGTCCACGAAAGAGACGCGCACGTGCGGGGCTGGTGCCCCTTACCGCTGTCGCCGGTGGGCTGCTCGCCCTGCTGATCGGGTTCGCCTTCATGGTGCTGCTCTGGACGATCACCGGGCTCGGCCAGTCGGCGGCGGCCGACCGCCACACACATACGGCGCTCGCCCAGGCGAGGACCGTCGAGCGACTCGTCGTCGATCTGGAGACAGGCCAGCGCGGCTTCGTCATCACCGGGGAGAAGCAGTTCCTCGAGCCATGGCAGACCGCCCGGGCCACGTTCTCCGGCCAGGCACAGCAACTCGTGCGCCTCAGCACCACCCCCGGCCAGAAGACACTGGCCCAGCACATCAGGCAGGCCGGCGAGTCCCTCATCCACGACTACTCGGTTCCGCTGGTCGCGGCTGCGAGCCGAGGGGATCCCCGGGCCCGCGGCGTGGGGGCGACGCTGGAAGGGAAGCGGCGCGTCGACGCGCTCAGGAAGCAGTTCGACCGGTACGACTCGACCCAGGAAGCCCTGATCGCGGCGCGTGAAAGCGCGGCCAATGACGACGTCCGGGAAGCGGTCGTGGCAGCGTCGATCGGCCTTGCCGGCTCAATGCTCCTCATCGCGACCTTCGCCGGGTACATGGTCCGGGCCGTTGTCTGGCCGGTCCGCAAGGCGGCCGGCGTGGCGTCCCAGCTCGCCGGCGGCGACCTCGCCGTGCGGATGCCCGAAACCGGCAGGGGCGAGATCGGGCAGCTCGGGACGGCGTTCAACACCATGGCCTGCTCACTTCAGGAGAGCCGTGGGCAGGCACGTCGCGCTCACGAGCGCCTCGGACTGTTGTACGAAGCCAGCATTGTCATCGGCACCACTCTCGACGCGAAGCAGACCGCACAGGAACTGGTGCGCGTGCTGGTCCCACGTTTCGCCGACTTCGTCACCGTGGATCTGGCCTTGCCCGTCCTGCTCGTCGACGAGCCGCTCGCCGACCAGGGCGCGGGGGCTCGCCGCGTCGCACTGGGCGGGGTCCGCGATGCCCCTCCGCTCGATCCTGTGGGCTCACAGATCGCTCTGGCGACCGCGAGCGCGACCTTTGTGCCGGACCTTCGTACCTCGTCCGTATGGCAGGCCGAGCACGGCCACCAGGCCCGCAAACTGCTGGACTACGGCATGCACTCGCTGATCACCGCCCCGCTGTACTCACGGCGCACACTTGTGGGTGCGATCGGCCTCTGGCGAGCGGAGAACCCCAGCCCGTTCGCGGAGGACGAGCTGTCCGATGCCGGGGAAATCGCGGCCAGGGCCGCCGTGGCGATCGACAACGCCCTTCGCTACGCCCGCGAGCACGAAACAGCTCTGACGCTGCAGCGAAGCATGCTGCCCCGCAGCTTCAACCCCCCGGGCGGTATCGAGATCGCCCACCGCTACCTGCCCGCCTCCGACGCCAGTGAGGTGGGCGGCGACTGGTACGACGTGGCCGCCATGACCCTCGACAAGGCCGCCCTGGCCATCGGCGACGTCATGGGGCACGGCATCCCCGCCGCCGCCGTCATGGGCCAGATGCGCAGCACACTCCGCGCCCTCGTCCGGCTGGACCTGCCCCCCGACCAGCTGCTGCACAACCTTGACCAGGCAATGCAGGACCTCGACGGCCCGATCCTGGCCACATGCGTGTACGGCGTCTGTGACGCCGCGGCCAACCGCTGCCGGCTCGCCCGGGCCGGACACCCCCCACCTGCCCTGATCACCCCCGACGGCACTGCCCGCCTCGTCGAACTGCCCGCCGGCGCGCCGCTCGGCATCGGTGGCATCTCCTACACGACCACGGAGATCCCCGTCGCTCCCGGGACTGTGATCGTCCTCTACACCGACGGGCTCGTGGAAGCCCGAGAGCAGGACCTCGATGAGCGCCTGGAGGAGCTCATCCACCTCCTCGCCGGTACCCATCCGTCCCTCGACGAACTGGCCGACACCCTCATCGACCGCCTTGCCCCAACCCCCGCTCAGGACGACATCGCCCTCCTCATCGCCCGCGTCGGCACCTTCATCCCCCGGTGAACGCCCGATGAGGCGACGGGCGCCGGCCGACGATACGGACGGCGCCCGTGCCAGGCCAAGGCCTTGAGGTCCGGCCTCATCCTCATCAGGACGATCGCAGAACCTCTGCCACTCAGGGATCCCTGTTCGGCGTGGTGCCAGGCGTCAGCTGTCCTCTTGGAGTGCTGGATCACTGATGGCGCGGCCTGCCGCGCCTGTCGCCCGTGCCGCCTGGCTGCCGGCCTGACGGCACGGCCTCACTTCAGGTGCCGGCCGAAGAACCGGTCCCCGTCCTCCACCTCGAACCACGGGGTGCCGGTGTGCCCGCCCAGATTGGCGTGCAGCGTCTTCTCCTTGGTGCCGAAGGCGTCGAACAGGTCCAGGGCCCGCTGGCGGGGGTTGCCTTCGTCGTCCCACTGCAGCAGGAACAGCAGCGGAATGGTGACCTGCCGGGCCTCCTCACGTTGGGCGCGGGGGACGTAACCCCCGGCGAAGAAGCCGGCGGCCGCGATGCGCGGTTCGACCACCGCCAGCCGAACGCCGACGGCGGTCCACCCCGAGTACCCGACCGGGCCGCCGATCTCGGGCAGCGCAAGGAGGGCGTCCAGGGTGGTCCGCCATTCAGGGACCGCCTTTGCGACCAGCGGGCCGATGAAGGACTCGAAGATCTCGTCGACCGGCTCGCCGGCCTGCATCGCCCGGCGGAGGTCGGCGCGGGCCTTCTCGTCGGCGGCGGAACGGGGCCGGTCACCGCACCCGGCGGCGTCGATGGTGGCCACCGCGTAGCCGTGCGCCGCGGAGTGCCGGGCCCGGGCCACCAGCCGGGCTTCCCCCTTGGGCAGGCCGTTGTTGTGGGCCATCAGGATCAGCGGGGCCGGTGCGGCGGATTCAGGCGTCCACAGGGTGCCGGGGATCTCGCCAAGGGTGAATTCGCGTTCGAGGACGCCGTCGTCGAGGCGCTGTTCGGAAGTGAATCGCATGGTCGTGCCTTTCGGGAGTGCTCGTGAACGGCGCTCCCGGACGACCTATCGCCCGACCGTGACCCCGGAGGGGAGCACCCATGTCGATACTGCGTTCACGGGTACCACCTCCTCGTTCTCTCGCACGGCCTCCGGAAAGGTAGCAGTGGTCGCCGTGTCCGCCAACGGGTTATTACGGAGACTCCCCGGCCCGCCGCGAAGGCGGTCACGCTCAGCCGGCAAGATCCAGCGGCTTCACACCGAAGAAGACGCTGCGCAGCTGCACGCACCTGTTGCCGAACAGCCGGCTTCGAGCCCCCAAAGCCGTCGACCAGGTGTGCCAAGAGCGACAGGACGACGCAGCCTGACCGGCCCCGGAAGCCGGATCCGAAAAGCCGAAGGCCGGCTCTCCCACGCGGGGAGAGCCGGCCGACGGCCCACAGACGGCCCAGGGGAGCGGTCACCCGCTCCGACCTGGGGCCCACATCACACGTCGAAGTACAGCTCGAACTCGTGCGGGTGCGGACGCAGCTGGAGCGGGGCGATCTCGTTCGTGCGCTTGAAGTCGATCCACGTCTCGATCAGGTCCGGCGTGAACACGTCGCCCTGGAGGAGGAACTCGTGGTCGGCCTCCAGCGAGTCGAGGACGGCCGGGAGCGAGGTCGGGACCTGGGCCACGTTGGCGTGCTCCTCGGGAGCCAGCTCGTAGAGGTCCTTGTCGATCGGCTCGGCCGGCTCGATCTTGTTCTTGATGCCGTCCAGGCCCGCGAGGAGCAGGGCCGAGAAGGCCAGGTACGGGTTGCCGGAGGAGTCCGGGGCACGGAACTCGACGCGCTTGGCCTTCGGGTTCGAGCCGGTGATCGGGATACGCATCGCGGCGGAGCGGTTCCGCTGCGAGTACACCAGGTTGATCGGCGCCTCGAAGCCCGGCACCAGACGGTGGTACGAGTTCACCGTCGGGTTGGTGAAGGCCAGCAGCGACGGGGCGTGCTTGAGGATGCCGCCGATGTAGTAGCGGGCGGTGTCCGACAGGCCCGCGTAACCGGCCTCGTCGTAGAACAGCGGGTCGCCGTTGCTCCACAGGGACTGGTGGACGTGCATGCCCGAGCCGTTGTCGCCGAAGATCGGCTTCGGCATGAAGGTCGCGGTCTTGCCGTTGCGCCAGGCGACGTTCTTCACGATGTACTTGAAGAGCTGGAGGTCGTCGGCTGCGGCGAGCAGCGTGTTGAACTTGTAGTTGATCTCGGCCTGGCCGGCGGTGCCGACCTCGTGGTGCTGGCGCTCGACCTTCAGGCCGTTCTTCTCCAGCTCCAGGGAGATCTCGGCGCGCAGGTCGGCGAAGTGGTCGACCGGCGGGACCGGGAAGTAGCCGCCCTTGTAGCGGACCTTGTAGCCGCGGTTGTCCTCCAGCGCACCGGTGTTCCAGGCGCCCGCCTCGGAGTCGATGTGGTAGAAGGACTCGTTCGCGCTGGTCGCGAAGCGGACGGAGTCGAAGACGTAGAACTCGGCCTCGGGACCGAAGTACGCGGTGTCCGCGATACCGGTGGAGGCGAGGTAGGCCTCGGCCTTCTTCGCCACGTTGCGCGGGTCACGGGAGTACTGCTCACCCGTGATCGGGTCGTGGATGAAGAAGTTGATGTTGAGCGTCTTGTCACGGCGGAAGGGGTCGACCCGGGCGGTCGACAGGTCCGCGCGCAGCGCCATGTCGGACTCGTGAATGGCCTGGAAGCCGCGGATCGACGATCCGTCGAAGGCCAGCTCCTCGTCCGGGTCGAACGCCTCGACGGGCACCGTGAAGTGCTGCATGACGCCCGGCAGGTCGCAGAAGCGGACGTCGATGAACTTGACGTCCTCGTCCGCGATGAACTTCTTGACCTCGTCGGCGTTCTGGAACATCCAGCTCCTCCTACTCCCGACCGTCCGTGCCGGGGTGGTAGTTCGTTCGTGCGGCCAGTGCGGTGGCACACGCTGCAGCCGACCATAGGGACGGGGGATTTCTCGGGCGTGACCCATTTGTTTCTCCCAGGTTAACCAGCCGGAGGCCCGACCGACCCACCCTTCTGTGTCCGAAATGGGGGGCAGTACCGTGGACGGGTGGACAACAGGCAAGCAATCGGATCGTGGCTCTCCGGTCCCCGCGCGGCCATGGAGGACGCCGGGGCGGACTTCGGATACCGGGGAGAGCAGCTCGGTCTGCCCGAGCAGGGGCCGGGCTCGATCGCCCGCCCGGGCCGGCGTATCGGCGCCCTGGCCGTCGACTGGGGCCTGTGCGTCCTGATCGCATACGGTCTGATCACCGACGGCTACACCCGTGCCACGCCGAACTGGGCGCTGCTCGTCTTCTTCGTGATGAGCGTCCTGACGGTGGGCACGGTCGGCGTCACTCCCGGCAAGCGGCTCTTCGGCATCCGGGTGGCGTCGGTGGACACCGGCCGGGTGGCCCCGCTGCGCGCCCTGACCCGCACGATCCTGCTGTGCCTGGCGATCCCGGCCCTGATCTGGGACCGCGACGGCCGAGGCCTCCACGACCGCGTCGCCAAAACGGTGGAAACCAGAATCTGACCCTCGCTTCCCCCCGAGCCAAGGGAAACCACCGTTCCATCCGCCCCACGGCGAACGACTCCCGGACCCGCGGCCGGGCGGGCGGCCCTCCAGGGGCGCGGGGTACTGCGCGAATTCCCCTGCGGGCCCCGGACCTGAGGGCGCGCGGGTGGGGGGTTCTCAGGGGCGCGGGATACTGCGCGAATTCCCCTGCGGGCCCCGGACCTGAGGGCGCGCGGGTGGGAGGGTTCTCAGGGGCCCGGGGTACTGCGTGAAATCCCCTGCGGGCCCCGGACCTGAGGGCGCGCGGGCGGGGGGTTCTCAGGGGCGCGGGATACTGCGCGAATTCCCCTGCGGGCCCCGGACCTGAGGGCGCGCGGGTGGGAGGGTTCTCAGGGGCGCGGGATACTGCGCGAATTCCCCCCGCGGGCCCGGACCTGAGAAGGCGCGGGCGGGCGGCCTTCCAGGGGCGCGGGAACTGCGCGAATTCCCCCCACGGGCCCGCACCTGCGAGGGCGCGGGCAGAACCACCCTCAGGGGTGCGGGGAGCTGTGCAAAACTCCCCACCACCCGCACACCCCCAGAAACCGCAGCACACCCCCGGAAACCGCACCACCCCACCCCCAAAAAAACAGGACCCTCGAAGAACCGCACAGGTTCTCCAAGGGCCCCGAAACCGGCCAAGCCCAGCGGCAGCGTCACCGCTGGCGACCACCACCCCGCGGCATCCGCATCCCCTTCGGCAGCGGCCCCTTCGGCAGCGGCATGTTGCTCATCAGGTCACCCAGCGCCCGCAGTCGGTCGTTGGTCGCGGTCACCTGGGGACCGGTCAGCACCCGCGGGAACTTCAGCATCGTCGTACGGAGCTTCTTCAGCTCGACCTGACCCTCACCCTTGCCGACGAGCACGTCGTGCACCGGGACGTCCGCCACGATGCGGGCCATCTTCTTCTTCTCGGCGGCCAGCAGGCTCTTGACCCGGTTCGGGTTGCCCTCGGCGACCAGCACGATGCCGGCCTTGCCGACCGCGCGGTGCACCACGTCCTGGCTGCGGTTCATCGCGACCGCCGGCGTCGTCGTCCAGCCACGGCCGATGTTGTCCAGGACCGCCGCGGCGGCGCCCGGCTGGCCCTCCATCTGGCCGAAGGCGGCACGCTCGGCCCGGCGACCGAAGATGATCGTCATCGCGAGGAAGGCGAGCAGCAGGCCGGGGATGCCCAGATAAAGGGGGTGACCGATCAAGAAGCCGACCGCGAGGAAGACACCGAAGGTGACGATTCCGATAGCCGCGAGCACAAGACCGATCTTGGGGTCGGCCTTGCGGGTCATCTTGTAGGTCAGGGCGATCTGCTTCAGTCGCCCCGCGTTCGCAGCGTCCGCTGCAGGTTCCTTCCTCGCCATGGCACGAAGTCTACGTGGCCCGGGAAGTGCCCACGACGGCAGTGCCGGGTCGGGCACGAGGAGCGGGGGAGTGAAGGGGGGAGCGGTGGGGACGCTCCCGGCGGGGAGAGCGGAAGGGCGTCGCTACGAGCGGGACGCCACGGACTCGAACACGCGCTGCGCCTCGACACGGGCCTTGGCGCGTCGGCGGTCCTCGAGGACGGAGGTCCAGGCGTTCTGGCGGGCGGTGCGCTGGCCGCCGCTCATGAGAAGCGATTCGATGGCACGGAGTGCATCGGTGAATGACGGGATCGCGGTGGCGCGTACGGGCGCGGCCTGCATGGTGGAGGTCCCCCCTCGGGTCGGCGGCTCGGGCAGGAGTTGTACGTGGCGTGAGTCCAGCGTCACTGTTTGGTGTTACCAGGGCGTGACTCACTGGTCAAACGCCAATGAAACCTTGATACAGACGCCCAAAAGCCTGACGCGGCCCTGACGGCCCCCCAAGCTGCGGGGACGGTCGGGACCGCGTCAATCGGCCATTACCGGGAGGTAGTCACTTGTGTGCGGATTCACACGCGGGAAGTGGCACGGGGTGCCACAAGCCTAGGCGAACCAGGGTCAGACGGCCTGCGAGGCGACGTAGGCGCCACGCTTCTCGACGGCCATCTGGTAGAGCCGGCCGGCGCGGTACGAGGAACGGACCAGCGGTCCGGACATCACGCCGGAGAACCCGATCTCCTCGGCCTCCTCCTTCAGCTCCACGAACTCCTGCGGCTTGACCCAGCGCTCCACGGGGTGGTGGCGGACGCTCGGACGCAGGTACTGCGTGATGGTGATCAGCTCGCAGCCGGCGTCGTGCAGCTGGTGCAGCGCCTCGCTGATCTCCTCGCGCGTCTCGCCCATGCCGAGGATCAGGTTCGACTTGGTCACCAGGCCGTAGTCGCGGGCCGCGGTGATGACCTTCAGGGAGCGCTCGTAGCGGAAGCCGGGGCGGATGCGCTTGAAGATCCGCGGGACCGTCTCGACGTTGTGCGCGAAGACCTCGGGGCGGGCGGAGAAGACCTCGGCGAGCTGCTCGGGAACCGCGTTGAAGTCGGGGGCGAGGAGCTCCACCTTCGTACGGCCGCTGTCGCGGTCCGCCGTCTGCCGATGGATCTGCCGGACCGTCTCGGCGTACAGCCAGGCGCCGCCGTCCTCGAGGTCGTCGCGGGCGACACCGGTGATGGTGGCGTAGTTGAGATCCATGGTGACGACGGACTCGCCCACGCGGCGGGGCTCGTCACGGTCCAGCGCCTCGGGCTTGCCGGTGTCGATCTGGCAGAAGTCGCACCGCCGGGTGCACTGGTCGCCGCCGATGAGGAAGGTGGCCTCGCGGTCCTCCCAGCACTCGTAGATGTTGGGACAGCCGGCTTCCTGGCAGACCGTGTGCAGGCCCTCGCTCTTCACGAGGTTCTGCATCTTCGTGTACTCGGGACCCATTTTCGCCCGGGTCTTGATCCACTCGGGCTTGCGCTCGATGGGGGTCTGGCTGTTGCGGACCTCCAGGCGCAGCATCTTGCGTCCGTCGGGTGCGACTGCGGACACGTCGGCTCCCTGCCTGTCTGCGTTGACTTTGGATTCTTCGGCGTACACAGCGTACGCCCGTGATGTGTTCGGCTCCGTGTGTGGGCCAACCTCGGGCAGCGGGGGTGCATTCCCCCTTTTGCCGTCAGGCCGACGTCCGCTCGATCTCCCGCGGCTTGAGCTCGGCGTTCTCCAGGATGTCCGTCAGATGCCGCTCCACCACCGGCAGCACCTCGGCGATGGTCACGTCCCGTCCCAGCTCGTTGGCCAGCGAGGTGACGCCCGCGTCGCGGATCCCGCACGGGATGATGCGGTCGAACCAGGTGGTGTCCGGGTTCACGTTGAACGAGAAGCCGTGCATGGTGACGCCCTTGGCGACCCGGATGCCGATCTGGGCGAGCTTGCGGTCCTCCCGGCGCTGGCCGGCGTTGGAGGGCGCGTACTCCGGGCCGTTCAGGCGCGGGTCGAACTCCTCGTCGGTCAGGCGCGGGTCGAAGTCCAGGGAGAGACCGCCGAGGGCGGGGCGCTGGTCCACCGGGTCGCCGAGCACCCAGACGCCGCTGCGGCCCTCCACCCGGGTGGTCTCCACGCCGAACTCCGCGCAGGTGCGGATCAGGGCCTCTTCGAGACGGCGCACATGGGCGACGACGTCGACCGGGCGCGGGAGCTTCTGGATGGGGTAGCCCACCAGCTGGCCCGGGCCGTGCCAGGTGATCTTGCCGCCGCGGTCCACGTCGACGACCGGGGTGCCGTCCAGGGGGCGCTCGTCGGGGGCCGTGCGCCGCCCCGCCGTGTAGACCGGCGGGTGCTCCAGGAGCAGGCAGGTGTCGGGGACCTCGTCGGCGAAGCGTGCGGCGTGCACCCGACGCTGCTCGTCCCAGGCCTCCTGGTAGTCGACGGCCTCGGCACCGAACCCCATACGGACGAACCGCAACTCACTCACGGCAAGCGCCTCCCTAGAAGCTTCGTAAGGCGCGAAAGGCGCCCACGCCACTGTACGTCCAGCCCTGCGGTCGACAGGGCCGGGTGGCTCGTCAGCCGGACGGGGCAATCCTCACACGATCGGATGAATGCATGCCGTACGCTGCAATCGACTGCTCACTCTCCGCTACATTCACGCCGTTCACGAGGCCATAAGGGCTGCTCACCAAGGCGATACGGGTACCGCGGCGACCCGGGAGGCAGGCATGTCTTCCCGGGAGCTCCTGCGTCGGTGCCCGGGAGGCAGGAGACCGCACCGCAGATGACGGAACGACCCGCGCAGCGCACCCCCAACCGACAGCTCGCCGCGCTCATCGCAGAAGCGGGGTTCTCCAACGCCGGTCTCGCCCGTCGCGTCGACCAGCTGGGTCTCGAACACGGGCTCGATCTCAGATACGACAAGACATCCGTGACCCGCTGGCTGCGCGGGCAGCAGCCGCGCGGCACCACGCCCGCGCTCATCGCCGAGGTGTTCACCCGGCGGCTCGGCCGCCGGCTCACCGCGCAGGACCTCGGCCTCGACGCGTGCGCGCCGGTGTACGCGGGCCTGGAGTTCGCCGCCACCCCGGAGGAGGCCGTGGACATCGTCAGCGGTCTGTGGCGCAAGGACTCCGGCAGCCATGCCGAGCTGCGCAAGATCGCGTTCACCCCGGCCGGTCTCGTGGTGCCGAGCCGGGACTGGCTGATCGGCCGGGCCGACGACCGGGTCGGCCGCGGCGAGACCCTCGCCCGGGTCCCCGCCCAGGGCCGTCCCGCGTCCCCCAAGTTCTCGACCGCGCCCGAACCGGGAGGGTCCGCGTCCCGGCAGCGCAGCCAGTCCGAACGCGGCCCCGGCCAGAAGGTCACCGGCGGGGACATCGCCGCCCTCCGCTCGGTCGGCGAGCTGTTCCGTGCGCTCGACCACGCCTACGGCGGGGGCCACGCCCGCCAGGCCCTCGTGCGCTATCTGGAGCACGAGGCCGAACCGATGCTCCGCGGCAGCTACGGCGAGCAGACCGGCCGTCGGCTGTTCGCCGCGGCCGCCGATCTGACCCGGCTCGCGGGCTGGACGTCGTACGACATCGGCGCGCACGGTCTCGCCCAGCGCTACTTCGTGCAGGCGCTGCGGCTCGCCCAGGCGGCCGGGGACCGGATCTACGGGGCCTACGTGCTGATCACCATGAGCCGGCAGGCCGTCTACCTCGGCCATGGACGCGAGGCCGTGCAGCTCGCGCGCGTGGCCCAGCAGGGAGTGGGCACCTCCGCGCCCCCCGTCATCCAGGCGCTGCTGCACGCCGTGGAGGCGCGCGGCCACGGCGTGCTCGGCGAGGTGCGCGCGTGCACCGCCTCGCTGGTGCGGGCCGAGCGGGCGCTGGAGTCCGCCCGGCCGGGCGACGAAGTCCCGTACTGGGCCCGGTTCTTCGACGAGGCACAGCTCGCCGACGAGTTCGGGCACTGCCACCGGGATCTGCAGCAGTACCGGGCCGCGGTGCAGCACGCCGAGCGCTCGCTCCAGCTGCGGGCCCCCGGTTACGCCCGCAGCCGGCTGTTCTGCCGGGTCGTGCTCGCCTCGGCGCGACTCGGCCTCGGCGAGCTGGACCTCGCCTGCCAGCTGGCGGCCGAGGCCGCCGGACAGGCGTCGGAGATGCGGTCGGTGCGGGCGGTGGAGTACGTACGGGACTTCGAGCGCCGGCTGGAGCCGTACCGGGACGCGGCACCGGTGCGCGGGTACCGCGACAAGGTGGCCGCGCTGAGCTGAGCCTCAGGCCGCCGTGGGCAATGGGTCCGCCAGCCGGGTCGGGCCCGTGCCCAGGTCCGCGAGGAGGGCGGACGCGGCCCGGCGGCCCGAGTGCAGCGCGCCCTGGACCGTACTCGTGTCCCGGTGGTCGCCGCACACGTACAGCCCGGCCAGCAGCCGTACCGGCCGGCGCAGATCGTGCGGCGGCCGCATCGCCGGCACGGCCCGCGCCGTGTGGTGCACGGCCAGCGTCTCCCACCGGGTGGTCGAGGTGCCGTAGAGCCGTGCCAGATGGGCCCGTACGGCACCGTCCACGTCGTCGGGGGGTGTGCCGAGGACCGTGGAGGAGACCAGGGCGCGGCCCACGGGCGCCCGGGACGGGTCCACCAGGCTGACCACCGCCGTGTGGGCCACCGGACCGTCGCGGTCCGCGTCCAGCAGCAGTGAGGCACCGGTCCCCGGCGGCTCCTCCATGGTGTGGTGGACGACGGTGACGGGATGGAAGTCCGGCACACGCAGCCCCGGCAGCAGCTCGGCGGCGGCGGACGCGTCGGTGGCCAGCAGCACGGCCTGGCACCGCAGTTCACCGTGCTCCGCGGTGGTCACCCTCGTCGTGGAGACGGAGGTGGCGCGCACCCCGGTGTGCACGGTGCCCGGCGGCAGCGCCCGCGCCAGCAGCTCCGGCAGGACGTCCGCGCCGCCCTCCGGCATGCACAGCCGGCCGGTCGCGAAGGAGCGCAGCGCCAGATCGGCGCAGCGGCTCGACGTGGTCAGCTCCGGGTCGCACAACAGGGCGGCGAGCAGGGGGCGGAGGAAACCGTCGACGGCACGGGCGGGGATCCCGCGCGCCGCGAGCGCGTGCCGGGCGGCGGACTCGGGCCGGGCCAGCAGCCGTTCCATGGGGGACGTGGCGATCCGGGCCAGCTCCGCGCGGAGCCGTAGGGGCGCGACGAGGCCGGCCGCGCGTGATCCGCTCGCCAGCGAACGGGCCGTACGGCCCAGGCCGGTTGCGCTCACCGGGCGAGGCGCGGACGTCGACCGGGGAACGGCCGCGAGGGCGCGCACGGCGCTCAGCGCCGTCCGTGCGCCCCCTGCGCCCCCGCCCCCCACGGGGGCGCCCGCACGATGGTGGCGCCCCTCGCTGTGGACCAGGACACCCGGTGCGAAGGAGCGAAGGACGAGGGACTCGAGCCCCGGCGTCAGACGCAGTTCGGGGTACGCGGTGGACAGCAGCTGTCCGATCCGGTCGAGCCGGAAGCCGTCGACCTTCTCGGTCGACATGCGCCCGCCGACGTAAGGAGCGGCCTCCAGGACCGCGGTGGTGACTCCTGCGCTGGTCAGCCGATGGGCCGCCGCGAGGCCGGCGACCCCGGCGCCGACGATGACGACGTCCGCCTGATACACGGGCTGTAGCACGTGCCCCTCCTCGAGGTTGTGCGGCCGGTGGAGACGTCATGCCCCCAACTGGCTGGTGAGATACCCGAGTTCGGATCGAGCGTAGGTCCGTGAACGGTCAGGTGTAGTCGCGCATCAACAGAGCACGGTCGCACGGCGGTCGCATACAGTCGAAATCGACGTTCCCCTGTCTCTCTTCGCTATCGCACCCCGCCGAACCGCCGTGGCCGCACCGTCCGCTACCGCTGCAGCGCGGCCCGCAGCGCCTCCTCGATCCCCGGGAACGCGAAGGAGAACCCCGACTCCAGCAGCCGCTCGGGCACCACCCGTGCACTGCCGAGCACATCCCCGGACATCTCGCCGAGCGCCAACCGCAGCGCGGGGGCGGGTACCGGGAAGAGCGTCGGCCGGTGCAGCACGCGCCCCATGGCGTCGGTGATCTGACGGTTCGTCAAGGGTTCGGGGGCCGTCAGATTGAACGGCCCGGACAGGTCCTCACGGTCGATGAGGTGGCGGAGCGCCGCCACCTCGTCGTGCAGCGCGATGTACGACCAGTACTGCCGTCCGTCCCCCATGCGCCCGCCGAGCCCCGCCTGGAACAGCGGGAACAGCCGCCCCCAGGCCCCGCCCTCGCGGGCCACCACCAGCCCCGTCCGCGCGAACACCGTCCGCACGCCCGCCTCCTGCGCCGGGGCCGCGGCCTCCTCCCACTCCACGCACAGCGAGGGCAGGAAGCCGTCCCCGGGCGGTGCCGTCTCGTCGACCGCACGGTCCCCGGTCTCGCCGTAGTAGCCGATCGCGCTGCCGCTCACGAACACCCGCGGCGGCTCGGGCAGCGAGGCGACCGCCTCAGCGAGCGCCGCCGTGCCCAGCACCCGGCTGTCGCGGAGCGTCTTCTTGTAAGCGTCCGTCCAGCGATGGTCGCCGATTCCGGCACCGGCCAGGTTCACCACGGCGTCGCACCCGATGAGCCCCGCCGCGTCGACGTACTGCCCCTCGGGGTCCCAGCACACCTCCTCCTCGCCCCGGGCCGAGCGCCGCACCAGACGCACCACCTCGTGTCCGTCCGCGGTCAGCGATCGCACCAGGGCACTGCCGATCAGACCGGACGCACCGGCCACGGCGATTCGGGAACGTTGCATGCGTCCATCCTGCCCCGTGCGCCCCTCCCGACCCGTCCGGCGCCCGGAAAAGCACAGGACGGATTGTCGTGCCCCGGCCGTACAGTGACCGCATGTCCGATCTCCGTATACGCCTCGCCACGTCCGACGACGAGGACGTGCTCGGCCGCCTCGACGGTGCCACCTGGTCCCCGCTGCACTCCGTACAGCCGCGCCCCGAGCCGCCGTACGACCCCTTCTTCACCGAGCGAGTCCCGCCGCGCGACCACCTCGTGGCCGAACTCGGCGGCGCCGTCGTCGGCTATCTCCGGCTCGGTTTCCCGACCTCGCTGGCGTGCAACACGCACGTCCTGCAGATCCGGGGGCTCGCCGTCGCCGACGCGGCCCGTGGCACCGGGGCCGGCCGGGCGCTGCTGCGGGCCGCTCAGGAGGAGGCGCGGCGGCGGGGAGCCCGGCGCCTCACCCTGCGGGTTCTCGGACACAACACCCCGGCCCGGCGGCTCTACGAGTCCGAGGGGTTCACGGTGGAGGGGATCCTGCCCGAGGAGTTCCTGCTCGACGGGAAGTACGTCGACGACGTGCTCATGGGCATGTTCCTGTGAGCGCGCGCCCCGCCGGAGGTGCCCGCCGGCAGGGGCTCTGAGATCCCCAGGGCCTGTCTGACGATTCGCGCCGGATCAGCGCGTGGCGTCCGGCGCGGGGGGCACCTCCCAGCGATAGCCGGGGGAGCATCGCAAGGCGGTGGATCATCCGCTTACCGGATGTACTCGGGTGATCCGACAACGCGGCGAGGTGCCGTGCCCGGGGGCACCTCCCAGCCGCCGGGCTGGGGGAGTCGCGCGCCCGGCGGGAGATGTCAATACACCTAGCTCCTACGGCGTGACGAGGTCGCCCGTGTCCACCGATGCCGTGGCATGCGCCGCGCGTCCGGCGTCGCCCGCGACCTCGTCCGCCGTCAGCACGTAGCCCGTCTCCGCGTTCGAGGTGGAACGGGCGAAGACGACGCCGTAGACCCGGCCGTCCTTGGTGAGCAGCGGGCCGCCGGAGTTGCCGGGCAGCACGGTGGAGCGGATGGAGTAGATGTCCCGGGTGACCGTGTTCGAGCTGTAGATGTTCTGGCCCGTCGCCCGGATCCGGCTCGCGACCGTGGCGGCCCGCAGTGTCAGATCGCCGTCCTCCGGATAGCCCGCGACCACGGCCGAGTCGCCACGCTTGGCCTCGCCGTCGAAGCGCAGCACGGGCGCGTGCAGATCCGGCACGTACAGCACGGCCACGTCCCGGTCCGGGTCGAAGAGCACCACCCGGGCCGTGTACGACGGGCCGACACCGCCGACGCGGACCGTCGGGTGATCGATGCCCGCCACCACATGGGCGTTGGTCATGACATGCCCGGTCGCGTACACGAAGCCGCTGCCCTCACGGCCCTGGGTGCCGGCGGCGCCCTCGATCTTCACCGTGCTGAACTTGGCGGCGTTCGTCGCGCTCGGGGTGACGTCGTCCCCCGAGGGCTTGGGCACCCCGGCCGTCGGTTCGTTCTCGAACGGGTTGAAGACCTGGGGGAAGCCCGCCTGGGCGAGGGCGGTCGTGGCCCGCGAGAACCAGGCCGGGGTGGTGTCCGGCATCACGTTCTGCACGGAGCCCAGCAGCCGGGAGTCCCGGATCGAGTCCGTGACCAGCGGGGAGGAGGAGGCGCCCAGCACGCTCGCGGCCACCCACGCCACGATCAGCACGGCCAGTGTGTTGGCCGCCGCGCCGCCGATCCCGTCGGCCACCCGCAGCGGGCCGTGGTCCAGCTCGCGCCGCAGCTTCAGCGCGAGGCGCCCCGCCAGCTCGTGGACCATCACGGCCGGGACCAGCACCGTGAACACCGCGGTGACCGTCGCCGCAGTCGTCCCCCGCGTCACCAGGTCCATCACCCACGGCAGGATCCACACACCGATGACGGCGCCGCCCACGAAGCCGGCCAGGGAGACGCAGCCGGCCACCAGCCCGCGCCGGTAGCCGGACGCCGCATAGGCCAGGATGACCAGCATCAGCAGGATGTCGAGCAGGTCCACGAAGCCGCCTTTCTCTAGGACCCCTTCAGTACGCGTTAGTACGCGCCACAGGGGCCCAGTGATCAGCCGCGCGCGGGGGGCGCCCGAAAAGCGGCCACGCGCGTCGACCTGTTAAAACGTCCCGGACCGGGACAATGGTTCCGCCAGGTGGCACAGCGCACGTCGCGCAGCCGGTGGGGGCGGCCGAGAGTGGGGCCATGCGTGTCTTGCCAAGAGCCGGTCTGGTGCGACCACGGCGTGTACGGGTTCGGGGAACCACCCTGCTGCTGCTCGGCTGTGTGCCCGGGTTCGCCGCCTCCCTGACCCTGATGACGTGCGCCTCCCGGGTCGAGCAGACGGTGGCGCTCCAGCGCTCGCATCCGGTCGAGGCCCGGTCCGCCGTGCTGCACCAGGCACCCAGGCCGCGGATCGTGCCGCGGTCGGCCTGGGCGGGCGGTGGCCTGCCGGGCCAGCCGTCGCCCCGCTACGACGACAAGGTCATCGCGGTGTTCGTGCACCACACCGACTCGCCCAACCGCTACGACTGCGCCGACGTGCCCCGCATCATCAGGGCGCTGGACGCGGGCCAGATCGGCTACCGGCGGTGGGACGACATCGGCTACAACTTCCTCGTCGACCGCTGCGGCACGATCTACGAGGGCCGCGCGGGCGGCGTGGAACGTCCCGTCACCGGCGCCCACACCCTGGGCTTCAACCACCGCACGGCCGGCATCGCCGCGATCGGCACCTTCACGGCGGGCGTGCCCGTGCCCCGGGCCCTGACCGACGCGATCGCGGCTCTGGCCGCCTGGAAGCTGGGCCTCGCGGACATCGACCCGCGCACCAAGGTCCGGCTCGTCTCCAGCAGTGGCAAGAGCCTCTACAAGGAGGGCGCCACCGCGATGCTGCCCGCCCTCGCGGCCCACCGGGACGGCTATGCGACCAGTTGCCCGGGCGCGGCCCTCAGCGCCCTCCTCCCGGCGATCAGGGAACGGGCGGCCCATCTGCAGGGCAGACGGTGACCGCCCGGGCCCGGCGGCCCGGGGACGCACCTTGAGGGCGCCGCACGGCCCACGGGGGTGTGCCCCGTGCCGCCGCGAGGCCCATAGGCCCCTCACAGGCCAGGCGCAGAGTCCTCCGATTTCCGCGTCCTACGGTCGTGCCCGGAAGCCGACCGGAGGTGGGGATCATGAGCGGCGTCAGCCGTACGGAGACGAAGAGGACACGCGCCTGGGCCGGGGCCGTGCGCAACCCCTGGACGGTGGTCTGCGCGGTGGCGACGGTCGTGCTGGGGCCGGCCGCGGCCACGGCGTCCGCCCTCGACCAGGCCAACCGGGCGCCGCTGCACCACACGGCCGAGACCGGCCGGGAGCCGGGTCAGTCCTTGAAGCGGTCCCACAGCCTCGGGTAGCGCTCGGCGAGCGCGGACTCGTCCTCCAGGTCGAACGGTGTCCCCTGCGGCTCGGAGGCCGTCGGCGGGATGCCCAGGTCGGGCGCCACGGTCCCGGTGAGCTGCTCGTACGCCTCGTCCGCGGCGTAGCCGAGCTCCTCGCCGTCCCCGTCGACCTCCTCGTCGAAGTCCCCGAGCAGACCGGCCAGCGCGTCGGGGTCGTGCAGGGCTCCCTCGTAGACCTCCCGGCCCTGGCCGATCAGCCAGCAGCGGAAGAAGTCGAACGCGTCGTCGCTCGCCCCGTCCAGCAGCACCCAGGCGGCGCCCCACAGGTCCCAGCGGTAGGCACGGTTGTAGCGGCCCTCGAAGTGACGGGCGAAGTCCAGCACGGTCTCCGGGTCCAGCTGGAGCAGCCGTTCGACGAGCTGGTCGGCCTGTTCCTCGGGGTCGCCCCCGGCGGCCTCCCGGCTCGCGTCCACCAGTTCCCAGAACTCCGTCTCGTCCATCACGGGAACCAGCATCGGCCCTCGGCGGGTGCCGCGCACGCGGAGTGCCGCGGGATCTCAGGGGCCGTAGAGCCGGGCGATCCGCCGCGCGTCCCGGGCGAACAGGGCGCGCAGCCCCGGGGGCGAGAGCACCTCGACCTCCGGCCCCAGCGCCGTGAGTTGTGCGTGCGCGACGTCCTCGGACTCCACCGGCAGGGTCACCGTCACCCACCCCTGCCCGTCCGGGGCGTCCGCGGCCGCCCGCGCCGCACGGGCCGACGCGGGATCCACGGCGTACGGCAGTCTGCGCACGCCCTCCGCGGAAAGCCGCACCACGACCTCGGCCCGCAGGAGGGACCGCGCGAACCGCTCGGCCTGCTCCGCCCAGAAGGCCGGCAGATCGAAGTCCTCGTCCCGTGCGAACCGCTCCGCCCGGGGGTCCACGGCCGTACAGCGGTCGACGCGGTACACCCGGAAGGCCCCGGCCTCCGTCGCCCGCGCGCACAGGTACCACACGCCCGCCTTGAGCACGAGCCCGTACGGTTCCAGCTCCCGCTCCACCTCCTGCGCGCCGCGCCGGTACCGCGCGGTGATCCGCCGGTCGTCCCAGACCGCCTCCGCGACCTCGGGCAGCAGCGGCGGGGTCTTCGGGTCCGTGAACCAGGCGGGCGCGTCCAGATGGAACCGCTGCGCCGCCGTACGGGAGGCGTCGCGCAAGGAGGGCAGGAGGGCGGCGGACACCTTCAGCCGGGCCGCGGAGGCCGCGTCCGCCAGGCCCATCTCGCGCAGCGCGCCCGGCACCCCGCTGAGGAACAGCGCCTCGGCCTCGTCGCGCGCGAGCCCGGTCAGCCGGGTGCGGTAGCCGCCCAGGAGCCGGTAGCCCCCGGCCCGCCCACGGTCCGCGTACACCGGGACCCCCGCCTCGGCGAGGGCCTGCGCGTCACGGGTGACGGTCCGCTCCGACACCTCCAGCTCCCGGGCCAGCTCGGCCGCCGTCATCGAGGTCCGGGACTGGAGCAGCAGCACCATGGTGATCAGACGAGCGGCACGCATGCGGCCATCATGCCGTCGCCCACCGACAGCGAGGGGTACGACGAAGGGGCACGGCAGTCGCCGTGCCCCTTCGCCTCACCGCATCACGAGCCCTTACAGGCCGTACTTGTCCCTGGCCTCCTTGACGGCCGTCGCCTTGACCTCGCCACGCCGGGCGAGCTGGGCGAGGGCCGCGACCACGATCGACGGGGCGTCGACACCGAAGTGGCGGCGGGCCGCCTCACGGGTGTCCGAGAGGCCGAAGCCGTCGGCGCCCAGCGAGGAGTAGTCCTGCTCCACCCACTGCGCGATCTGGTCGGGGACCTGGCGCATGTAGTCGGACACCGCGAGGACCGGGCCCTCGGCGCCCTGGAGCGCCTGCCGGATGTACGGCACCCGCTCCTCGCCCCGCAGCAGTGCCGCGTCCGCCTCCAGGGCGTCCCGGCGCAGCTCGCCCCAGGACGTCGCCGACCACACGTCCGCCGCGACGCCCCACTCCTCGGCGAGCAGCTTCTGCGCGTCGAGCGCCCAGTGGATCGCGGTGCCGGAGCCCAGCAGCTGGATGCGCGGGGCGTTGGCCGCGGGGGACAGGCCCGCCGACTCCGCCGTGTTGTAGCGGTACAGGCCCTTGACGATGCCCTCGTCGACACCGAGGCCGGACGGCTTCGCCGGCTGCGGCAGCGGCTCGTTGTAGACCGTGAGGTAGTAGAAGACGTTCGGGTCCTCGCCCGGGGCCGTCTCGCCGTACATACGGCGCAGACCCTCCTTGACGATCACGGCGATCTCGTACGCGAAGGCCGGGTCGTAGGTCAGCGCGGCCGGGTTGGTGGCCGCGATCACCGGGGAGTGGCCGTCGGCGTGCTGCAGGCCCTCGCCTGTGAGCGTCGTACGGCCGGCCGTGGCGCCGACGAGGAAGCCGCGGCCCAGCTGGTCGCCGAGCTGCCACATCTGGTCGGCGGTGCGCTGCCAGCCGAACATCGAGTAGAAGATGTAGAACGGGATCATCGCCTCGCCGTGCGTCGCGTACGACGACGATGCGGCGATGAAGTCGGCCATCGAACCGGCCTCGGTGATCCCCTCGTTGAGGATCTGGCCGTTCTTGGCCTCCTTGTAGTACATCAGCTGGTCACGGTCGACCGGCTCGTACGTCTGGCCCTTCGGCGAGTAGATGCCGAGGGACGGGAAGAGCGACTCCATCCCGAAGGTGCGCGCCTCGTCGGGGACGATCGGCACCCAGCGCTTGCCCGTCTCCTTGTCGCGGACCAGGTCCTTGACCAGGCGGACGAAGGCCATGGTGGTCGCCACGTTCTGCGAGCCGGAGCCCTTGTCGAAGGCGGCGAAGGCCTTGTCGGCGGGCGCGGGCAGCGGCGCGAGCGGGTGGACACGGCGGGCCGGGGCCGGACCGCCGAGGGCCGCGCGGCGCTCCTGGAGGTAGCGGACCTCGGGGGAGTCGGCGCCCGGGTGGCCGTAGGGCACCACGCCGTCGGCGAACTGCGCGTCGGAGATCGGCAGCTCCAGGCGGTCGCGCATCGCCTTGAACTCGTCCACCGTCAGCTTCTTCATCTGGTGGTTGGCGTTCTTCGAGGCGAAGCCCGTGCCGAGGGTGTGGCCCTTGACCGTCTGCGCCAGGATCACCGTCGGGGCGCCCTTGTGTGCCAGGGCGGCCTTGTAGGCGGCGTACACCTTGCGCGACTCGTGACCGCCGCGGGAGAAGTGGAAGCAGTCGAGGATCTTGTCGTCGCTCAGCAGCCTCGCCATCTCGACGAGCGCCGGGTCCTTGCCGAAGAAGTCCTGGCGGATGTAGGCGGCGTCGCGGGTCTGGTAGGTCTGGACCTGCGCGTCCGGTACCTCGCGCAGCCGGCGTACCAGCGCGCCCGTGGTGTCGAGGGCGAACAGCTCGTCCCAGGCGCTGCCCCACAGCGTCTTGACGACGTTCCAGCCGGCGCCGCGGAACTGGGCCTCCAGCTCCTGCACGATCTTGAAGTTGGCGCGGACCGGGCCGTCGAGGCGCTGCAGGTTGCAGTTGATGACGAAGGTCAGGTTGTCCAGCTGCTCACGGGCGGCCAGCGCGAGTGCGGCCGTCGACTCCGGCTCGTCCATCTCGCCGTCGCCGAGGAAGGCCCAGACGTGCGACGCCGAGACGTCCTTGATGCCGCGGTTGGTGAGGTAGCGGTTGAAGCGCGCCTGATAGATCGCCGACAGCGGGCCGAGCCCCATGGAGACAGTGGGGAACTCCCACAGCCAGGGCAGCCGGCGCGGGTGCGGGTAGGAGGGCAGGCCGTTGCCGCCGGCCTCCTGGCGGAAGTTGTCGAGGTGGTGCTCGTTCAGCCGGCCGTCGAGGAAGGCGCGGGCGTAGATGCCGGGGGAGGCGTGGCCCTGGATGTACAGCTGGTCGCCCGAACCATCGCCCTCCTTGCCGTGGAAGAAGTGGTTGAAGCCCGTCTCGTAGAGCCAGGCCGCGGAGGCGAAGGTGGCGATGTGACCGCCGACGCCGTACTTGCTGCCACGGGTCACCATCGCGGCCGCGTTCCAGCGGTTCCAGGCGGTGATCCGGGCCTCCATCGCCTCGTCACCGGGCACGGCGGGCTCGGCGGCGGTCGGGATGGTGTTGACGTAGTCCGTCTCGAGGAGCTTCGGCAGCGCGACGCCGGTGCCCTCGGCTCGTTCCAGTGTGCGGCGCAGCAGGTACGCGGCACGGTGCGGCCCGGCCGCCTTGGTGACGGCGTCCAGGGAGGCCTGCCATTCGGCGGTCTCCTCGGGGTCGCGGTCCGGGAGCTGGTCGAGCTCGCTCGGCTGGATGGCCTTGGGGTCGGTCATGTCGCCGCCTTCCTCAGTCGAAGGGGGTTCCCTCATCGGTAAGGGTCAGGGGGTGCCCTTGTGTCTTTGGCAGGACAGGGCGATGGACTTCGGTGGAAGTCCATCGGCGACTGTAACTCCCTGATCGATGATCGATCAAAGGATCGACGGCCAAAACCTCTCGATTTCGAGAAAGTCGGCACGCGGTGCCTTCGAACGAGACACCGAGTGTCGCGTCTTCCTGCCGTTTTCGCAGGTCCGCGGGCGTCTGAGCGGGGGAATGCTCGGGTGACGCGGACCGGCTTTCCCGGGGGGCCGAACGGGCCTGGCCTCTCGGGTCGGTGGGGTCCGGCTTCCCGGGTCGGTGGGGTCCGGCTTCGCGGGTCCGTGGGGCCCGGTTCCCGGGTCCGGGAGAACCGCTTCCTAGGCGCGCGGGGCGCATCCCAGGACGTGTGCCTTCACGATCTCCGCGATCCGGGGGTCGCGCCGCTGGAACGCGGCCACCAGCTCCTCGTGCTCCTCCGCGTACGACTGCTGCACCGTCCCCAGCCAGCGGATCGACAGGGCCGTGAACACCTCGATGCCCAGGCCCTCCCAGGTGTGCAGCAGCACCGAGTTCCCGGCCGCCCGCACCAGTTCCCGGTGGAAGGCGACCGTGTGCCGCACCTGCGCCGTGCCGTCCGCCCTGCGGTCCGCCTCGTAAAGGGCCGTGACGTGCGGTTCCAGGGCCGAACAGTCATCCGCCAGCCGGCCGGCCGCCAGCTCCGCCGCGATGGCCTCCAGGCCGGCTCGGACGGGGTAGCTCTCCTCCAGGTCGGCGGCCGTCAGATTCCGCACCCGTACGCCCTTGTTGGGCGCCGACTCGATCAGCCGCAGCGACTCCAGCTCCCGCAGCGCCTCCCGGACCGGTGTCTGGCTGACCTCCAGCTCGGTGGCGATCCGCCGCTCCACGATCCGCTCGCCCGGCTTCCAGCGCCCGCTGACGATCCCCTCCACGATGTGCTCGCGGATCTGCTCGCGCAGCGAGTGGACGACGGGCGCGGTCATGGGGGCTCCTCAGTCGGGGCGTTCGACGCTTAGACAATACGGCCGCGAGCCCAGGAGGGAAGGGCGCATGCGGGGGCTTTCCCGCAGGTGAGACGAGGCTTACACATCGCTGTAACGGGCAGACACGGCGCCCCCGCCCGGAACGTCCGGACGGGGGCGCCGTGGATCAGGCCGACTGTCGGCGGCCCGGAGAGGATCAGAGGCCGAGCTCGACCTCGAACTCGCCGGCCTCCAGGATCGCCTTGACCGCGGTCAGGTAGCGGGCGGCGTCGGCGCCGTCCACCAGACGGTGATCGTAGGAGAGGGTCAGGTAGGTCATGTCGCGGACGCCGATGACCGTGCCCTCCTCGGTCTCGATGACCGCCGGGCGCTTGACGGTGGCACCGATGCCGAGGATCGCGACCTGGCCCGGCGGCACGATGATCGTGTCGAACAGGGCGCCGCGCGAACCGGTGTTGCTGATGGTGAAGGTCGCGCCGGACAGCTCGTCCGGGGTGATCTTGCTGGCCCGGACCTTGCCCGCCAGCTCGGCCGTGGCCTTGGCGATACCCGCGATGTTGAGGTCACCGGCGTGCTTGATGACCGGGGTCATCAGGCCCTTCTCGGAGTCCACCGCGATACCGACGTTCTCGGTGTCGAAGTAGGTGATGGTGCCCTCGGCCTCGTTGATCTTGGCGTTGATGACCGGGTGGGCCTTCAGCGCCTGGGCCGCCGCCTTCACGAAGAACGGCATCGGGGAGAGCTTGACGCCCTCTCGGGCCGCGAACGTGTCCTTGGCCTGGGCGCGCAGACGCATCAGGCGGGTCACGTCGACCTCGACCACCGAGGACAGCTGGGCCTGCTCGTGCAGGGCCTTGACCATGTTGTCGCCGATGACCTTGCGGATCCGCGGCATCTTCACGGTCTGACCGCGCAGCGGGGAGACCTCCAGGACCGGAGCCTTCTTCGCGGCCGGGGCGGCGGCGGGAGCGGCGGCCGGAGCCGGAGCCACGGCCTTCGCGGCCTCGGCGGCGGCGATGACGTCCTGCTTGCGGATGCGGCCGCCGACGCCGGTGCCCTTGACGGTGGACAGGTCGACGCCGTTCTCGGCGGCGAGCTTGCGCACCAGCGGGGTCACGTACGCGCCCTCGTCGGTCGCCTGGGCGGCGGCCGGGACCGGGGTGACCGGGGCGGGCGCCGGCGCGGCCGGAGCCGGGGCCGGAGCGGCAGCGGCGGGGGCCGCCGGAGCGGGGGCCGGGGCGGCGGGCGCCGGGGCCGGAGGCGCGGCCGGAGCCGCGGGGGCGGCGGGCGCCGGGGCGGCAGCGGCGGGCGCCGGAGCCGGGGCGGCCGGGGCCGGAGCGGCGGCGGGGGCGGCACCCGGCTGGCCGATGACGGCGAGCTTGGCGCCGACCTCGGCGGTCTCGTCCTCGCCGACCACGATCTCCAGGAGCACGCCGGAGGCGGGCGCCGGGATCTCGGTGTCGACCTTGTCGGTGGAGACCTCGAGCAGCGGCTCGTCGGCCTCGACGGAGTCGCCGACCGCCTTCAGCCAGCGGGTGACGGTGCCCTCGGTGACCGACTCTCCGAGCGCGGGCAGGACCACGTCCGTGCCCTGGGCGGCACCGGCGGGGGCGGCGGCAGGGGCCGGAGCCGGGGCGGCCGGTGCCTCGGCGACCGGCGCCGGGGCGGGCTCGGCGGCCGGAGCGGGGGCCTCGGCGGCGGCCGGGGCCGGAGCCGCGGCGGGGGCGCCCGTGCCGTCGTCGATGACGGCCAGCTCGGCGCCGACCTCGACGGTCTCGTCCTCGGCGACCTTGATCGAGGTCAGCACGCCGGAGGCGGGGGCGGGGATCTCGGTGTCGACCTTGTCGGTGGAGACCTCGAGCAGCGGCTCGTCGGCCTCGACGCGTTCGCCCTCGGCCTTCAGCCAGCGGGTGACGGTGCCCTCGGTGACGCTCTCACCGAGCGCCGGGAGGGTTACGGAAACCGGCATGGTTTCGGTTGCTCCTTACGAAGTGCGGAAGTCTGTGTCGTCGCGTTCGTCGACCGAGGGTCAGTCGTGCATGTGGAGGGGCTTGCCGGCCAGGGCCAGGTGGGCCTCGCCGAGCGCCTCGTTCTGCGTCGGGTGGGCGTGGATCAGCTGGGCCACCTCGGACGGCAGGGCCTCCCAGTTGTAGATCAGCTGGGCCTCGCCCACCTGCTCGCCCATGCGGTCGCCGACCATGTGGACGCCGACCACGGCACCGTCCTTGACCTGGACGAGCTTGATCTCGCCCGCGGTCTTCAGGATCCGGCTCTTGCCGTTGCCACCGAGGGGGAACTTGATGGAGACGACCTTGTCCGCGCCGTAGATCTCCTTGGCCTTGGCCTCGGTGATGCCGACGGAGGCGACCTCGGGGTGGCAGTACGTCACCCGCGGCACGCCGTCGTAGTCGATCGGGACGGTCTTCAGGCCGGCCAGGCGCTCCGCCACCAGGATGCCCTCGGCGAAGCCGACGTGCGCGAGCTGGAGCGTGGGGACCAGGTCGCCGACGGCGGAGATGGTCGGCACGTTGGTGCGCATGTACTCGTCGACGAGGACGTAGCCGCGGTCCATGGCGACGCCGGCCTCCTCGTAGCCGAGGTTCTGGGAGACCGGGCCGCGGCCGACGGCGACGAGGAGGAGCTCGGCCTCGAACTCCTTGCCGTCGGCGAGGGTGACCTTGACACCGTCCTGGGTGTACTCGGCCTTCTGGAAGAAGGTGCCCAGGTTGAACTTGATGCCGCGCTTGCGGAAGGCGCGCTCGAGAAGCTTGGAGGAGTTCTCGTCCTCGACCGGGACGAGGTGCTTCAGACCCTCGATGACGGTGACGTCGGCACCGAAGGACTTCCAGGCGGAGGCGAACTCGACGCCGATGACGCCGCCGCCGAGGATGATCGCGGACTTCGGCACACGGTCCAGGACGAGGGCGTGGTCCGAGGAGATGACGCGGTTGCCGTCGATCTGCAGGCCGGGCAGCGACTTCGGCACGGAACCGGTCGCCAGGAGGACGTGGCGGCCCTGGATCCGCTGACCGTTGACGTCGACGGAGGTGGGGGAGGACAGCCGGCCCTCACCCTCGATGTAGGTCACCTTGCGGGAGGCGATCAGGCCCTGCAGACCCTTGTACAGGCCCGAGATGACCTCGTCCTTGTACTTGTGGACGGCCGGCACGTCGATGCCCTCGAAGCTGGTCTTGACACCGAACTGCTCGCTCTCGCGGGCCTGGTCGGCGATCTCGCCCGCGTGGAGCAGAGCCTTGGTGGGGATGCAACCCTTGTGCAGGCAGGTGCCGCCGACCTTGTCCTTCTCGATCAGGGCGACGTCCAGACCCAGCTGCGCCCCGCGCAGGGCCGCGGCGTAACCACCGCTACCACCGCCGAGGATCACTAGGTCGAAAACGGTGCTGGCGTCGTTCGCCACGTCACGTCCTCCATGCATGTGCGCCGTGCGCCGGTCTCCGATGACCGGCAGGCGGCTGGTGTCCGGCCGCTTGATGCTTCGGCCCTTCGGTGGGGGCCCTGTCCTGCCGAGACCCCATCTTTGCACTTGTCGGCGGCAGAGGGGACGCCGGGCCGCCGTCTGGGACGTCTGATCCATCACGTCGGGAGGTCGTGGCCGCCTGGCCCGTACTGATTTCGTCGAGGGCGTAACGACCCCGCGGCCGGAGCCCGATCCGGGGCGAGGCGTTCCCGGTGTGCGTCGACGAGGGCGGCCCCGGATGCCGTGCCGTGGCATCCGGGGCCGCCCTCGTGTGGTGCGCCGTCTGCGCGCAGACGTCAGCCGAGGTCGCCCGCGGCGGTCAGCTCCGCGAGCCGCACCAGGGTGCGGACCGCCGAACCGGTGCCGCCCTTGGGGGTGTAGCCGAAGGGGGCCTGCTCGTTGAAGGCCGGGCCGGCGATGTCGAGGTGGGCCCAGGTGATGCCCTCGCCGACGAACTCCTTCAGGAACAGACCGGCGACCAGGCCGCCGCCCATCCGCTCGCCCATGTTGGCGATGTCGGCCGTCGGGGAGTCCATGCCCTTGCGCAGGTGCTCGGGCAGCGGCATCGGCCAGGCCTCCTCGCCGACCTCTTCGGCGGCCTCGTGGATCGCGCCGCGGAACGCGTCGTCGTTGGCCATGATCCCGAAGGTGCGGCTGCCGAGCGCCAGCATCATCGCGCCGGTCAGGGTCGCGACGTCCACGATCGCGTCCGGGTTCTCCTCCGACGCCGCCCACAGCGCGTCGGCGAGCACCAGACGGCCCTCGGCGTCCGTGTTGAGGACCTCGACGGTCTTGCCGCTGTACATGCGCAGCACGTCGCCCGGGCGGGTGGCCGAGCCGGACGGCATGTTCTCGGCCAGGGCGAGCCAGGCGGTCACGTTGACCTCGAGGCCCAGCCGGGCGGCGGCCACGACCGCGGCGAAGACCGCCGCCGCGCCGCTCATGTCGCACTTCATGGTCTCGTTGTGGCCGGCCGGCTTGAGCGAGATGCCGCCCGAGTCGTAGGTGATGCCCTTGCCGACCAGCGCCAGGTGCTTGCTCGCCTCGGGGTGCGTGTACGACACCTTCACCAGGCGGGGACCGGAGGCCGAGCCCGCGCCGACGCCGAGGATGCCGCCGTAGCCGCCCTTGGTCAGCGCCTTCTCGTCGAGCACCTGGACCTTGAGGCCGTGCTCCTTGCCCGCGGTCTGCGCGATGGACGCGAAGGCCGCCGGGTTCAGGTCGTTGGGCGGCATGTTGATCAGGTCGCGGGCGCGGTTGAGCTCCTCGGTGACCGCGACGGCGCGCTCGACGGCGGCCTTGTAGGCCTTGTCGCGGGGCTTGCCGCCGAGCAGGACGACCTCGGCGAGGGGAGCCTTGCCGTTCTTGGCGTTCTTGGAGTTCCTGCCGTTCTCCTTGTACGTGTCGAAGGAGTACGCGCCGAGCAGCGCGCCCTCGGCGACGACACCGGCGTCGGCGGCGTCCGCGACCGGCAGCGCGAAGACGGCCTTCTTGGAACCGGCGAGCGCGCGGGCGGCGGCGCCGGCGGCCCGGCGCAGCGACTCGGCGGCGTAGGGCTCGTCCTTCTCCGGGGCGGCACCGAGGCCCACGGCCACGACGACAGGAGCCTTGAAGCCGGAGGGTGCAGGCAGCTTCGTCACCTCGCCCTCGGCACCCGAGGCGCCCAGGGTCTCCAGGACGACGGCGAGCCTGCCGTCGTACGCCTGGTCCACGGCCTCGGCGCCCGGTGCGACGACCGGGCCCTCGGCGCCCTTCGCGACACCGACCACGATCGCGTCGGCGCGCAGGCCGGCCGCCGCAGCGGTGCTGAGAGTGAGAGCAGTCACGGTGGTGAAATCTCGCTTCCGATTGAGTTTCGGTGGCCGAACAGGATGGGGTCGACCGGCCCGGGACCCGACCCTAGATTGCTCCGATCGTTCGGTCTTCACCTGGGCAGGGAAACACCCGGCATGAGCCTACGCTCGGTGGCCGACCCACTGAGTCCTGTGGGTGTTCACCTCTTCGTGGTGCCTCGGCCTTCTGCCGCCCCCGTCCCGATGATCCGGGGGCGGTCAGCCCAGGGTCAGCGCGACGAGCGCGGTCGTCGCGGCCGTTTCGGCGAGGCCGCCGAAGACATCACCCGTCACCCCGCCGAACCGGCGGACGCAGTGGCGCAGCAGCAGTTCCGCCGCGGCCACCGCGAGCACCACCGAGGCCGCCGTGCGGACGGCGCCGTAGGGGCCGAACAGCGCGCCCCCGCCCGCCGCCGCCGCGGTCACGGCCAGCCCCACGGCGAGGGCGGCGCCCACCGGGACCACCCCCGCGACGGCGGCCCCCAGTCCCTCGGGCCGTGCGGCCGGCACCCCCGCGCGCGCGGCCAGGGTGAGGGCGAGCCGCGCGGCGGCCGCCGAGACGACCGCGGCGAGCAGACCGCGGGTCCAGGAGGCGTCGTAGGCCTGCGCGAGGGCCGCCACCTGGGCCAGCAGCACGAGGACCAGAGTGATCACGCCGAAGGGGCCGATGTCCGACTGCTTCATGATCCGCAGCGCGTCCTCGGCGGGCTTCCCGCTGCCGAGTCCGTCGGCGGTGTCGGCGAGCCCGTCCAGATGCAGGCCCCGGGTCAGCACGGCCGGCACGGCGGCAGCGGCGACGGCGGCCGTGAGCGGGCCCGCGCCCAGCAGAAGCATGGCCGCGCCGAGCAGCCCGGCGAGGACTCCGACCACCGTTCCGGCCAGCGGCGCGCACACCATGCCGCCCCGTGCGGCCTTCCGGTCCCAGCGGGTCACCCTGACCGGCAGGACGGTGAGAGTGCCGAAGGCGAAGCGGAGGCCGTGCAGCTGCGGGGTCCTGGACACGGGCGAAGGGTACGTGAGCGGTGCGGCCGTCCTTCCGCGGGGCGGCCGTGAGCAGGCAGTTCGGGGCCGCCACGGGCACACTTTTCCCCATGGGCCACTGGCTGGAGCGCAACATCGTCGAGCCGGGCAAGCTGCCGCTGCTGCTCGCGCTGGCCTCGTTCGTGCTGACGTTCGTGGTCACCCGGGTCGTCACCCGTCTCATCCGCGCGGGGAAGGGCCCGTTCGGCAATGTGAGCGCCGGGGGTGTGCACATCCACCATGTCGTCCCCGGTGTCGTCCTCGTCGTGGTGGGCGGCTTCGGCGCGCTCGCCAGCCGCCACGGCCCGGGCTCGGGCGTGTGCGCGGTGCTCTTCGGCGTCGGGGCGGGTCTGGTCCTGGACGAGTTCGCCCTGATCCTGCACCTCGCCGACGTCTACTGGACGGAGGACGGCCGCAAGAGCGTCGAGGTCGTGGTGGTCACGGCGGCCCTGGTCGGCCTGGTGCTCGCGGGCTTCGCGCCGTTCGGCGTCAACGACGTCTCCACGGACGAGCTGCACGACCGCGCCGCCGTCGCCGTGAGCGTGGCCGCGAACTTCCTCTTCTCGCTGCTCGCCCTGAGCAAGGGCAAGGCGCGCACCGCGCTCTTCGGGGTGATCGTCCCGCTGGTCGCCGTGATCGGCGCCGTGCGGCTGGCCCGCCCCGGCTCCCCGTGGGCCAGACGGTTCTACCGCGGCCGGCCGCGCGCCCGGGCCAGGGCGGGCCTGCGCGCCTACCACCACGACCGCCGCTGGGCGGTCCCCAGCCGCAGACTTCAGGACTGGATCGGCGGCAGGCCCGACTCGCAGGACACCCGGGTGCCCCAGCGCCAGTAGCGGCCGAGCGCGGACGTCCCGCACAGCACCAGCACCGCGGCGATCGCGGCGAGGTGCTCCTTGCCGGCGAGGTTCTGCTTGACCAGGAGTTCGCCGACCATCGCCGCGACCACCACGCCGCCGGTGATATATGCCTGGTGGCGCCAGCACAGGAACAGGGCCAGCCCGATCACCGCCGCCGACGGGCCGGTGTCGACGACCTGCGCGTCCGTCGCGGGCAGCCCGAGCGGATGGTGCGCCCCCAGCCGGATGCCCAAGCGCGCGTAGAGCGTGCCGGCCAGGGTGGCGACGTACGCGATACCGAGCGTGCGCCACCAGCCGAGACAGATCTCGGCGATCCCGAACACGAACAGGATCTGCAGCAGCGCTCCCCACACCGGCAGATCGAGCGCCGGTACGAACAGGGAGAGCGGGGTGCGCAGCAGGGCCAGGGAGAGCGGCTCCTCGGCCCGTACGGATCCGATGTGCTGCACGAACCCGAAGCCCCATGACTGGTTCTGCACGAACTGCAGGACCGAGGTCAGGCACACGGCCGTCAGCGTCATCGGGACCGCCCGCCGGTTCCGTCGCGCGAGGTCCTGACGCACGGTGACGTACAGCAGTTCCCATTCGGCGCGGGCCAGGCGGGCGAGCGCGTTCATCCAGCGTTCCTCATCGTCCGGCGTTCCTCATCGGTGCGACTCCAGGTGCTTGCGGTGCAACCACTTCGGCAGTCCCGGAGCCTCCAGGAACCCCTCGGCGCGCGCCGAGGCGACGCCGATGCGCAGCAGGTCCGCGCTCTTCTCGAAGAGCAGGAACCGGGGCTCCCAGAAGGGCCGGTACTTCGCATTGGCCCGGTACAGCGACTCGATCTGCCACCAGCGCGAGAAGAAGCTGAGCAGCGAACGCCACAGCCTGAGCACCGGTCCGGCACCGAGGCGCGCACCACGTTCGAAGACGGAACGGAACATGGCGAAGTTGAGTGAGACCTGGGTGATCTCGATCTCCCGGGCGCGGCGCAGGAGTTCGATGACCATGAACTCCATCAGCCCGTTGTCCGAGTCGCGGTCACGCCGCATCAGATCGAGCGAGAGTCCGTGCGGTCCCCACGGCACGAAGGACAGCAGCGCCCGCAGCCGGCCGTCGGCGTCCAGGCACTCCAGCATCATGCACTGGCCGTCCTGCGGGTCGCCGAGCCGCCCCAGCGCCATGCTGAACCCGCGCTCGGTGGCCCCGTCCCGCCAGTCGTCCGCCTTCTCCAGCAGCTGCGCCATCTCGCCCCCGGGGATGTCCTCGTGGCGCCGGATGCGCACCGTGTACCCGGCGCGCCGCACCCGGTTGTGAGCCTGGCGGACGGTGCGCATGGCCCGCCCCTCAAGGGTGAACTCGCCGATCTCCACGATGGCTTCGTCACCGAGTTCGAGCGCGTCCAACCCGTGCCGCGCGTACACGGTGCCGGCCTCCTCGCTCGCGCCCATCACGGCCGGGATCCAGCCGTGCGCACGGGCCTCGGCGAGCCATGGCTCGATGGCGCCGGGCCAGGCCTCGGGGTCGCCGAGCGGGTCGCCGGAGGCGAGCGAGACCCCGCCGACGACCCGGTAGGCGACCGCGGCCTTGCCGGTGGGCGACCAGATCACGCTCTTCTCCCGGCGCAGCGCGAAGTACCCGAGCGAGTCCCGCTCGCCGTGCCGGGCGAGCAGCGTCCGCAGCCGTTTCTCGTCGTCCTCGGTGAGGGGGTCGACGGCGCGCCGGGAGCGGAAGGCGGCGTACAGCACGGCGAGCACCAGCAGCGTGCTGAACACGTTGATGGCGACGTTGACCCAGTTCGGCGTCGAGATGCCGGGGTAGTGCGACTCGTCGGCGGCGACCGAGACCAGCCGCAGGGTGCCGTAGCGCCAACGGTCCAGGAAGGTCGAGCGATGCGGATCGTGCGCGGTGTTGGTGACGGTCACCAGGAGCGCCGCGAGCAACGAGGAGGCGAGCAGGCCGCCGACCGCGACCACGGCGGCGAGCCGCGGGTTGGAGCGGTCGCCCTTGGCGTAGAACTCGCGCCGCCCGACGAGGAGGGCGGCGACGAAGCCCGCGGTGAGCACCAGGGAGGCCCAGTTCTGCGCGTACTGCCGGATCTCCGGGAAGCTCATGGCGAAGGCGAACAGCAGCAGGAACGGCCCGCTGAGCGCCAGGTTGAGGATCCACGCGGCCCGCTTGCGCCGCCGCATGGTGACGGCGAGGAACATCGTGAAGACGCCCGAGGCGAAGCCCGCCGTCAGCAGGTACGGGGTGAAGAGGTTCTCCTGGTTGTGCCGCCGTACGTCCTGCCCCAGCGAGACCCATGCGGCGGAGAGGAAGTTGATGAAGGTGACGGCGCGCAGGTACCAGACGGCGCCCGCGGCGGCCCGCCGGGAGGCCCGACCGGACGACCGCGCCTGGCCTCCCGGCCGAACCGTGCGCTCCTGTTCCATGGTGAAACGGGCATCTCCCATGAAGGGCGATGATATGGGGCGTTCGGGTGTGTGCGGGGGAGCGGTGCGAGGCGGAATCGAGTGGAATCGCTCACGCGTCACATGCGGCCGCTCCCAAGGTAGCTGACTGGACGTCAACTCCACGTGCCCGGACGCGTGTCGCCCGGGCCGTTCCTGTCCTCGGCTACTCGTCGCCCTCGGCCTCGGCGGGCGTCTCCGGAAGTTCCGCCGCCAGTGCGGCCGCGGCCTGGACCAGCGGCAGCGCCAGCAGGGCACCGGTCCCCTCGCCGACGGTCACGCCGTGTTCGAGGAGCGGCTCCAGCGCCATCCGGTCCAGCGCCTTGGCCTGCGCGGGCTCCCCGCTGTTCTGCCCGGCCAGCCACCAGTCCGGCGCGCGGAACGCGATCCGCTGCCCGACCAGCGCGCACGCCGCCGACACGACTCCGTCCAGGATCACCGGGGTCTTGCGCACCGCGCACTGCAGCAGGAAGCCCGTCATCGCGGCCAGATCGGCCCCGCCGACCGCGGCGAGCAGCTGCAACTGGTCGCCCAGCACCGGCCGGGCCCGCCGCAACGCGTCCCGTACGGCCGCGCACTTGCGCATCCAAGCCAGGTCGTCGATCGCGAGACCCCCGCGCCCGGTGACCACGGACGCGTCCGTGCCGCACAGGGCGGCGATCAGCACGGCCGCCGGTGTGGTCCCGCCGACGCTCACGTCACCGAGGACCACCAGGTCGGTCCCGGCGTCCGCCTCCTCGTCCGCGACCGCGACCCCCGCCAGGAACGCCGCCTCCGTCTCCTGTGCCGTCAGCGCGTCCTCGACGTCGATGCGCCCGCTGCCGCGTCGCACCCGGTGCCGTACGACGTCCCCGGGCAGTTCGTCCGGGTCGCAGTCGAGGGCCATGTCGACCACGCGCACGGGCACGTCGAGCTGTCGCGCCAGGATCGACGCCGGGCTCGCGCCCTCCAGCACCGCCCGTACCAGCCGGTCCGCGCTGCCCGCCGGCCGCGCGGACACCTCCAGCGAGGCGATGCCGTGATCGCCCGCGAACAGCACCACGCGCGGTCGCTCGATCGGCCGCACCGGCACGGCGGACTGCGCGGCCGCCAGCCACTCACCCAGGTCGTCCAGCCGGCCCAGTGCCCCGGGCGGCACGATCTGACGCTCCCTGCGCGCCTCGGCGTCGCGGCGCACCCCGCCGTCGGGGCGCTCGATCAGATCGGTGAAGTCGTCGAGATTAAGCGAGCTCATTCGCCGAACAGTACCGGCCCTGATCCAACGCCGAGGCGCCACGTCGACGGCACGTCACTACGCCTCCGAGCGGTGTCCTGTACGTACCTTTTGGGCATGTATGGTCGCGCACCCCGTGCGCACGGCCGTACCCCCCTGTCGCCGCGGCCGTCCGTCGTCCCGCCCACCCCAGCCGCCACCCCCGTCGCCACAGGAGCCGCCCATGCGCCGTACCCCACGGACGGCCGCCGCGCGCCGCGCCGAGCGCCGCGGTCACGCCGCCCCGGACCCCGCCCGGTCGCAGGAGCCGCGCCGGGAGGACTGCCCGTGGTGCGGCTCCACGCGGCTGCGCACCCGGGTCCGGGCCCGGAGAAGCGCCCCGGAGGCGGTGCGGCCGGGCGCCTTCGGCGTCGACGAGTGCCGGGACTGCGCCCATGTCTTCCGCAACCCCCGTCCCGCCGCCGAGGAGAGCGCCCGCCACGACCAGGACGGCCCCGACGGCCGCCCGGGACACGACCGGCTCACCGAACGCCTCCTCGGCGCCCGCGCGAGCGCCCGGCGCCACCGGGCCGCGGCCCGCGCGCTCGGGCCCCACCAGGAGCCGGAGAGCTGGCTCGACGTCGGCACCGGGCACGGCCACTTCCCCGAGGCGGCCAAGGAGATCCACCCGTACACCTCCTTCGACGGACTGGACCCCACCCGGCGCGTCCACCAGGCACGGGCCGCGGGCCGCGTCGAGGAGGCCCACCGCGGGCACCTCACCGACCCGGCGGTCCTCGCGCGTCTGCGCTCCCGTTACGACGTCCTCAGCATGGTCCACCACCTGGAGCGCACCCCAGACCCGCGCGCGGAACTGCGCGCCGCCCTGACCGTGCTGCGCCCCGGCGGCCATCTGCTCATCGAGGCCGCCGACCCCGGCTGCGCGTTCGCCCGGCTGTTGGGCAGGCGGTGGGTCCCTCACGGGAGCCCGCACCACCTCCACCTCGTGCCGCAGGCCAACCTGCTGGCCGAACTCGAGGCGCTGGGCTGCGCGATCGTCGCCACGGACCATCGTGAGCCGCATCTGCCGTACGACCTGGCGGGCGCCCTCGCCCTGACCCTGGCCCGTGCCCTGCCGGCGCCGGACGCCCGGGGACGCACGGCACCCGTGCGCACGGCCCTGGCGAGGGCCGCCGCCCCGGTCGCGGCCGCGGCCACGGCGGCGGACCACGCGCTGGCACCGCTGCTGCGGCGCACCCGCTTCGCCAACGCCTACCGGGTCATCGCGCGCACGCCGCCGTCATCCGCGTAGCGTCAGCGCCTGCCCGGCCACCACCAGCAGCACATGCTCGCACTCCGCCGCGAACGCCGCGTTCAGACGGCCGAGTTCGTCGCGGTAGCGGCGTCCCGACGCCGTCGCCGGGACGATCCCGGAGCCCACCTCGTTCGAGACGGCGACGACCGTCCGGCGGGTCTCCCGCACCGCCGCCGCCAGCTCCTCCACCCGTGCCCGCAGGGCCCGTTCGCCGCCGCTCGCCCACTCCGCATCGTCCCATGCGTCCACCGCGTCCATGGCGTCGGTCAGCCACAGCGACAGACAGTCGATCAGCAGCGGCGGCCCCTCCTCCTTCAGCAGCGGTACGAGGTCACAGGTCTCGGTGGTCTGCCAGGACCCGGGCCGTCGCTCCCGGTGCGCGGCCACCCGCGCCGCCCACTCCGTGTCCCCGCCCCGCGTTCCGCCCGTCGCGACGTACAGCACGTCCGGGAACGCCTCCAGCCGCCGTTCGGCCTCCACCGACTTGCCCGAGCGCGCCCCGCCCAGCACCAGCGTGCGCCGCGGGACGTCCGGCACCTCGTCGTACGCGCCCACGGCCAGCGTCGTCCCGTCCGGCACCGCCCGCGCCCCCGCGGCCGCGAGCCGCCGCCGCAGCTCGGCGCCCGGCGCCACCTCGTGGTCGAGGTGGACGGCGACGACATCGGTGGCCGGCCCGAGCGCCCCCACCGCGCGCAGCCGCGCGACCGCGTCCGGCCGCCCCACCACATCGGCGACCACCATGTCGTACGGGTCCACCGGCCCCACAAGGCCCGCGGGCGCTCCGCCCGGCGGCAGATACAGCAGCCGCATCCCGTCCGGGCCCGTCACCGCGTAGCCCGTGCCCGGCGCGTCCATCGCCAGGGCCCGCACCCGGTGCCCGGTCAGCAGCGCCAGCTCCCGCCCGTCCGGCACCCGCGCGGGCTGCGGCAGACCCGCCGGGACGTCCACCGGGGGCCCCTCGTGCGGGTGGGTGAGGAGCACCTGGCGCACCCCGGCCAGCGAGTGCCCGGCGCGCGCGGCCGCGAACGCCGCACCCGGCGTCAGATCCAGCAGCAGTGTGCCGTCCACCAGCAGCGAGGTCGCCGCGCGCGCCTCGGGTCCGAGCGCACGCGCGCAGGCCGCACAGGGACAGTCGGGGCGGGGAAGTCCCGCGGGGGCACCGGTGCCGAGCAGAGTCAGTTCCACGGACCCGATTTTCCCGGGTCGCCGCAGGTCTTGCGCGTCCGGCTAGGCTCGGAACGATGGCCGGACCAAGATCCGGCCGGTGCTCTGCATGTGCTCACATTGGGAGGCGTACATGGCGGCATGGACGTGGCGGTTCGAGAAGGCCGACGGGGCGGAGGTCCAGCCCGCGGTCGTGCCCGAGGAGTTCACCACGCAGGGGGACGCCGAGTCCTGGATCGGGGAGCACTGGAGGGACCTGCTCGACGGCGGCGCCGACCAGGTGCGGCTGTACGAGGACTCGACGGAGATCTACGGGCCCATGAGCCTGCGCGCCGACGAGTCGTAGCCGTAGGAGGCACACGCGTACGCGCGTGGGCGGGGCGGGCGAGGGCCGAACGGTCGTCACCCGCCCCGCCCCTCGTGCGACTCGCGCGCCTACTGCTCGCCCAGGGTGACGTCGACCGTCCGCCGGCCGCCGCTGCGGGTGTAGGTCACGGTCGTGCGCTGTCCCGGCTTGTCCCCGGCGAGCGCCTCGGCGAGCGAGGTGATGGTGGTGATGTCCTGGCCGCCCAGCTTGGTGATGACGTCCCCGGTCTTCAGGCCCGCGTGGTCGGCCGCGCCGCCCCGTACGACCTCGACCACCGCGACCCCGACCGGCTGATAGGCGCCGTTCACCACCGTGCGGCCGGTGATGCCGAGCGCGGCCCGTCCCGAGCCGGTGACCCGGCCGGTCTTGATGATCTGGTCGGCGATCGTCCTCACGAGGGACGCCGGGATGGCGAACCCGATGCCGGGCGCCGCGCCGTTGCCGAGCTCCGGGTCGACGGCGGCGAGCGTGGGGATGCCGATGACCTGGCCGTTCAGATCGACGAGCGCGCCCCCGCTGTTGCCGGGGTTGATGTCCGCCGAGGTCTGCACCATGTTCGCGATGGTGGCGCCCGTACCGCCCTCGCTGTTCCCCTCGCTGACGGTCCGCCCGGTCGCCGAGACGATCCCCTCGGTCACGCTCGACGACAGCCCGAGCGGTGAACCCATGGCGAGGACGATCTGCCCCACCTCGACCTTGCCCGAGTCGCCGAAGACGGCCGGCCGCAGACCCTGCGGCGTCCGGTCCAGCCGGATGACGGCGAGGTCCTGCTGCGGGTACGAGAAGACGAGGCCGGCGGTGAGCACCTCCTGGCTGTTGGCGGTGGTCACCTTGAACTTCTTGCCGCTGCCCACCACATGGGCGTTGGTGACGATGTGCCCTTTGTCGTCGTAGACCACTCCGGACCCGAGGGCCCCACCGGCCTGGATCTGCACCACCGACGGCAGCACGTTCTTGATGACCCGCTGGTAGTCGCTCTGCAGATCGTTGGCCGTCCTGGGGGAGGGGGCCTGGGTGCTGGTCGGGCTCTTGGCCCGGGCCGGCTGCCCGGAGCCGGTGCATCCGGGCAGAACCAGACACCACAGGAGAAACGGAACGCACCGCCGAACGGTACGGGCACGGGTAGCGTCCATGCCCCGAGTCTCTCCTCGGGAGGGACTCCCGGCGCCTCCTGCGCGTCCGAACGAGGGGCAGGCCCCGGCTCAGCCGCGCACTCCGCACAGATGCAGCAACGCGGCCACACCCCGGTACGGATCCGTCCGCCCCGCCCGTTCCTCCGCGGCCAGCAGCCGCTCCACGTCCTCTGGAACCGGAGCGTCGTCGGGCGCCGTGTCCGTGAAGACCCGCACCCCGTACCAGGTGTGCAGCGGCGCCCCGATCCCGGCGAGCGTCGCGGTCAGCGTCGTCAGCCGGTCGGCCCGCACCTCCAGGCCCAGACGGTTAGTATAGGCGGTGGTGTCGAAGGAGGCCAGCGCCGTGTCCCAGTCCCCGGACAGCCCCGGCCGCAGCGCCAGCGCGTCCCCGTTCCGTACGAGCAGCGACAGCAGTCCCCCGGGCGCGAGCATCCGCGCCAGCCCCGCCAGCAGCGGATCGGGTTCGTCCACGTACATGAGCACCCCGTGGCACAGCACCACGTCGAAGCTGCCCGGCAGGAAGTGCACCCCCGTGTCGCGCCCGTCCCCCTCGATGATCCGCATCCGCTCCCGGATGCCCTCGGGCTCCCCCGACAGGGCCCTGCGGGCCACCTCGATCATCGTGGGGTTCTGTTCGAGCCCGGTGACCCGGTGCCCGGCCCGGGCCAGGCGCAGCGCCTGGGTGCCCTGGCCCATTCCCACGTCCAGCACCCGCAGCCGCTGCCCGACCGGGAACCGCCCGGCTATCTGCTCGTCGAGCTGCCGGGCCACCAGCTCCTGCCGTACGACATCACGCAGGCGGCCCAGCCGGTCCAGCCACGCTCCGGCCGCATCCCCGGAGAAGGAATCCGCGCTCAGGGCCGCTCTCCGCGCTTGACCTGCGCCTTCGGCAGCCGGAATCGGCGCATCTGGAGGGAGCGCATGAGCGCGTAGGCGATCGCGCCCCTCTTGTTCTGGTCGGGGAAGCGCTCGTTCAGCCGCTTGCGCAGGCGGAACGCGGAGAGGATCGAGTCGAGCACGATCAGCACGATGACGACGAGCCAGAGCAGCAGCGCGATGTTCTGCAGCGAGGTCGTCTTCACCAGGCTCAGCGCCAGGATGATCACGGCCATCGGCAGGAAGAACTCCGCCACGTTGAAGCGCGCGTCGACGTGGTCGCGGGCGAACTTGCGCACCGGGCCCTTGTCCCGCGCCGGCAGGTACCGCTCGTCACCGCCGGCCAGCGCCTGGCGCTGGCGCTCCATCTGGGCGCGGCGCTCGTCGCGCTGGCGCTTGGAGGCGTCCTTGCGCGTCAGCGGCGTGTTGGCGACGCTGCGGCGCTGGGACTGGGCCTCACTGCGCTTGGGCGTGGGCCGGCCCTTCTTGGCCTGCGGGTCACGGGTCTGCTTGGAGTCGGTCACCGGCGCCTTGTCGGCGGGGGCCTTCTCTTCCTTGGCACGGCTACGGAACACAAAACCCAAGGGTACGGGGTTCCCCCGCTTGGACCCCAGCCGCGTGGGGAACGATCCGGCAACACCGGTCGTCTGTAGTGGGACAGAGGGCCTCAAAAGGAGGACCACCGGCGTTCTTCCGTAGGCCGGCTGAGGGAATCCGGGAGTCACCCCGTACGTAACCTCGGGGGACACCTACTCCCTACGCCGGAGCGGGACCGTACGCAGTCGTCCTTGGGGATGACCGCATCCGTCCCCGAACAGTGCGGTAATGGATGCAGGGCCCGTACTGTGGGTCCTGTCGCAGACCTGTGAGCTGGAGTCCGTCAGAAGGGGGCGCGCGAAGCCCATGAGCGGTGTCATGAAGCGTATGGGGATGATCTTCCGCGCGAAGGCGAACAAGGCCCTTGACCGGGCCGAGGACCCGCGCGAGACCCTCGATTACTCGTACCAGAAGCAGCTGGAGCTGCTGCAGAAGGTGCGTCGCGGAGTCGCGGACGTGGCGACCAGCCGCAAGCGCCTGGAGCTCCAGCTCAACCAGCTGCAGCAGCAGTCCACCAAGCTGGAGGACCAGGGCCGCAAGGCACTGGCGCTCGGCCGGGAGGACCTGGCCCGCGAGGCGCTGTCCCGGCGCGCCGCGCTCCAGCAGCAGGTGACGGACCTGGAGTCCCAGCACCAGACCCTGCAGGGCGAGGAGGAGAAGCTGACCCTGGCGGCCCAGCGCCTCCAGGCCAAGGTGGACGCCTTCCGCACCAAGAAGGAGACCATCAAGGCGACGTACACGGCGGCCCAGGCGCAGACCCGGATCGGCGAGGCGTTCTCCGGCATCTCGGAGGAGATGGGCGACGTCGGCCTGGCGATCCAGCGCGCCGAGGACAAGACGGCCCAGCTCCAGGCCCGCGCGGGCGCGATCGACGAGCTGCTGGCCTCCGGCGCCCTGGACGAGCCCTCCGGCATGGCCAAGGACGACATCCAGGCGGAGCTGGACCGGCTCTCCGGCGGCACGGACGTCGAGCTGGAGCTGCAGCGCATGAAGGCGGAGCTGGCGGGAGGCACCTCCGACCAGCGGCAGGCACTGGAGGGCGGCACGGGCCAGGGGCAGTCCCAGTCCCAGCCGCAGGACACCCCGCGCTTCGACAAGCAGTGACGCCCGGCAGGCCGTAACCTCACGTAACGCTGTCATCCACCGGGTCCCACGTACAGGAGGGCCACATGATCGTGCGGATCATGGGGGAGGGGCAGGTGAAGCTGGACGACGCCCACTTCACCGAGCTCAACAAGCTGGACGACGAGCTGCTCCAGGAGATGCAGAGGGACGACGAGGAGGGCTTCCGGCGCACGCTGAACGCCCTCCTGGACGCGGTGCGCCGGCTGGGCACCCCGCTGCCGGACGAGTCCCTGGAGCCGTCGGAGCTGATCCTGCCGTCGCCGGACGCGAGCCTCGCGGAGGTCCGCGAGATGCTGAACGACGACGGCCTGATCCCTGGCTGACGACGGCCTGCTCCCGGGCCGGAGGGGTCCGGCACCCCGGCTGCCGAACCCCTCGTACGTCGTGCGGGCCCTCCTTCGGCGGGCCCCGCGTCTCCGGGGTGCCCCCACCACCCTGGTTCCGCCTGCCGCAGGCCCCCCGTACCGTGAATCCGTGAGCACCCTAGAACGCACCTGGTGCCGGATCAGCGCCCATCCCCTCGCGCTGGACGCCGCCCTCGCCTTCGGCGTCCTGGTCTCCATGGTGGCCAGTTCCTTCGTGGACCCCCATGGCGAGCACGGCGCCTCCTGGGGCGCGCGCAGCCCGGGTGTGCTCAGCCTCGCCCTGATGGTGCTCGGGGCGGCGGCACTCGCCCTGCGCCGCCGGCGTCCGCTGGTCGTCCTCGCGGTCACGGTCGCCCTCTCCCTCGTGGAACTCGTCGCCGCCGACCCGCGCGCCCCCGTCGCGATGTCCGCGGTCGTCGCCCTCTACACCGTCGCCTCCACCACCGATCGCCCCACCGCCTGGCGTGTCGGCCTGCTCACCATGACGGTGCTCACCGGCGCGGCGATGCTCGCCGGTCCCCTGCCGTGGTACGACCAGGAGAACCTCGGCCTCTTCGCCTGGACGGGCATGGCCGCCGCGGCGGGCGACGCCGTCCGCAGCCGTCGTGCCTTCGTGCACGCCATCAGGGAGCGCGCCGAACGCGCGGAACGCACCCGCGAGGAGGAGGCCCGCCGCCGGGTCGCCGAGGAGCGCCTGCGTATCGCCAGGGATCTGCACGATGTGGTCGCCCACCACATCGCCCTGGTCAATGTGCAGGCCGGGGTGGCCGCGCACATCATGGACAAGCGTCCCGACCAGGCGAAGGAAGCCCTCGCCCATGTCCGTGAGGCCAGCCGCAGCGCGCTCAACGAACTGCGCGCCACCGTGGGTCTGCTGCGGCAGTCCGGGGACCCCGAGGCACCCACCGAGCCCGCCCCCGGTCTCGCCCGTCTCGACGAACTCGCCGACACCTTCCGCAACGCCGGGCTCCCCGTGGAGGTCGCCCGCGCCGACCACGGCACCGCCCTGCCCGCGGCCGTCGACCTGGCCGCGTACCGGGTGATCCAGGAGGCCCTCACCAATGTGCAGAAGCACGCGGGCCGGACGGCGAAGGCCGAGGTCAGCGTGGTACGGGTGGGGCCCCATGTGGAGATCACGGTCCTCGACGACGGCAGGGGCGAGGACACCGGGCCCGAGCACGACGACGGACGCGACGGACCCGACGGGCACGGCGAACACGACGGGCACGGCGGGCACGGACTGCTGGGCATGCGGGAGCGTGTCACCGCCCTCAGCGGGGCCCTCACCACCGGTCCCCGCTACGGCGGCGGGTTCCGGGTCCATGCGATCCTGCCGGTCGAGACGCGTACGACGACCGCTGCCGGGGAGAACGTGTGACCGCCGCCCAGAAGGGGCCCGTATGACCATCCGTGTCCTGCTCGCCGACGACCAGGCACTGCTGCGCAGCGCCTTCCGGGTCCTTGTCGACTCGGAGCCGGACATGGAGGTGGTGGGCGAGGCCTCCGACGGCGCGGAGGCGGTCCGGCTGGCCGGAGAGCGGCGCGCCGACGTGGTCCTCATGGACATCCGGATGCCCGGCACGGACGGCCTCGCCGCGACCCGGCTGATCAGCGCCGACCCCGCTCTCGCGAACGTCCGTGTGGTCATACTGACGACCTTCGAGGTCGACGACTACGTCGTGCAGTCGCTGCGCGCCGGGGCGTCCGGGTTCCTCGGCAAGGGGTCCGAGCCGGAGGAGCTGCTGAACGCCATCCGGGTCGCGGCGGGCGGCGAGGCGCTGCTGTCACCCGCCGCCACCAAGGGACTGATCGCCCGCTTCCTCGCCCAGGGCGACGACGGACGCGACCCGGCCCGCTCCGACCGGCTCGGCACCCTGACCGGCCGGGAACGCGAGGTGCTCGTCCAGGTCGCCGGCGGCCACTCCAACGACGAGATCGCCGAACGCCTCCAGGTCAGCCCGTTGACGGTCAAGACGCACGTCAACCGGGCCATGGCCAAGCTGGGCGCACGCGACCGGGCGCAACTCGTCGTCATCGCCTACGAGTCGGGGCTGGTGCGCCCGAGGGTGGAGTGAGCGGGGTCGAGGCCGCTACGTCCAAGGGTGGAGCGGGCTCCATCGGGCCGTACTGCGCCCGCAGTAGGCGTACTCACAAGGAACGGGACCTCGGGGCGACGGAACCCCTTCCTCGGATGCCTCAGTGTGTAGTGGGGCGCTTCTGTGCGTCCCGAACCTTCCGCTCAGCCACAGAGAGAGACGCCGACCCATGTCCTGGCTGTCACGATTCAGCCTCGCGCAACGGGCCCTGATAGCGCTGATGTCCATCGTCGCGCTCGTCTTCGGGGCGATCGCGATCCCGCAGCTCAAGCAACAGCTCCTGCCCACCATCAACCTGCCCGTCGTGTCCGTCCTGGCCCCGTACCAGGGGGCGTCCCCCGACGTGGTCGAGAAGCAGGTCGTCGAGCCCCTCGAGGACACCCTGCAGGCCGTGTCCGGCATCAAGGGCGTCACCTCCACGGCGAGCGAGGGCAACGCCGTCATCATGGCGTCCTTCGACTACGGCAACGACACCAAGCAGCTCGTCGCCGACGTCCAGCAGGCCGTCAACCGGGCCCGCATCAAGCTCCCGGACTCGGTCGACCCGCAGGTCATCGCCGGTTCGACGGACGACATCCCGACCGTCGTCCTCGCCGTCACCTCGGACAAGGACCAGCAGGCCCTGTCCGACCAGCTCGACAAGACCGTCGTGCCCACGCTGAAGGACATCTCCGGCGTCGGCCAGGTCACCGTCAACGGCGTGCGGGACCTCCAGGTCACGGTCACGCCCGACAACGCCGAGCTCGCGCAGGCGGGGCTGACCCCGGCCGCGCTGGGCCAGGCCCTGCAGGCGGGCGGCGTGACCGTCCCCGCGGGCTCCTTCGACGAGGACGGCAGCAACCGCACGGTCCAGGTCGGCGGCGGGTTCACCTCGCTGCAGCAGATCGAGGACCTGATGGTCACCGGCGCGCCCGGCAAGAAGCCCGTACGCCTCGGTGACATCGCCACGGTCCGGCAGCAGGAGGCCAAGGCCGACTCGATCACCCGTACCGACGGCAAGCCGAGCCTCGCCGTGGCCGTCACCATGGACCACGACGGCAGTGCGGTGGCCATCTCCAAGGCCGTCAAGGACAAGCTGCCGGACCTGCGCAAGGACCTCGGCTCCGGCTCCACCGTCACCGTGGTCAGCGACCAGGGCCCGGCGGTCTCCAAGTCCATCAACGGTCTGACGACCGAGGGCGCGCTGGGTCTGCTCTTCGCGGTCCTGGTGATCCTGGTCTTCCTGGCGTCGGTGCGCTCGACCCTCGTCACGGCGGTCTCCATCCCGCTGTCGGTGGTCCTGGCCCTGATCGTGCTGTGGACGCGCGACGTGTCGCTGAACGTGCTCACGCTCGGCGCGCTGACCATCGCCATCGGCCGGGTCGTCGACGACTCGATCGTGGTCCTGGAGAACATCAAGCGGCACCTCGGCTACGGCGAGGAGCGGCAGTCGGCGATCCTCACCGCGGTCCGCGAGGTGGCCGGCGCGGTGACCTCGTCCACCCTGACGACGGTGGCGGTCTTCCTGCCGATCGGTCTGGTCGGCGGCATGGTGGGCGAGCTGTTCGGCTCGTTCTCCCTCACCGTGACGGCGGCCCTGCTGGCCTCGCTGCTGGTGTCGCTGACGGTCGTGCCGGTCCTGTCGTACTGGTTCCTGCGCGCCCCGAAGACCATGCCCGAGGACGCGGCCGAGGCCCGCCGGGTCGCCGAGGAGAAGGAGGCGAAGAGCCGGCTCCAGCGCTTCTACGTGCCGGTGCTGCGCTTCGCGACCCGTCGCCGTCTCACCAGTGTGGCCATCGCGGTGGTCGTGCTGATCGGCACCTTCGGCATGGCGCCCCTGCTGAAGACGAACTTCTTCGACCAGGGCGAGCAGCAGGTGCTCACCGTCAAGCAGAAGCTGAAGCCGGGCACCAGCCTGGCGGCGACGGACGCCCAGGCCCAGAAGATCGAGAAGATGCTCGCCGCGGTGAAGGGCGTCAAGGACTACCAGGTCACCGTCGGTTCGTCCGGCTTCATGGCCGCCTTCGGCGGTGGCACCGGAAGCAACCAGGCGTCGTACACGGTCATGCTGGACGACTCCGCAAAGTACAAGGACGTCCAGACCCGCGTCGAGGACGGCCTGGCCAAGCTCTCCGGGATCGGTACGACCACGGTGTCGGCCGGTGACGGGTTCGGCAGCCAGGACCTGAGCGTGGTCGTGAAGGCGGCCGACGCGAACGTGCTGCGCACGGCGTCGGAGCAGGTGCGTGCCGAGGTGGCCGAGCTCAAGGACGTCACGGACGTGTCGAGCGACCTGTCGCAGAGCGTGCCGCGTATCTCGGTCACGGCCAACTCCCGTGCCGCGGCGGCCGGTTTCAACGACCAGACGCTCGGCGCCGCGGTCGCCCAGGCCGTTGAGGGCACCACCACGGGCAAGGCGATCCTGGACGACACCGAGCGCGACATCGTCATCAAGGCGGAGAAGCCGGCGCAGACGCTGGACCAGCTGAAGCAGCTGCGGCTCGGCCCGGTGAAGCTGGGTGACATCGCGACGGTCAAGCTGGTGGACGGCCCGGTGTCGATGACCCGGATCGACGGCCAGCGCGCGGCCACGATCACGGCGCGCCCGACCGGTGACAACACGGGCGCGGTGAGCGCGGACCTCCAGGCGAAGATCAAGGCGCTGAAGCTCCCGGCGGGCGCGAAGGCCGAGATCGGCGGTGTCTCGCAGGACCAGAGCGACGCGTTCAAGAACCTCGGCCTTGCGATGCTGGCCGCGGTGGCGATCGTGTTCATGCTGCTGGTGGCGACGTTCCGCAGCCTGGCCCAGCCGCTGATCCTGCTGGTCTCCATCCCGTTCGCGGCGACCGGCGCGATCGGCCTGCTGATCGCCACGGGCACCCCGATGGGCGTCCCGGCGATGATCGGCATGCTGATGCTGATCGGCATCGTGGTGACGAACGCGATCGTGCTGATCGACCTGATCAACCAGTACCGCAAGCAGGGTCACGGCGTGGTGGAGGCCGTGGTCGAGGGCGGCCGCCACCGTCTGCGCCCGATCCTGATGACGGCCCTGGCCACCATCTTCGCGCTGCTGCCGATGGCCCTGGGTGTCACGGGCGAGGGCGGTTTCATCGCCCAGCCGCTCGCGGTGGTGGTGATCGGCGGTCTGGTCACATCGACCCTGCTGACCCTGCTGCTGGTCCCGACCCTCTACGCGATGCTGGAGCTCCGCAAGGAGCGCCGCGCCAAGAAGAGGGCGGCGAAGCGGGCGAAGAAGACGGGGACGCCGGTCGAGCCGGCGCAGTCCGGCGAGCCGGAGCCCGCGGGGGTGTAGTCCTCCGGGTATGACCAAAGGCCCGGTCCGCACGAAGGTGCGGGCCGGGCCTCGTCGTGCACGGGCCGGACGCGAGCCGGCCGGGCGTGCGGCTACGGCAGGGCGAGCATCCGCTCCAGCGCCAGCTTCGCGAACGCCTCGGTCTCCTTGTCCACCTCGATGCGGTTGACCAGGTTGCCCTCGGCCAGCGACTCCAGCGCCCACACCAGGTGGGGCAGGTCGATGCGGTTCATCGTCGAGCAGAAGCAGACCGTCTTGTCGAGGAAGGCGATCTCCTTGCCCTCCGGAGCGAAACGGTTCGCCAGGCGCCGGACGAGGTTCAGCTCCGTGCCTATGGCCCACTTGGAGCCCGCCGGGGCGGCTTCCAGCGCCTTGATGATGTACTCCGTCGAGCCGACGTAGTCAGCGGCGGCCACGACCTCGTGCCGGCACTCCGGGTGCACCAGCACGTTCACCCCGGGGATCCGCTCCCGGACGTCGTTCACCGAGTCCAGGCTGAAGCGGCCGTGCACCGAGCAGTGACCGCGCCACAGGATCATCTTCGCGGCGCGCAGCTCCTCGACGGTCAGCCCGCCGTTCGGCTTGTGCGGGTTGTAGACCACGCAGTCGTCCAGCGACATGCCCATGTCCCGCACCGCCGTGTTGCGGCCCAGGTGCTGGTCCGGCAGGAAGAGGACCTTCTCCCCCTGCTGGAACGCCCACTCCAGGGCCCGCTGCGCGTTGGACGACGTGCAGATGGTGCCGCCGTGCTTGCCCGTGAACGCCTTGATGTCCGCGGACGAGTTCATGTACGAGACCGGGACGACCTGCTCGGCGATGCCCGCCTCGGTCAGCACGTCCCAGCACTCGGCGACCTGCTCGGCGGTGGCCATGTCGGCCATGGAGCAGCCGGCCGCGAGGTCGGGAAGGACGACCTTCTGGTCGTCGGACGTCAGGATGTCCGCCGACTCCGCCATGAAGTGCACACCGCAGAACACGATGTACTCGGCCTCCGGGCGGGCCGCCGCGTCCCGGGCCAGCTTGAAGGAGTCGCCCGTGACGTCGGCGAACTGGATGACCTCGTCGCGCTGGTAGTGGTGGCCCAGCACGAAGACCTTGTCGCCGAGCTTCTCCTTGGCGGCGCGGGCACGCGCGACCAGGTCCGGGTCGGACGGGGAGGGCAGGTCGCCGGGACACTCGACGCCCCGCTCGCTCTTCGGGTCGGCCTCACGGCCGAGCAGCAGGAGGGCGAGGGGCGTCGGCTGTACGTCGAGCTCCTGGGTCTGGGCGGTGGTCACCTCACGCACCCTTTCTGTTCTGCGGCTCGCCGGCCCGATGGGGGTCGGCGGGACATGCGGGACAAGCCTTTTCGTCGAAATGACGCTATCTATCATAACCGCTTCACGTCAGTTTGACGATGGCCATAGTGTCGATGTGACGTGAATCCCGGCGCGGTCCGGTCCGTCGTGCAGCGGCCGTCCGGGCGTCGTACGGCGGCGGTCCGCAGGTCGTACGGCACATGGCGCGGCGGTGTCACCCGGGTCGTCCACAGGCGGGTGTCCGTGTTCCGGCGCATGTGCGAGCATGAAGAGGGAGCGAAAAGAAACGCGCTCGGCCCGGAATGAATCCGCGGCCACGCCGGTTGCACTCGTCGGCAAGCAGTCTCCGTACACACCGGGAGAGATGTAGATGTCCGTACAGGACGAGACCACCACCGTCACCGACGGCATCATCCTGACCGACGCCGCCGCGGCCAAGGTCAAGGCCCTGCTCGACCAGGAAGGCCGTGACGACTTGGCGCTGCGCGTCGCCGTCCAGCCCGGCGGCTGCTCCGGCCTGCGCTACCAGCTCTTCTTCGACGAGCGCGCGCTCGACGGCGACGTCAAGAAGGACTTCGGCGGGGTCAAGGTCGTCACCGACCGCATGAGCGCCCCGTATCTGGGTGGCGCCACCATCGACTTCGTCGACACGATCGAGAAGCAGGGCTTCACCATCGACAACCCGAACGCGACGGGCTCCTGCGCCTGCGGCGACTCCTTCAGCTGAGCCCGGCACCTCACCGGTAACCATGAAGGCGGCGTCCCCCGTGGGGGACGCCGCCTTCGTGCTGCCACGGACCGCCGTCAGCGGGACGAGTCCGTCCCGCCCGAGGACGCCTTGGGCAGCGTGTCCGTCGTGTCCTTGGGGATCGGCTTCCCGTCCGAGCCCACCACCTGGCGGTCGCCGAGCGGCGCCTGCAGATGCAGCGTGGCGTGGTAGACCTTGGCGATCATGGCGCAGACCCTGCCCTGCCAGGGCGTCTCGGTCACGGTCACCGTCACCCGCTCGGAGTCCTCGCGCACGAATGCCGCGTAGTCGGCGCACACCCCGCCCTCGTAGGCGACGGTGAGGTCCCGGCCGTCGGCGGTGTAGCCCAGCACCTTCACGTCATGGTGTGCCGGCGCGGGCGAGGGCCGGGTCCCCGGTCCGCTCGTCGACGGGCTCGGCCGCGGGGCCGGCGTTCCGCTCGGCTCGTCCGGCGGCCGGGGTGCGGCCAGATACCGCGGCTCGACCGCGGGATACGTCACCGTGAAGGTGTCGCCGCCCGAGGCTCCCGTCCCCCGCACCTCGAACAGCCATGACGGCACCAGCACCGCCTTCCCGCCCACCGCGTGCACGGCCAGTCCGAACACCGCGCCCGTCACGGACGCCGAGGTCCGCTGCGGCGAGGCCGGGCCCGCCGTGCACGGCTTCTCGTCCCGGTCCTTCACCGGTACGGGTCCGGGGCACCCGCCGATGCCCTTGCGGCCGTAGGACGACGGCGCGCCGTTCATCAGGTCCAGCGTCTTCCGCGCGCCGAGCACGGGATAGACGGCGCCCTTCACCGGCGCCGCGAGGTTGCCGCTGCCGCCGATGACCTTGCCCTCGGGGCTGATCCGCAGCCCGGTCGTCCAGCCGTGCGTGGGCAGCCCGCCCACCACCGGTTCGGCGTTCACCACCCGCACCCGGTCCATGAGCTGGGACGCGTCCAGCTTCGCGTCGTCCTGGCCGACCGCCTTGAGCACGGGAGCGGCCGCCTGCCGCGCCGCCTGCTCGCTCACCGGGCCCGGCCCCGCCCCCGCCGTCCCGGACCCGCCGGGCCGGCACGCCTTGCCCCGCCGGCAGTTGTCGGTGCCGGGCACGGAAGAGCTGAACGTCCAGACGCCCGGCGCGTCCCGGTTGACCCGCAGATTGGGCTCGGCGCTGTCCTTCACGGCCCCCACCTGCCAGGTGTCGCCGACGAGCCTCGGTGTGCCGCCCAGGTCCAGGGCCTCGGCGAGGTGGGCCACGTCGTCCTGGGTCACCTGGCCCTTCGCCCAGTACACCGGCGCCGACTTCGGTCCGTCGGGGAGCGAGCCCCGGACGGTGTACCTGGTGCCGTAGGGGTTGGGCTCGCCCACCGCGACCCCCGGGGTGACGCCCTCGCCGGCGCCGTCGAGGGCGAGCGTCGGGGGAGTGCCGTCGCCCGACGCGGGGGAGCCGCCCGATCCGCCGGACGCGCTCGCGGCGAGAAAGGCCCCGCCGCCACCGACGAGCAGAACCGCGGCCGCGACCGAGGCGACCACCACGGGGGAGCGCCGCCGCGGCGTGGCACCGTCCGTGTCCTCGGTGACGCCGGGTGCGCCGTTCGTGTCGTCGGGTCGCTCGGTGCTCACCGCATCGCTCCTTCGGCTCCGCTGCTGTCCCGGTAGACCCCGCCGTACCCGAAAAGAGCACCCAGGGGTCGTATCCCGCCTCCCCATCGAGGAGGACGGCGATGGGACGCACTGGGGGAGCGCACGGTTCCCTCGTGACGCGCCCGGGGTTCCGGGCCCGGAACCCCGCGAGGACCGTTCAGTCCCCGTAGTCGGACATCGCCTCCAGCAGCCGCGCCGACGCGGGCGGCACGCTCACGCCGTGGATCCGGGAGGGGGAGACCGGCCGGGAGGTGCTCTTCTCGGGCGGGGCCCAGTGCCCCGGCCGGGAGGTGCTCTTCTCGGGCGGGGCCCAGTGCGGGACCATCCGGGCGCAGTCGCCGCGCAGCACCGCGAGGTCTCCGTCGGGGTCGAGCGGGCCGGTGCCGTGGAACTCGGGCTTCGTCATAGCGGAACCGTAGGCACGCCGAAGCCGAAGGCGAAAGATCTACTATTGGGTAGTTTCGCCTGCTTCAGTGGGGCGGGTCGACCGGGTAGCGTGAACTGTCAATCCCCCTCCTCCACAGGAGCGTGTCCTCGCCGTGCGTATCGCTGTCACCGGCTCCATCGCCACCGACCACCTCATGACCTTCCCCGGTCGTTTCGCCGATCAGTTCGTCGCGGACCAGCTGCACACGGTCTCGCTGTCCTTCCTGGTCGACCGTCTCGACGTACGCCGGGGCGGGGTGGGCGCGAACATCGCCTTCGGAATGGGTCAGCTCGGCACCCGGCCGGTCCTGGTCGGCGCGGCGGGCTCGGACTTCGACGAGTACCGCGCCTGGCTGGACCGGCACGGGGTGGACACGGCCTCCGTGCGGATCTCCGACACCCAGCACACGGCCCGCTTCGTCTGCACCACCGACGCCGACCACAACCAGATCGGCTCCTTCTACACCGGTGCGATGAGCGAGGCCCGGCTCATCGAGCTGAAGACGGTCGCCGACCGGGTGGGCGGCCTGGACCTGGTCCTGATCGGCGCGGACGACCCCGAGGCGATGCTGCGCCACACGGAGGAGTGCCGCTCCCGCACCATCCCCTTCGCGGCCGACTTCTCGCAGCAGATCGCACGGATGAACGGCGACGAGATCCGGATACTGCTGGACGGGGCGACCTTCCTCTTCTCCAACGAGTACGAGAAGGGGCTCATCGAGAACAAGACCGGCTGGAGCGACACCGAGATCCTGGCCCGGGTGGGCCACCGGGTGACCACGCTCGGCTCGCGGGGCGTGCGCATCGAGCGGTCCGGCGACGACCCGATCGAGGTCGGCGTGCCCGAGGAGACCGCCAAGGTCGACCCGACCGGCGTCGGCGACGCCTTCCGTGCGGGCTTCCTGTCCGGCCTCGCCTGGGGCGTCTCGCTGGAGCGCGCGGCCCAGGTCGGCTGCATGCTCGCGACCCTGGTCATCGAGACGCTGGGCACCCAGGAGTACCAGCTGCGCCGGGCCCACTTCATGGACCGCTTCACCAAGGCCTACGGCGACGAGGCCGCGATGGAGGTCCAGGACCACCTGGTCTGACCCCGCACCCGCGGACGTACGTCAGGAGAGCCGGCGGACCAGGTAGGCGGAGCCCCGCTCCGCCGGCTCCTCGCCCATGTACTGCTGCCCCCGCATCTCGCACCACGCGGGGATGTCCAGACGGGCCGCCTCGTCGTCCGCGAGGACGCGTACGGTGCCGCCCACCGGGACGCCCCCGATGACCTTCGCCAACTCGATCACCGGGATCGGGCACACCTTGCCGAGGGCGTCCACGACGAGGGCGTCCTCGTGCACGGCCGTCCGCGGCGCCGGCGCGCCGAGCTTCTCGCGCACCGTCGCCACCACGTCCGGCAGCACCGAAAGGAATCGGTCGATCTCGTCGGCCTCGACTCCCGGCGGCAGCGACACCCGGACGTTGCCCTCGCTCAGCACCCCCATCGCCTTGAGCACATGGCTCGGGGTCAGCGTGCTGCTCGTACAGGACGAGCCCGACGAGACGGAGAAGCCCGCACGGTCCAGCTCGTGCAGCACCGTCTCCCCGTCGACATAGAGACAGGAGAAGGTGACGATCCCGGGCAGCCGCCGGACCGGATCGCCCACCACCTCCACATCGGGGACCAGTTCCGGCACCCGCGTCCGGATCCGTTCCGTCAGCTCCCGCAGCCGGCCCGCCTCCTGGGCTGCCTCGGCACGCACCGCGCGCAGCGACGCCGCGGCCGCCACGATCGCCGGGATGTTCTGGAACCCGGCCGCCCGCCCCGACTCCCGCTCGTCCAGGGGCCCTTGTGGCGCGAACCGCACCCCCTTGCGGACGGCGAGCAGCCCGACACCCGAGGGTCCGCCCCATTTGTGGGCACTCGCCGTCAGCAGCGACCAGTCGCCCTCCACCGGGCCCCAGGCCAGCGACTGCGCCGCGTCCACCAGCAGCGGCACCCCGGCCGCCCGGCACACCTCGGCCACCTCGGCCACCGGCTGCACCGTGCCCACCTCGTGGTTGGCCGACTGCAGACAGGCCAGCGCGGTGTCCGGGCGCAGCGCCGCCCCGTACGCCTCGGTCTCGGCCCTGCCCGCCCGGGTGACCGGCACCCGCGTCACCGTTCCCCCCGCGGCCTCGAACGCCTCCGCCGAATGGAGGACAGAGGAGTGTTCGACGGCAGACACGATCAGGTGGCGTCCGACCCGGCGGCGGCCGGCCAGCGCCCCCTCGATCCCGGAGTGCACCGCCCGGGTGCCGGAGGCGGTGAACACCAGCTCGTCCGGACGGCAGCCCACGGCCTCGGCGGCCGCCTCGCGCGCCGCGTCCAGCAGCATGCGGGCCCGCCGGCCCTCACGGTACAGCCGGGCAGGATCGGCCCATCCCTCGTCCACGGAGGCCAGCAGGGCCTGACGTGCGACGGGGTGCAGGGGAGCGGCGGAGGCGGCGTCGAAGTAGGACACACCGCAACGCTAACTCCTGCGAACCGCGAGGCCTCTCGCAGCGGCCGAAGAGCCTGTCAGCAGGGGCCCACAACCGGGCATTCCCTCCCTTCGGGGTGTCCGGCGGCGCGTTGGGTACCCTCCCCGCGCGGCCCCAAATGGCGTCCAGTAGGGTTTGGTCCGCATAAACATCCAAACCCCTGCCCGACGCAGGGCGGCGACCGACCAGCGAGAAGGCGGCAGCCGACCGCGCGGGCGAGACTCTCGGGAAGGCGCTACGTGAGTCCCAACGGCTCCGACCGCTCGCCGCGGCGCCCGATGCGGCGGAAGCTGCTGCAGGCACTGACCGCGGGCCTGGTCCTGGCGACCGCCACCGGTTGCACATACAAGGACTTCCCCCGCCTTGGTTTGCCCACCCCGGCCACGGAAGAGGCTCCGCGGATCCTCTCCCTGTGGCAGGGCTCCTGGGCGGCCGCGCTCGCCACCGGCGTGCTGGTCTGGGGCCTGATCCTGTGGAGCGCCATGTTCCACCGGCGCAGCCGCACCAAGATCGAAGTACCTGCGCAGACCCGGTACAACATGCCCATCGAGGCGCTGTACACCGTGGTTCCGCTGATCATCGTCTCGGTGCTCTTCTACTTCACTGCCCGCGACGAGTCGAAGCTCCTCAGCCTCGACAAGAAGCCCGACGTCACCATCAACGTCGTCGGCTACCAGTGGAGCTGGGGCTTCAACTACGTCACCCCCGTCAGCGGGGTGACCGGTGACGCCAAGACCGATCCGAACCTGAGCGCGATCCCGGACCGGTTCAAGAATGACTTCCCGGCGAACGCCGGCGGTGTCTACGACTTCGGTACGCCGGCCACGCGGAACCCGCAGACCAACAACCCCGGTCCGACCCTCTGGCTCCCCAAGGGCAAGACGGTCCGCTTCGTCCTGACCTCGCGCGACGTCATCCACTCCTTCTGGGTGCTGCCGTTCCTGATGAAGCAGGACGTCATTCCGGGCCACACCAATGCCTTCCAGGTGACCCCCAACACGGAGGGCACCTTCCGCGGCAAGTGCGCCGAGCTCTGCGGCGTCGACCACTCCCGGATGCTGTTCAACGTGAAGGTCGTCTCGCCCGATCGTTACGAGCAGCACCTCAAGGACCTGGCGAAGAAGGGGCAGACCGGTTACATCCCCGCGGGCATCGCGCAGACGAGCCACGAGAAGAACCGGGAGACGAACAACCTGTGAGCATCCTCAACGAACCCCAGGGTGCCGCCGCAGCCGTAGGCTCATACGAGAACGAGCTGCCGGTCAGGCGCAAGAATCCCGGCAACGTCGTCGTCAAGTGGCTGACCACCACTGACCACAAGACGATCGGCACGCTGTATCTGGTCACGTCGTTCGCGTTCTTCCTCATCGGCGGCGTCATGGCTCTGCTCATGCGCGCCGAGCTGGCCCGTCCGGGCCTGCAGTTCATGTCGAACGAGCAGTTCAACCAGGCGTTCACGATGCACGGCACGATCATGCTGCTGATGTTCGCGACGCCGCTGTTCGCCGGTTTCACGAACTGGATCATGCCGCTGCAGATCGGCGCGCCCGACGTGGCGTTCCCGCGGCTGAACATGTTCGCCTACTGGCTCTACCTGTTCGGCTCGACCATCGCGGTCGGCGGCTTCCTCACCCCGCAGGGCGCGGCCGACTTCGGCTGGTTCGCCTACAGCCCGCTGTCGGACGCCGTCCGCTCGCCGGGCATCGGCGCCGACATGTGGATCATGGGTCTGGCCTTCTCCGGCTTCGGCACGATCCTCGGTGCGGTCAACTTCATCACCACCATCATCTGCATGCGCGCACCCGGTATGACCATGTTCCGCATGCCGATCTTCGTGTGGAACGTGCTGCTGACCGCCGTTCTGGTCCTGCTGGCCTTCCCGGTCCTCGCGGCCGCGCTGTTCGCCCTGGAGGCGGACCGCAAGTTCGGTGCGCATGTGTTCGATGCGACAAACGGCGGCGCTCTACTGTGGCAACACCTCTTCTGGTTCTTCGGCCATCCAGAGGTGTACATCATCGCTCTACCGTTCTTCGGCATCATCTCCGAGATCATCCCGGTCTTCAGCCGTAAGCCGATGTTCGGTTACATGGGTCTGGTCGGCGCGACCATCGCGATCGCCGGTCTGTCCGTGACGGTGTGGGCGCACCACATGTACGTCACCGGTGGCGTACTGCTCCCGTTCTTCTCCTTCATGACGTTCCTCATCGCCGTCCCGACCGGTGTGAAGTTCTTCAACTGGATCGGCACGATGTGGAAGGGCTCGCTGTCCTTCGAGACACCGATGCTCTGGGCGACCGGCTTCCTGATCACCTTCACCTTCGGTGGTCTGACCGGTGTCATCCTGGCCTCGCCTCCGTTGGACTTCCACGTCTCCGACTCGTACTTCGTGGTGGCGCACTTCCACTACGTGGTCTTCGGTACGGTCGTGTTCGCGATGTTCGCCGGCTTCCACTTCTGGTGGCCGAAGTTCACGGGCAAGATGCTCGACGAGCGCCTCGGCAAGATCACCTTCTGGACGCTGTTCATCGGCTTCCACGGCACGTTCCTGGTGCAGCACTGGCTGGGCGCCGAGGGTATGCCGCGACGCTACGCGGACTACCTCGCGGCCGACGGCTTCACCGCCCTGAACACGATCTCGACGATCAGCTCGTTCCTGCTCGGTCTGTCGATACTGCCGTTCCTCTACAACGTGTGGAAGACGGCGAAGTACGGCAAGCCGGTCGGCGTGGACGACCCGTGGGGCTACGGCCGTTCGCTGGAGTGGGCGACCTCCTGCCCGCCGCCGCGGCACAACTTCCTCACCCTGCCGCGGATCCGTTCCGAATCCCCCGCCTTCGACCTGCACCACCCGGAGATCGCCGCGCTCGAGCAGCTCGAGCACGCGGGTGCCGGTAGCAAGGCCGTCTCCGGTGGCAAGGAGGCCGGCAAGTGAAGATCCAGGGCAAGATGTTCCTCTGGCTGGCCGTCTTCCTCCTGATCATGGCCGTCGTGTACGGCCTGTGGTCGAAGGAACCGGCCGGTACCACCGCGCTCTTCCTGGCCTTCGGCCTGAGCGTGATGATCGGCTACTACCTGGCCTTCACGGCCCGGCGGGTCGACGCTGGCGCCCAGGACAACCTGGAGGCCGACGTCGCGGACGACGCCGGTGAGGTCGGCTTCTTCAGCCCCCACAGCTGGCAGCCGCTCGCCCTCGGCGTCGGTGGCGCGCTGGCCTTCCTGTCCATCGCGATCGGCTGGTGGCTGATGTACTTCTCCGCCCCGCTGATCCTGGTGGGCCTGTGGGGCTGGGTCTTCGAGTACTACCGCGGTGAGAACCGCACCCAGTAACACGCGTTGAACGCACGGGAGCCCGGACACTCTCCGAAGTGTCCGGGCTCCCTCTTTTGGCGCGCTTCACGTCCCCCGCACGGCTCTCTCGGCGCGCCGCGGCCCAGCGGGGTTCATAGCGTGAGGTCATGAGCCACTCAGTCTTCTTCCGGGGGCCACGACACCGCACGGTCGTCGGCTGCACCCTGCTGCTGATATCCCTTGCCGTGGGCCCTGTCGCCTGCGGCGTCGACGGCGACCCGCTCGCCGCGCATCCGTTCGACGCGGCGGACCAGATCGCCTACAACGCGCCTGACGACAACGACAAGAAGGCGGATCCCGACAAGCCTCTGGAGATCACCGCCTCGGACTCGGACGGACGCATCACCGACGTCACGGCCGTGGACGCCCGAGGGCGCTATCTGGCCGGTGAACTCAACGCCGACGGCAGCCGTTGGCACAGCACCTCACCGCTGGCCGCCGGCACCCACTACACGGTGCGGGTGAGCACCGAGGACGAGGACGGCGCACCCGGCCGCAAGGTCCTCGAGTTCGACACGGCCGTCCCGAAGACCAAGACGCTGAACGTCGCCCTCGGCCCCGACACCGGGACCTACGGCGTCGGCCAGCCCGTCACGGCGGCACTCAGCGAGCCCGTGAAGGACAAGGCGTCCCGCGCGATCGTCGAACGCGCCCTCAAGGTGGACTCGGTGCCCGCGGTCGGCGGCTCCTGGTACTGGGTGGACGACAAGACGCTGCACTACCGCCCCAAGGACTACTGGCCCGCGCACGCCACCGTCACGGTGCACAGCAACCTTGCGGGCGTGAAGGTCTCGGACCGCCTGTGGGGCGCCGACAGCAAACCCGTGCAACTGACCATGGGCGACCGCCTCATCGCCGTCACGGACGCCGCCGCGCACCATATGACGGTCTACAAGAACGACCAGGTGCTCCGACAGATCCCCGTCACCACCGGCAGACCCGGCTACGACACCCGCAACGGCATCAAGGTCATCATCGGCAAGCAGCCCGCCGTACGGATGCGCGGGACGACGATCGGCATCTCCACGAACTCCAGCGACTCCTTCGATCTGATGGTCTATTGGGCCGCCCGGGTGACCTGGAGCGGTGAATACGTCCACGCCGCGCCCTGGTCCGTCGACTACCAGGGGTACGCCAACGTCAGCCACGGCTGCACCGGCATGACCACCGGCAACGCCCACTGGTTCTTCGACACCGTGCGGCTGGGCGACATCGTCCAGGTCGTCAACTCCCGGGGCAGGCAGATGGACCCCTTCGGCAACGGCTACGGCGACTGGAACCTCGACTGGGCCAGGTGGGGCAAGGGCAGCGCCCTGACCCCGGACGAGCCCGGCCCGAGCCCGACGGACATCGCGAGACTGCGCCCGCAGGCGGTGTGAGAGAGGCGCCCGGCCCCGGCGAGACGCGCGGGGCCGGTGAGGTCGCACGAGAGGCCTACGCGGCCCTGGACGGCCGCCAGGGCGCCCCATGGCGTCGCGTCAGGCCCGTGGTCACGGCCGGCGGCCCCGGGGCGCCCACGGCGCCGTCAGGCACTCGCAAGGGCCCGCCGCCGCAGCAGCGAGGCCAGCGCGGAGGCCAGTTCCACCGGCTCCACCGGCAGCGCCACGGCGGCATCGGCCCGGCTCCACGTGGCCAGCCACGCGTCCTGCGGGCGCGCGATGAGCACCAGCACCGGAGGGCAGTGGAAGATCTCGTCCTTGATCTGCCGGCACACGCCCATGCCGCCCATCGGCACGGCCTCGCCGTCCAGGACGCACACGTCGATGCCGCCCTTGTCCAGTTCGCTGACGACCGCGGCGGGCGTAGCGCACTCCACGAACCGGACCTCGGGGACGTCCGGCGCCGGCCTGCGCCCGGCTGCGAGCCGCACCTGCTCGCGGGTGCGGGAGTCGTCGCTGTAGACCAGCACCGTGGCGGTCGGCTGCATGCTTCCTCCGGGACGTCAGCGTCGTACGGAACGGACCGTTGGGGCGGATGCTACTCCCTCGGACACCCGGTCAACAGCGGTTCGCACACGGCTTCGGTGGGCCATACGGGCACTCCAGACGGTGCGGACACTCCGAACGGCACCCCCCGGAGTGAGGGCGGGATAAGCGCCCGACATAATGTCGGTCGTGGCGACAGCAACGACAGTAGAAACCGGGCACGCGCACCCGTCGGTCAACCGGCCGAACCTCACCAGCGTCGGAACCATCATCTGGTTGAGTTCCGAGCTGATGTTCTTCGCGGCCCTCTTCGCGATGTACTTCACCCTGCGATCGGTGACGGGTCCGACGCACTGGAAGGAGATGGCCAGCCATCTCAACCTTCCGTTCTCGGCGACCAACACCACGATCCTGGTGCTCTCCTCGCTGACCTGCCAGCTCGGCGTGTTCGCGGCCGAGCGCGGTGACGTGAAGAAGCTCCGCGGCTGGTTCATCCTCACCTTCGTCATGGGTGCGATCTTCGTCGGCGGTCAGATCTTCGAGTACACCGAGCTGGTCAAGAAGGACGGCCTCTCGCTGTCCTCGGACCCGTACGGCTCGGTGTTCTACCTGACCACCGGCTTCCACGGTCTGCACGTGACGGGTGGTCTCATCGCCTTCCTGCTGGTCCTCGGCCGCACCTACGCGGCCAAGAGGTTCACTCACGAGCAGGCGACCGCCGCCATCGTCGTGTCCTACTACTGGCACTTCGTCGATGTCGTCTGGATCGGCCTCTTCGCCACGATCTACCTGATCAGGTAATCAGCGATCGGCCGCGGCGGCCGTTCACCCGATCTGGGTGAGCCGAGCGCTCGCGACGATCCGATCCATTTCCAGAAGCATCGACGCAGAAGATCCTGACACCGGGGTAATCCGTGAAAAAGCTCTCCGCACGACGACGCCATCCGCTGGCGGCTGTCGTCGTCCTACTCCTCGCGCTGGCGGCCACCGGGGGGCTGTACGCCGCGTTCGCGCCCGCGAGCAAGGCGCAGGCCGATGAAACCTCCCAGTCCCTCGCCATCGAGGAGGGCAAGAAGCTCTACCAGGTGGGCTGCGCCAGCTGCCACGGCACCGGCGGTCAGGGCGGCTCCGACGGTCCGAGCCTGGTCGGCGTCGGCGCCGCGGCCGTGGACTTCCAGGTGGGCACCGGCCGTATGCCGGCCGCCACCTCCCAGGGCCCCCAGGTGACGAAGAAGAAGAACATCTACTCGCAGGCCCAGATCGACCAGCTCGCGGCGTACATCTCCTCGCTCGGCGCCGGCCCGGCCGTGCCGACGAAGAACGACTACAGCCCCGAGGGTGCCGACGTCGCCAGGGGCGGCGAGATCTTCCGCACCAACTGCGCGCAGTGCCACAACGTCACGGGCGAGGGCGGTGCGCTGACGCACGGCAAGTTCGCGCCGAGCCTCGGGGGCGTCGACCCGAAGCACATCTACGAGGCCATGCAGACCGGCCCGCAGAACATGCCGTCCTTCCCCGACACCACCCTGTCGCAGCAGAACAAGAAGGACATCATCGCCTACGTCAAGGCGGTCAACGGTGACCAGACCGAGAACCCCGGCGGTCTCGACCTGGGCGGACTCGGCCCGGTCTCCGAGGGCCTCTTCGCCTGGATCTTCGGACTGGGCGCGCTGATCGCGGTCGCCGTCTGGGTCGCCGCTCGGACCGCAAAGGCCAAGAAGTCATGAGTAGCCAAGACATTCCCGAAGAGAACCTGCCCGCTGAGCAGGACGACGAGCACGGTGCCGTAGCGGTCGCGGACGAGGAGAACCCGTTCGCCGACCCGGGGCTGCCGCCCCACGAGCACCGGATCCAGGACATCGACGCGCGGGCCGCCAAGCGCTCCGAGCGCACGGTCGCCATGCTGTTCACCGTGTCGATGCTGGCCACCCTCGGCTTCATCGCCTCGTACGTCACGATCCCGAACGACCGGTCGATCTACGTCTTCCCGATCGGGCACATCAGCGCGATGAACTTCGCGCTGGGCCTGACGCTGGGCGTGGCGCTGTTCACGATCGGCGCGGGCGCGGTCCACTGGGCCCGCACCCTGATGTCCGACGTCGAGGTCGCCGACGAGCGTCACCCGATCGAGGCGGCGCCCGAGGTCAAGGCGAAGGTCCTCGCCGACTTCCAGGCGGGTGCCAAGGAGTCGCAGCTCGGCCGTCGCTCGCTGATCCGGAACACGATGTTCGGCGCGCTGGCCATGGTGCCGCTCTCCGGTCTGTTCCTGCTGCGTGACCTCGGCACGCTGCCCGGCACCAAGCTGCGCCACACGCTGTGGTCCAAGGGCAAGCTCCTCGTCAACATGAACACGAACCAGCCGATGCGTCCCTCGGACATCGCGGTCGGTTCGCTCACCTTCGCCAAGCCCGAGGGCCTGGAGGAGACCAACGAGGACTTCCAGCAGCAGATCGCGAAGGCCGCCCTGATGCTCGTCCGGCTCCAGCCGGAGAACATCAAGGACAAGCGGGAACTCTCGTGGTCCCACGAGGGCATCGTGGCCTACTCGAAGATCTGCACCCACGTCGGTTGCCCGATCTCCCTGTACGAGCAGCAGACGCACCACGTCCTCTGCCCGTGCCACCAGTCCACCTTCGATCTCTCCGACGGTGGCCGGGTCATCTTCGGCCCGGCTGGTCACGCTCTGCCGCAGCTGCATATCGGCGTCAACGCGGACGGCTACCTCGAGGCGCTCGGCGACTTCGAAGAGCCCGTCGGTCCTGCTTTCTGGGAGCGCGGATGAGCACTTCAACGACCCCTGAGTCCGCTTCGCGCGGACGGGCACCGGCCGGCGAGCGCGTCGCCGACTGGGCCGACGGCCGCCTGGGGATCTACTCCCTGGCCAAGTCGAACATGCGCAAGATCTTCCCCGACCACTGGTCGTTCATGCTGGGTGAGGTCTGCCTCTACAGCTTCATCATCATCATCCTCACGGGTGTGTACCTGACGCTGTTCTTCCACCCCTCGATGAACGAGGTGGTGTACCACGGCAGTTACGTGCCGCTCCAGGGTCAGCTGATGAGCGAGGCGTTCAACTCGACGCTGCACATCAGCTTCGACGTCCGTGGCGGTCTGCTGATCCGGCAGATCCACCACTGGGCGGCGCTGATCTTCCTCGCCGGCATGTTCGTGCACATGATGCGCGTGTTCTTCACGGGCGCGTTCCGCAAGCCGCGTGAGATCAACTGGCTGTTCGGCTTCCTGCTGTTCGTCCTGGGCATGTTCACCGGCTTCACCGGTTACTCGCTCCCGGACGACCTGCTCTCCGGCACCGGTGTCCGCTTCATGGAGGGCGCGATCCTGTCCGTGCCGATCGTCGGCACGTACCTGTCCTTCTTCCTCTTCGGCGGCGAGTTCCCCGGCGGCGACTTCGTGGCCCGGTTCTACTCGATCCACATCCTGCTGCTGCCGGGCATCATGCTCGGCCTGGTGGTCGGCCACCTGATCCTGGTCTTCTACCACAAGCACACGCAGTTCGCGGGTCCCGGCAAGACGAACAACAACGTCGTCGGCATGCCGCTGCTGCCGGTCTACATGGCCAAGGCCGGAGGCTTCTTCTTCCTGGTCTTCGGGGTCATCGCGGCCATCGCGGCGATCGCGCAGATCAACCCGATCTGGGCCATCGGCCCCTACCGTCCGGACCAGGTCTCCACGGGCGCTCAGCCCGACTGGTACATGGGCTTCTCCGAGGGCCTCATCCGTACGATGCCGGGCTGGGAGATCAACTTCTGGGGCCACACGCTTGTCCTGGGTGTGTTCATCCCGCTGGTGATCTTCCCGCTGGTCCTGGTCACCATCGCGGTCTACCCGTTCATCGAGTCCTGGGTCACGGGCGACAAGCGCGAGCACCACATCCTGGACCGCCCGCGCAACGCGCCGACGCGTACCGGCTTCGGCGCCGCGTGGATCTCCTGGTACTTCGTGCTGCTCGTCGGTGGCGGCAACGACATCTGGGCCACGCACTTCCACCTGTCGATCAACTCGATCACCTGGTTCGTCCGCATCGCCTTCTTCGTGGTGCCGGTGCTCGTGTTCATCGTCACCAAGCGGATCTGCCTCGGCCTCCAGCGCCGCGACCGGGACAAGGTGCTGCACGGCCGCGAGTCGGGCATCATCAAGCGGCTGCCGCACGGTGAGTTCATCGAGGTCCACGAGCCGCTCAGCCAGGAGCAGCTGCACACGCTCACGGCGCACGAGCAGTACAAGCCGGCCGAGATCGGCCCGACGGTCGACGAGAACGGCGTCGAGCGGAAGGTCAAGGGTTCGGAGAAGCTGCGTGCCCGCCTGAGCAACGCCTACTACGGGGAGGACAACCAGATCCCCAAGGCCACGGTCGAGGAGTACAAGGAGATCACGAGCGGCCACGGCCACCACTGATCGCTGCGCGCGCCACGCCACGGTCGAAGGGCCCCGTCCACATCCGGACGGGGCCCTTTGCCGTGCCCGGGGCTGGATAGGGTGGACCTGTTCGAGAAACGTGTCCCGGCCGGGACACCGACCCAGGAGCGGCTTATGAGCGCTGTGAACCCCGCTGGAGGCGACACCGCGGCGGGCCGTTCCTGGCCCCGGGTGCTGAACGCCCTGCTGGACGGCCAGGACCAGAGCGTGGACGACACGGCCTGGGCGATGGACCGGATCATGCGCGGCGAGGCGACGGACGCGCAGATCGCCGCCTTCGTCGTGGCGCTGCGGGCGAAGGGCGAGACGGTCGAGGAGATCACCGGGCTCGTCCGGGCCATGTACGAGCACGCGAACGTGATCGAGGTGCCGGGTCCGGCGGTCGACATCGTCGGTACCGGCGGCGACGGCGCGAAGACGGTCAACATCTCCACGATGTCGTCGATCGTGGTGGCCGGCACGGGCACGAAGGTCGTCAAGCACGGCAACCGGGCCGCGTCGTCCGCGTCCGGCTCCTCGGACGTGCTGGAGAAGCTCGGCATCAATCTGGACCTCACCCCGCGGCGGACGGCCGAGGTGGCGGAGGAGGCCGGGATCACCATCTGCTTCGCGGTGAAGTTCCACCCCGCACTGCGGCATGTGGCCGCGGCGCGCGGCCAGCTCGGGATCCGTACGACGTTCAACGTGCTGGGTCCGCTGACCAACCCGGCGCGGGTGAAGGCCCAGGCGGTGGGGGTCGCCGACCCGCGGATGGCGCCCATCGTGGCGGGAGTCCTCGCCGAGCGCGGGAACTCGTCCCTGGTCTTCCGCGGCGACGACGGACTGGACGAGCTGACGACCACCTCGACGTCCCGGGTCTGGGTGGTCCGCGACGGCAAGGTCGCCGAGGAGACCTTCGATCCCCGGGACGTCGGCATCGAGCTGGTGCCGGTGGAGGCGCTGCGCGGCGCCGACGCCTCCTACAACGCCGACGTGGCGCGGCGTCTGCTGGACGGGGAGACCGGGCCGGTGCGGGACGCGGTGCTGCTGAACTCGGCGGCGGCGCTGGTGGCCCTGGAGCCCACCGGGGCGCCCTTGGCCGAGCAGCTGCGGGCCGGGATGGCGAGGGCGGAGGAGTCGATCGACTCGGGCGCCGCGAAGCGGTCTCTGGAGCGTTGGGTGGCCGCGAGCCACCGCTGAGCCCCGGGGCGAAGGGGGAGCGCGGCACGGCCGGGCTCCCCCTTTCGCATGCCGTCGCCTGTGCGCCGGAGGGCGTATGTCCCGGCATCCGGACAGATGTTGCGGCCGCCCGATCATGTCACGTAGCGTCCTGCCCAGGTCATGAGCGACAGCCACTCGGCCCCGGCCGGCTGTCCGGCAACCCTCCGTCCGTGGCGGGGTGCCCCGGGTGAAGACCGGGTCGTGGGCAGCGAGGTCCACGGCAAGCGCGGACCCCTCACACGCTGTGGTGAGCGTGGGGCCAGGGGTCCTGGTCGTTCGAGGGAGCCTTCCGTGAGCAAGCGAATGCGCTAGGGCCGCAGAGCCCCGCCTCCGCATCCCCTTTTCACCCTTTTCCCGTGCCGTCGAGGCAGCCGCGCGCCCGTGCGCGCGCCCTTCGGTGCGGTGATCCCCTCTGCCTTCACGGGAGTCCATCCATGTCTGTCTCCACCCTTGCCGCCGACCAGTCCGTTTGTGCCCCGCTGCCCGTTCTGGGCAGGGATGTCAGCGTCCCGCTCGTCACGGGCGGCGCCGTCACCTACGCCGCGCTCGACTACGCGGCCAGCGCCCCGGCGCTCCAGCGGGTCTGGGACGACGTGGCGGCGTACGCGCCCTACTACGGCAGCGTCCACCGCGGCGCCGGGTATCTGTCGCAGCTGTCCACGGACCTCTTCGAGAACGCCCGGAAGACCGTCGCCGCCTTCCTGGACTGCCGCGGGGAGGACCAGGTGATCTTCACCCGGTCCACCACCGACTCGCTCAACCTCCTCGCCGCCGCCCTGCCGGCCGACTGCCAGGTCTTCGTCTTCGAGACCGAGCACCATGCCTCGCTGCTGCCCTGGCGGGAAGCCCGGGTCACCGTCCTGGACGCCCCGCGCACCCCGCAGCAGGCCGTACGGACCCTGGAGCGCGCCCTCGCGGACCGCGACCCCCACGGACCGGCCCTCGTCTGCGTCACCGGTGCCTCCAACGTCACCGGCGAGCTGTGGCCCGTACGCGAGCTGGCGGAGGCCGCCCATGCGCACGGCGCCCGTATCGTCCTGGACGCCGCCCAGCTGGCCCCGCACCACCCCGTGTCGGTCACGGACCTCGGGGTGGACTGGGTCGCCTTCTCCGGCCACAAGCTCTACGCCCCCTTCGGCTCAGGCGTGCTGGCGGGCCGTGCCGACTGGCTGCGCGCGGCCGAGCCCTACCTCGCGGGCGGCGGAGCCAGCCGCAGGGTCACCCGGCGGACGGACGGGGGAGTGGACGTCGACTGGCACGAGAGCGCCGCGCGGCACGAGGCCGGTTCGCCCAATGTGATCGGCGCCTACGCCATCGCCTCGGCCTGCAAGGCCCTCACAGAAGCGGGCTTCGACACGCTCGTCGCCCGTGAGCAGTTCCTCGTCCGCAGGGTCCGGGACGGACTCGCCGGGATCCCGGAGGTCAAGGTGCTCTCCCTCTTCGGCGACGAGGCGCCCCGTGTCGGCGTCCTCTCGTTCGTCGTCGAGGGCTGGAACAGCTCCCACTTCGCCGCCGCGCTCTCCGCCGAGTACGGCATCGGCGTGCGCGACGGCCTCTTCTGCGCCCATCCGCTGGTCCGCACCCTGCTGGGCGGCGACCCGGGCACCCAGGGCGAGTGCGGCGCCCCCGAGGCCGTGCCCGGTGAGCGGTCCCTGAACGCCATCCGCGTCAGCTTCGGCGCGGGCACGCCCGACGAGCATGTGGAGCGGTTCGTCCGGGCGGTCGGGGAACTGGTCCGGGAGGGCGCGCGGTGGACGTACCGCACGGAGGACGGGCGCTGCGTCCCGGCGGTCTGACACCCCGGTCACCGCACCAGGTGTGTTGACCTGAAGCGTTGTCTACACGGCTGATCGGTGGGTGACCGCCGAGTGCGGCGTGGCAGCGTCTGCCCGTCAAGGAGCGGCGTCATGGGGTCCCCCCTGCTCGAGCGAAGCCGAGAGCTGGGGGGAGCGTGCTCCGCGACGGGGCGAACGTGCCTGTGGGGGCACTAGTTGTCGAGCCCGATCGCGAACGCCGCCTCCAGGTCGTGCTGGGAGTACGTGCGGAAGGCGACATGCGTGTCCGTGGCCAGCACGCCCGGGATCTTGCTGATCCGGCCGGGGATGACGTCCGCCAGGTCGTCATGGGCCTGCACCCGGACCATGGCGATCAGGTCGTACGTGCCGGTGACGGAGAAGACCTCGCTGACGCAGTCCAGCGCGGCGATCGACTCGGCGATCTCGGGGATCCGGTCCACGCTGGTCTTGATGAGCACGATCGCAGTGATCACGGCTGACAGTCTCCCTAGGTGCACGCTCGGACTGTCACTCTAAGACCTGCTCCATCGCGCACCAACAGACGTACTCCGGCGGCGCGGGAACCGCCTGCCGGAGTACGTCCGTGTCCCGTCGCGGACGCGGGGGTTCACGGGGGCGCCACCAGTACGGGCCTGCGCACCCAGGCGTAGAGGAAGCCCAGTGCGAACCCCACCACATGGGCCAGATAGGCGACGCCCGGGCCCTGGGCGGCGCGGCCCGCCGCGATCCACTGCAGTGTCGCCCAGAAGGGCAGCACCACCCAGGCGGGGAAGCGCAGCGGCAGGAAGAAGAGGAACGGGAAAAGACTGGTCACCCGGGCCCCGGGGAACAGGAACAGGAACGCGCCGAGCACCGCGGAGATCGACCCCGAGGCGCCGACCAGCGTCTGTGTCGACTGCGCGTGGGCAGCCGCGTACCCGAGGAGCGCCAGATAGCCGCAGCCCCCGTAGAACAGGGCGAACTGCAGATGGCCCATCCGCTCCTCGGTCATCGCCCCGAAGACGTAGAGGAACAGCATGTTGCCGAGCAGATGCACCCAGCTGCCGTGCACGAAGAGCGCCGTGGCGGGGGTGAGCGCGGCCCGGGGCGCCCCGCTGAACAGCTCCGCGGGCACCACGCCCCAGCGGGCGAAGTAGGTCCGCTGGGCGGCGAGCAGCGCCTCGCCCCGGCCGTAGGCGGGATTCAGGCCCGAGGCCGGCCCCAGCACGAAGATCAGACAGCACAGCGCGATCAGTCCGTACGTCACGGGTGCCGACTGCCCCCGCAACGCCCTCCCGGCCGTCCTGCCCCAGGTGCTGATCATGGGACAGAGCATGGCGTAACCGGACCGATCAGCACAGAGTGCCTCGCCGCGTGATACGGGCAGGCGGCGGTTGCCCGCCAGGCCGTAGGGTTACGAGCCACACGCTCCAGGGAAACTGGCGCATCACGGAGACTGGAAGAAGGAAGAGCAGCCACGATGACGGTTCCCTCGCCGACCGACACGACCCGCTGGCGCTGCATGCTCTGCGGCAACCTGACCCGGTTCGACGTGACCCGCTCATCGAAGGTGATCGAGTACGTGCATCTCGATCTGGCCGGGGAACCGACGGTCGAGGAGCGCGAGGTGGTCAGTGAGACCATCGAGTCAGTGCGTTGCCGCTGGTGCAACGCCCTGGATCAGGTGGAACTCGTGGACAGGCCGGGCGCCGGCTCCTGACGGAGGCGGCCCCGCACAGGCATTGGGGTGACGGATGGTGGAGACTTCGGGCGGGGAGCCGGTCGACGGCACCGCTGAGGTGCTCGACCGTCCGATGCCCGACGGAGTGCGCCGTCGGGTCGTACAGATCGTCTCGGACGGCTTCGGCGGGCTGACCCTGGCCGAACTGCCCGCACAGTTGCGGCAGTACGCCCGATTCACCCCGAACCGCCGGGCCAAGTTCGCCGGCAACGCCATGGCGGCGGCCCTGGAGACCGACGCGGTGTTCCGGCAGCGGATCGCGGAGAAGCTCAGAGAGGCCCAGCCGGAACTCACCGGCGCGCTCGACTCCGGCTCGCCGCCCCCGGCCGCGGACCCGCTCGACGTGGCGGCCGCGGCCTATGTACTGCGCCCGGCGGGCTGGGTGAAGCTCGTGACCGCCGCGGGCGAGGAGGCCCAGCGGGCGGACGCCGAGCGCGCCGACGAGGAGAGCCGGGCCGAACTGGAACGGCTGCGCGAGGAACTGGTCGCCGCCCGCGAGCAGACCCGCGCCGAGACCGAACGGCTGCGCGCGGAGCTGGAGTCGGCCCGCAAGGAAGCCGAATCGCTTCACCGGAAGCTGCGCGCCGCGCTCAGTGACGTCAAGCGCGGCGAGTCCGCGCTGCGCAAGGTCCAGGGCGAGATCGAGACGGTGCGCGCCGAGGGCCAGGCGCAGGTGTCCGCCGCCGAGAGCGAGGCCCGGCGGCTCAAGGCGCGTCTCGGTGAGTCGGAGGCCGCCCTGGAGGCCACGCGCCGGGCGGTGCGCGAGGGGCGCAGCGTCGAGGACATGCGGGTACGGCTGCTGCTCGACACCGTGCTGGACGCGGCCCAGGGGCTGCGGCGGGAGCTGGCGCTGCCACCGGTCTCGGTGCGGCCCGCGGAGACCGTGGATGCGGTCGAACCGGGACGGATGACACCGAAGGACATCGCGGCCCGGGCGCTGTCCGAGAACGATCCCGCCATCCTCGACCAGCTGCTCGCGCTGCCGCAGGCGCATCTGGTCGTCGACGGTTACAACGTCACCAAGACCGGCTATCCGCAGATGCCGCTGGAGAAGCAGCGCCTTAGGCTCCTCGGGCAGCTCTCGCAGCTCGCCGCACAGACCGGCGCGGAGGTCACCTGCGTCTTCGACGGGGCCGAACTGGCCGCCCCCGTGCTGCTCGCGCCGCCGCGCGGAGTGCGGGTCCTGTTCTCCAAGCCGGGCGTCACCGCCGACGAGTTGATCCGTCAGCTGGTGCGCGCGGAGCCGCCGGGCCGGCCCGTCATCGTGGTCTCCACCGACCGCGAGGTGGCCGACGGGGTCGCCAGGGCGGGCGCCCGCCCCGTGGCGTCGGTGGTGCTGCTCAGGCGATTTTCCAGGGCATAACGGACTTCCTTGCCTGGTCCGCGCGTTGCGCCGTACACCCCATGGGTCGCCTACGCACCAAGCGCAACATCCGTCGGTCATGCCCGAATTGGGACAGTCGTTGCGCAACGTAGCGTCAAGGCCGCGTCACCACGGGTGAGTTCCGTGCAAAGAATGCATTGCGTGACGGGAATTTTCCCGCTCAGGATTTGAACTGATCACAGCGAGGTCACTAGGGTCGGGCCTCGAACCTCCGCACGGGTGATCACTCACAAGGGGTGGGTGACCGGCGGAGGGCACCGCCCGCCGGCGTGTCGGTAGGCGGCTGGAGGAAGAAGGAGCTCGCCCCCGTGGCGTCCCACCGTCGACCCAAGCAGCCGAGCCGCACCCGTGTGACCGTGCTCACCACCGCCGCTGCCGCCGCCGTGGCCTTCAGTGCCCAGGCCGCCAACGCAGCCCCCAGCGAGAAGCCGAGCAAGGACGAGGTCAAGTCCCGCGTGGACAAGCTCTACGGGGAGGCCGAGCGGGCCACCGAGGCCTTCGACGGCGCCAAGGAGAAGCAGGACAAGCTGGAGAAGGAGATCTCCGGCCTGCAGGACAAGGTCGCCCGGGGCCAGGACGAGCTGAACCAGCTGCGTGACGGCATCGGCACCATGGCGAGCGCCCAGTACCGCACCGGCAGCATCGACCCCTCCGTGCAGCTGTTCCTCTCCTCCAACCCGGACGACTACCTCGACAAGGCGTCCACGCTGGACCAGTTGAGCAGCCAGCAGGTCGAGGCGCTCAAGAAGATCCAGGAGAAGCAGCGCGAGCTGGCCCAGGAGCGCCAGGAGGCCGCCGACAAGCTCAAGGACCTCGCGGCCACCCGGACCGAGCTGGGCAAGAACAAGCAGGAAGTCCAGGGCAAGCTCGCCGCGGCGCAGAAGCTGCTCAACTCCCTGACCGCGCAGGAGAAGGCGCAGCTCGCCGCCGAGCAGAACCGGGCCAGCCGGGCCAGCGAGCGCAGCGTCCTCAGCGGCAACACCGGCTCCGCCTCCGGCCGGGCGGCCGCGGCGTTCGCCGCAGCCCAGTCCATGATCGGCAGGCCCTACTCGTACGGCGCCACCGGCACGGCCGAATTCGACTGCTCGGGCCTGACCTCATGGGCGTACGGGCAGGCCGGCGTCTCCATCCCGCGTACCTCGCAGGAGCAGGCCAACATAGGCACCCGGATCTACTCGGTCAACGACCTCAAGGTCGGCGACCTGGTCTTCTTCTTCAACGACATCCACCACGTGGGCCTCTACGCGGGCAACGGCCAGATCCTGCACGCCCCGCGCACCGGCACCGTCGTCCGTTACGAGTCGATGAGCACGATCGGCGGACCCTTCATGTTCGGCGTCCGAGTCTGATCGGATCCCTCTCGGACCGGGTCGCCACTCCGCCCGAACGGGCGAATTCCAGCGACGCCCGCTGACCCCACGCCCCGCCGATGACCTGCGTCAGCGGCGGGGCGCCGCGTTGTGCGCCCACCGCGGCGGCTTTGGACCCTGAGTGATCACCCGGCTACTGTCTGCCGCGCTTCCCTCGCCGTTCGGCGGGGGTCTGTCAGCGGAAGGGAGTGCGACCGGTCGTGGGGTCCCATCGCCGCCTTGCACCAACCGGCCTCGGCCGGGGCCGTGGCGCCGCCGTGCGCCCGGTGAGCCGAAGGGACACCGGGGAGGGCGCCCCGGAGGCGCACCAGGCGCTGAGGAAGACAGCCGCCGTGCTGTCGGCCGCCGCCGCGGCGGCAGCCGCCACCGCGTTCGGCGCCGCACCCGCGGACGCCGCCCCGGCGCGTGACGCCCGGGTCGCGGTGGACCGGCTGTACCAGGAGGCCGAGCAGGCCACCGAGGCCTACGACAAGGCCACCGAGCAGACCGGTTCGCTGCGCCGGCAGGTCGGCCGGGAGCAGGACCGGATCGCCCGGCAGCAGGACCGGGTCAACGCCCTGCGGGACACGCTCGGTTCGCTCGCCGGGGCCCAGTACCGCTCCGGCGGCATCGACTCCTCCCTCCGGCTGCTGCTGTCCCACGACCCGGGCGAGTATCTGGACCGGGCGGCCGTGCTCGACCGGATCGGCTTCCGCCAGGCCGGACAGCTCAGGGAACTCCAGGGGGCCCTGCGCGAGCTGGCCCAGGAACGCGCGGACACCAGCGGCCGGCTGGCCGAGCTGGAGCGCGACCGCGAGGCCGTCGCCCGGCACAAGAGGACCGTCGAGCACAAACTCGCCATCGCGCGACGGCTGCTCGCCTCCCTGCCGTCCAGCACGCGCGCCGCCTACGACCGGGCGTCCCGCTCCGGCGCCGACGTGCCCGGCCTCACCGCCGCCAAGGCGCCCGACGGGCGCGCCGCGGCCGCGGTCGCCGCGGCCCGCTCCGCGCTCGGCCGCCCGTATGTGTGGGGAGCCAGCGGACCGGGCGGCTTCGACTGTTCGGGTCTGATGCAGTGGGCGTACGGACGGGCGGGCATCGGACTGCCGCGCACCTCCCAGGAGCAGCGGTACGCCGGCCACCGGGTGCCGCTCTCCCAGGTGCGTCCCGGCGACCTGATCGTCTATCGCTCCGACGCGAGCCATGTGGCCATGTACGTCGGCGGCGGCCAGGTCATCCACGCACCGCATCCGGGGGCCGCGGTCCGCTACGACCCGGTCGGGATGCTGCCGATCTCCTCGGTCACCCGGCCCTGACCACGGCACCCGTACCCGGCTCGGCCGACGCGTACGATCGGACAGTGGCTGGTCATGGGCGTGCGCCGGGGGTCGTGGCGTGCTGTGTGCTGCTTCTCGCCGGGCTCGTCGGCTGCGGCGGGCAGCCCGCGCCGGACTCCCAGACGGCCGCCGTGCAGCAGGTCCTCGACCGGCGGGCGGCCGCCGTTCTCGCCGGGAACCGGCCCGCGTTCCTCGCGACCGAGGCACGGACCACCGACGCGGCCGAGTTCGACAACCTGCGCGACGTTCCGCTGGCCGCCCTGTCGTACCGCGTCACGGCCCTGCACCGCACCGGCGACCGGGCGAGTGCCGACGCCGAACTGCGCTACCGCGTCAAGGACTACGACCGGGCGCCGGTCACCGCCGCCCGGGTGCTGCGGCTGACCCGCACCGGCGGCCACTGGTACGTCAGCGCCGACCAGCCCGCGCAGAAGGCCGGCGAACAGCTGTGGGAGCAGGGCGCGGTCGAGACGGTCCGTGGAACGCACAGCCTGGTGCTCGGGGTGGGGCAGCCCCGGGACCTCCTGCGGACCTACGCGGACCTCGCGGACCGTTCGGTCCCCGCCGTCACCCGGGCGTGGGGCACGGACTGGGTCCAGCACGTCGTGGTGCTCGTACCGCGGTCGCTGGAGGGAATGGCGGGGCTGCTCGGCGCGCCGGCGTCCGGGTACCGGGGGATCGCCGCGGTCACCACCGGGGAGGCGGGCGGCACGTCCCGGGCGCCCGCGGACCGGATCATCGTCAACCCGGACGCGTACGGCGTCCTCGGCGACCTGGGCAAGCAGGTCGTGCTCCGGCACGAGACCACCCATGTGGCCACCCGCGCCCACACCACGGCGGCCACCCCCCTGTGGCTGTCCGAGGGCTACGCCGACTGGGTCGGCTACCGCGACAGCGGCCGCACCCCCAGGGAGGTGGCCCCCGAACTCGGCCGCTCGGTCGCCCGGGGCCGGATCCCGGCCGCACTGCCCCGGGACACGGACTTCGCCTTCTCCACGGACGCGGACACCCTGGCGCAGGCGTACGAGAGCGGCTGGCTGGCCTGCCGGATGATCGCCGACCACTGGGGCGAGGCCCGGCTGAACGCCTTCTACCGAGCGGTGGGCGACCACCGGACCCGCACCGGCGCGGTCGAGTCCGCCCTGCAGCACACCCTCGGGACGAACCTGGAGACGTTCACCCGGGAGTGGCGGGCCTATCTGCGGGCGCAACTGGCCTGACGGGTCAACCCTCCAACCGGCCGATCGCCTCGCGCAGACAGGCCCTCTCGCCCGTCGCCCGTGCGACCCGCAGCATGCCCGCCCGGAACGGATCCTCCGCCTCCTCGGCCCGTACGGGCCTGCCGTCACGGTAGAAGAAGCTCGCCGGGGTCTTCAGGAAGTCCAGCCGACGGCGCAGCACCGCGGCCTGCTCGCCGGGGTCCGGGAGATACCGCAGAAACGCCAGCACGGTGTTGAAGCGGGCATGGTCGGTGATCTCGGCCTGCTTGGGGTGCCGCAGCCGCTCCAGGAGGTCCGCGCGGCCCTCGTCGGTGAGCGAAGGGATCCGGCGCGGAGCCGCGCTCGTGCCCGCCTCGGTGCGCTGGCCCAGCTTTCCGGCCGCCACGAGGCGGCTGCCGCTCTGCGCCGCGCGTTCACCACCGGCCTGCCGATGTCGACCGACTTCACCGTGCGGCAGACCGGCGCCCCGGTCCTGGTGGCGCTCGTGGCCCGGCTCGGGGTGACGGCGGCGGCCGCCTACGCGATCGCCCACAAGGTCATGTACCTCGCCACCATGGCCTTCTACGCGGTCCGCCAGGCCGCCTCCATCCACACCGCGCACACCCGGGGAGCCGGGAACAGGGGCGGGAGATCGGACGGCAGGCCGTGCTCGTGTCGGGGGCGGTGGGGCTGGCCGCCGCGGTGCTGCTGGGCACCCTCGCGCCATGGATCATGCGCGCCTTCGGTGCCGGGCCCGCGGTCGCGCACGACGGCGTGCTCTTCCGCCGCTGCATCGGCCCCTATCTGCTGCTGATGGCGTGCTGCATCGCACTCGGCGGGGTCTTCGAGGGCGGCGCGGGCGCACCCGGCTGCTGCGGGTGACGGCGCTCGGCACGGCGGTGCAACTGCCGCTCTCCTACGCCCTGTCGGAACTCGCCGGGCTGCCCGGGATCGCCATGGGGTTCGCGCTCTCCATGGCGCTGCAGTACGGCGCGCTGGCCCTGCTGGTGCCCCGTCAGGAAGGCGCCAGAGTCTCCTGGGTGCGGGGGGTCTGAGGAGGGACGGCCGGCGGGGGGACGGAGACCGTGGTGCGCCACAGGGTCCGGGCGGCCGTCAGGGTGGCGAGGAGCAGCAGGCCGTTGCGGGCGAGGAGGAGGGCGACGCCCAGTCGGTCGCTGGCGACGACGTTCCCGAAGTAGACCGGGAACTCCAGGACGGTGGCCGGGCAGGCGGCGAGGACCAGTCCGGCGGGCAGGGCCATCCGGCTGCCGCGCCGGGACAGGCACACCGCCGCCAGGCCCACCAGCCACACCAGGTACTGGGGGCTGATCACCCGGCTGGTGACCGTGAACAGCAGGACGGCGACGAAGGCCGCGTCCGCGAGCGCGTGCGGCGGCAGACGGCGGACGCGCAGCCGCCACAGCAGCAGCCAGCCGAAGGCGATCACGGACAGGGCCAGGGCCGCCGCGCTCACCCAGTCCACGTACGGGCCGAGGAACTCCACCGAGCCGTAGTTCAGCAGCACCTGTCCCTGCCAGCCGAAGTGCCGGGCGATGTGGAAGACCAGCGAGCCCATCGACTCCACCTCGGTGCCGCGGTCCCGCTGGGCGGTCAGGAAGGAGAAGGCGCCGGGCGCCGTCAGACCGAACAGCAGCGCCAGTGCGCCGGCCGTCGCCGCGGCAGAGACCCAGGCCCGGCGGCTCGCGGCCCCCACCAGCAGCAGCGCCGGCCACACCTTCAGCAGGGCGCCGACGGCCGTGAGCGCGCCCATCACGCGCGGCCGGCCCGCCCCCGCGAGCAGCGCCGCGACCGCCACCGCGGTCACCATCACGTCGTAGCGGGCGTAGACGGTCGGGCCGAGCAGGGCGACGCCGGCCGTCCACAGCCAGGCGCCGCGCGGTGTCCTGCCGGGGCGGGTGCCCGCGTACCAGAGCAGGCAGACGACGACCAGGTCGGCGAGGAGGGCGAGAACGAAGAAGGCCTGCGTGTAGTCCAGGAAGGGCAGCAGCGCGGGGGAGAGGATCGCGAGCGCGGCGGCGGGCGGGTACTGCCAGGTGACGTCGTGACGCGGGAACGTCCCGGTGCGCAGGGTGTCGTACCAGCTGTGATAGATGACCGAGACGTCGGTGGTGACGTCCGGGCCGGGGAAGACGAGCACCCTGAGGGCGTAGAGCAGCAGGGTCACCCTGGTCAGGCTCCATACGGCGAGCAGCCAGACCGGGAACCTCCGTGTGCTCGCCATTTCCACCCGACCCCTGTTCCGGCGCATCCCGCCGTCGTCACCCTGCGGGGCCATGATTCCGTGCGGGACTGTGCGAGGGCCATGAAGCGCGGCCGTGCGGAGGTGTGAGGACGGTCGCACAGCGGATTCGGTACTGTCGACGGCGATGCACAAGACCCTGATCGTGACCAACGACTTCCCGCCCCGTCCGGGCGGCATCCAGGCGTTCCTGCACAACATGGCGCTGCGTCTGGACCCGGAGCGCCTGGTCGTCTACGCCTCCACCTGGAAGCGCGGCCGCGAGGGCGCCGAGGCGACGGCCGCCTTCGACGCCGAGCAGCCCTTCACCGTCGTACGGGACCGGACGACGATGCTGCTGCCGACGCCGGGCGCGACCGCGCGGGCCGTGGGGCTGCTCCGGGAGCACGGTTGTACGTCGGTGTGGTTCGGCGCGGCGGCTCCGCTCGGCCTGATGGCGCCGGCGCTGCGCCGGGCCGGGGCGCGGCGCCTGGTGGCCACCACCCACGGTCATGAGGCGGGCTGGGCCCAGCTCCCCGGGGCGCGCGACCTGTTGCGCCGGATCGGGGAGTCGACGGACACGATCACCTACCTCGGCGAGTACACCCGCTCGCGGATCGCCTCCGTACTGACCCCGCAGGCGGCCGGGCGCATGGTGCAACTGCCCCCGGGGGTCGACGAGAAGACGTTCCACCCGCGCTCGGGCGGCGACGAGGTCCGCGAGCGCCTCGGGTTCACGGACCGTCCGGTGGTGGTCTGTGTGTCACGGCTGGTCCGGCGCAAGGGCCAGGACACGCTGATCCAGGCGATGCCGCGGATCCTGGCCAAGGAGCCGGAGGCGGTCCTGCTGATCGTCGGGGGCGGGCCCTACGAGAGGGACCTGCGCAGACTCGCGCACGAGACCGGGGTCGCCGACGCCGTCCACTTCACCGGCACCGTCCCCTGGTCCGAGCTGCCCGCGTACTACGGCGCGGGCGACGTCTTCGCGATGCCCTGCCGCACCCGCCGCGGCGGCCTGGACGTCGAGGGCCTCGGCATCGTGTACCTGGAGGCGTCCGCCACGGGCCTCCCGGTGGTCGCGGGCGACTCGGGCGGCGCCCCGGACGCGGTGCTCGACGGCGAGACCGGCTGGGTGGTGCGGGGCGGCTCCGCGGAGGACGCCGCGGACCGGATCATCACCCTCCTGGGGGACCCGGAGCTGCGCCGTCGCATGGGGGAGCGGGGGCGGCGGTGGGTGGAGGAGAAGTGGCGCTGGGACCTCTTGGCGGAGCGGCTCGAAGCGTTGCTGTGAAGGGCTCCGCAGCTCTAGCCGGAACCGAATAGTCCGCGGATGCTGCGCCCATGACAGAAAAACTGACGCATCGTCAACTGACCAGACGTCACATACTGGGCATGATCGCCCTCCAGACGGCCGCCACCGCCGGCCTCACCCGCGTCGGCCTCCAGTCCGCCCGCGCGGCGGAGCCCGACGCCGTCGACAACGCCCCCGCGATCGTCATCGGCTCCGGCTACGGCGGCGCCGTGGCCGCCCTGCGCCTCGGCCAGGCGGGCATCCGCACCCTCGTCCTGGAGATGGGCCGGCTGTGGAACACCACCGGCTCCGACGGCAAGGTGTTCTGCTCCACCAGCGCCCCCGACCAGCGCGCGATGTGGTTCCGCACCCGCACCGAGGCGCCGCTCGCCACCTTTCTGTGGCTGGACGTGGTCAACCGGAACATCAACAGCTACCCCGGCGTCCTCGACCGCGTGCACTTCGACCACATGTCCGTCTACGTGGGCCGGGGCGTCGGCGGCGGCTCCCTGGTCAACGGCGGCATGGCCCCCACTCCCCAGCCGTCCTACTTCCGCGAGCAGTTCCCCACCGTCGACGCCGGCGAGATGTACGCCACGTACTTCCCGCGCGCCCGCTCCATGCTCGGCGTCAACACCGTCGACCCGGGCTGGTTCGAGTCCACGGAGTGGTACCGGTTCGCCCGCACCTCACGGAAGGCCGCCGCCAACACCGGCCTGAAGACCGCCTTCGTGCCCAACGTCTACGACTTCGACTACATGCAGCGCGAGGCGGCGGGCACGGCGACCAGGTCCGCGCTGGCCGGCGAGGTCATCTACGGCAACAACCAGGGCAAGCGCAGCCTCGACAAGACCTATCTGGCCGCCGCGCTCGGCACCGGCAACGTCACCATCAGCACCCTGGAGCGGGTCAGGGAGATCCGCCGGGCCGCCGACGGCACGTATCTGCTGACCGCCGACCGGATCGACCTCACCGGCGCGGTCGTCGAGACCAAGCAGTACGCGTGCACGTACCTCTTCCTCGCCGCCGGCAGCCTCGGCACCACCGAACTGCTGGTGCGTGCCCGCGAGACGGGCGCCCTGCCCGCGCTCGACGCGAGCGTCGGCACCGGCTGGGGCACCAACGGCAATGTGATGCTCGGCCGCGCCAACCACATCTGGGACACGGTCGGCGCCGACGAGTCGACCATCCCCGTCATGGGCATCGACGACTGGGCCAACACCGACAACCCCGTCTTCGCCGAGATCGCCCCCCTGCCCATGGGACTGGAGCACTGGATCAGCCTCTACCTGGCGATCACCAAGAACCCGGAGCGCGCGTCGTTCTCCTACGACGCGGCGTCGGACTCGGCAAGGCTCGGCTGGACCGCCGCCCAGAGCGCCGTCTCCGTGAGCATGGCGAAGAAACTGTTCGACCGGATCAACGCCGCCAACGCGACCATCTACCGGTACGACCTCTTCGGCACCCCCAGCAAGGCCTTCGCCGACGACTTCACGTACCACCCGCTCGGCGGCTGCGTCCTCGGCCGGGCCACCGACGACTACGGCCGGGTCAAGGGCTACTCGAAGCTCTACGTCACCGACGGCTCCCTGGTGCCGGGCTCCCTCGGCGTCAACCCGTTCCTCACCATCACCGCGCTCGCCGAACGCACCATGACGCGGGTCCTCGCCGAGGACACCGCGTCATGATCTGACGGCCGGGGCCGACTACTTGCGGTAGATGGCCTCGATCTCCTCCGCGAAGTCCTTGGCCACCACGGAGCGCCGGAGCTTCAGGGACGGCGTCAGGTGGCCCGAGTCCTCGTCGAACTGGGAGGGGAGAATGCGGAACTTCCGCACCGATTCCGCCTTCGACACCGCGGCGTTGCCGTCGTCGACCGCGTCCTGGATCGCCGCGATCAGATCCGGGTCGTCGCGCAGCGACGCCGCGGTGGAACCCGCCGGCTTGCCGTGCTCGGAGGCCCAGCGCGCCAGGAACTCCTCGTCGAGCGTGACCAGCGCGCCCACGAACGGCCGCCCGTCACCCACCACCATGCACTCCGCGACCAGCGCGTGCGCCCGGATGCGGTCCTCGATCACGGCCGGGGCGACGTTCTTGCCGCCCGCGGTGACGATGATCTCCTTCTTGCGGCCGGTGATCATCAGATAGCCGTCCTCGTCGAGGGTGCCGATGTCACCGGTGTGGAACCAGCCGTCGGCGAGCGCCTCCGCGGTCGCGGCCTCGTTGTTCCAGTACTCGTGGAACACGTGCTCGCCGTGCAGCAGCACCTCGCCGTCGTCCGCGATACGGATCACGGAACCCGGCAGCGGCTGGCCGACCGTGCCGATCTTCTGCCGGTCCCAGGGGTTGAAGGCGGTGGCCGCGGTGGTCTCCGTCAGGCCGTAGCCCTCCAGGACCGTGAAGCCGATGCCGCGGAAGAAGTGGCCGAGGCGCTCGCCGAGCGGGGCGCCGCCGGAGATGGCGTACTCGCCACGACCGCCCAGCACCGCGCGCAGCTTGCTGTAGACGAGCTTGTCGAACGCCTTGTGCTTGATCTTCGGGCCGAGCGACGGGCCGGAGGGGGTGTCCAGTGCGCGGCTGTACGCGATCGCCTCGTCCACCGCCTTGTCGAAGATCTTGCCCTTGCCCTCGGCCCGCGCCTTGGCCCGCGCCGAGTTGTAGACCTTCTCGAAGACGCGCGGCACACCGAGGATCAACGTCGGCCGGAACGCCGCGAGTTCGTCGGTGAGGTTCTTGATGTCCGGGACGCAGCCGAGCTTGATGGGCGCCATCATGGGCGCGATCTGCACCAGACGACCGAAGACGTGCGCGAGCGGCAGGAAGAGGAGGACGGAGCACTCGCCCGTGCGGAAGAGCGGGCGCAGCCGCTCGACGATGTTGCCGCACTCCGCGAAGAAGTTGCGGTGCGTGAGCACGCAGCCCTTGGGGCGCCCGGTGGTCCCGCTGGTGTAGACGATGGTCGCCGTGTCGTCGGCCTTGGCGAGCGAGCTGCGCTCCTCGACGGTCGCGTCGCTGACGTCCTGGCCGGCCCGGCCCAGTTCCTCGACGCCCCCGGCCTCGATCTGCCAGACGTGCTTGAGCGCGGGCAGCCGGTCGCGGACCGACTCGACGGCCGCGGCGTGCGCGTCCAGCTCCACGAGACAGGCGGTCGCGCCCGAGTCGCCGAGGATCCACTCCACCTGCTCCGGCGAGCTGGTCTCGTACACCGGGACGGTGACCGCCCCGGCGCTCCAGATCGCGAAGTCCAGCAGAGTCCACTCGTAGCGGGTGCGGGACATGAGACCCACCCGGTCGCCCGGCTGCACACCGGAGGCGATGAGTCCCTTCGCCGCGCTGCGCACCTCGGTGAGGAAGGCGGCGGCGGTGACGTCCTGCCAGACACCGGCCACCTTGCGGCCCATGACGGCGACGTCCGGATGCTGCGCGGCGTTTCTGCGGACGATGTCGGTCAGATTGCCGTCCGCAGGGACCTCGTACAAAGCCGGAAGGCTGAACTCGCGCAAGACTGCTGCTCCTCATAGGGCGCCGACGCCACGACTCTGTGTGCTGCGACGGTGCGGTCCAAGGCTCGGTCAGGTGCGCAGGGTCTCTGGGACCGTCATTGGTTGAAACCCTGAGCACGACTGGACTGCCCGGACGTTACCCGCCGGTATGGCCTCCGGGACAGGGGGTCCCGGCGAGATGTTCCGTGCGTCACACGTCTTGGCGTTCCTTGACGCACAGTAGTCCACGGCTTTCCTGACTGGCCAGTAATCGCCGGTCCGGCCGCCACTGTTCACGTATGTCCCACAGCCCTACGCTTGATCGCCATGACACCCACACCGACGGGCAAGCCGAGGACGCGCGTCCACGTGGTCAGCGACGTGCACGGCAACGCGCGTGACCTGGCCAGGGCGGGCGACGGGGCCGACGCCCTCGTCTGCCTGGGGGATCTGGTCCTCTTCCTGGACTACGCCGACCACTCACGCGGCATCTTCCCGGACCTCTTCGGCAAGGAGAACGCCGACCGGATCGTCGAGCTGCGCACCGCCCGCCGGTTCGAGGAGGCGCGCGCCTTCGGCGCCCGGCTGTGGGCCGGCGTGGGCCAGGACCGCGCCGCGCTGATCGAGAAGGCGGTGCGCAGACAGTACGCCGAGCTGTTCGCCGCGTTCCCGTCCCCGACCTACGCCACCTACGGCAATGTCGATATACCGACTCTGTGGTCCGAGTACGCCGGCCCGGGCACCACCGTGCTCGACGGCCAGCGGGTGGAGATCGGCGGCTGGACCTTCGGCTTCGTCGGCGGGGGCCTGCGCACCCCCATGCGGACGCCGTACGAGCTCAGCGACGAGGAGTACGCCGCGAAGATCGAGGCGGTGGGGGAGGTGGACGTGCTGTGCACCCACATCCCGCCGGAGGTGCCCGAGCTGGTCTACGACACGGTGGCGCGCCGCTTCGAGCGCGGCAGCCGGGCCCTGCTGGAGGCGATCCGCCGCACACGCCCGCGGTACTCCCTCTTCGGCCATGTCCATCAGCCGCTGGTGAGCCGGATGCGGATCGGCGCGACCGAGTGCGTGAACGTGGGGCATTTCGCGGGGCGCGGGAGGCCCTGGGTGCTGGAGTGGTGACCCGCGGGACCCCATGCGCCGTCCGGTGCGCGCGGACGATGGCCGAACCACAGGTGGGGTGGTAGCGGCACGGCGTGTGCGCGGTAGCCTTCACGCTGCACACACGTGCGCACGGGCGCACCACCCTCCCTCACCGGACCGCATCTGGAGGAGCCACGGCGATGGCGGAACACACCAGCTCGAGCATCACGATCGAGGCGGCTCCGGCCGACGTCATGCGGGTGATCGCCGACTTCGCGCGCTATCCGGACTGGACGGGCGAGGTGAAGGAGGCGGAGGTGCTCGCGACGGACGCGCAGGGCCGCGCCGAACAGGTGCACCTGGTCATGGACGCGGGCGCGATCAAGGACGACCAGACGCTGGCGTACACCTGGACGGGCGGCTACGAGGTCTCCTGGACCCTGGTCAAGTCCCAGATGCTGCGCTCCCTGGACGGCTCGTACCTGCTCAAGCCGGCGGCCTCGGGCGGCACGGAGGTCACGTACCAGCTGACGGTCGACGTCAAGATCCCGATGCTCGGCATGATCAAGCGCAAGGCGGAGAAGGTCATCATCGACCGCGCCCTGGCGGGGCTGAAGAAGCGGGTGGAGTCGGGCGAGAGCGAGCAGTAGCGGAGCCCGTCGAGCGGGAGCGGAACGGCCCGGTCCGGACGCGCGGAACAGGCCGGCCCGCAGGTCCGGGGCGGTGGCCGCCTGACGGTGCCCGCCGTCCGGGCTCGCCGAGGACCTGCTCAGCGCGGAGGCCGGGCACCGGTAGCGTTCACCCCCATGCGCACCATCCTGATCACCGGCCCCGGCGGCTCCGGCCGCACCACCGTCGCCGCGGCCACCGCGCTGGAAGCAGCCCGCCGGGGCACCCGCACCCTCGTCCTCAGCGCCGACCGCACCGACACCCTCGGTGCCGTCCTCGGGGTCCCCACCGGCAGTACCCCCGCCGAGGCCGCGCCCGGGCTCATGACCTGGCGCCCGGACGCCGACGCCCGCTTCCGGGAGGACCTCGTCGCCTTCCAGGACCGCGCGGCCGGCGCCCTCGATCTGCTGGGCGCCGCCCGGCTGGACCCCGAGGAGGTCACCCCCCTCCCCGGTGCCGGGGAACTCGCCCTCCTGCGCGCCCTGCGCGACGCCGCCCTCTCCGACACCTACGACCTTCTCGTCGTCGATCTGCCCCCCGCCCCGCAGGCGCTCGCCCTGCTCGCCCTGCCCGGGGAGCTCCGCCGCTATCTGCGCCGGCTGCTGCCGCCCGAGCGGCAGGCCGCCCGCGCCCTGCGTCCCGTCCTCGGCCGCCTCGCGGGCGTGCCGATGCCCGCCGAGTGGCTGTACGAGACCGCCGCCCGCTGGGACGTCGAACTGGCCGCCGTCGAGGCCGTCGTCGCCGACCGGGCCACGAGCGCCTGGCTGGTCGCCGAGCCGGGCCCGGCCGGCGCCGACGCCGTCCGGACCGCCGCCACCGGCCTCGCCCTGCACACCCTGCGCCCCGAGGTCCTGGTCGCGAACCGGCTCCTGCCCGACGACGCGCCCGACGCGTGGCAGGCCGGGCTCGTGGCCCAGCAGAGCAAGGCCGTGGAGGAGTGGCGGGGCGCCTACGACGTCCACGTCGTCCCGCACCTCGGCCGGGACCCGCGCGGCGCCGACGATCTCGTCGCGCTCGACGTCCCCGCCGTCAATCCGCTGCCCGCCCCCGTCGAGTGGCCCGTGACGGACCGGCGCGCCGAGGACGGCGTACTGGTGTGGCACATCCCGCTGCCCGGCGCCATACGCGACGAACTGGACCTCGTCCGGCGCGGGGACGAACTGGTCGTGACCGCGGGATCGTTCCGCCGGATCGTCCCGCTGCCGTCGGCTCTGCGCCGCTGCACCGTCGCCGGGGCCGCGCTGCGGGAGGGCGAGCTGCGCATCCGTTTCGCACCCGACCCGGAGCTGTGGCCACGACGGGTCTGACCGGGACCGTGCGGCGCCCGGGATCGGCGCCCGGAATCGGCCCCCGCGCACGGTGAACCGCGTACCCCCGTTCGGGTACCGTCGGAGGTACGAACCGCCAGTCAGGAGTCCGCCATGAGCGAAGAGCGCCCCCCGTCCGACGCCGCTCAGGAGAAGGCAGCCGACGGCTGGGGCACCTCCTCTTCGGGCGCAGCCGACGCCGACGCCTGGGCCAAGGCGTGCGCCGAGGACCTCGCCGCGGAGAGGTCCCGCCGCCGCGCCCGGTACGGACCGCCGCCCGGCTCGGCCGCCGAGGAACTGCGCCGTCTCGTCGACGCCGTCACGGACAAGCTGTCCGAGCTGCCGACGCCCCTGTTCGGCGCCGCGGCCTCGGGCGCGGCCCAGCAGATGGTCCAGCAGGTGGTGCAACAGGCCAAGGCCGCCGTGGAACCGGTGATAGAGCGCAACCCGGACGTCTTCGACCATCTCGCCGCGGCCGGTTCGGAGCTGCTCGCGGCCTACCGCTCGGCCGTCGAGGCCCAGGAGCGGCGCTGGACGACCCGCCCCTCCGACGACGAAGACGCCCGCCGAAGGGGCGGGGAGCAGGGGCCCGGAGAGCGCATCGACCTCGACTAGGGCGGCGAGGGCCGCCGTCCGACGGCCCTCAGCCCCCTCGGGTACGGTTGGCCGTAGCGGGGCTCGACCGAAACTGAGGGATTCATGGGACTCACCATCGGCGTCGACATCGGCGGCACGAAGATCGCGGCCGGTGTGGTCGACGAGGAAGGCAACATCCTCTCGACCCACAAGGTGCCGACTCCGGGCACGCCCGAAGCGATCGTGGACGCCATTGCCGCTGCCGTCGAGGGCGCCCGTGCCGGGCACGAGATCGTCGGCGTGGGGATCGGAGCCGCAGGCTACGTCAACCGTCAGCGGTCCACGGTCTACTTCGCGCCGAACATCGACTGGCGCCAGGAGCCGCTGAAGGAGAAGGTCGAGGCCCGCGTGGGCCTCCCCGTGGTCGTCGAGAACGACGCGAACGCGGCCGCGTGGGGCGAGTACAAGTTCGGCGCGGGCAAGGGCCACCGCAACGTCATCTGCATCACGCTCGGCACCGGCCTCGGTGGCGGCATCATCATCGGCAACAAGCTCCGTCGCGGCCACTTCGGCGTGGCCGCCGAGTTCGGCCACATCCGGATGGTCCCGGACGGCCTGCTGTGCGGCTGCGGCTCGCAGGGCTGCTGGGAGCAGTACGCCTCCGGCCGCGCCCTGGTGCGCTACGCCAAGCAGCGCGCCAACGCCACCCCCGAGCACGCCGAGGTGCTGCTCTCGCTCGGTGACGGCACCCCCGAGGGCATCGAGGGCAAGCACATCTCCATGGCCGCCCGTCAGGGCGACCCGGTGGCCGTCGACTCCTACCGCGAGCTGGCCCGCTGGGCCGGTGCCGGTCTCGCCGACCTGGCCTCGCTGTTCGACCCCTCCGCGTTCATCGTCGGCGGCGGCCTCTCGGACGAGGGCGAGCTGGTCCTCGATCCGATCCGCAAGTCGTACAAGCGCTGGCTGGTCGGCGGCAACTGGCGCCCGGTCGCTGATGTGATCGCCGCGCAGCTCGGCAACAAGGCGGGCCTGGTCGGCGCCGCGGACCTGGCCCGGGAGCCCGACCCGATCATGTGAGACGGGCAGGGGCGGAAGCGGACCGCACGCGGGGGCTTCCCCGCGGCGGCCCACCTCCGCCCCGCATGTGCCGCCCCCCTGCGACGCCCCTCGCGCCTGACCGCACCCGCCGCCGTCCCGCATGTGCCGCCCCCGTGCGACGCCCCTCCCTCGCCTGACCGCACCCGCCGCCGTCCCGCATGTGCCGCCCCCGTGCGACGCCCCTCTCCCCCGCTTGACCGCACCCGCCGCCGTCCCGCGCGCGACGCCACCCACCGCCGATCCCCGCCCCGGCGTATCTTGATCGGCATGGCGACGACCCTCACGCTGCCCAACTCCCGCATCGAGCCCGACGGTTCGGCCGTCATCCGCGTCCTCAGCTACAACATCCGCTCGATGCGCGACGACACCGACGCGCTCGCCCGGGTGATCAGCGCCTGCGCGCCCGATCTGGTGCTCGTCCAGGAGGCGCCGCGTTTCTTCCGCTGGCGCAAGAAGCTCGCCCGGCTGGCGTTGGCCTCGAACCTCGTGATCCTCTCCGGCGGCGCGACCGCCGCCGGACCGGCCCTGCTGTGCTCGCTGCGCGCCACGGTCGAGCGCACCGAGGACGTGCTGCTGCCGCTCACCCCCGGACTGCACCGGCGGGGCCTCGCGACGGCGGTCGTACGGTTCGGCGGCGCCCGGCTCGGCGTCATCAGCTGCCATCTGAGCCTGCAGAAGGACGAGCGGTACGCGCAGGGCGGCATGCTGCTCGACCGGCTCGCCCGCCTCGGCACCACGCATGCGATCGCCGGCGGTGATCTGAACGAACGGCCGGGCGGTCCCACCTTCGCGCGCCTGGCGGGCGAACTCCAGGACGGCTGGGCCACCGTCCCCTGGGGTGCCGAGCACACCTGGACGCCGTCCGATCCGTATCAGCGCATCGACGCGATCTTCGCCACGGGCGGCGTCGAGATCCTCGGCTGCGGTGTCCCGCTCGGCCATCCGGGAGTGACGGAGAACGACCTGAGGGCGGCCACGGACCACCTTCCGGTCCTGGCCGCCCTCAGAGTGCCCGCGTCGTCGTAGACACATCACCGCCTGGGCGGGGCGCCTCGCCGGGGCCGGTCAGACCACCGCGCCGCGGCCCGGGTCGTCGCCGTCGTCGTCGTCCGTCTTCATCCGCACCACGAGCGTCGCGCAGCCGCCCAGGAAGCCGCCGACGCCGAGCGTGGTGAGCCACCACGTCATGTCCCAGCCGAACACCACCGCCAGCAACAGCAGGAGCGGGCCACCGATCATCCCGAGCCACGCGAACTTCGCCGTGGTGTCGGCCGTCGGCAGCGGCGGAGGCTCCGGAGGCACGAAATGCCCCTCGTCGCCCTCGTCGAAGTCGTCCTCCGAGGGCTCCGGCGCCGTGTAGTCGCGCGGGCCGACACCGGGCGCGAAGGAGATCGAGCTGCCCAGCGGCTTCGGCGGCTCGATCTTCGTCTCGTCGCCCTTGCCGCCGGCCGGCTCCGGATCGGGCAGCGCCAGGTCCTCGATCGACCGGAACGGTCTCGCGCCCGGCGGGTCCGCCGGCTCCTCGCCGTACCCCGCGACGATCGCCGCCCAGGCGGCCTCCTCGTCGATGGGCACACCCTTCTCTTCCGGCTCGCGGTCCTCGCGGTCGGAGTCGTGCTCAGCCACCTGCGGCCGTCCCTTCCTTGCCGAGACTGGGCGCGAGCCGGCCGATGAACGCGAGGCTCTCCTCGAAGATCCGGTCCGCATCGTGGTCCAACGTCGCCACGTGGTAGCTCTGTTCCAGCAAGATCTCCCGTACGTCCGTGGAGGAGACCCGGCTGAGGATCCGCGCCGAGTCGGCGGGCGGAACCACATGGTCCTGAGGGCTGTGCAGAAGCAGCAGCGGCTGGGTGACCTGCGGCAGCTCGCCGTCGACCACCCGGAAGAAGTTCCGCACGGAGTGCGCGGCGTGCAGCGGCACCCGGTCGTACCCCAGCTCGGTGCTGCCCTCCTTGGCGATGTCGCTGGCGATGCCCTTCGTCGACCGGACGAGGTGGCGGGCCACCGGCAGGGCGTACCCGGACAGGCCGTGCACCTTGTTCGCCGGGTTGACGACCACGATGCCGCTGACCGTCTCCCCGTGCCGGGCGGCGAGCCGCAGGGCCAGGGCACCGCCCATGGAGAGTCCGGCCACGAACACCCGGGTACAGCGGCCGCTCAGGGCGCGCAGGGCGCGGTCCACCTCCGCGTACCAGTCGTGCCAGCCGGTGAGCTGCATGTCCTCCCAGCGCGTGCCGTGCCCGGGCAGCAGCGGCAGCGACACGGTGAGGCCGCGCTCGGCGAGATACTCCGCCCAGGGGCGCAGCGACTGCGGGGAACCGGTGAAGCCGTGGCAGAGAAGGACGCCGATCTCCCCGCCCTCGTGGCGGTACGGCTCGGCTCCGGGGAGGACCGGCACGTCGGTCTCCTGTTCATGAAAAGGGGCGGGGCACGTCGATTGCAGGTACTTCACCGTACGCGACCGCACTGACACCGACCAGGGTCGTCGGGCTCATTGACGGCGGACCGGGTTAAGGTCTGTTCGACAGACACAGGAGGCACTCGGTTGTTGTACGGCGCTATGAAGGTATCCATCGGAGGGCCGCTGAAGCTTGCCTTCAGGCCCTGGGTGGAAGGCCTCGAGAATGTCCCCGCCGAGGGCCCCGCCATACTGGCGAGCAACCATCTGTCCTTCTCGGACTCGTTCTTCCTGCCCGCGGTCCTGGACCGCAAGGTCACGTTCATCGCGAAGGCCGAGTACTTCACCACGCCCGGCGTGAAAGGACGGCTGACCGCCGCCTTCTTCAAGGGCGTGGGCCAGCTCCCCGTCGACCGCTCCGGAGCCCGCGGGGCGGGCGAGGCGGCCATCAAGAGCGGCATCGAGGTGCTGGAGCGCGGCGAGTTGTTCGGCATCTACCCGGAGGGCACCCGTTCGCCCGACGGCCGGCTCTACCGGGGCAAGCCCGGCGGCCTGGCCCGGGTGGCGCTCGCCACCGGGGCGCCCGTCATCCCCGTCGCCATGATCGACACCGAGAAGATCCAGCCTCCGGGGAAGATCATGCCCAAGCTGATGCGCCCGGGCATCCGCATCGGCAAGCCGCTCGACTTCAGCCGCTACCAGGGCATGGAACACGACCGTTTCGTGCTGCGCGCGGTGACCGACGAGGTCATGTACGAGATCATGAAGCTCTCCGGCCAGGAGTACGTCGACATGTACGCGACCGCCGCCAAGCGGCAGATCGCGGAGGCGGCGAAGGCGGAGAAGCAGGCCCAGAAGGACGCCCTCCAGGCCCAGAAGGACGCCGCGCAGGCGGCCAAGGGCACGGAGAAGGCGCCCGGGAGGGAACAGGCGGGCGCGTAGGAGCCGGTCCGCCCGGCTCGGAGGGGGCGGGAGCACGACGTCTCCCGCAGGGCGAACGGCCCACAAGGGGGAGGGGCATGGCCAAGCGCGAGCGGGTCGTCAGGATGTCGGTCGAGCAACCGCTGTGGCGTGCGCTCACGGCGTACCGGGTGCTCACGATGCTGTACGCGATCGGACTGTTCGCCACGGCCTACGGCAGGTTCGCGCGGCCCTGGCCGGCGATCGCGTACTACGTCGTCCTCAGCGTCTGGACGCTGGCCACCCTGCCCCGGGTGGCGAACGCGGCGAGCTGCACCAAGCGGTTCCTCGCCGTCGACCTCGCCATCGCGCTCACCGGCATCCTCCTCACGCCCCTGGCCGACACGCATGCGCGGGTCGTCGCGGGCGGCCCGACCCTGCCGTCGATATGGACCGCCGGCTCCGTGCTCGCGTACGCCGTCAAGGGCGGCTGGCGCTGGGCGGCCCTCGCCTCCTCCCTGGTCGCCGCGGCCAATCTGGTCGAACGCGGCGCCCCCGCCCGCGACACCGTCCACAACGTGGTGCTCGTGTGCATCGCCTCCATCGCGATCGGCTACGTCGTCGAGGTCGCCCGTGCCTCCGAGCGCACCCTCGCCCGTGCCCTGGAGATCGAGGCGGCGACCCGTGAGCGGGAGCGGCTGGCCCGGGACATCCACGACGGCGTGCTCCAGGTGCTCGCCATGGTGCAGCGGCGCGGCACCGCCCTCGGCGGCGAGGCCGCGGAGCTGGGCCGGCTCGCCGGTGAGCAGGAGGTCGCGCTGCGCACCCTGGTCACCGGCGGCCTCGTGCCCCTCTCGCGGGTGTCGGAGGACGCGGCGCTCGGCGCGGTCGTCCGCGTGGTCGACGAGCCGGACGCCGAGGACGGCCCGGTGGACCTGCGCCTGCTGCTCGCCCCGTACGCCTGCGCCCGGGTGACGCTCTCCGAGCCGGGCGCCCCGGTGCCGCTCGCCCCGGCCGCCGCGCGCGAGCTCGCCGCCGCCGTCGGTGCCGCCCTGGACAATGTCCGTCGGCACGCGGGGCAGGAGGCGTGCGCCTGGATCCTGGTCGAGGACGAGCCGGACGGCATCGTGGTGACCGTGCGCGACGACGGGCCCGGCATCCCGGAGGGACGGCTCGTCCAGGCCGAGGGGGAGGGGCGGCTCGGGGTGGCCCAGTCGATCCGCGGCCGGCTGCGCGACCTCGGCGGCACGGCCGAACTGATCTCGGTCCCGGGCCAGGGCACGGAAGTGGAACTGAAGATACCGAAGGACGCGGGGGCCCGGGGGGCCTCACGGGGGAGGGCTGGGACGCGATGACCGCCGACACAGGGCAGACGCGGCAGGAACCGATCAGGGTGATGGTGGTGGACGACCACCCCATGTGGCGGGACGCCGTCGCCCGGGACCTGACCGAGTCGGGCTTCGACGTGGTCGCCACCGCGGGCGACGGCGAGCAGGCGGTGCGCCGTGCCCTGGCCGCCACGCCCGACGTCCTCGTCCTGGACCTCAACCTGCCGGCGAAGCCGGGCGTCCAGGTGTGCAAGGAACTCGTGGGCGCCGACCCGGCGTTGCGGGTCCTGGTGCTGTCGGCGAGCGGGGAGCACGCGGATGTGCTGGAGGCGGTGAAGTCGGGTGCCACGGGCTATCTGCTGAAGTCCGCGTCCACTCAGGAACTGCTCGACGCGGTGCGCCGTACGGCGGCCGGGGACCCGGTGTTCACCCCGGGCCTCGCGGGCCTGGTCCTCGGCGAGTACCGCCGTCTGGCCGCCGAACCGGCCCTCGCCGCGGGTGCCGGCGAGCCCGAGGCGCCGCGGCTGACGGACCGTGAGACCGAGGTGTTGCGGCTGGTGGCCAAGGGCCTGAGCTACAAGCAGATCGCCGAACGGCTGGTCATCTCGCACCGCACCGTGCAGAACCATGTGCAGAACACCCTGGGCAAGCTCCAGCTGCACAACAGGGTGGAGCTGGTGCGGTACGCGATCGAGCGAGGACTCGACGAGGACTGACGAGGGCCGACCGGGGCTGACGGGGACTGACCGGAGCGGTCGGGCGCGCGAGGGGGAGTGAATCGCTCACACGTGCCTCCGCTACCCACCTTCGAGTGAAGTCCGATTGATCCAGAGTGATCAACTTCCCGTCCGTTCACCGGAATTGACCTTTCGAGGCATGCCGGAGTGACGTGGGTCACCATTAGCGTGACCCGCATCAGGCAACCGCGGGCGAAGGGACATTTCCATGCGGGTCGGAGTACTGACCGGAGGCGGCGACTGCCCCGGGCTCAACGCCGTCATCCGGGGCATCGTGCGCAAGGGCGTCCAGGAGTACGGCTACGACTTCGTCGGCTACCGGGACGGCTGGCGCGGTCCCCTCGAAGGCGACACAGTGCGGCTCGACATCCCCGCCGTGCGCGGCATCCTGCCCCGCGGCGGCACGATCCTCGGCTCCTCGCGCACCAATCCGCTCAAGCAGGAGAACGGCATCCGCCGTATCAAGGACAACCTCGCCAAGGACGAGGTCGACGCGCTCATCGCGATCGGCGGCGAGGACACCCTCGGCGTCGCGGCACGCCTGTCCGACGAGTTCGGCGTCCAGGTCGTCGGCGTCCCCAAGACCATCGACAACGACCTGTCCGCCACGGACTACACCTTCGGCTTCGACACCGCCGTCAACATCGCGACCGAGGCGATCGACCGCCTGCACACGACGGCGGAGTCGCACATGCGGGTCCTGGTGGTGGAGGTGATGGGCCGCCACGCCGGGTGGATCGCGATCCACTCGGGGCTGGCGGGCGGCGCGAACGCGATCCTCATCCCCGAGCAGCGCTTCGACGTCGACCAGGTGTGCGCCTGGGTGACGTCGCGGTTCAAGGCCTCGTACGCCCCGATCGTGGTGGTGGCCGAGGGCGCGATGCCCAAGGACGGCGACATGGTGCTGAAGGACCAGTCGCTGGACTCGTTCGGGCATGTGCGGCTGTCGGGCGTGGGCGAGTGGCTCGCGAAGGAGATCGAGAAGCGCACGGGCAAGGAGGCCCGTACGACCGTGCTCGGCCATGTCCAGCGCGGCGGCACGCCCAGCGCCTTCGACCGCTGGCTCGCCACCCGCTTCGGCCTGCACGCCATCGAGGCCGTCCGCGACGGCGACTTCGGCAAGATGGTCGCCCTGCGCTCCACCGAGATCGTGCGTGTCCCGCTCTCCGAGGCCACGGCCAAGCTGAAGACGGTCGACCCGAAGCTGTACGAGGAGGTCGGCGTGTTCTTCGGCTGACGGGCCCGTACCGGCCCCGACCTTCACCTCATGGGGGGTGCCGTCCGCACAGGCACCCCCTGCCCCCACTTCCTCCTTCGCCAGGTCCTACCGGACCGGTCGCCGCTCGGACAGCGTGCCCGCGCCGCACAGCCGGCCGGCGAGCTCCCGGACGATGCCGATGCCGTTCAGCGTCAGCACCGACTCCGGATGGAACTGCACCCCGGCGAAACCGGGCCCGCGCAGCGCGTGCACCTCCCCGTTCTTCCCGCGGCTGACCTCGATCCCGTGCGCCGCCAGTTCCGTGGCCGCCTCGTCGTCGCAGCGCGCCACGAAGCTGTTGTAGAAGCCGACGGTCTCCCGCCGCCCGAACAGGTCGATCTCCGTCTGCGCGCCCTGGTACGGCACCTCCTTGCGGACGATCTCCAGCCCCAGTTCGGCCGCGAGCAGCTCATGGCCCAGGCAGACACCCAGCACCCCGTGCCCGTGCGTGCGGACGACCTCCGCCGTGAGGTGCCGCAGGAACCGCATCTTGGGGTCGGTCAGGTCCGACGGGTCGCCCGGGCCCGGCCCGAGCACCACCGGGCCCTCGTGCGCGAGCACCGCCTCGCGCAGCCCCGGCTCGTCGTAGCGCCGTACCGTCACCTCCAGGCCCGACGACCGCAGAAGATGCGTGAGCATCGCCGTGAAGGTGTCCTCACCGTCGACGACCAGGGCGTGCCCGGTCAGTTCGGCGGACGGCGTCTGCATCCGCAGCCAGAACGGCGAGAGCAGGGCTCGCCGCCCGTCCAGCGCCGCCCGCACCCGGGGATCCTCGGCCAGCCGGGGCCGCGCCCGCTCCTCGGCCGGCCGGGACGGTCCCACCCCCAGCGCGGCCAGCACCCCGGCCGCCTTGGCGTGCGTCTCCGCGACCTCGCTCGCGGGGGCCGAGCCGCGCACCAGGGTGGCGCCGACCGGCACCCGCAGCCGTCCGTCCGCGTCGATGTCGGCGGTGCGGATGAGGATGGGGGAGTCCAGGGTCTGCGCGCCGCCCGCGTCCCGGCCGATGAGCGCCAGCGCCCCCGCGTAGTAGCCGCGTCCGCCGGCCTCGTGCCGCTCGATGACCCGGCAGGCGTTCTGCACGGGGGAGCCGGTGACGGTGGCCGCGAACATGGTCTCTCTCAGCACCTCCCGCACGTCCAGGGACGTCCGCCCGCGCAGCTCGTACTCGGTGTGCGCGAGGTGCGCCATCTCCTTCAGCCGCGGCCCGACGACCATTCCGCCCCGGTCGCCGACCGTGCACATCATCTTCAGTTCCTCGTCGACCACCATCGACAGCTCCTCGATCTCCTTGCCGTCGGCGAGGAAGCCGAGCAGGTCCTCGGGGGTCGGTCCGCCGGCCGGGTAGCGGTAGGTGCCGCTGATGGGGTTCATCACGACGGTCCCTCCCGTCCGTGCCGCGCCGTCGCTCGGGAGCGTGTCGCCGTCGCCGGGGAGTGGGTCGCCCTCGGCCCTCCCGCCCGACATCCGCACATGCACCTCGGGGCTGGCCCCGACCAGGGTGCGGTCGCCGGTGTGCACCACGAAGGTCCAGTACGCGCCGCGCTCGCCGACCAGCAGCCGCCGGAACAACGCGAGCGCGTCGGCCCGGCCGAACCCCGGGACGCGGCCCTCGTACGTCCGGCGGATCACGAAGTTCGCGCCCTCGCCCCGTCCGATCTCCTCATGCAGCACCCGCCCGACGATCGCGGCGTACTCCTCGTCGGGAACGTCGAAGCCGCCGTCCTCGACCCGGACCTCGTGCCGCGGCAGTTGTGCCAGGGCCCGCTCCAGCGGGAGGGTGCGGGACTCCTCGGGCGTCAGGGCCAGCAGCGGGGTGCCGTCGTCGCGGACGTCGAAGCCGCGCTCGCGGATCTGCCGGTACGGGATCAGGGCCAGTGCCTCGCCGGGGAGGTCGGCGAGGCGCGCGTACTCCTGGACCGGGCCGATCAGCACCTCCACGGTGTCGTGATCGTGCCCGGGAGTGCGGCGGCGGAGCAGGGCGAACGGGCGGGGATCGGTCAGCAGATCGGTCAGCTTCATGGTCCGGTTCCTTCTCGGTGATCGGTGATCGGTGCGGTGAGAGGAACGGCCCGGTGCCGGAAACACGGAAGGCCGCCCCTCGGGCGGCCTTCGCGAAGTCGTGGGTACGCGCGTCAGTGGGCCGCCGGAGAAGCGGTCCACCACCAGTTCTGGGTCGAGTGCGCGAACATGCGACGCACTCTATCCCATGTCCACAGGGTGTAGCGGGTGTCTCACTTTCTGGGCGTGCGGCGGGAGGCCCCATGGGACCCCGTAATGTTGAGGGCGTGACCGTGAACGCTAAGACCAGCACCAGTGCTGGCAACACCTGGCGAGACCTGCCCGCGGCGCAGCAGCCCGAGTACCCCGACCCCGAGGCTCTGCGCAAGGTGATCGCGGACCTCGAGTCGTATCCGCCACTCGTCTTCGCGGGCGAGTGCGACCAGCTGCGCGCCCGGATGGGAGCCGTCGCCAGGGGCGAGGCGTTCCTCTTGCAGGGCGGCGACTGCGCGGAGGCCTTCGACGCGGTGTCCGCCGATCACATCCGCAACAAGCTCAAGACGCTGCTCCAGATGGGCGCCGTACTCACGTACGCCGCCTCGGTCCCGGTCGTGAAGGTCGGCCGGATCGCCGGCCAGTACTCCAAGCCGCGCTCCAAGCCGACCGAGACCCGCGACGGGGTGACCCTCCCGGTCTACCGCGGCGACTCCGTCAACGGCTTCGAGTTCACCGAGGAGTCCCGGATCCCCGACCCGGAGCGCCTGAAGCGGATGTACCACACGTCCGCCTCGACGCTGAACCTCGTGCGCGCCTTCACCACGGGCGGCTACGCCGACCTGCGCCAGGTGCACGCCTGGAACCAGGACTTCGTGCGGTCGTCGCCGTCCGGGCAGCGCTACGAGCAGCTCGCGCGCGAGATCGACAACGCGCTGAACTTCATGCGCGCCTGCGGGACCGACCCGGAGGAGTTCAAGACCGTCGAGTTCTACTCCTCGCACGAGGCGCTGCTGCTCGACTACGAGTCGGCGCTGACCCGGACCGACTCGCGCACCGGGCACCTGTACGACGTCTCCGGGCACATGGTGTGGATCGGTGAGCGCACCCGTCAGCTGGACGGCGCGCACATCGAGTTCGCCTCCCGGATCCGCAACCCGATCGGCGTCAAGCTGGGTCCGACGACCACGGCCGAGGAGGCGCTGCAGTACATCGACCGCCTCGACCCCGACCGTGAGCCGGGCAGGCTGACCTTCGTCGTGCGCATGGGCGCGGACAAGGTCCGCGACCGGCTGCCCGAGCTGGTGGAGAAGGTCACGGCGTCCGGCGCGGTGGTGGCCTGGGTGACCGACCCGATGCACGGCAACACCTTCGAGGCGGCCTCCGGTCACAAGACCCGCCGCTTCGACGACGTGCTCGACGAGGTCAAGGGCTTCTTCGAGGTCCACAAGGAGCTGGGCACGCACCCGGGCGGCATCCATGTCGAGCTGACCGGTGACGACGTCACCGAGTGCGTGGGCGGCGGCGACGAGATCTTCGTCGACGATCTGCACCAGCGCTACGAGACGGCGTGCGACCCGCGGCTGAACCGCAGCCAGTCCCTGGACCTGGCGTTCCTCGTCGCCGAGATGTACCGGGACCAGTAGTCCGCGGACTGCTGCCGGCGTGGTGAGTGGGGCGCGGATCACATGCGATCCGCGCCCCGACCCGCTTTTACGGGCCCGGGGCGACAGGTAAGGTTAGGTTTGCCTCACCGAGCGATCGGGGTGGCACGGCCCAGCGACCCCGTCGGGAGGTGAACCGCGTGTACGTCTGCAGTTGCTTCGGCGTCACCGAGCAGCAGGTCAAGGACCACGCGGCGAACGGTGCCTGCACTCCCCGGCAGATCGCGTCGGCCTGCAAGGCGGGCACGGACTGCGGATCGTGCGTACGACGGATCCAGGCGCTGCTGGGCCGGGGCGCGTGCCCCCGCCGTGAACTCGCCGACCAGGGCCGGCCGGTCCTCACCGCGCTGGACGGTGCGGGACGTCTGCGGGACGCCGCCTAGTGCTGTGGCGGCACTAGCTGTCCGGCTGCTCGATGAGCTGCGCGATGTACAGCGCCTCCCCGAGCTTCTCCACCAGCTCCAGCTGGGTGTCCAGGTAGTCGATGTGGTGCTCCTCGTCCGCCAGGATCGACTCGAAGATGTTCGCGGACGTGATGTCGCCCTTCTCCCGCATGATCTTGATCCCGCGCCTGAGCCGGTCGATCGCCTCCACCTCGATCTGCCGGTCCGCCTCGAACATCTCCCGTACGGTCTGCCCGACCCGCACATGGAACAGCCGCTGGTAGTTCGGCAGCCCCTCCAGGAAGAGGATGCGGTCGGTGAGCACCTCCGCGTGCTTCATCTCGTCGAACGACTCGTGCCGCGTGTACTTGGCGAGCTTGTACCAGCCGAAGTTCTCCTGCATCTTCGCGTGCAGGAAGTACTGGTTGATCGCGGTCAGCTCGGCGGTGAGCTGTTCGTTGAGGAACTCGATGACCTCAGGGTCGCCCTGCATCGCCCGGGCTCCTTCCAAGCGAGGGGACTGGCGGGTTGCGCCGCATGATTGCATCGGCGCACGAGGGCGTCCAGTAAGTGCACACTTAGTACGAGTTGTCCGAGTTGTCGGGATTGATGTCCGGCTGGTCGGATGCACCCTCTGCGGTCTGTCAGGATGGAGTCATGGGTCATCCGGTGGAACGCGTGTCAGGAGAAGCGGTACGGTCCGAGCTTCCGCCGGGACAGCGACTCCAGCGGGGCTGGCCGGTGACCCATTACGGACCGGTACCCAAGTTCCGCCCCGAGCGCTGGGACTTCCGGGTCTTCGGCGCCACCGCGGACGGCGAGAAGCACTCCTGGAACCACGAGGAGTTCACGGCCCTGCCGTACGCGACCGTGGTGGCCGATCTGCACTGCGTCACCAAGTTCAGCATGCTCGGGGCCGAATGGGGCGGCATCCCGGCCCTCACGGTCCTGGAGATCGCCCCGCCCGCTCCCGCCGTCACCCATGTGATGGTCTGGGCGGAGTACGGGTACAGCGCGAACCTCCGCCTCGCCGACTTCGCCTCGGACCGCACGATCTTCGCCACCCACAAGGACGGTGAACTGCTCACCGCCGAGCACGGCTTTCCGCTGCGGCTGATCGTGCCCCACCTGTACGCCTGGAAGGGCCCCAAGTGGGTCCGTGGCATCGAGTACATGACCGCCGACCGGCGCGGCTTCTGGGAGGAGCGCGGCTACCACAACCTCGGCGACCCCTGGCGGGAACAGCGCTACTCCTACCAGGAGGAACCCGGCGACGGCCCCGAGCTCTGAGCCCGCCGCGGCGACCGCGCGGGACCAGGCCCGGGCAGGTCAGCCCTCCCGCAGCTTCTTCAGGCGCTCCACGTCCGCCGCATGACCTTCCTTGCCGCCCGGTGTCTCGATGACCAGGGGAACGCCCGCGGTGGCCGGGTGGGTCATCAGGGCACGGAACGGGTCCTCGCCGATATGGCCGGAGCCGATGTTGGCGTGCCGGTCCCGGTGGGCGCCGGCCCCCTCCATGGAGTCGTTCGCGTGGATCAGCTTCAGCCGCCCCTCGCCGACGGTGTCCACCAGCAGATCCAGCGTCTGATGCATACCGCTCGGCCCCGTCAGATCGTGCCCGGCCGCGAAGACATGGCAGGTGTCCAGGCACACGCCCAGCCGGGGATGCGCGTCCAGCGCCTCGAAGTACGGCCCGAAGTCCCAGGTGCGCGAGCACAACGAGGCGCCCTGGCCCGCGGTCGACTCCAGCAGGAGGTACGGGTCGTCGTCGTGTGTCAGCTCGTCCAGCAGGGGCAGCATCCGCTCACGCACCTGTCTCAGGGCGACCGCCCGCTCCCGCCCGCCGGTGGCGCTCCCGGTGTGCACGACGACGCCCAGCGCCCCGATCTCACGGCCCCGGCGCAGCGAGTGCCGCAGGGATTCCACCGACATCTCGACGGTCGCCTCGGTGTGCGAGCCGAAGTTGATCAGATACGGAGCGTGTACGTACACCGGTGTCGACCCGGCGGCACACGCGCCCCGGAAGGCCTCGTCCTGGCGCGGATTGCCGGGCGGGGTCGCCCAGCCCCGGGGATTGGCGACGAAGACCTGCACGGTCTCGGCCCCGATGTCCCGTGCATAGGCCAGCCCGACGGAGTGCAGACCTCCCGCCACGGGGACATGACTGCCGACGGGATTGCGGACGGCGGCGGACGCGCCGGGGGACTGGGAGGTGCTCACGCTCCCAGGGTGTCACGCGGGCCCGGACGCCCGGGCGGCCGGGCGTCCCCCGGGCCTCAGCGGATCTTCAGGGTGATCGTGGACCCCTTGGGCGCCTTCTGCCCGCCCTTCACCGACTGGTGCTTGACCGTGTCGCCGAACAGGCCCAGCAGACCGCGGTCCTCCTCGACCTGGAAGCCCGCCGCCTCCAGGGTCTTGCGCGCGTCGTCGACGTTGTCGCCGACCACGTCCGGCACCTCGACCTGCTCGCGGCCCTTGGAGATCGTCAGCGTGACCGTGTCGCCCTCGGCGACCTGCTTGCCCGGGTCCGGGGACTGCCGGGCGACCTTTCCGGCGTCGAACTCCGAGGTGACCTGCGTGTCCGCGATCTTCACCTTCAGGCCCTCGTCCTGCAGCTGAGCCGTGGCCTCGTCGAGGTCGGAGCCGGCGACCTGGGGAACCTCCACCGGTCTGCCCTCGCTGACGGTGAGCGCGATCGCCGAACCGCCGTGGCGCTTGGTGCCCGCCCCCGGGTCCGTGCCGATCACCGAGCCCTTGGACACGTCGTCGCTGAACGCCTGCGTGACCATGCCCGGGACCAGGCCGGCCTGCTTCAGCCGCTCCTGCGCCCTGGCCAGAGGGTCACCCTTCACATCGGGCACCTGCACCGTCTCGGGGCCGTCCGAGACGGTCAGCGTCACCGAGTCATGGGAGCGTATCCGCTCACCCGCCGACGGATCGGTGCTGATCACGGTGCCCTGCCGCACCGTGTCGCTGTAGGCGTGCCGGACCTGACCGACCTCCAGGTCGGCCCGCTTCAGCCGGGTCCGCGCCTCCGCCTCGGTCTTCGCCAGCAGCGGCGGCACCTTGGTGAACTGGCCGGAGTTGATGTACCAGACGCCCGCACCGACGCCGAACACCACCAGCGCGGCGAGGACGAGCGCGAGCAGCCGGCGGGGGCGCGCGGGGCGCGTGGCGGGCTCGGGCGGCGGGGTCCGCAGCACGCTCGTCCGGTTGAGCACGGCCGTGTGGTGGGTGGAGTCCTCGCCGTCCACGGGGCGGACCGGCAGCAGACGCGGGATCACGCTCGTACGGTCCCCGGCGTTGTCGTGCTCCGCGGCGAGGGCGCCCGGCGGTACGGCGTCCAGCTGCTCCGCGGTGAGCTCGCTGCGGGCGTCGAGCACCTGTCCGAGCAGCGCCACCGCATCGCCCGGACGCAGCTCGGGGTTGCGGGCGGTCGCCGCCGTGACCAGTTCGTCGAGCTCGATCGCCAGCCCCGGCACGGCGGCCGACGGCGGCGGCACGTCCTCGTTCAGATGCTGGTAGAGCACCTGGGCGGGGGAGTCGCCGCCGTGCGGCTTGGCGCCGGTCAGCATCTCGTACAGCACCACCCCGCACGCGTACACATCGACCCGGGGGTCGGCCGTGCCGTGTTCCATCTGCTCCGGGGCGAGATAGGAGACGGTGCCGAGGACGGCGCCCGTGGTGTTCGTGACGGTGTCGACGGCTCGGACGAGACCGAAGTCGGCCACCTTGACCCGGCCGTCGTCGCCTATCAGGACGTTCTCCGGCTTCATGTCCCGGTGCACGAAACCGGCGCGGTGCGCGGCGCCGAGCGCGGCGAGCACCGGCTCCATGATGTCCAGGGCGGCACGCGGCTGCAGCGCCCCCCGCTCGCGCAACACGTCCCGCAGGGTGCAGCCCGCGATGTACTCCATGGCGAGATACACGTAGGACCCGTCGGCGCCCTGGTCGAAGACCTGCACCACATTGGGGTGGGCCAGGCGCGCGACCGACTTGGCCTCGCGGATGAAGCGCTCCACGAACGTCGCGTCGGCCGCCAGCGCCGGGTGCATCACCTTGAGCGCGAGGACACGGTCGAGGCGGGTGTCCAGGGCCCGGTAGACCGTGGCCATCCCGCCGATCGCGATCCGCGCGTCGACGCGATAGCGGCCGTCGAGCACCTGCCCGACGAGAGGGTCCTGAAGGGTCGTATCCACGCTGGTGAGTCTACGAGGGACCACTGTCGGTCCCCTCCGCTCCGGCTTGCCCGGGGCATGACTGCAGCCGAGCTGTGACGCGGACCGCACGCGGCCCGGCCGTCCCCGCGCGAGGGACGGCCGGGCCGGGGTCTCAGAAGGCGGGCCGCTCAGGATCCAGGCGCGCCAAGCCCTCCGTCGGGGACGACGCCTCCGCGAAGTGCCGACGCGGGATGCGCCCCGCCCGCCGGGCCATGCGGCCCGCCTCCACGGCGTGCCGCATGGCCTCCGCCATCAGGACCGGTTCCTGCGCCCGGGTGACGGCCGAGGCGAGCATCACCCCCGCGCACCCCAGCTCCATGGCCAGGGCCACGTCCGAGGCAGTGCCCGCGCCCGCGTCCAGGATCACCGGCACGCGGGCGTGCTCGACGATCAGCTGGAAGTTGTGCGGATTGCGGATGCCGAGCCCGGAGCCGATCGGCGAGCCGAGCGGCATGATCGCCGCGCAGCCGACGTCCTCCAGCTTCCGGGCGAGGACCGGATCGTCGTTCGTGTACGGCAGCACGGTGAAACCGTCGTCGACCAGGGTCTCGGCCGCGTCCAGCAGCTCGATCGGGTCGGGCAGCAGGGTCCGCTCGTCGGCGATGACCTCCAGCTTCACCAGATCCGTGCCGAGCGCCTCGCGCGCGAGACGGGCGGTGAGCACCGCCTCGCCCGCGGTGAAGCAGCCGGCGGTGTTGGGCAGCACCCGGATCCCGAGGCGGTCGAGCACGGACAGCACCGAGCCGTGCACCGAGGCGTCGACGCGGCGCATCGCGACCGTCGTCAGCTCCGTGCCGGAGGCCACCAGCGCCCGTTCCATGACATCGAGGCTCGGCGCGCCGCCGGTCCCCATGATCAGCCGGGACGAGAACGTCGTGCCACCGAGGACGAAGGGATCGTCGGCCATGGGATCAGCCTCCCTGAACGGCGGTGAGGACCTCGACGCGATCACCTTCATGGAGGGCGGTCGACGGCCACTGCGTGCGCGGGACGACGGTTTCGTTGAGGGCGGCGGCCACTCCCGAACGGGCACCGGTGAGGGCCTGTACGACGGCGTCGAGCGCCGTGCCGGGAGCGAACTGGCGGGACTCTCCGTTGACCGAGATGTTCATGCGGGCTGCTCCGTGAGCGCGGTGGCGGCGAACCGCCGAGGGGTGAAGGGGCGCGCCTCGTCCGGGAGGCCGCCCGTGGTCAGAACGTGGGCCATGACATCGCCGGTCACCGGGGTGAGCAGGACGCCGTTGCGGTAGTGGCCCGTGGCCAGCAGCAGGCCGTCCAGCTCGGTCGGGCCGAGCAGCGGCGCGTTGTCCGGGGAGCCCGGGCGCAGTCCGGCCCGGGTCTCGGTGAGCGCCAGCTCGGTGATCCCCGGGACCAGCTCGTGCGCGTCGCGCAGCAGCTCGTAGACCCCGCCCGCGGTGACCGTCGTGTCCCAGCCCAGTTCCTCGCTGGTCGCGCCGACCACCAGCTCGCCGTTCTCGCGCGGCACCAGGTAGAGGTGGCCGCCGCGCACGACGGCGCGCACGGTACGGCTCAGGAACGGGGCGTACCGCTTCGGCACGGTCAGCCGCAGCACCTGCCCCTTCACGGGGCGTACGGGCGGCAGCACCTCGTCGGGCACCCCCGCGAGCTGCCCGCTGAGACTGCCCGCGGCCAGCACGACCTGCTCCGCGGCCAGGTCGGTGCCGTCGGCGGTCCGGATGCCGGCGGCCCGCCCCCGCAGCACCGTCAGCCGCTCGGCCCAGCCCCGGTGGAAGCCCACCCCGGCCCGTTCACAGGCCGTGACCAGCGCCGCGACCAGCCGCCGCGGGTCGATCTGGTGGTCGCCGTCGACCTTGAGCCCGCCGCGCACCCCGGGGGCGAGCATCGGCTCCAGGCGTCGGCAGTCACGGCCGCTCAGCCATTCCGACGCGAGGCCGGAGCGCTGCTGGAGGGCATGCAGGTCCCGCATATGAGCTCGGTCGTCGGCGTCGAGCGCGACGGCGAGCGTGCCGCACCGCCGGTATCCGAGGTCCTGCCCGGTGGCCTCGGTCAGCTCGGCGGCGAAGTCCGGGTAGCGCCGCGCGGACTCCAGATTGAGCGCGAGCAGCGTCTGCTCGCCGTAGTGCAGTTCGGTGACGGCGGCCAGCATCCCCGCGGCCACCTGGGCGGCGCCGCCACCCGGAGCGGGATCGACCACGGTCGTGGCGAGCCCGCGCTGCGCGGCGCGCCAGGCCGTGACGAGTCCGATGACCCCGCCCCCGACGACGAGGACGTCCGAGGTACGTGTGGGTGACATGGGCGTTCAGCCCCCTCCCTTCGCCGGCATGATCCGGATCAGGTTCGTACGGTCGGAGGCCGGCCAGCCTCCCTCTCAGCCCGGTGCGTCCGGGCTCCCGCGAGTGCTTGTACGGGGGCCACCCTAATCCGTGGCCGTCCGCGCCGGTAAGGGAGCCTCCCGGGGGGCCGAGGTTGTGCGGAGCCGCGGCGGGTAGGCGCAAGGGGACCCCCGGTCTCCGGCAGGCACTGCTCGGGCGGGGTCGCGGCAGGCAGCGGGACGAGTGCTGTGCAGCAGGTCACTCAGCATGCCCGCTGACTGACACATTGTCAGTTGGCTAGGGTGATCAGGTGAGCGAGCAGACGCAGGAGCGGGGCGATTCGGCACGGCGCGTCGTCGTCGTGGGTGCGGGCATGGCCGGGGTGCAGACCGCGGTCGCGCTGCGCGAGCAGGGGTTCACCGGCCGGGTGACGCTGATCGGTGCGGAGCCGCACCAGCCGTACGACAGGCCGCCGCTGTCCAAGGCCGTGCTGCTCGGCAAGGCCGAGGGCTCAGCCTTCGACGTCGACTTCGAGGCCCTCGGCATCGAGCTGCGGCTGGGCTGCGAGGTGGTCGGCCTGCGCACCCGCGACCACGAACTGGACACCGTGGAGGGACCCGTCCCCTACGACGTGCTCGTCCTCGCCACCGGAGCGGAACCGATCCAGCTGCCGGGCGCCGAAGGCGTCCCCGGGGTGCATCTGCTGCGCACGCTGGACGACGCCGAGCGGCTGCGGCCGGTCCTCGCCGAGCAGCACGACATCGTGGTCGTGGGCGCGGGCTGGATCGGTGCCGAGTTCGCCACCGCCGCGCGCGAGGCGGGCTGCGCCGTGACCGTGGTGGAGGCCGCGGACCGGCCGCTCGCGGGAGCGCTGCCCGCGGAGGTGGCCGCCCCGATGGCGGTCTGGTACGCGGACAGCGGGGCGGATTTGCGCACCCACGCGCGCGTGGACCGCATCGAGCCCGGGGCCGTGGTGCTCGACGACGGGTCCCGGGTGCCCGCGGACGCGGTGGTCGTGGGCATCGGCGCGCGTCCGGCCACGGCGTGGCTCGCCGGCTCGGGCATCGAGCTGGGCGCGCACGGGGAGGTGCCGGCCGACGAGCACCTGCGCACCTCGGTGCCGGACGTGTACGCGGTCGGGGACTGCGCGTCCTTCCCGTCGGGGCGGTACGAGCAGCGCCTGCTGGTCCACCACTGGGACAACGCCCTCCAGGGCCCGCGCACGGTGGCCGCGAACATCATCGGGGAGACCCCGATGGCGTACGACCCCGTGCCGTACTTCTGGTCGGAGCAGTTCGGCCGCTTCGTCCAGTACGTGGGCCACCACGCCGCGGCCGACACGACCGTCTGGCGCGGGAACCCGCAGGGCGCCGCCTGGGCCGTGTGCTGGCTGCGCTCGGGCAGCCTGGTGGGCCTGCTGGCGGTGGGCCGCCCCCGGGACCTGGCGCAGGGCCGCCGTCTGATCGAGTCGGGCACCCCGATGGACCCGGAGCTGCTGGCGGACGCGTCGCGCCCGCTGAAGGAGGCGACGGCGTAGGGGCGGGTCCCGGGCGCCGCGACCGGGCCTGGCCCGTCCCCCCGTTCGCGGGACGGCCGGGGCCCTCCGTGTCCACCGCCGGAGGCAACCGGCACTCTGCCGGAGGTGCCCCGCTTCCGACTGTCAGTCCGGGATGGCACGCTTGATCCCGTGACCGAGATTGACGCAAAGATTGATGCTCTCGTCCCCGGCTGGCTCACCCTCCCCGACATCGCCGAGGCACTCGACGTGGAGGTGACCCGCGTGCGGCAGCTGGTCAAGGAGGGCCAGCTCATCGCCGTACGCCGTGGCGAGAACCGCGCACTGCACGTTCCCGACGCCTTCATCGACGGGGACAAGGTGGTCAAGGGCCTGTCCGGCACCCTGACCCTCCTGCGGGACGACGGCTTCACGGTCGAAGAGATGATCGAGTGGCTGTTCACCTCCGACCCGACCCTCCCCGGCACCCCCGCGCAGGCCCTCAGGGAGAATCGCGGCACGGAGGTGAAGCGCCGCGCTCAGGCGCTCGCTGTCTGATCCGATCGAGAACAACCGTCCGGCGTACGGGCCGCGGGTCCACGGGCCCCGGCCTCCGGCCGACCGCGCCCGCCGCGGCCCGTACGCCACCGACCCCGGGGGACCCATCGTGCCCGACACCGCCCGCACCGCCCGGCTCGCCGACGCCCGCGTCTATCTGTGCACGGACGCCCGCACCCGCCAGGGCGACGTCGCCGAGTTCCTCGACGCGGTCCTGGCCGGCGGCGTCGACATCGTGCAGCTGCGCGACAAGGGCATGGAGGCGGCCGAGGAACTGGAGCACCTGGCGGTCTTCGCCGACGTCTGCGCCCGCCACGGCAAGCTGCTCGCGGTGAACGACCGCGCGGACGTCGCCCATGCCGCCGCCTCGGACGTCCTGCACCTCGGCCAGGGCGACCTGCCCGTCCCCGCGGCCCGCGCCGTCCTCGGCGACGACGTCCTCATAGGCCGCTCGACGCACTCCGTGGCGGAGGCCGAGTCCGCCGCCGTCCAGGACGGCGTGGACTACTTCTGCACCGGGCCCTGCTGGCCCACCCCCACCAAGCCCGGCCGCCCCGCCCCCGGCCTCGACCTGGTCCGGCACACCGCCGCGCTGGGCACCGACCGGCCCTGGTTCGCCATCGGAGGCATCGACCTCGGCAATCTGGACCAGGTGCTGGAGGCCGGCGCCCGCCGGGTGGTCGTCGTCCGCGCGATCACGGAGGCGGACGACCCCGGCGCCGCGGCGGCGGAGTTCGCGAAGCGGCTGCGGACGGCGTAGGGCGGCCGGTTCGACGGCCCGATCATGCGAGGATGTCCGACTGGTGGACAACAGTGCGACAATTCCGGCAAATCTCCGGCGTCCTGTTGGGGGACCGCCTCCCCCTGGCTAACCTGCGACTATGGCCCTCGGAACCGCATCCACGAGGTCTGATCGCGCGCGAACAGTGCGTGACATCCTCGCCACCGGTAAGACGACGTACTCGTTCGAGTTCTCGGCGCCGAAGACCCCCAAGGGCGAGCGGAACCTGTGGAGCGCGCTGCGCAGGGTCGAGGCGGTGGCCCCGGACTTCGTCTCCGTGACCTACGGCGCGGGCGGTTCCACCCGCGCGGGCACGGTGAAGGAGACCGAGCAGATCGTCGCGGACACGACGCTGACCCCGGTCGCCCACCTCACCGCGGTCAACCACTCCGTCGCGGAGCTGCGCAACATCGTCGGCCAGTACGCGGACGCCGGGATCCGCAACATGCTCGCCGTGCGCGGCGATCCGCCCGGCGACCCGATGGGCGACTGGGTCCCGCACCCCAAGGGCCTGACCTACGCGGCCGACCTGGTCCGGCTCATCAAGGAGGCGGGCGACTTCTGTGTGGGGGTCGCCGCCTTCCCCGAGATGCACCCGCGCTCCAGCGACTGGGACACGGACGTCTCGCACTTCGTCGACAAGTGCCGGGCCGGCGCCGACTACGCGATCACCCAGATGTTCTTCCAGCCGGAGTCCTATCTGCGGCTGCGCGACCGGGTCGCCGCGGCGGGCTGTGCGACCCCGGTCATCCCCGAGGTCATGCCGGTCACCAGCGTGCGGATGCTGGAGCGGCTGCCACAGCTCAGCAACGCCGCCCTCCCCGCCGCCCTGAAAGAGCGGATCCTCGCAGCCAAAGACGATCCGGCGGCTGTACGCTCGATTGGCATCGAGTTCGCCACGGAGTTCTGCGCGAGGCTGCTGGCCGAGGGAGTCCCCGGACTGCACTTCATTACACTCAACAACTCCACGGCGACGCTGGAAATCTACGAAAATCTGGGCCTGCACCACCCGCAGCGGGCCTAGACCGGTCGCACCCAACTACGACACACTGCGTAGCGGCCACTGGGAGAGGGGCGTACATGGGCTGGGCGGTCCTCTACATCGCGTTCGGCATCGTCGCGCTGTGGCTTCTGGGCGAGGTGCTGCTGCAGTACAAGGCTCGACTGCGCTGGCGGCTGCTGGCGTTCGTCGGCTTCCTCGGGGTCGTGCTCGGCGTGCTGACCGCCTCGGTGCTGGTCATCGCCGTGGGCGCCGCGGCGTTCGCGGTCGGACAGACCTATGTCACGCTGTCGTTCCGCCGAGGCTTCGCGGCCGGCTGGGCGGTCGGCAACCGTCCGCGTGAGGGCGGTGGCAGCAAGCGCCGCCGGGGCGAGTCGGCCCGGCAGGAGCAGGTGCCGGAGGACGACGGCCCCGACGACGAGCAGCCGACCGCGGCGACGCCCCCGCAGGACGACGCCTACGACGACGACAACGTCTTCAACCGTGCCCAGCCCGCGGCGAGCGCCGCCGAGGCGACCGCCGTGTACGAGCCGCAGCCGCTGCCCGAGGAGACCGGCTCGTACGGCGTCTACACGGGCGCGGCGTACGCGGCCGCCACGGACCCGTCCTACGCGAACGCGGGCCAGACCCAGGACCAGCAGGCCTACGCCTACGACGGCTACTCCGGCTACGACCAGCAGGGGTACGGTTACGAGGGCGCCCAGCAGCAGTACGGCGGCTACTCCGACCCCTACGCCGGCACCCAGACCTACGGCGGCTACGACCCCGCGTACGGCGGCCAGGAGCAGTACGGACAGCAGGCGTACGGCCAGGAGCAGTACCCGGGCGGTACGTACGGCGAGACCCCGGCCGGCGGTGTCTGGGTCCCCCAGCAGCGCAGCAACGAGGACGCGTTCGGCGGTGAGCTGCCGCAGGAGCAGCCGTACCCCTACCAGGGGAACGGCACCGTGCCGAACGGCACCGCGCCGGGCCACGGCTACGACGAGCAGTACCGTTTCTGAACGAACGCCTCACATCCGTCCGAGGGCCCGGTGCAGAAGCACCGGGCCCTCGCGTACGGCCTGCCCCCGGTGCCTCACTGCGAGCCCCGGAAGTCCGGCCCCTCCACGATCAGTCCGGCGACCAGGGCCCCCGACATCCCGGCGTGAGGAAGCCCACCCCCGGGGTGGGACCAGCCGCCGACCGTGAACAGGCCGGGCAGACGCGTGTTGTTGGACGGCTGCAGCAGCCGTCCGCCGGCCGCCGCGAGGGCCGGTGCCGGGACCGCACCGCCGGGCACACCGGTCTCCTCGGTGATGTCGCCCGGGGCGCGCACCTCCCGCCACAGCACCCGGTCGCGCAGACCGGGTATCGCGCGCTCGGCGGTCTCCACGATCCGGTCCACATCGGACGCGGACGGGCTCAGGCCCGCCGGCACCGTGACCGACAGGGTGACCGCCTCGTGCTCCGTGTCGGGCACCAGCGCGGGGTCGTCCGGGCGCAGCACGGTCACCGTCAGGGCGGCCGGCAGCCCGGCCTCCGCCCCGAACAGGCGGTCCAACTCGCCCTCGCGGTCGGCCGGGTGGACCACTGTCCGGTGCGCCGAGCCCTCCGGCCGTCCGCCCCGCAGCGCCAGCAGCACCGTCAGCCGGGCGGGCATGCCGCACTGTGCCGCGACCTCACCGGCCCCCCGCACCGGCACCGTCCCCGGCACCAGGCGGTCCAGCACGGCGGGCGCGACCCCGGCGACCACATGGTCCGCCTCCACCACCGAGCCGCCCCCGGAGCCGGCCGCCCGGGAGGTGTCCCCGGCCAGCTCCACGCCCGCCGCCCGGCCGTCCTTCTCGACGATCCCGGTGACCTCGGCGCCGAAGACGAACTCCACCCTCCGCGCCACGCACCGCTCGTACACGGCACGCGCCAGCTCCCGCATCCCGCCGCGCACGTACCAGGTGCCGAAGGCATGCTCCATGTACGGCAGCACCGCCGCGCTCGCCGGTGCCGTCCGGGGGTCCAGGCCGTACGCCAGGGCGTGGCTCTCCAGCAGGGCCCTCAGCCGCTCGTCGCGCAACTCGAAGGCGCCGACCTCGGCGAGCGTGCCGGCCTGCCGGGTGCGCAGCAGTCTGCGGTGCGGCACCGACGGGTACGGCTCGCGCTCGGCAAGATCCGTCCAGTTGGGCCACAGCGGCTCCTCCAGGAGCGGCCTGCGGGTGCGGTCCCAGGCCTCGCGGGCCCGCACCAGGAAGTCGCCCCAGCGCTCGCCCGCCCCGCCGCCGAGCGCCGCGTCCAGCGCCGACACGGCACCCGCGCGTGACGCGTTCGGCAGCGCGACCTCCGTGCCGTCCGCGAAGACGTGCCGCGCGGACGGGTCCACCTGAACCAGCTCGACCAGGCTCTCCAGCGGCTCCTTGCCGGTCTTGACGAACAGGTCACGGTAGACCGCCGGGAGCGGCAGCAGGCCCGGGCCGGTGTCGAAGGAGAAACCCTCACGTGTGAGACGGCGCACCGCACCGCCGTACGTCTCCGTACGCTCGTACACCACCACCCGGTGGCCCGCGACGGCCAGCCGGGCGGCAGCCGCCATCGCGCCCATCCCGGCGCCGATCACCGCAATCCGTGCCATGCCGGTGACTTTATCCGCCACCGCCGACAGCCCGGCCACGGGCCGGTGATCAGCGCCCTCGGCGTGCGCGACCGGCCCCCTCGCGGCCTCCAGGACATGGGGATGAGCGCTCAGGCCTGAGTATCCGTACTCATTCGGTGAGATGAGTACGCGCACGGATGGGGCCCCACGTGCGCGAACGAGACAGTGGGGACACGGGAAAGCGGTGCGGTCCGGGACCGCCGACACGGGGCGGCGGAACGGCTCCCGCGCCCTTGCCCGCTCCTTCCGCCGACCCCGCTCGGCGGAAGCGAGGACGGGGGGACCCGGGGGAACGACCGAACGGGGTCCGACGGGGGAGCACGGGGGAACGACGAAGCGCCGGTCCGAGGCGGCCCGACAGGGACGCGGCCATCTCGGACCGGCGCTTTCGCGCTTGTGGGTTCCCGGGGTTTCCGGTTTCCGGTTTCCGGGGTTCCGGGATTTTGTGTGCCCGGGCGCGCTATCGGTTCCCGCTCACGCGTCCCTGGATCAGTCTGGACAGCGCCGCGTGGACGTCGTCCAGGGAGCGCTCCGGCTGGAACGACTGCCAGTCGAGAGCCGCCACCAGGACCATGCCGACCAGCGCGGCCGCCGTCAGCGGGACATCGATCTCGTCGCTGAACTCGCCGTTCGCCACCCCCTCGCGCAGCACGTCCTCGATGGCCGCGACGACCTGCTGGCGCACCACCATGAGCGTGGACTGCCAGGCCCGGTTGGTGCGCCACAGCTCGGCCACGTACAGCTGGGTGAAGGCCGGGTAGCGGGCGATGAAGCCGAGTCCGGCGCGGATCATGGCGTCCAGGGCGTCGACCTTGGTGCCGCCGGCCAGGGCGGTCTGCTCGGCCGCCTCCCTCAGGGAGGCGGTGAGCAGCCCCACGCCGTGTCGCAGCAGCTCCTCGAAGAGGACGGACTTGCTGGCGAAGTTGTAGTAGACCGTGCCCTTCGCGACCCCCGCCCGTTCGGCGATCTCGTCGACGGTCGTCGCGGAGAAACCCTGTTCCGCGATGAGGGTGACCGCCGCCTCGTAGAGCTTCTGCCGGGTTGCCGCGCGTCGGCCCGAGCCGCCCGGTGTGGCGGCACTGCTGCGTTCCATGGCCATGATTCTCACAGGAAAGGCTCCCTCGGAGGGCGCAGGTCCGGCTGTGGCCGTCACAGGCTCAGCTCCGGATGCAGCCGGTCGAGGGTCCACACCTGCTTGCGGCGGGCGGACAGGGCGGTGAGCGCGAGGGCGCCCGCGGTGAACGCCGCCAGCACGGCGCACGCCTGCCACACGGGCCCGAGACCGCCGCCGGTGATGAGCCTGCGCAGGGCCTCGATGATGTAACTCATCGGCAGGAAGGGGTGGATCGCGTTGAAGAAGCCCGGACTGGTCTCCACGGGGTAGGTGCCGCCCGCGGACGTCAGCTGGAGCATCAGCAACGCGAGGACGAGGATCCGGCCCGCCGCCCCGAACTGTGCGTTCAGCCATTGCACGATCGCCGCGAAACACACCGCCACCAGGAACAGGAACCCGATCGTGCCGACCGCCCGCGCCATCTCCAGGCCGATCGCCCAGTGCAGCACGGCCATGAGGGCGGTCGTCTGCAACACACCCACGGCGGCCGCGGGCAGCCAGCCCGCCAGCGCGATCCGCCAGGCCGAGGCGCCCGCCGCGAGCGCGCGCCGGTTCAGCGGCGGGATCAGCATGTACGCCACCATGGCGCCCACCCAGAGGGAGAGCGGAATGAAGTAGGGGGCGAAACCGGTGCCGTAGTTCGGCGCGTGGTGCAGGTCCCGGGAGGCGAGCTGCACCGGGTCGGCCATCACCTCGGTGCGCCGGTCGCGGTCCTGCTTGTCGTAGGCGGGGATCCTGGACGCCCCGTCGTGCAGCCCGCCCGCGAGCTTCCCGGAGCCGTCGGCGAGCTTGTACATGCCTCCGTTGAGGTCGACCGCGCCTGCCTCCAGCCTGCCGATGCCCTCGTTCAGGTCGGCGGCGCCCGTCTGTGCGGTGCCGAGTCCGGCCTGCAGGGTCCCGGCCCCCTGGGCGACCCGGGCGGCGCCCTTGTTGAGCGCGTCCACCTTGGCGACCGCGTCGTCGAGGTCGTCGGAGAGGTGCGGTGCCGCCTTGGCGAGGGCCCGCGCCTGCTGCTGGAGCGTCTTCAGGTCCGACTGCATGGCGGTCATGTCCCCGTGGTAGTCCTGCACCACGGAGTTGACGTCGTGGGCGAGCTTCGCCGCCTGCGCCGCCGCGTCCTTCGCCTTCTTGAGGTCGTCGCACGCGGGGTCGGACAGCAGCGGGCTGACACAGCGCCGGTCGTAGACGTCGTTCAGCGCGTCGGACGCCTTGCGGGTGCCGCTCTCCGCGATGGGGGCCGTGGTGACGAAGGTGTCGAGGTGGTCGCTGATCACGCCCGCCGAGTCGGCCACCAGGGTCGCGGTGTCGGCGATCTGCCGGCCGTTCTTCTTCAGGAAGGGCCGCACCTGGTCGGCCGTGCCGTCCACCCGGTCGGCCAGCGCCTGGGTGCCGTCGGCGACCTGCTGCGCCCCGTTGTGCAGATCGCCCGCGCCCCGGGTGAGCTTCGTCAGACCGCCCGACAGCTTCCCGCTGCCGTTCTCGGCCTCCTGGAGACCGTCGGCGAGGTCCTTGGAACCCTGCTTCGCCCTGCCGATCCCGCCCGTGAGCCGGTCGGCCCCCTCGGCGGCCTGCACGGTCTTGCCGTGGATGTCGGAGAAGGAGATGAAGATCCGGTCCAGGAACGACCGCGACGTCTTCGTGGAGGCCGCCGCGCGCACCTCGTTGAACACCGTCTTGGAGATCTGCCCGACGATGTAGTTGTTGGCGTCGTTGGTGTGCACCTGGAGGGCGCCGGTCTCGGGGGACTTCCCGGAGCTGGAGGCGATCCGCGCACTGAAGTCGGACGGCATCGTCAGCGACAGGTAGTAGGTGCCGTTCTCGACGCCCCTCCTGGCCTCGGCCGCGCTCACCTCGTGCCACTCGAAGGTCTCGCTCTTGCGCAGTCCCTTGACGAGGTCGTCGCCCGCGGTGATCCTCCGACCGTCCGCCGTCGCCCCCTTGTCGTCGTCGACGAGCGCCACCGGGATGCGGTCCAGGCGCCCGTACGGGTCCCAGAACGACCACAGATACAGGGCGCCGTACAGCAGCGGCAGCAGCAGGAGCGCGACCAGTGCCGCGCGCGGCAGCCTTCCCCTGCCGAACCGCCTCAGCTCAAGCGCGGCCAGTTTCGGCGAGCGCATCCGCCGTCTCCTTGTCGTCTTCTGCGCCGTCCTCGGACGGCTCGTCGGGGGTGGTGGCCTCCTGGGGTGCGTCCGGCGCGCCGCCCTCGGCGGCCGACGGGTTCACGTCCCCTCCTTGTGCCGCGCGGTCACCCGGGGCCGTGGACACCACCAGTGCGTCCCGGGGGGCCTCGGTGCACACCGCCAGAACCGTGGTCCCGGCCTGCGCGACGGACCTCAAGAGGTCCCATGCCTCGGCCCGTTCGGCGGCGGAGAGCTTGTGGTCGGTGTCGTCCACGGCGAGCAGACGCGGCCGGCCCATCAGGGCCAGGGCCACGGACAGCCGCAGGGCCTCCAGGCGCTCCAGATCGCGTACGGCCGTGCGGGGCCCCTTGGGCAGCGTGCCCTGGTCGAGCCCGGCCGCAGCGAGAGCGATGTCGATACGTCGCCTCCCCGACGCGGTGCGCTCGTCGCGCGGCCGCAGCAGCGCGCGCAGGGAGTCCCCGAACCGGCTCTCCAGCAGGGCTCGTTCGCGCAGATGCTCGCCCACGGTCAGCGCGGGCTCCAGGTCGGTGACCCCGGACACGTTCGCGACCGCGCTCATCCGGCGCACCGCGGACATCTCCTTGGGCAGCCGGTGCCCACCGACCGTGGCATGCCCCTCGCTGGGCCTCATCCGCCCGGTGAGCGTCAGCAGCAGACAGGTCCGGCCCGAGCCCGACGGCCCTTCGACGGCGATGAGCGCGCCGGGCCGGGCCGTCACATGGACGCCCCGGAACACGGGCCCGCGCGGGCCTTTCATACCGAGGCCCGTGGCCTCCACGCCGGCACCGGCCGCTTCCTCCTGCATGTCCATGCCCCCCTCGTTCCCCTGGGCGAGTCGCCCAGTCGCGGGACCCATTTTTGAACTGACTGGTCAGTTCAAAACTACCCCGAACCTACGAACGAAGCAAAACCGCAGGTCAGGCCGCAGTGTCAGTGCCGTACCCCACGATGGGCACATACGGCCACAGTGCCGTCACGCAGACGACAGGAGGTTCGTCATGGCCAGCTATCCCGCAGGTGCCGCACCCCGGCGCCGCGCCACCGGCCCTGCCCCCTCACTGACCGGCCCGGCGAGCGACGTGCACCCCGTACTGCGCCGGGCCACCGCCCCGCCCGCCGCACTGGACCTGCTCGCGCAGGCCCGCGCGGGACTCGACGAGGCGGCCCGACTGGAAACCCCCAACGAGCGCTATGCGACAGCCCATCTGGCGGCCCTGCGCACGGCGGCCGCCGTGCTCGCAGCGCGCGGCCGGCCGGAGCCCACCGCCCGGCGCCGCGCCAGGATCAGGAGCGCCTGGGAAGTGCTTCCCGAGATCGCGCCCGAACTGACCGAGTGGAGCGCACTGTTCGCCTCGGGCGCCGCCCGCCGTGCCCGCGCCGAGGCCGGCATCCCGGGTGCGGCCCGGCCCCGCGACGCCGACGATCTGATACGGGACGTGGCGATGTTCCTGCGCCTGGTCGAGCGGATGCTGGTGCTCCAGCCGGTCCTGCCGCAGCCACGGCAGATCGGCGAGCGGGAGGCGGCCGAACGGGGCGGCGGGGCGCGGGGCCCCGGCGAGCGGGGGACCGGGGGCTGGGGGGAGCGGGGGACGGAGGACAGGGAGATGCCGGACGCGGGCTGACCCCCCGGGGGGCCGGTGTGCGGTGGTGTGGGTCGGGGCTCCGGGCATGGCGCCGGAGGCAATAGGGTGGAGGCGCTGAAGCCTTTCGCCCTGGTGCCGGGGCCAAAGGGCCGTCCGATCGCTCCGCCGCACAAGCAGGCGGTGCCGCGCCGAGGAGTCAACTGCCGTGTCGGACCCGATGCGCCCCCGCGCTTCTCTCCGTACCGCCGTGGTCTGGGAGGTCCTCAAGGACGCCCTCGACCGCCGCGTCAAGGCCACGGGGCGGGACGTGCTGGACGTCCTCGACACCGGTGGCGGCAGCGGCAACTTCGCGGTGCCCGTCGCCCGCCTGGGCCACCGGGTCACCGTCGTCGACCCCAGCCCGAACGCGCTGTTCGCGCTGGAGCGGCGGGCCGCCGAGGCCGGGGTCGCCGACCGGGTGCGGGGCGTCCAGGGCGACGCCCACGGCCTCTTCGACGTGGTGGAGCCGGGGGGCTACGACGCGGTGCTGTGCCACGGCGTCCTGGAGTACGTGGACGACCCCGCCGAGGGTGTGCGCAACGTGGTCGCCGCGCTACGCCCCGAGGGCGTCCTCAGCCTGCTCGCCGCCGGGCTCGGCGGCGCCGTCCTGGCCCGGGCTCTCGCCGGTCACTTCAAGGAGGCCAGGCAGGCGCTCCAGGACCCGGACGGCCGCTGGGGCGAGGGCGACCCCGTGCCCCACCGCTTCACCGCGGACCAGCTCACCGCGCTCGTCCAGGACGCGGGCCTCGGCGTGGCCGCCGTGCACGGCGTCCGGGTCTTCGCGGACCTGGTGCCCGGAGTGCTCGTGGACACCGAGCCGGGAGCCCTCGACGCACTGCTCAAGCTGGAGGCCGCGGCGGCCGAGGAACCCGCCTTCCACTCCGTCGCCACCCAGCTCCATGTCCTCGGCGAGACCCGGGGCACGGCCGGGGACTGAGTCCGCTGCCGGGACGCGCCGTTGATCAGCGGCGAGACGGCGGATGGAGTACGCCACAGGACCTCCGATCGGGCGGTGCGCGCCGTATGATCGAGGGAGACCGCCCGGCATGACGGGTCGGCCACTGGGGAATGGAAGCCTCAGTGAGCCAGGACGGCCATGGCGGATTCCGGTTGGCCGATTGGCGTAGAGGGGCGGGTTTCAAGGGGGCGATTCCCTGCCTATCCTGAAGGGGACCCCCGGTCGCCCCGGCGACTGCACGATGAGGAGGACTCCGTGCCGCTCTCGGAGCACGAGCAGCGAATGCTCGAGCAGATGGAGCGAGCGCTGTACGCCGAAGATCCCAAGTTCGCGACAGCGCTTGAGGGAAGCGGGCTGCGTACATACACCCGGCGACGGGTCTACCAGGCCGCAGCGGGCTTCCTGGTGGGTATCGCGCTCCTCATGGCCGGAATGGTCGCGAAGCAGATCTGGATCAGCGTGGTGGGTTTCCTCGTCATGCTGGGCTGTGCGGTGCTCGTCGTGACCGGCTGGCGCAAGGTTCCGAAGCCGGGCGAGCAGGGGGCGCCGGGCGCCCGCAGGCAGGTCAGGCAGCGGCGTTCCATGATGGACCGGATCGAACAGCGCTGGCAGCGTCGCCGGGACGAACAGGGTCACTAGCCCTCCGGGCAGGCTGAGGACTTCCGGAAGGGGGCGACCACCGACGAGGTGGCCGCCCCCTTCCGCATGCCGGAACAGGTCTGTCATCGCCGCAGGGTTCCCCGGGGTTGGTACCCCGGAGCGGGACGTCCCGCCCGGGATACCCCGGCCTGCCGCCCCCGCCCCCGCCTCAGCCGCTCTGCCGGCCGGACGGGCGGCGGAGCAGGGTGGGCCACTCGCTGGCCCACCGGGCCTTGAGGTCCGCCCAGCGCTCGCCCATGGCCCAGACGACACGCAGGGAGGAGCGCGGTGCCACGACCGCACGTACCCGGATCCGCAGGCTCACCCGGGACCGCAGTGCCGTCCGCACCTTGCGCACATCGTCGACGAGCCCGGCCTCGGGGCGCGGCTGCGGAGCGAAGAGCACCTGCTCCACGGCACCGGCCACGCGGTGCACGGCAGCGGCGGCGGGCCCGTCCAGGCCGCCGAGCCCCACGATCCGCTCGGCGGCCCCGCGCGGGGTCAGGGCGTCGTCCGGCACGATGCCGTAGTCCCACGCCGTGTCCGTGAGCTCGCGCCACACGGCCAGGGTGTGCCCCACCGCCGCTTCGGCCGCCCGGCCCGGTGGTGCCTCGCCCGGCACCACGGTCACCTCGATGTCCCCGGCGTACTCCTCACGCGTCCCGGGGCCGCGGTCCCGGTCCCGGGCCGCCCGCAGGGCCGTCGAAGCGTGCCGGGCGGAGGCCAGCCGGACCGAGCGGCTCCGCAGCCGCCACAGCATCGGCGTCAGCGGCACCGCGACGAGGGCCAGCCCCAGCAGCGTCCACGCCACGACCTGGTACCACGGCGGCCCGCTGTCGCCGGTGACCGCGAGGGCGCCCGAGGACTGGGCCGGGCACGCCTCCAGCTTGCGCATGGTCGCCGAGCAGCTCTCGCTCGCCGTCGGACCGGTGGACGCCGCCGCCGTCGACGACAGCGACGCCTGCGGCGGGAGCGGGTTCTGCCCGCTGGGCGCGTCCGACTGGGTGTACGAGGGGGTCGTCCCCCGGCTGGGGGTCGGCTCGAAACGAGTCCAGCCGACGCCCTCGAAGTACAGCTCGGGCCATGCGTGCGCGTCCCGCAGCCCCACCGACATGGAGCCGTCCGCCAGCGGCGAGCCCGGGGTGAAACCCACCGCGACCCGGGCCGGAATCCCCAGGGTCCGCGCCATCGCCGCCATCGCGAACGAGAAGTGCACGCAGAAGCCCTGTTTGTCCCTCAGGAACCGCGCGATGGCCTTCGGCCCGGTGCCGACCTGCACCGCGGTGCTGTAGGTGAACCCGCCGCTGACCGCGAAGTAGTCCTGGAGCTTGACCGCCTGCTCGTAGTGGTTGGACGACCCCGCGGTCACCTTGCGGGCCGTCTGCGCGACGACCGCCGGCAGTGACGCCGGCACCTTCGTGAACTCGCGCTTCAGCGGCTCCGACGGCTCCGGCGCGGTGGCCAGCTGCTCCGCGGTCGGCTGCACGATCAGACTCTTGACGTCGTACTGGATGCCGCGGGTGTTCTGTCCGTGGTCGCCGACGAGTGTGCGGCCCACCGGCTCGTAGCGCCAGTTGCCCCTGATCTTCACGCTGGTCGCGGGATACGGCATCGGCAGCCAGTTCTGCGCGTACCAGTCCGCCGCCGAGATCCGTGTCTCGATCTCGGTCCGCCGCACACTGCCCGAGAGGCCGGCCGGTGTGGGGAGCGAGTCCGGCACGGCGGTGATGCGCCGCTGGGCCGGCCGCCAGGTCGTGCCGTCGAAGTCGTCCAGGGCGACGATCCGCAGATACATGTCCTGGGTGTCGTCCGTGTTGGTGCGGTAGGCGATGACCTGGCGGTCCTCGTCCACGTTCAGGCTGTCGCGCAGCGAGACCAGGGGGTTGACCGCGGAGATGGTGTCGCCGTTGCCGAAGCCCGCGCCGACGCCGGTGCCGGTGCTGTCCAGCAGACCGCCCTTGAGCGAGGGCAGTGCCAGCGGCACCACCAGGGCGACCCCCAGCGCCACCGCGCCGATGCGCCGTCCGGTGCGGACCGGGGCGACCGCGCCCCCGGAGTCCCGGTCCCGGCCGCGCGCGGCGCCGGCGAACACCCGCCCCCACTGGGAGAGCCGGTCACGGCCCTCGGCCAGCAGCAGCACCAGATAGCCGCTCGCGGCGACGAGGAACCACAGCCAGTCGGTGGCGCCGTCGGAGAGCCCGGCGGCCACCGAGTACAGCGCGAGCAGCGGCAGCCCGGCCGGGGCCGCCGCGCGGAACGTCACCGCGAGCGCGTCCACCAGGAGCCCGATGATCAGCACCCCGCCGACGACCATCAGCCGGATACCGGGGGTCAGCGGGGCGGGGATCGCATACTGCCCCACGTCCTGCGCGCCCGACCGCAGCAGCTCCGAGAAGTGGCGGACGGCCTCGGGGCCGGGCAGGAACCCGGCGAGGGACTGACGGTGCGCGAACACCAGGGTGAGCAGCAGCAGGTCGACGACCACCTGACAGGCGATGGTCAGCGAACGCGCCAGCGGCACCCGCCGGGCCAGCGCCCCCACCCCGGTCTGCACCGCCACCAGCGAGGCCGCCTGGAAGATCCAGGTCATCGGGGACACCAGGGGCAGCAGCGCGGACGACGCCGCCAGCGTCGCCGCCGCTGCACACAGCGCCAGCCGGGCCCGCCCACTCATGACCGTCCCTCCACACCGCTCACGACGCCCACGCGCGTGCGCTGCCGGTCCGCCTCGCGCCACAGCTCCGCGATCGACGCGCCGCGGGGCACCGCCAGCGCCGTCCAGCCCGCCTCGCGCAGCATCCGCAGCCGTTCCCCGGTGCGGTCCAGGGGGCCCGGCACATCGGTCTGTTCGCGTCCCCAGGTGTCGCTGTCCAGCAGAAAGGCGAGCGCGCCGTTGCTGCGTCTGCTCATCTTGGCGGCCACCGTGGCCTGCTCCTCGTCCAGGTCGCCGAGGAAGGCGATCAGCAGTCCCTCGTTCCCGCCGCGCAGCAGGTCGTACGCGGGGGACAGGCCGGTGCCGTCCGAATGGTCGATCACGGCGAGCGTGTCCATCATCAGCCCGGCCGCGTCGGCGGACTCCTGGCTCGCGCCCGCGAACCCGCCCGCTCCCTCGCCGGGCACCGAGTCACCCGTGTCCGTCAACAGCCTGACGGAGAAGCCTCGTTCGAGCAGGTGGGCCAGCGCGGACGCGGCGCCCGAGACCGCCCACTCGAAGGCCGAGTCCGGTCCGGCGCCCTGGAAGGCGATGCCCCGGGTGTCGAGCAGCACCGTGCATCTGGCCCGCTGCGGCTGTTCCTCCCGGCGCACCATCAGCTCGCCGTAGCGCGCGGTGGAGCGCCAGTGCACCCGGCGCAGGTCGTCGCCGTGGCGGTAGCCGCGCGGGATCACGTCGTCCTCGCCGGCCAGCGCCAGCGAACGCTGCCGTCCGTCGCCGTAGCCCATCGCCTCGCCGGTCAGCCGTACGGGCGGCAGCGGCTCCACTCGCGGGATGACCGTCAGGGTGTCGTAGGTCGAGAAGGAACGGGTCAGCTCGCACAGGCCGAAGGGGTCGGTCAGGCGCAGCTGGAGGGGGCCCAGCGGATAGCGTCCGCGCAGATCCGAGCGGACGCGGTAGGACACCTCGCGCCGGCCGCCCGGCTCCACCCGGTCCAGGACGAAGCGGGGGCGCGGCCCGAGGACGTAGGGCACCCGGTCCTGGAGCATCAGCAGCCCGGTGGGCAGCCGGGAGACGTTGTCCATCCGCAGATGGACGCGGGCCTCCGAGCCGGCCGGAACGCGCCCGGGAGACAGACGGCGGCTGCCCGCGACCCGGTAGCGCGTGCGGTAGAGCACCGCCGCGCAGACCAGGGGCAGCGCCGCCAGCAGCAGTCCGACCCGGAGCAGAGCGCCCTGTCCGAGGACGTAGGCGCAGATCGCGGCCGCGATCCCGGCGGCGAGGAAGGAGCGCCCGCGCGTGGTCAGCCCGGCGAGCGCGGTGAGCGGTCCTCCCGGTTCGGGCCGGCCGCCGGGTGCCGTCCCCCCTTGGGTCATCACAGCCTCCGGGGCGGCTGCTGGCCGTAGCCCCGCCCCAGGGAGAGACCGGACTGCTGCGGTGCCGCGGGCACCGGGGTGTTCTGCAGGATCTCCTGGACGACCTGCTCCGCCGTACGGCGGTTCAGCTGGGCCTGCGCGGTGGGCAGCAGACGGTGGGCCAGGACCGCCACGGCGAGGGCCTGTACGTCGTCCGGCAGGGCGTACTCCCGGCCGGACAGGGCGGCGGACGCCTTCGCCGCGCGCAGCAGATGCAGGGTGGCGCGCGGCGAGGCGCCGAGTCTGAGGTCCGGATGGGTGCGCGTGGCGGAGACCAGGTCCACCGCGTAGCGCCGGACGGACTCCGCCACATGGACGCCCCGGACGGCCTCGATCAGCTTCACGATCTCGTGCGCGTGCGCCACCGGCTGGAGGTCGTCCAGCGGATTGACGCCGCCGTGGATGTCGAGCATCTGCAGCTCGGCCTCCGCGCTCGGGTAGCCGATGGAGACACGTGCCATGAAGCGGTCCCGCTGGGCCTCGGGCAGCGGATAGGTGCCCTCCATCTCCACCGGGTTCTGGGTGGCGACCACCATGAACGGGCTGGGCAGCTCGTAGGTCTGGCCGTCGATGGTGACCTGACGCTCCTCCAGCGACTCCAGCAGCGCGGACTGGGTCTTGGGGGAGGCGCGGTTGATCTCGTCGCCGATCACGATCTGGGCGAAGATCGCGCCCGGCTTGAACTCGAAGTCCCGACGCTGCTGGTCCCAGATGGACACGCCCGTGATGTCCGAGGGCAGCAGGTCGGGGGTGAACTGGATGCGCCGCACCGAACAGTCGATGGAGCGTGCCAGTGCCTTCGCGAGCATCGTCTTGCCGACGCCGGGGACATCCTCGATCAGAAGATGCCCCTCGGCGAGCAGCACGGTCAGTGAAAGCCGTACGACCTCGGGCTTGCCCTCGATCACTCCTTCCACCGAACTGCGGACGCGCTCCACAGTGGCGGTCAGATCAGTAAGGCTCGCTCGATCGTCATAGGTCGTCACCCGGCCCTCCTCGGCCCGTACTTTCTCCGGGCCGACGCTCTGCGATGCGGACCGGCCCACCCCGAACACGGACACCGCGCGGGAAAAGTTCCGCGCGATGCCTCATCCCGCATTCTTGTTGCCGTTACCGGTTCGTGTCACTCGGCTGTGGACAAGTGGCCGCGATATGTCGGCCTTACGGCCTTTTCGGCCCACCGGAGCCGGGGATTTTGCTCGAATGGATGTTTGCGCCGACGTGGTGACGGGGCGAAGGAGGCAGCCGGAACGCGGCGCTACGCCGGGTCCACCTCCCGCAGCAGACCCGTTTTGACGTCGAAGACGAAGCCCCGTACGTCGTCGGTGTGGAGCAGGAACGGCGAGGTGCGCACCCGCTGCATCGACTGACGGACGTCCTGGTCGACGTCGCGGAAGGCCTCCACCGCCCAGGCGGGCCGCTGGCCGACCTCCATCTCCAGGTCGTGCCGGAACTCCTCGGTCAGGGACTCGAGACCGCAGCCGGTGTGGTGGATCAGCACTATGCTGCGCGTGCCGAGCGCCCGCTGGCTGATGGTGAGGGAGCGGATCACGTCGTCGGTGACGACGCCGCCCGCGTTGCGGATGGTGTGACAGTCGCCCAGCTCGAGGCCCAGCGCGGCGTGCAGGTCGAGACGCGCGTCCATGCAGGCCACGACCGCGACCTGGAGCACGGGACGGGCGTCCATCCCGGGGTCCGTGAACGCGGCGGCATAGCGCTGGTTGGCCTGGACGAGGCGATCGGTGACGGTGCCGACTATGGCGCCTTCGGGACCGGTGGGTACGGATGCGGAAGTCGTCATACCCATGACGTTACTGGTCATGGCCGATCCAGGCCTGCTGTGAGAGTGGACAAAGAATGACAGCGCAGCTTGTTGTGACCTATTCCACACGGAAGGTGACGCCGCTGCCGTACGGGTGAACACCGGCGCCTCGCCCGCCGTGGCGGGCCGGACGGGCGACGCGCAGGCCGGTTGATTGACCGCAAGACACGGTGGACTAAAGTGACGCGAAGTGGGAGGCGAGACGCTCTCCCCACGGACTGTTCACCCAGGAGACGCCGGCCGCGCGCCGGTTTCTCCCCGCGTGCGCGGCGCGTACGTATGGCTCGGCCTCCTCCCGCTCCCGGTCGGCTGACGCTTCCGGCGCCGGCAGGCCACTTCTCGACGGGGGGCGTCCCCAGCACCGTCTGGAGGAGGGCGGCCGGCCTTCCGTGCGGACCGGCGCGCCGGATCTGAGAGGCCCCCTTGAGCAAGAGTCGACACGTGCCCGTCATGCTCCGGCAGTGTCTGGACATGCTGGCCCCGGCCCTCGCCGAGCCGGGGGCCGTCGTCGTCGACTGCACCCTCGGGCTCGGGGGGCACAGCGAGGCGCTGCTGACGCGCTTCCCCGAGGCACGGCTCGTGGCACTCGACCGCGACAAGGAGGCGCTGCGCCTCTCCGGCGAACGGCTCGCCCCCTTCGGGGAACGCGCCACGCTGGTGCACGCCGTCTACGACGAACTCCCCGCGGTGCTCGGCCGGCTGGGCCTCCCCCGCGTCCAGGGCGTGCTCTTCGACCTCGGTGTCTCCTCCATGCAACTCGACGAGGCGGAGCGCGGATTCGCGTACGCGCAGGACGCGCCCCTCGACATGCGCATGGACCAGACGACGGGAGTCAGCGCCGCCGAGGTCCTCAACACCTACCCGGCCGGCGAACTCGTCCGGATCCTGCGGGCGTACGGCGAGGAGAAGCAGGCCAAGCGGATCGTGTCCGCGATCGTGCGCGAGCGCGAGAAGGAGCCGTTCTCCACCAGCGCACGGCTCGTGGAGCTGATCCGGGACGCGCTGCCGCAGGCCGCCAAGCGGACCGGGGGCAACCCGGCCAAGCGCACCTTCCAGGCGCTGCGCATCGAGGTCAACGGCGAACTCGCGGTCCTGGAGAGGGCGATCCCCGCGGCCGTGAAGGCCCTCGCCGTCGGCGGCCGGATCGCCGTGCTGTCCTACCACTCGCTCGAAGACCGCCTCGTCAAGCAGGTGTTCGCGGCAGGCGCCGCGACCACCGCGCCCCCCGGGCTCCCGGTCGTCCCCGAGCACCACCAGCCCCGGCTCAAGCTCCTCACGCGCGGTGCCGAACTTCCCAGCGAGGAGGAGGTCGCGGAGAACCGCCGCGCGGCCCCGGCGCGTCTGCGGGGTGCCGAACGCATCCGTGAGGACGCCGAGTGAGCCTGACGGAAGCCGAGCGGGCCTGACGAAAGGGGTGGGCGAGTGAACAGAGCAGCCGCAGGACGCCCGGGTGCGCCGACGGGCGAGAAGCGCCCGCCCCGGTGCCCCGCCCCGCGCCGGTCCCGGCGGTCCCCGGCCCCGGCCCGGCCGCCCCGCGCCTGTCGGCACCGCACCCGCAGGCATTCGGCCGCCACCGCACGGCGGGAGGCCGTGTGAGCGGGAAACCCGAACTCAGGGGGCGGGCCGCCCGGCTCGCCCGTCTCATCCCCACCGGCGGTGGTGGGTCCGCCGCCCGCACCCCCTTCGTGCTGCTGGTCGTCCTGTTGCTCGGCGGCGGGCTCATCGGGCTCCTCGTGCTGAACTCCGCGCTCAGCGAGGGCGCGTTCAAGCTCGACGACCTGCAACGGCAGACCAAGAACCTCACCGATGAGGAGCAGGCCCTCCAGCGGGACGTGGACGCCTACGCGGCCCCGGACGCCCTTCAGCGCCGCGCCCGGGAACTCGGCATGGTCCCCGGCGGCGACCCCGCGTTCCTCAACCCCGACGGCACCGTCAAGGGTGTTCCCTCGGCCGCCGCGGGGCGGCCCGCGGTGAACACCGCCGCGCCCCGCCCGCCCGAGGTGCTCAGCCCCTATCCGGACCCCGCGTCGTCCCCGGGCACCCCGGCCCCACTCTCACCGAGCCTCCCGGCGCAGCCGTCCCCGGCCTCCCCGTCCCCGGCCGGCTCCGCGACCGCGCCCTCCACCCCGCCCGCACACCCCTCCCCGACCCCCGGCAGGTGACGGAAGTGTCCGACAGGGAACCGCCGCGCCGCCGCGTACCCGGCCCCGCCCGGCCCGTGCGCCCCGACGCCCGGCGCCGCCCCGCCGCCGGCGCCCGCTCCGGCCCCGGAGCCCGCCCCGCGCGCCGCCCGGCCCCGGCCCGTCGCCCCGCCTCCCGCGGCATCCGGCTCGGCAGCCCCCGCCCCCGGCTGCGCCTGGTCGGGCTCGCCCTGACCCTGGTGATGCTCGCCTTCGTCGTACGACTGCTCCAGGTGCAGGCCGTGGACGCGAGCGCGTACGCCGCCAAGGCCGACCAGAACCGTTATGTGGGGCGCACCCTGGCCGCCGTACGCGGCGAGATCACCGACCGCGGCGGGGTCGAACTGGCGACCAGCGTGGACGCTTACGACATCATCGCCGACCCCACGCTGTTCACGCCTGACGCCACCAAGACGCGGGACGCCCCCGAGCAGGCCGCCGCGCTCCTCGCCCCGATCATCGGCCAGGACACCGCCGAGGTCACCGCGAGGCTGAAGACCCCCCACACCCGCTATGTCCTGCTGGCCCGCCGCCAGACCCCCCAGGTGTGGAACCAGATCAAGGACCTGAAGAACACGCTCGCGGTCAAGGCCGGGACCGACCGCGACACGGTCAACGTGCTCGCCGGCGTCCTCGCCACCCCCACCAGCAAGCGCGTCTATCCCAACGGCGACCTCGCCGCCGGGATACTGGGCTGGGTCAACGCCGAGGGCAAGGGCGGGGGCGGCGTCGAACAGCAGCTGAACAAGGAACTGGCCGGCAAGGACGGCAAGATCCGCTACGCCCAGTCCGGCGGCCGGCTGGTGCCGACCGCGGGCTCGGCCGAGACGCCCGCCGTGGCCGGCACCGACGTGGAACTCACCATCGACCGCGACATCCAGTGGGCCGCCCAGAACGCCATCACCGAACAGGTGCGGAAGTCCAAGGCGGACCGCGGCTATGTGGTGGTGCAGGACACCCGCACCGGCCAGATCCTGGCCATGGCGAACTCGCCCGGCTTCGACCCCAACGACCTCTCCAAGGCCAGTCCGGCGGCGCTCGGCAACGCGGCCCTCCAGGACGCCTACGAACCCGGCTCCACCGCCAAGGTCATGACGATGGCCGCCGTGCTCCAGGAGAACGCCGCCACGCCCATGACCCATGTCACGGTGCCCAACCGGCTGCACCGCGGCGACCGGCTGTTCGCGGACGACGTCGACCACGCGACCTGGTACCTCACGCTCAACGGCGTGCTGGCCAAGTCCAGCAACATCGGCACCATCCTGGCGGCCGGCCAGCTCGGTAAGACCCAGGAGGCGGCCAACCGGGTCCTCTACTCGTATCTGCGCAAGTTCGGCATCGGGGAGCCCACCGGACTCGGATTCCCGGGCGAGACCAACGGCATCCTGGCGCCGCCCGACAAGTGGTCGACGTCCCAGCAGTACACGATTCCTTTCGGCCAGGGCGTGTCGATCAACGCGGTGCAGGCCGCGTCGGTCTACTCGACCATCGCCAACGGCGGCGTCCGCGTCGAACCCACCCTGGTGCGCGGCACCAAGGGTGCGGACGGCCGCTTCACACCGGCCCCGAAACCCGAGGAGAACAGGGTCGTCAGCGCGAAGACGGCGAAGACCCTCGCCCAGATGCTGGAGTCCGTCGTGGACGACGAGCAGGGCACGGGCATCAAGGCGCGCATCCCCGGGTACCGGGTCGCGGGCAAGACGGGTACGGCCAACCGCGTGGATCCGGCCACCGGCAAATACCGCGGATACACGTCTTCCTTCGCCGGGTTCGCGCCCGCCGACAACCCCCGCGTCACCGTCTACTGCGCCATCCAGAACGCCACCAAGGGCAGCTACTTCGGCGGCCAGATCTGCGGCCCCATCTTCAAGCAGGTCATGGAGTTCTCCCTGAAGACCCTCCAGGTCCCGCCCACCGGGGCCGAGGCCGCGAACCTCCCCGTCACGTTCACCCCGTGATCAGCTCCACGGAAGAGACCGACCAGGAACCAGCTCGTGACAACGATCACTCCCGACCCCGGGAACCACACCCCGCAGTCGCCCCCGTCCTCGCCGGACCGCGCTGAGCGCGGGCTCCTTTTTAGCCCCGGCGGGGGTACGCCCGGTACGCTCACCGCCGTGCCACACGCTGATCAGTCCCAAACCACCCAGAAGGTCGTTACCGTGACATACCCGGGACCGCCGCGACCGGTTCACGTCTCCGCCGTACCCCTCGCGGAACTGGCCGATCAGCTGGGTGCCACCGCCCCGGAGCCCCCGGCCGGCGCCGTCGAGGTCACGGGGATCACCCATGACTCACGTGCCGTCCGCCCCGGTGACGTGTACGCCGCCCTGCCCGGGGCACGTCTGCACGGCGCCGACTTCGTCACCCAGGCCGCGAGCCTCGGCGCGGTGGCCGTGCTGACGGACCCGACGGGCGCCGAGCGTGCCGCCGCCACCGGGCTGCCGGTCCTGGTGGCCGACGATCCGCGCGCCCGGATGGGCGAGCTGGCGGCCACGATCTACGGCCACCCGGGCCGCGATCTGCTCCAGATCGGCATCACCGGCACCTCCGGCAAGACCACGACCGCGTACCTCGTCGAGGGTGGTCTGCGAACGGCCCGCTCCACCGGACTGATCGGCACCGTCGAGATGCGCATCGGCGACGAGCGCATCAAGTCCGAGCGCACCACGCCCGAGGCCACCGATCTGCAGGCCCTGTTCGCGGTCATGCGCGAGCGCGGGGTCGAGGCGGTCGCCATGGAGGTCTCCAGCCACGCGCTGGTCCTCGGCCGCGTCGACGGCTGTGTCTTCGACATCGCCGTCTTCACCAACCTCAGCCCGGAACACATGGAGTTCCACTCCGACATGGAGGACTACTACCGGGCCAAGGCGCAGTTGTTCACCGAGCGGCGCAGCCGGCGCGGTGTGGTGAACCTCGACGACGAGTACGGCCGCCGGCTGGTGAAGGAGGCCGGCGTCCCGGTCGTCACCTTCTCGGCCGAGGGCCACCCGGACGCCGACTGGCGCGCCGAGGACGTGCGGATCGGCCCGATGGACGCCCTGTTCACCGCGGTCGGCCCCGAGGGGCAGCGGATCGCGGCGCGGTCGCCGCTGGCCGGTCCCTTCAACGTGGCGAACACCCTCGCCGCGATCGTCGCCCTCGCCGCGGCCGGTCTGGACCCGCAGACCGCCGCCGACGGCGTCGCCGCCGTACCGGGCGTCCCGGGGCGCCTGGAGCGCGTGGACGCCGGGCAGCCCTATCTCGCGGTCGTGGACTACGCCCACAAGACCGACGCCGTCGAGTCCGTGCTGCGCGCCCTGCGCAAGGTCACCGAGGGCAGGCTGCACGTGGTGCTCGGCTGCGGCGGCGACCGGGACACCACCAAGCGCGCCCCGATGGGGGCCGCAGCCGCCCGGCTCGCGGACACGGCGGTGCTGACCTCCGACAACCCCCGCTCCGAGGATCCCCTGGCGATCCTCGCCACCATGCTCCAGGGAGCGGCGTCCGTACCCGCACACGAACGCGGTGAGGTGCAGGTCTTCGAGGACCGGGCCGCCGCCATCGCCGCCGCCGTGGCCCGCGCGCGGCCCGGGGACACCGTGCTGGTCGCGGGCAAGGGCCATGAGCAGGGCCAGGACATCGCCGGGGTGGTCCGTCCGTTCGACGACCGCCAGGTGCTTCGCGAAGCTATCCAGAAGACCCAGGGATGAACTTGTGATCGCCCTCTCCCTCGCCGAGATCGCAGAAGTCGTCGGCGGGCAGACGCATGACATACCGGATCCGTCCGTCCAGGTCACCGGACCCGTCGTCCGGGACTCCCGCGAGGCGGAGCCCGGCGCCCTCTTCGTCGCCTTCGTCGGCGAACGCGTGGACGGGCACGACTTCGCGGACGCGGTCGTCCGGGCGGGAGCCGTCGCCGTGCTGGCGTCCCGCCCGGTCGGCGTGCCCGCGATCGTCGTGGACGACGTCCAGGCCGCCCTCGGTGCCCTCGCCCGCCATGTCGTCCAGCGGCTCGGGGCGACCCTCGTGGCGCTGACCGGCTCCGCGGGCAAGACCAGCACCAAGGACCTCATCGCCCAGGTGCTCCAGCACAAGGCGCCGACCGTGTGGACGCCGGGCTCGCTCAACAACGAGATCGGGCTGCCGCTGACCGCGCTCAGCGCCACCGAGGAGACCCGGTTCCTCGTCCTGGAGATGGGCGCCCGCGGAATCGGCCACATCCGCTACCTCACCGACCTGACCCCGCCGAGGATCGGCCTGGTGCTCAACGTGGGCACGGCCCACATCGGCGAGTTCGGCGGCCGGGAGCAGATCGCCCAGGCCAAGGGCGAACTGGTCGAGAGCCTGCCCTCCGAGGACGAGGGCGGCATCGCCGTCCTCAACGCCGACGATCCGCTCGTACGCGCCATGGCGTCCCGTACGAAGGCGAAGGTGACGCTTTTCGGAGAGTCCGGCGAAGCGGACGTACGCGCCGAGAATGTGCGACTCACGGACAGTGGACAGCCGGCCTTCAGCCTTCACACACCCTCCGGGTGCAGCGATGTGACCATGCGCCTGTACGGTGAGCACCACGTGTCGAACGCGCTCGCCGCGGCCGCCGTCGCCCATGAGCTGGGCATGTCTGCGCAAGAGATCGCCACCGCGCTCTCCGAGGCGGGCTCCCTCTCCCGCTGGCGTATGGAGGTCACCGAGCGCCCGGACGGCGTGACGATCGTCAACGACGCCTACAACGCGAATCCTGAGTCCATGCGGGCCGCCCTGCGCGCCCTGGCAGCCATGGGCAAGGGACGGCGGACCTGGGCGGTGCTCGGCAAGATGGCCGAGCTCGGGGACGAGGCGCTCGCCGAGCACGACGCGGTCGGACGGCTCGCCGTCCGGCTCAACGTCAGCAAGCTCGTCGCGGTCGGGGGCAGGGAAGCGTCCTGGCTGCAACTGGGCGCATACAACGAGGGTTCGTGGGGTGAGGAGTCGGTGCACGTGTCCGACGCACAGGCGGCGGTCGACCTGTTGCGCAGCGAGTTGCGCCCGGGAGACGTCGTACTCGTGAAGGCGTCCCGGTCGGTCGGGCTCGAGAGCGTGGCGCAGGCGCTGCTCGAGACCGGTGCCGAGGGTGAGGTTGCCGCCCGATGATGAAGCAGATCCTGTTCGCAGGAGTCATTGGTCTGTTCCTCACCCTGATCGGCACCCCGCTGCTGATCAAGCTGCTCGCCCGCAAGGGCTACGGTCAGTACATCCGTGACGACGGACCGCGCGAGCACGCCAGCAAGCGCGGTACGCCGACCATGGGTGGCATCGCGTTCATCCTGGCCACGATCGCCGCGTACTTCCTGTCCAAGGTGATCACGGGCAAGCCGCCGACCTTCTCCGGTCTGCTGGTGCTCGGCCTGATGGGCGGCATGGGCCTCGTCGGCTTCCTCGACGACTACATCAAGATCGTCAAGCGGCGCTCGCTGGGTCTGCGGGCCAAGGCGAAGATGGCCGGCCAGCTGATCGTCGGTATCGCCTTCGCGGTGCTGGCCCTGCAGTTCGCCGACGCCCGCGGCAACACCCCGGCCTCCACCAAGCTGTCCTTCGTGCAGGACTTCGGCTGGACCATCGGCCCGGTGCTCTTCGTGGTCTGGGCGATCTTCATGATCCTCGCCATGTCGAACGGCGTGAACCTCACCGACGGTCTCGACGGCCTGGCCACCGGCGCCTCCGTGCTCGTCTTCGGCGCCTACACGTTCATCGGCGTCTGGCAGTTCCAGGAGTCCTGCGCCAACGCGCAGACCCTGACCAACCCGGCCGCCTGCTACGAGGTACGAGATCCGCTCGACCTGGCGGTGGTCTCCTCCGCGCTGATGGGCGCCTGCCTCGGCTTCCTGTGGTGGAACACCTCGCCCGCCAAGATCTTCATGGGCGACACCGGATCGCTGGCCCTGGGCGGCGCGCTCGCCGGTCTCGCGATCTGCTCCCGCACCGAGCTGCTGCTCGCACTGCTCGGCGGTCTGTTCGTCCTGATCACCATGTCGGTGGTCATCCAGGTCGGCTCGTTCCGGCTGACCGGTAAGCGGGTCTTCCGGATGGCGCCGCTCCAGCACCACTTCGAACTCAAGGGCTGGTCCGAGGTCCTCGTCGTGGTGCGTTTCTGGATCATTCAGGGCATCTGCGTCATCGTGGGACTCGGCATCTTCTACGCGGGATGGGCAGCGGAAAAGTGACCGACTGGCAGGGTAAGCACGTCACCGTCGCCGGGCTCGGCGTCTCCGGCGTCCCGGCGGCCAAGGTGCTGCACGGGCTCGGCGCTCTCGTGACCGTCGTCAACGACGGCGACGACGAGCGGGCCCGGACGCAGGCCGCGGAGCTGCAGGCGCTCGGCGTCACCGTGCGCCTGGGCGACGGAGCGACCCTGCCGGAAGGCACCGAGCTGATCGTCACCGCGCCGGGCTGGAAGCCCGACAAGCCGCTGTTCGTCGCGGCGGCCGAGGCGGGCGTCCCGGTCTGGGGCGACGTCGAGCTGGCCTGGCAGCTGCGCGGCCCGGACGCCGCTCCCTGGCTCGCGGTCACGGGCACCAACGGCAAGACCACGACCGTGCAGATGCTCGCCTCGATCCTGAAGGCCGCGGGCCTGCGCACGGCCGCCGTCGGCAACATCGGGGTCTCGCTGCTGGACGCCGTCCTCGGCGAGGAGCAGTACGACGTCCTGGCCGTGGAGTTGTCGAGCTACCAGCTCCACTGGGCGCCCTCGCTGCGCGCCCACTCCGCCGTGGTGCTCAACCTGGCGCCCGACCACCTCGACTGGCACGGCTCCATGGAGGCGTACGCCGCCGACAAGGGCCGTATCTACGAGGGCAATCGGGTCGCCTGTGTCTACAACGTCGCCGACAAGGCGACCGAGGACCTGGTGCGCGAGGCGGACGTCGAGGAGGGCTGCCGGGCCATCGGCTTCACGCTGGGCACGCCCGGTCCGTCCCAACTCGGCGTCGTGGACGGCATCCTGGTCGACCGCGCCTTCGTCGAGGACCGGCACAAGAACGCCCAGGAGCTCGCCGAGGTCTCCGACGTGAACCCGGCGGCCCCGCACAACATCGCCAACGCCCTTGCCGCGGCGGCCCTCGCGCGCGCCTTCGGGGTGCCGGCCCACGCCGTACGGGACGGGCTGCGGTCCTTCACCCCGGACGCGCACCGCATCGCGCATGTGGCCGACGTGGACGGGGTCGCGTACATCGACGACTCCAAGGCCACCAACACGCATGCCGCGGAAGCCTCGTTGGCCGCCTACGAGTCGATCGTGTGGATCGCGGGCGGCCTCGCCAAGGGCGCCACCTTCGACGAACTGGTCGCGGGTGCGGCGAAGCGGCTCAGGGGTGTCGTGCTCATCGGCGCGGACCGCGCGCTGATCCGTGAAGCCCTCGCGCGACACGCGCCGGAAGTACCCGTCGTCGACCTCGAACAGACCGACACTGGGGCGATGCGTGCGGCTGTCCGGGAGGCGCGGCGGCTGGCCGGCCCCGGCGACACGGTGCTGCTGGCACCGGCCTGTGCCTCCATGGACATGTTCGCCAACTACAACAAGCGCGGCGACGCCTTCGCGGAGGCGGTTCGCGAACTCGGCGCCACCGGCGCCTGACGGCGGGGTTCGGCCACGGCGGGTGCTTCGGGACCCTTGGAGGGACGCGTGACTCGGATGCGGCCGGGGCGTCGCCCGCGGCTTTCCGCCGGTGGCCCGGGACCGTGTGCGGAACGCGCTTCCACGGCAGGGAAGTGAGCATCGATGCCAAGCAGCCGTACCAGCCGTCCGCCCGCCCAGCGCGCCCCCGGGCGGCCCTCGGCCGCCCGCGCCCCGCGCGAGAACCCGCTCACCCGGTTCGTCACGCGGGCGCGGCGCGCCTGGGACCGGCCGCTCACCGCCTACTACCTGATCCTCGGCGGCAGCCTGCTGATCACCGTGCTGGGTCTGGTGATGGTCTACTCGGCCTCGCAGATCACCGCGTTGCAGATGTCGCTGCCCGGGTCGTACTTCTTCCGCAAGCAGTTCCTCGCGGCCTCCCTCGGCGCCCTGCTGCTGCTCCTCGCGTCGCGGATGCCGGTGAAGCTGCACCGCGCGCTGGCCTATCCGATCCTCGCGGGAGCCGTCTTCCTGCTGGTCCTGGTGCAGGTGCCGGGGATAGGAGTGGCGGTCAACGGCAACCAGAACTGGATCTCGCTCGGCGGCTCCTTCCAGATTCAGCCCAGTGAGTTCGGCAAGCTCGCGCTGGTGCTGTGGGGAGCTGATCTGATCGCCAGGAAACAGGACAAACGGCTGCTCACCCAGTGGAAGCACATGCTGGTGCCGCTGGTCCCCGTGACCTTCATGCTGCTCGGGCTGATCATGCTGGGCGGGGACATGGGTACGACGATCATCCTGACCGCGATCCTGTTCGGGCTGCTCTGGCTGGCCGGAGCGCCCACCCGGCTGTTCGCCGGGGTGCTGGGCATCGCCGTGGTGCTCGCCGCCATCGCCATCGAGACCAGCCCGCACCGCCTGAACCGGCTCGCCTGCATCGGCGCCACCGACCCCGGTCCGAACGACATCTGCTGGCAGGGCGTGCACGGCATCTATGCGCTCGCGTCCGGCGGAATCTTTGGCTCCGGCCTGGGTGCCAGCGTGGAAAAATGGGGCCAACTACCCGAAGCGCACACCGACTTCATCTTCGCCGTCACCGGTGAGGAACTGGGTCTCGCGGGCACACTGTCGGTGGTCGCCCTCTTCGCGGCTCTAGGCTATGCGGGTATCCGCGTGGCCGGACGCACGGAGGACCCCTTCGTGAGGTATGCCGCGGGAGGCGTGACGACCTGGATCACCGCGCAGGCGGTGATCAACATCGGTGCGGTGCTCGGTCTGCTGCCGATCGCCGGCGTCCCGCTCCCGCTGTTCTCCTACGGGGGATCCGCCCTGCTGCCGACCATGTTCGCCATCGGGCTGCTGATCGCCTTCGCGCGCGACGAACCCGGTGCACGGGCGGCGCTTGCGCTGCGGCAACCTCGCTTTGGTAGAAAGCGGGCGGGAGGCTCCGGGTCTGACCGGGGGCCTCGAAGATGGAACACGATGCGACGGCGTGCCTCGGCGGCGCGCTCGTCCGGAGAGCGGTGAATTTCGGTGCATGTCGTACTCGCCGGTGGGGGGACCGCCGGCCACATCGAGCCGGCGCTCGCCCTCGCGGACGCCCTGCGCAGGCAGGACCCGACGGTGGGGGTCACGGCCCTGGGCACGGAGCGCGGCCTGGAGACCCGGCTCGTTCCCGAGCGGGGCTATGAACTCGCGTTGATCCCCGCGGTCCCCCTGCCGCGCAAGCCGACCCCCGAGCTGATCACCGTCCCCGGACGGCTGCGCGGCACGATCAAGGCGGCCGAGCAGATCCTGGAGCGCACCAAGGCGGACGTCGTCGTCGGCTTCGGCGGCTATGTGGCGCTGCCCGGCTACCTGGCCGCCAAGCGCCTCGGCGTGCCGATCGTGATCCACGAGGCCAACGCGCGGCCCGGCCTGGCCAACAAGATCGGCTCGCGCTACGCGGCCCGGGTCGCCGTCTCCTCGCCGGACAGCAAGCTGCGCGGCGCCCGCTACATCGGCATCCCGCTGCGCCGCTCCATCGCCACCCTGGACCGCGCCGCCGTGCGTCCGGAGGCCCGCGCCGCCTTCGGGCTCGACCCGAACCTGCCGACCCTGCTGGTCTCCGGCGGGTCGCAGGGCGCCCGCCGGCTCAACGAGGTGGTCCAGCAGGTCGCCCCGTACCTTCAGCAGTCCGGAATCCAGATCCTGCACGCGGTCGGCCCGAAGAACGAACTGCCGCAGGTGCACCAGATGCCGGGGATGCCCCCCTACATCCCGGTACCGTATGTGGACCGGATGGACCTCGCATACGCCGCGGCCGACATGATGCTCTGCCGCGCGGGCGCGATGACCGTCGCCGAGTTGTCCGCCGTCGGGCTCCCGGCCGCCTACGTCCCGCTGCCGATCGGCAACGGCGAACAGCGGCTGAACGCCCAGCCGGTGGTCAAGGCCGGTGGCGGACTGCTGGTCGACGACGCGGAGCTGACGCCCGACTGGGTCCAGCAGAACGTACTGCCCGTGCTCGCCGACCCGCACCGGCTGTACCAGATGTCCCGCGCCGCCAGCGAGTTCGGCCGCCGGGACGCCGACGAGCTGCTGGTCGGCATGGTGTACGAGGCGATCGCCTCGGCACGGGCCGCCGGCTGACCCGGAGCACGGGTGGGGCGAGCGAGCCGAAGGGGCGCCTGAGCGCCCCGGTGGGGGGTCTCCCCGGCCGACGGCCGGGGCAGAACCGGGCCAGGAAACGGAGGGCGCGTGGCCGGACCGACGACCGCCGAGCGTGACGGGCGGCAGCAACGGGAGTCCGGCCCGCCCTTGCCGCCCCGTCTTGGGCGGCTTCGTCGCCTTCGTATGCTCGTCATCCTTTTGATTCTGCTGGTGTTGGTGAGCGGCGGTTCCATCTGGCTGCTGTACGGCTCCTCGTGGCTGCGCGTGCAGCGGGTCTCCGTCTCCGGCACCCGTGAGCTGACCCCGGCGCAGGTGCGCGACGCGGCCGGCGTACGGCTCGGCACGCCGCTGGTCTCCCTCGACACCGGCGCGATCGAGGCGCGGCTGCGCCGGAGACTGCCCCGGATCGACACCGTGGACGCCGTCCGTTCCTGGCCCCACGGAATCGCACTGAACGTGACCGAGCGCAGCCCGGTCCTGCTCGTCCGGGACGGTGCGAAGTATGTCGAAGTGGACCGGGAGGGCGTGCGGTTCGCGACGGTCGCGCAGGCCCCGAAGGGGGTCCCCGCGCTGGAACTCGCGCCGCCCCCGTCGTCCGGCCCCCAGCGCTTCGGCACCGACCGGCTGGTGCGTGAGGCGGTCCGGGTGGCCCAGGCCGTCCCGGCCGCCGTGGCCCGTGGCACCCGTGCCGTCAAGGTCCGTACCTACGACTCCATCTCACTGGAGTTGGGCGACGGCCGGACCGTGCTGTGGGGCAGCGGGGACAAGGGCCGCGCGAAGGCGGTCACGCTGACCGCACTGATGAAAGCCGCGCCCCACGCACGGCACTTCGACGTCAGTGTCCCCACCGCTCCCGCGTCATCGGGAAGTTGACGCACATCCGCGCAGGCCAGCACCCTGGTTGGGCACCGCTACGGCTGATCACATAGGGTGAAAAGAAAAACGGGAGGTTCGGCGTGTTCGTTGTACGCGCGCCACTTGTCGACTTAGTGTCCTGTTCGGAAGAGTCCAAGGAACAGACACACTGGTAACCCTAAACTTCAGGGTGAGGGTTCGGGTCGGCGTTCGGACCGTCCCATTCGGCATCTGCCGTCGGACCGCGGGGCACCCGCGGGGCGCCGGCAACGTAATTCGAGGCGAGAGGCCTTCGACGTGGCAGCACCGCAGAACTACCTCGCAGTCATCAAGGTCATCGGTGTCGGCGGCGGTGGTGTCAATGCCATCAACCGGATGATCGAGGTCGGTCTCAAGGGCGTCGAGTTCATCGCCATCAACACCGACGCGCAAGCTCTGTTGATGAGCGACGCCGACGTCAAGCTCGACGTCGGCCGTGAACTCACCCGCGGACTCGGCGCCGGCGCCAACCCGGCCGTCGGCCGCAAGGCCGCCGAGGACCACCGCGAGGAGATCGAGGAGGTCCTCAAGGGGGCCGACATGGTCTTCGTGACGGCCGGTGAGGGTGGCGGCACCGGCACCGGCGGCGCGCCCGTCGTGGCCAACATCGCGCGCTCCCTCGGCGCCCTCACCATCGGTGTGGTCACGCGCCCGTTCACCTTCGAGGGACGCCGCCGCGCCAACCAGGCCGAGGACGGCATCGCCGAGCTGCGCGAAGAGGTCGACACCCTCATCGTCATCCCCAACGACCGGCTGCTGTCCATCTCGGACCGCCAGGTCTCCGTGCTCGACGCCTTCAAGTCGGCGGACCAGGTGCTGCTCTCCGGTGTCCAGGGCATCACCGACCTGATCACCACCCCCGGCCTGATCAACCTGGACTTCGCCGACGTCAAGTCGGTCATGTCGGAGGCCGGTTCCGCCCTCATGGGCATCGGCTCGGCCCGCGGCGACGACCGCGCGGTGGCCGCGGCCGAGATGGCGATCTCCTCGCCGCTGCTGGAGGCGTCCATCGACGGCGCCCGCGGCGTACTCCTGTCCATCTCCGGCGGCTCCGACCTCGGCCTCTTCGAGATCAACGAGGCCGCCCAGCTGGTGAGCGAGGCCGCGCACCCCGAGGCCAACATCATCTTCGGCGCCGTGATCGACGACGCCCTCGGCGACGAGGTGCGGGTCACCGTGATCGCCGCCGGCTTCGACGGCGGCCAGCCGCCCGCCAAGCGGGAGAACGTCCTCGGCTCGTCCTCGGCGCGGCGCGAGGAGCCCGCCCCGTCGCGTCCCGCCGAGAGCCGCCCGTCCTTCGGCTCGCTGGGCAGCGTCACGCCGAAGGAGGCGCCGGAGCCCGCCCCGGAGCCGGTGAGCGAGCTGCCGGTCACCCCGCCTCCGATCCCGCCGTCCCGGACCTACTCGGACAGCGCGGCCGAGGAGCTGGACGTGCCGGACTTCCTCAAGTGATAGGACAGCGCGACACCGCGAGCGGCGCGCACTTCGCCTTCACCGACCGGTGGGGTGGGGTGAGCGCCGCTCCGTACGAGGAGCTCAATCTCGGCGGCGCGGTCGGCGACGACGCCGAGGCCGTGCGCACCAACCGGGAACTGGCCGCGAAGTCGCTGGGCCTGGACCCCGGCCGGGTGGTCTGGATGAACCAGGTGCACGGCCGGGACGTGGCCGTGGTCGACGAGCCGTGGGGCGCGCGGCCGGTGCCCGAGGTCGACGCGATCGTCACCACCCGGCGCGACCTCGCGCTCGCCGTGCTCGTCGCCGACTGCACCCCCGTTCTGCTGGCCGACCCCGTGGCCGGGGTCGTGGCCGCCGCCCACGCGGGCCGGCCCGGCATGGTGGCGGGGGTGGTCCCCGCCGCCGTCCGCGCGATGATGGAACTGGGCGCCGAGCCGTCCCGGATCGTCGCCCGCACGGGGCCCACGGTCTGCGGCCGGTGCTACGAGGTGCCGGAGCAGATGCGCGCCGAGGTGGCCGCCGTCGAGCCGGCGGCGCACGCCGAGACGAGCTGGGGCACTCCCGCGGTCGACGTGGCCGCCGGCGTGCACGCGCAGCTCGAAAGGCTCGGGGTGTGCGACCGGGCGCAGTCGCCGGTGTGCACGCGCGAGTCGGGTGACCACTTCTCGTACCGCCGCGACCGGACCACGGGTCGGCTCGCGGGATATGTCTGGCTGGACTGATGGGGCATGACGGACCGTAAGCAACAAATCTCCGCAAACCTCGCGAAGGTCGAGGAGCGCATCGCGGCCGCCTGCCGGGCCGCCGGGCGCAAGCGCGAGGAGGTGACCCTGATCGTGGTCACCAAGACCTATCCGGCCGACGACGTGCGAATTCTGTCGGAACTCGGTGTGCGTGACGTCGCCGAGAACCGGGACCAGGACGCGGCACCGAAGGCGGCCGCATGCTCGGATCTGCCGCTTACATGGCATTTTGTGGGCCAGTTGCAGACCAATAAGGTGCGATCTGTGGTCGGTTACGCAGATCTTGTGCAGTCCGTCGACCGTTCGCGGCTCGTCACGGCGCTGTCGAAGGAGGCCGTGCGCGTCGGGCGTGAGATCGGCTGTCTCCTCCAGGTCGCGCTGGACGCGGACGAGGGCGGCCGGGGGGAGCGGGGAGGCGTGGCGCCCCAAGGAATCGAAGAGTTGGGCGATCTCGTCGCCGAGGCCCCCGGGCTGAGGCTGGACGGGCTGATGACCGTCGCGCCGCTCAGCGGGGAGTACGCGGGGCGTCAACAGGCGGCGTTCGAGCGGCTGATGGTTTTGTCGACCGACCTGCGCCGGGCCCATCCGGCTGCAACCATGGTCTCGGCAGGAATGAGTGCGGACCTCGAACAGGCCGTGGCTGCCGGGGCGACACATGTGCGCGTCGGCACTGCGGTACTCGGAGTCCGCCCCGGGCTCGGGTAACGTCGCCAAGAAGTCGGACCACAGCAGAAAATATGGTCATTACCGCTGATAGGCGGGCGAAACGACCTCGTGGATCGCGGGCACTTGGCGGTCGTCAGCGGATCCACCACAGAGCGGAGGACTCAGAGCATGGCCGGCGCGATGCGCAAGATGGCGGTCTACCTCGGCCTCGTGGAGGACGATGGGTACGACGGCCGGGGATTCGATCCCGACGATGACTTCGAGCCCGAGCTGGACCCGGAACCGGAGCGGGACCACAGGCGGCACGAGCCGTCCCACCAGTCACACCAGACACTTCAGCCCCAACGGGACGAGTCGGTGCGAGTGGTCCAGCCGCCGGCGCAGCGCGATCCGGTGTCCCATTCCCCTTCGCTGCCCGCGGAATCCGGGCGTCCTGCCCGGATCGCTCCCGTGGCATCCATCACACAAGAACGCCAGAGCCTGGAGAAGAGCGCACCGGTGATCATGCCCAAGGTCGTGTCCGAACGAGAGCCGTATCGGATCACCACGCTCCACCCCCGGACCTACAACGAGGCCCGTACCATCGGGGAACACTTCCGTGAGGGCACGCCGGTGATCATGAATCTGACTGAGATGGATGACACAGATGCGAAGCGACTTGTCGACTTTGCGGCCGGTTTGGTGTTTGGTCTTCACGGCAGTATCGAGCGGGTGACGCAGAAGGTGTTCCTGTTGTCTCCTGCTAACGTCGATGTCACGGCGGAGGACAAGGCCCGCATCGCAGAGGGCGGGTTCTTCAACCAGAGCTGAGACGCACGACCGGATAGAGCAAGGAACAGGGGAGAGGGCAGCACGGATCATGGGCGTGTTCCTGGAGGTTGTCTACATCGCGCTGATGTGCTTCCTCGTCGTGCTGATTTTCCGGTTGGTCATGGACTATGTGTTCCAGTTCGCCCGCTCATGGCAACCCGGCAAGGCGATGGTGGTCGTTCTTGAGGCCACCTACACTGTCACTGATCCACCGTTGAAGCTTCTGCGGCGGTTCATCCCGCCGCTGCGTCTCGGGGGCGTGGCGCTCGACCTGTCCTTCTTCGTACTGATGATCATCGTCTACATCCTGATCTCCATCGTGGGGAATCTCGCGAGGTGAATGTGGACGATACGGTCTTGCCGACTGCCGATGACTACGTTGAGGTGAAGAGATGCCGTTGACCCCCGAGGACGTGCGGAACAAGCAGTTCACGACCGTCCGCCTCCGAGAAGGCTATGACGAGGACGAGGTCGATGCCTTCCTCGATGAGGTCGAAGCCGAACTGACCCGTCTGCTCCGGGAGAACGAGGACCTGCGCGCCAAGCTGGCCGCGGCGACCCGTGCCGCCGCGCAGAACCAGCAGAACATGCGGAAGCCTCCGGAGCCGCAGGACCAGCCGCAGGGGATGCCTCAGCAGGGCATGCCCCAGCAGGGGATGCCCCCGCAGGGCATGCGCGGTCCCGGTGGTCCCGTACCCGCCGGCATATCGGGCCCGCCGCAGCAGCAGATGGGTGGCCCCATGGGTGGCCCGCCCCAGCTGCCGAGCGGTGCCCCGCAGCTGCCTGCCGGCCCCGGCGGCGGTCAGGGTGGTCCCCAGGGGCCCGGCCCGATGGGTCAGGGTCCGATGGGCCAGGGCCCGATGGGTCAGGGTCCGATGGGACAAGGTCCGATGGGCCAGGGGCCGATGGGGGGCCAGCCCCCGATGCAGCAGCAGATGGGTGGCCCCATGGGCGGTCCGATGGGCGGCCCCATGGGCGGTCCGGGCATGCCCGGTCAGGGTCCCGGCGGCGACAGCGCCGCGCGTGTCCTCTCGCTGGCCCAGCAGACCGCCGACCAGGCGATCGCCGAGGCCCGCTCCGAGGCCAACAAGATCGTCGGTGAGGCCCGCAGCCGTGCCGAGGGTCTGGAGCGCGACGCCCGTGCCAAGGCCGACGCCCTGGAGCGGGACGCGCAGGAGAAGCACCGTGTCGCGATGGGCTCCCTGGAGTCCGCCCGCGCCACGCTGGAGCGCAAGGTCGAGGACCTGCGCGGCTTCGAGCGCGAGTACCGCACCCGTCTGAAGTCCTACCTGGAGTCGCAGCTGCGCCAGCTGGAGACCCAGGCCGACGACTCGCTGGCCCCGCCGCGCAGCCCGGCCGCGCCGTCCCTGCCGTCGCCCTCGGCTCCGTCGATGGCTCCGGCGGGCGCGAGCGCCCCGTCGTACGGCGGCAACCAGACGATGGGTGGGGGCCCGGCTCCCTCCGCTCCGTCCTACGGCGGTCAGCAGCAGATGTCCCCGGCGATGACTCAGCCGATGGCGCCGGTGCGTCCGCAGGGCCCCTCGATGGGCCAGGCGCCCTCGCCGATGCGCGGTTTCCTCATCGACGAGGACGACAACTGACGTCTTTGCGTCAGCCATAGGAGTCGGCAGCATTTCAGGGCGGGGCCCCGGATCGAGTGATCCGGGGCCCCGCCCTTGTGCTACGCGCGTTCGGGGTTTTTGCCCCGTCTGTTCGGTCGGGGGAGCGGCTGTGCGTGGGTACGCAACGCCGAAGGCCCGGGCCCGCCGGATTTCTCCGGCGGGCCCGGGCCTTCGTGCGGGCATCAGGCCTTGCGCAGGCGGAAGGTGAGGCTCAGGGAGTCGTCGGTGAACGGCTCGCCGTAGGTCTCGTCCGCCTCACCCTGAGCGAACTGGGGGGCGAGGACCTCGTCCGCGATCAGTTCCGCGTGCTCGGCCAGTGCCGCGATCACCGCCGGGTCCGTCGAGGTCCAGCGGAGCGCGATGCGGTCGGCGACATCCAGGCCGCTGTTCTTGCGGGCCTCCTGGATCAGCCGGATCGCGTCCCGGGCGAGGCCGGCCTGGCGCAGCTTCTCGGTGATCTCCAGGTCGAGCGCGACCGTCGCACCCGAGTCGGACGCCACCGACCAGCCCTCGCGCGGGGTCTCCGTGATGATCACCTCGTCGGGTGCGAGGGCGATCGTCTCACCGTCGACCTCCACCGCGGCCGTGCCCTCGCGCAGCGCCAGGGACAGAGCCGCCGCGTCGGCGCCGGCGATCGCCTTGGCCACATCCTGGACGCGCTTGCCGAACCGCTTGCCGAGTGCGCGGAAGTTCGCCTTCGCCGTCGTGTCGACCAGGCTGCCGCCGACCTCGCTCAGCGAGGCGAGGTCCTCGACGTTGAGCTCCTCGGTGATCTGCGTGTGCAGCTCCGGGTTCAGCGTCTCGAAGCCGGCCGCCGCGATCAGCGCGCGGGACAGCGGCTGACGCGTCTTGACGCCCGACTCCGCGCGCGTGGCCCGGCCCAGCTCGACGAGTCGGCGCACCAGCACGAGCTGCCTCGACAGCTCCGGGTCGATCGCGGAGAGGTCCGCCTCGGGCCAGGCGGCCAGATGCACCGACTCCGGGGCGCCCGGGGTCACCGGCACGATCAGGTCCTGCCAGACCCGCTCGGTGATGAACGGGGTGATCGGGGCCATCAGTTTCGTGACCGTCTCGAGGACCTCGTGCAGGGTGCGCAGCGCGGCCTTGTCGCCCTGCCAGAAGCGGCGGCGGGAGCGGCGGACGTACCAGTTCGACAGGTCGTCGACGAACGCCGAAAGCAGCTTGCCGGCGCGCTGGGTGTCGTAGCCCTCCAGGGCCTCGGTCACCTGGTCGGTGAGCGCGTGCAGCTCGGACAGCAGCCAGCGGTCCAGCACCGGGCGGTCGGCCGGGGCCGGGTCCGCCGCACTGGGCGCCCAGCCCGACGTACGGGCGTACAGCGCCTGGAAGGCGACCGTGTTCCAGTACGTCAGCAGCGTCTTGCGGACGACCTCCTGGATCGTGCCGTGGCCCACGCGGCGGGCCGCCCAGGGGGAGCCGCCGGCGGCCATGAACCAGCGGACCGCGTCCGCGCCGTGCTGGTCCATGAGCGGGATCGGCTGCAGGATGTTGCCCAGATGCTTGGACATCTTGCGGCCGTCCTCGGCGAGGATGTGGCCGAGGCACACCACGTTCTCGTACGAGGACTGGTCGAAGACCAGGGTGCCGACCGCCATCAGCGTGTAGAACCAGCCGCGGGTCTGGTCGATCGCCTCGGAGATGAACTGCGCCGGGTAGCGGCTCTCGAACAGCTCCTTGTTCTTGTACGGGTAGCCCCACTGCGCGAACGGCATCGAACCCGAGTCGTACCAGGCGTCGATGACCTCCGACACGCGCGTGGCCGTCTTGCCGCAGCCGTCGTGGCGGCAGGCGAAGGTGACCTCGTCGATGAACGGACGGTGCGGGTCCAGGCCCGACTGGTCCGTGCCGGTCAGCTCGGTCAGCTCCGCGCGGGAGCCCACGACGGTGAGGTGGTCGTCCTCGCAGCGCCAGATCGGCAGCGGGGTGCCCCAGTAGCGGCTGCGGGACAGAGCCCAGTCGATGTTGTTGTTCAGCCAGTCGCCGAAGCGGCCGTGCTTGACCGTCTCCGGGTACCAGTTGGTCTTCTCGTTCTCCGCGAGCAGGCGGTCCTTGACGGCCGTGGTGCGGATGTACCAGGACGGCTGCGCGTAGTAGAGCAGCGCGGTGTGGCAGCGCCAGCAGTGCGGGTAGCTGTGCTCGTACGGGATGTGCTTGAAGAGCAGACCGCGCTGCTGGAGGTCCTCGGTGAGCTTTTCGTCCGCCTTCTTGAAGAAGACGCCGCCGACCAGCGGGACGTCCTCCTCGAAGGTGCCGTCGGGGCGGACGGGGTTGACCACCGGCAGGCCGTACGCGCGGCAGACCTTGAGGTCGTCCTCACCGAACGCGGGGGACTGGTGGACCAGACCCGTGCCGTCCTCGGTGGTCACGTACTCGGCGTTGACCACGTAGTGGGCGGGCTCGGGGAACTCCACGAGCTCGAACGGGCGTTGGTACGTCCAGCGCTCCATCTCGGCGCCGGTGAAGCTCTGCCCGGTGGTCTCCCAGCCCTCGCCGAGCGCCTTGCCGACGAGCGGCTCGGCGACGACGAGCTTCTCCTCGCCGTTCGTCACGACCGCATAGGTGACCTCGGGGTGTGCGGCGACCGCGGTGTTGGAGACCAGCGTCCACGGGGTCGTCGTCCACACCAGGAGCGCGGCCTGCCCGGCCAGCGGACCGGAGGTGAGCGGGAAACGGACATAGACCGACGGGTCGACGACCGTCTCGTAGCCCTGTGCCAGCTCATGGTCCGACAGACCGGTGCCGCAGCGGGGGCACCAGGGGGCGACGCGGTGGTCCTGGACCAGCAGCCCCTTGTTGAAGATCTCCTTCAGGGACCACCAGACCGACTCCACGTACTCGGGGTCCATCGTCCGGTAGGCGTCGTCCAGGTCGACCCAGTAGCCCATGCGGGTCGTCAGCTCGGCGAAGGCGTCGGTGTGGCGGGTCACCGACGCGCGGCACTTCTCGTTGAACGCGGCGATGCCGTACGCCTCGATGTCCTGCTTGCCGTTGAAGCCGAGTTCCTTCTCGACCGCCAGCTCCACCGGGAGGCCGTGGCAGTCCCAGCCGGCCTTGCGGCCCACGTGGTACCCGCGCATGGTGCGGAAGCGCGGGAAGACGTCCTTGAAGACACGGGCCTCGATGTGGTGGGCACCCGGCATGCCGTTCGCCGTGGGCGGGCCCTCGTAGAACACCCATTCGGGGCGGCCCTCGGACTGCTCCAGGCTCTTGGCAAAGATCTTCTGCTCGCGCCAGAAGTCGAGCACGGCGTGCTCGAGTGCGGGCAGGTCGACCTGGGCGGGCACCTGGCGGTACTGCGTCATGGATCTTCCTCCGGCGGACGTGCTGCCTTCCGTCGGAGGGACGAGAGCCGGGAATTCGGTGAATTCTCCGTACGCCGTGTGCGGCGCGCTCCCGCGGTACCACCCTCCTTGGCCCTCCGGTGCGCCCTACGCTCCGGTGAGCCCCCTCATTGGGGTCGCGATGCCGGGTCTACCGGCCCTGTGCGGTCCCTGGGCGGGGCCCGCTGTCCAAGGCTTTCTTCCGGCGGCTCCGGGGTGATCTTCACGTCGCGCTCGCCCCCGGGCTCCCACCGTCCCCGGGTCGCTCTGGGCTGCGTACGCCGCTACTCGTCCCCATCCACGCTTTTCGCTCCGCCCAGTGTACGGCGCCGCGCCTACGGCGGCCGACCGGTTTTCCTTCTTCCCGGGCTTTCCGGGGCTTGACCGGCCGGGAAGCCCGGAGCCGCCGGGTGACCCGAATGGCGAGGCGCGGGAATCCGGATCCCGGGGGCGGTGGTCCCGGCGGATTACCGGGCGTAGAGCTGGGCACAACGGATGCAGGCTCGTCACGCGGCACACGCGGGGCGGGCGAAACGCTGGCGTGCCCCGTTGCCGCGGGCCAGAAGTCGATTTATCGTCCCAGCACGATTTGCGCGCGAGATCACAATATGTGAAGGGGCCGCGGCCATGGTGGCGAAAAAGACCGCCGTACAGCAGCCGTCGTTCGGCAGAACCACGGCTGCGGCTGCCTCCGGCGGGGTGGCGGCTGCCAGGGATGTGAACGGCACGAAGAACGCCCACAGCGCATCGGCGAGGCGTACGGCCAGACCGGTGAAGGCGCCGCCTGCGCCCGCCGCCGGGACCGGGCGCACAAGGGCGGCCGCGACCCCGGGGAGCGCCGGGAGCGCGACGGCCGAGGGAAGGCCGGTGACCGGCAGGACGGCCGCCGGGACAACGGCTCGTACAGAGGCGGCGGGCCACGCGGAGAGGGCTTCGGCGGCGGGGACCGCCGGGACGCCGGCCACGGCGGAGGCCCCGGTCCACGGGGCTGCCGCCGGGAAGACCGCAGCCATGAGGACGGGCACGACGAAGGCGGGGGCCACCAAGGCGGGCACCCGGGAGGCCACGCGCGGGACCGCCTCCAGGAGGAAGGCCGCCGAGGGCGCCTCCGAGGAGGCCTTCGAGGGTGCGCCCGAGAAGACGGCCGTCAGGGAGGCGGCGGTCCGGGAGGCGGCCGGACGGAAGTCGGCCACCGGGAAAGCGGTGGTCACGAGGGCGGCGGGGAAGAAGACAGCGTCTGGGAAGAAGGCTGCCGGGAAAAAGGCCGGCAAGAAGGCGGCTGCCGGGAAGGCGACGCCTCGCAAGGCGGCGGGGAGGGCCCCGGCCGGCAAGGCGGCTGTCCCCGGGTCCGCCGCCACGAGGACGACTGCCGGGAAGGCGGTCGGGAAGGCGGCCGTCAAGGAGACCGGCACCCCGGAGGCGCGGGCCGGGAAGGCGGCGGCCAAGACCAAGAAGACCGGATCCGGGAAAGCGTCTTCGTCGAAGGCCTCGCCCGGGAAGGCCGTCGCCGAAACCCGGGCGGCCAAGGAGAAAGGCGGTCCCGAGCGACCGGTGGCGCGGAAGGCCGCGGCCCGCAAGAAGGCGGCGGGGACCGGCACGGTCACCGAGAAGGCGGCGGGGACCGGCACGGTCACCGAGAAGGCGGCGGGGAAGAACGTCGCCGACAGGGCGGCGACCGGCGCCGCCACCAAGAGGGCGGTGGTCGGGAAGAGCACCCCCACACAGAGTGCGGCCAGAAAGAGCACGGCCAAGAAGGCGGGCGCTGGCAAGGCCGCGGAGCAGACGGGAGCCACGACGGTGGTTGCGAAGAAGACCCCTGGCACGGCCACGACGGCGACGACCCCCACGGCGGTCCCCAAGGCGCGGATCGCCGCAGTGGAGCCCGGCGAACTGGCGGTGCGCCCCGGCGAGGCCCCGTGGACCCCCGAGGAGGTCGCCGAGGCACGCGCCGAGCTGGAGAGCGACGCGGCGCGCCTGAGCGGCGAGATCGACGCGTCCGAGCAGGCGCTGGTCGGCCTGATGCGCGACTCCGGGGACGGCGCGGGCGACGACCAGGCCGACACCGGCACCAAGAACATCACGCGCGAGCACGAGATGGCGCTCGCCGCCAACGCGCGCGAGATGCTGGAACAGACCGAGCGCGCCCTGGATCGTCTCGACTCCGGAACCTACGGTCTGTGCGAGAACTGCGGCAATCCCATCGGCAAGGCACGTATGCAGGCATTTCCACGGGCCACACTGTGCGTGGAGTGCAAGCAGAAACAGGAACGCCGGTAACGGTGCCCCTCCTGAACGACGGGTCCGGCGAGGTCGTGCCGTACTCTCGTCCTCAGTCAGGCACCTAGGTTGAGGGACTCACGTGGCAGAGGCGGAGCGCATCATCGGTACGCCGGATATCCCAGACGCGGCGGGGGCCGGGCCCGAGAAGTCCGGCGTCCCGGCGCAGGACGCCGGGGCACGGACGCCGGGCGCCGACGCCACCGAGGCTCCGAGGGGCAGCCGCCGGATGGGGGCCCTGATCGCGGTCGCCGCCATCGCCTACGCCCTCGACCTGGCGAGCAAGCTGCTCGTGGTCGCGAAGCTGGAGCACCACGCGCCGATCCAGATCGTCGGAGACTGGCTGCGCCTGGAGGCGATCCGCAACGCGGGCGCCGCCTTCGGCTTCGGCCAGGCCTTCACCGTGATCTTCACAGTGATCGCCGCCGCCGTCATCGTGGTGATCGCCCGTCTCGCCCGCAGGCTCTACAGCCTGCCCTGGGCGATCGCGCTCGGCCTGCTGCTCGGCGGTGCCCTCGGCAACCTCACCGACCGGATCTTCCGCTCGCCGGGCGTCTTCAAGGGCGCGGTGGTCGACTTCATCGCGCCCAGGGGCTTCGCGGTCTTCAACCTGGCCGACTCGGCGATCGTCTGCGGCGGCATCCTGATCGTGCTGCTGTCCTTCCGGGGCCTGGACCCGGACGGAACGGTCCACAAGGACTGACCACCAGGACTCTCGTACGGCGTTGTCGGACCCGTCCGGCATACTCGACGAGGTGAGCACCCTTCCCGAGTTCCGTACCCTGCCCGTGCCCGACGGCCTGGAGGGCGAGCGCGTCGACGCCGCCATCTCCCGCATGTTCGGCTTTTCCCGTACCAAGGCCGCGGAGCTGGCCGCGGCGGGCAAGGTGCAGGTCGACGGCACCGTCGTCGGCAAGTCGGAGCGGGTGCACGGCGGTGCCTGGCTCGAGGTGGAGATGCCACAGGCGCCCGCACCGGTGCAGGTGGTCGCCGAGCCGGTCGAGGGCATGGAGATCGTGCACGACGACGAGGACGTGGTCGTGATCGTCAAGCCGATCGGCGTGGCCGCGCACCCCTCGCCCGGCTGGTCGGGGCCCACCGTGATCGGCGGTCTCGCCGCCGCCGGCTATCGCATCTCGACCTCCGGCGCCTCCGAGCGCCAGGGCATCGTGCACCGTCTCGACGTGGGCACGTCCGGCCTGATGGTCGTGGCCAAGTCGGAGCGCGCGTACACCTCGCTCAAGCGCCAGTTCAAGGAGCGCACGGTGGACAAGCGCTACCACACGCTCGTCCAGGGCCACCCCGACCCGACCAGCGGCACCATCGACGCGCCCATCGGCCGCCATCCGAACCACGACTACAAGTGGGCGGTCACGGCCGAGGGCAAGCCCTCCGTCACGCACTACGACCTCATCGAGGCGTTCCGCTCGGCCTCCTTGCTCGACGTCAAGCTGGAGACCGGGCGCACCCACCAGATCCGCGTCCACATGGCCGCCCACCGCCACCCGTGCGTCGGCGACCTGACGTACGGCGCGGACCCCACGATCGCCAAGCGGCTGGGACTCACCCGGCAGTGGCTGCACGCGGTGCGCCTCGGCTTCGAGCACCCGGCGGACGGACAGTGGGTGGAGTTCGAGAGCGCCTACCCCGCCGACCTGCAGAAGGCGCTGGACAAGGTGCGTGAGGAGAGCTGGTCATGACCGCAGCGTTCGAGGTGCGCCTCGCCGAGGACCCCGCCGACCGCGAGGCGTGCTTCGCGGTCCGCAAGGAGGTCTTCGTCCGTGAGCAGGGCGTCCCCGAGGACATCGAGTACGACGCCTACGACGCCGACGCCGTCCATGTGCTGGCGATACGGCAGGACGGGGTGCCGCTCGGCACGGGCCGGCTGCTGTACGGGGAGGCGGCCGCGGCGAAGAACGGCGGCGATCCCTCCGTGGGCTCCCTGGGGCGGCTCGCGGTCACCCGGGAGGCCCGGGGTCTCGGCGTCGGCGCCGCGCTGGTGCGGGCGATCGAGGGCGCGGCACGCGAGCGGGGCCTGACCGCGGTGGACCTGCACGCGCAGACCCACGCCCTGGGCTTCTACGAACGGCTCGGCTACACGGCGTACGGCCCGGAGTTCCCCGACGCCGGGATACCCCACCGGGCGATGCGACGCCCGGTGTGACCTGGGGCGCCTGGGGCAGCCGACCGGGGTGAGATGGCAGGCTGGACCCCCGCCGTGTGAACGTCGAACCTCCCGGAGCGCTGACCGTGGATCAGTTGGCCCTGTTGCTCCTGCTGCTGCTCGGGGCCGTGGTGAGCGTCCCGGTCGGCGACCGGCTGGGGCTGCCCGCGCCGGTGCTGATGACCCTGCTCGGGATCGCGCTCGCGCTGCCCGACTTCGTGCCCAATGTGAACATCCCGCCGCAGCTGATCCTGCCCGCCCTGCTGCCGCCGCTGCTGTACGCGGCGGTGCGCCGGACCTCATGGCGGCAGTTCACGGCCAACAAACGGCCGATCTTCCTGCTGGCCGTGGCGCTGGTGTTCGTCACCACCGTGTCTGTGGCGGCCGTCGCGCACAGCGTCGTGCCGGGCCTGCCGGTCGCGGCCGCGGTCGCACTCGGCGCGGTGGTCGCGCCGCCCGACCCGGTCGCGGCGACCGCCGTCGCGGGACAGCTCGGACTGCCTCGCCGGCTGGTGTCCATCCTGGAGGGCGAGGGCCTGTTCAACGACGTCACGGCGATCGTGCTGTACCACGTGGCGATCGCCGCCGCCGTCACCGGAACCTTCTCGCTGCCGCGCGCCCTGCTGGAGCTGGCGCTCTCCGCGGTCGTCGCGCTGCTCGTCGGGCTGGCCCTCGGCTGGGTCGCCAACAAGCTGATCGGCCTGCTGGAGGACGCCACCCTGCAGGTGGGCCTGACGCTGCTGGTGCCGTACGCGTCCTATGTGCTGGCCGAGGAACTGCACGGTTCCGGGGTGCTGGCCGTGCTCGTCACCGCGCTGTTCCTGGCGGAGTACGCCAGCGACCCGGACGACGTGCTGATGCGCCTGGCCGGACACACGTTCTGGGACGTGGTGGACACCCTGGTCACCGGGGTCGCCTTCGGGCTCATCGGGCTCGAACTGCATCATGCGATCCGGACCGCGGCCGGGCGGTGGGGCGAGATGCTCGGCTGGGCCGCCGCGATCGCGGCCGTCGTTGTGCTCGTACGGCTGCTGTGGCTGCTGCCCGCGACCTGGCTCACCAAGCGGCTGCACGCCCGGCGGGACTACGACGAGGAGATCCCCACGTCATGGCGGGAGACCGTGGTGATGTGGTGGTCCGGGATGCGCGGCGTGGCCTCGGTGGCGCTGGCCCTGGCCATCCCGCTGACCATGGACAACGGTGCGCCCTTCCCGGACCGGAGCGAGATCGTCTTCATCGCCTTCGGGGTGATCATGGCGACCCTGGTGCTCCAGGGGCTGACACTGCCGCTGCTGGTGAAGAGGCTGGGGGTACGCGCCGACACGGTCGGCGAGAAGGAGTTCGAGCGGGCGCTGGCGATCCGCGCGGCCAAGGCGGCGAAGCGACGGCTCAAGGAGATCGAGGACGTGGAGGAACTGCCGGAGGAGCTGTCCGAACAGCTGCTGCGGCGGGCCTTCGACATCGGCGCCCGCATCAGCCCCGACCTGGGCGACGAGGAGCGGCGCGAGGCGCATGTGCAGCGTGCTGAGCGGCTGCGGAGGCTCCGCAGGATCCAGGGAGAGATGCTGAGCGCCGCACGCCACGAGGTGCTCGCCGCCCGCAGTGAACCGGGGGCGGACCCCGAGATCGTCGACCGGGTGCTGCGCCACCTGGACGTGCGCAGCCTGCGCTGAACCGCCCGTCCGCGCCCCGGCTTTGTACGATCGGATCATGGCACGCAATGTGGTGATCAGCGGCGGTGGCACGGGAATCGGACTCGCCGCGGCGCGGGCCTTCGCCGCGGACGGTGACCGGGTGCTGCTCGTCGGCCGGCGCGCGGAGATGCTTCACAGGGCGGACGTGCCCGGGGCGCTCACCTATGCGGCCGATCTGAGCGATCCGCACGCCGTGCGCGGGGTCGCCCGATACGTGGCGGACGAGTTCGGCACCGTGGACGTCCTGGTCAACAGCGCGGGCGGCGCCGGGCATCTGGAGCCCGAGGCGGAGGTCCACGACCCGCTCGGCGCGGTCGCGCACACCTGGACCGTCAACTTCCGGCTGAACGTGCTGACCGCGGCGCTGCTCACGGAGGCGCTACGGGACCGGCTCGCCTCGCCCGGCGGGCGTGTGCTGTTCCTCAGCTCCATCGCCGCCTACCGGGGCTCCGGCAGCGGGGCGTACGCCGCGTCCAAGGCCGCGCTGCACCCGTACGCCTTCGATCTGGCCCGGCAGCTGGGGCCGCGCGGCATCACGGTGAACGTGGTCGCGCCCGGCTACGTCGAGGACACCGGGTTCTTCGGCGAAACGATGGACCCGGAGCGCCGCGACCGGCTCGTGGCCGAGACGTCGACCGGCCGCGCCGGGACGCCGGGGGACATCGCCCAGACCCTGCACTGGCTGGCGTCCCCCGGCGCCCGGCACATCACCGCACAGGTGATCCAGGTCAACGGCGGCGCCGAGCGGGGCCACTGAGCGGCCCGGCACTCAGCGTCGGCCGGTCCGCGAGGACTCGTAGGCCTTGTGGAACCGTCCGTCGGGCGACCCCTGCGCCCCCGTGGCCACGTCCCCGGTCCCCGCGTGGCCGTTCCGGCTCGGCGGCGGGACCGCGCTCGCCGTGTTGACCCGGGGCAGCGCGTAGGGATGCTCCTCGTTCAGCCAGCGGATCATCCGCTCGCGCACGGCGACCCGCACCGTCCAGATGTCGTCGGAGTCCTTCGCGGTCATCAGCGCCCGCACCTGCATGGTGTTGGGCGTGCTGTCGGTGACCTGGAGGCCGAAGGCACGCCCGTCCCAGGCGGGGCACTCGCGCAGGAGGTCGCGGAGCTTGTCGCGCATGGCCTCCACGGGCGCGGAGTGGTCGACATGGAAGTAGACGATCCCGGTCATCTGGGCGCCGCCGCGGGACCAGTTCTCGAACGGCTGCGAGGTGAAGTACGACACCGGCATGGTGATCCGGCGCTCGTCCCAGGTCCGTACCGTCAGAAACGTCAGGGTGATGTCCTCGACGGTGCCCCACTCGCCGCTGACCACGACCGTGTCGCCGATCCGGACCATGTCGCCGAACGCTATCTGCAGTCCCGCGAAGAGGTTGGCGAGCGTGGACTGCGCGGCGACACCGGCGACGATGCCGAGGATGCCGGCCGAGGCCAGCAGTGAGGTGCCGGCCGTCCGCATCGCCGGGAACGTCAGCAGCATCGCGCCGGCCGCCACCACCCCGACGACCGCCGCCACCACCCGCATGATCAGCGACACCTGGGTGCGCACACGCCGGACCCGGGCCGCGTCGCGGTGGGCGCGGGCGTAGCGGGAGTACGAGGTCTCGACGACCGCGCCCGCGATACGGATGACCAGCCAGGCGGCGGAACCGATGAGGATGAGCGTCAGCGTCCGTCCGACGGCGACCCGGTGGGCCTCCAGCAGCTTCGCCTGGTCGTAGGAGCCTCTCAGCAGGGCCGCGCACAGGACGAGCTGGTACGGGATGCGGGCGCGACGGAGCAGGCCCCACAGGGGCGTCTCGGGATGCCCGGCGTTCGCCTTGCGCAGCAGAAGGTCCGTGGCCCACCCGACAAGCACCGTGAGCACGACCGAGCCACCGACGACGATCACCGGGCGCAGTACGTTCTCCATGCCTTCGAACGTAACCGGCTGACGGCATCGTGAACCTGTGTCCCGGATCTCCCTGCGAACCCGCTGTTCACAGCGTTGTCTGTCCCTGCTGGCACCATGGGCTCATGAACATCATCCTCTTCCACTCGACGTACGGACCGCGGCCCGCGGTCAGGGCCGCCGCCGACCGGCTCCGGGCCGCCGGGCACGAGGTGTGGACCCCCGATCTGTTCGGGGGCCGCACCTTCGAGACGGTCGAGGAGGGCATGGCCTTCAAGGACGAGATCGGCAAGGAAGAGCTGCTGAAGCGGGCCGTGCTGGCCGCGGCGCCGTACTCGGAGCGGGGCGTGGTGTACGCGGGCTTCTCGCTCGGCGCGTCCATCGCGCAGACCCTGGCGCTCGGCGACCACGACGCGCGTGGCCTTCTGCTGCTGCACGGCACGTCGGACATCGCGCCGGGCGCGTCGGTGGACGAGCTGCCGGTCCAGCTGCATGTCGCCGAGCCGGACCCGTTCGAGACGGACGACTGGCTCAGTGCCTGGTATCTGCAGATGGGCAGAGCGGGCGCGGACGTCGAGATCTACCGCTACACGGGCGCCGGCCACCTCTACACCGACCCCGAGCTGCCGGACTACGACGAGGAGGCCGCCGAGGCCACCTGGCGGGTGGCGCTCGGCTTCCTCGACAGCCTGTAGGCGTCCGGCCTCCTGGGATCAGACCGGGTCGTAGGTCCGCTCGACCTTCTGCGTGCCGCTGAGGGTGCGGTACGAGCGTTCCCACTTGGCGGTGGCGTTCGCGTCGGTGCGGTCGGACAGGACGTAGTAGTCCATCTGGGCGCGGGCGGCGGTGACGTCCAGCACGCCGAAGCCGTGGCGGTCGGTGTCCACCCAGTGGACATGCCGGTTGGCGGCCTCGATGAGCGGCGCGGCGACCACGGAGACCAGTCCCTCGGGGACCTTCACGATGTCGTCGAGGTTGTCGGAGGTCACCGAGGTGATGACGAACTCGGTGGCGGCCGACGGCGACAGCGGGTAGGTGCCCGCGTCCACGGGCACGTCGTTGGCCCACGACATGTGGATGTCGCCGGTCAGGAAGACGGTGTTGCCGATGGCGTTCGAGCGCAGGTGGTCGAGGAGCTCCCGGCGGTCGTGGGTGTAGCCGTCCCACTGGTCGGTGTTGACGCCGATCCCGTCCTGCGGCAGGTCGAGCAGCTTGGCGAGCGGCTTGAGCAGGTCGGCGGTGAGGGAGCCGATGACGAACGGCGCGATCATCACCGAGTTGCCGACCAGCCGCCACTTGGTGTCGGAGGCCTTCAGTCCCGCCTTCAGCCAGTCGAGCTGGGCGCGGCCGGTGATCGTGCGGTTCGGGTCGTCCACCGAGCCGCTGCCCGTGGACGCCTGCTGGGAGCGGAAGGAGCGCAGGTCCAGCAGGGACAGATCGGCGAGCTTGCCGAAGCGCAGCCGCCGGTAGGTGGTGCCCTCGATCGCCGGGCGCACCGGCATCCACTCGAAGTACGCCTGCCGGGCGGCCGCCTTGCGGGCGGTCCAGGTGCCCTCGGCGCCCTCGGTGTGGTTGACCGCGCCACCCGACCAGGCGTTGTCGGCGAACTCGTGGTCGTCCCAGATCGCGACGACCGGCGCCTTCAGATGCAGGGCCTGAAGGTCGGGGTCGGTCTTGTACTTGGCGTGCCGGATCCGGTAGTCGGCGAGCGTGATGATCTCGTTCGCCGGGGCGTGCGGGCGGACGACCGTGCCCCGGGCCGCGTACTCGCCGGACTTGTACTCATAGATGTAGTCGCCGAGGTGCAGCCAGGCGTCCAGGTCGTTGCGGGCCGCGAGATGGCGGTAGGCGGCGAAGTAGCCGGCCTCCCAGTTGGCGCAGGTGACGACGCCGAAGCGCAGACCGGACACATCCGCGTCCGCCGCCGGCGCGGTGCGGGTGCGGGCGACGGGGGAGTCGGTGCCGCCGGCCGAGAAACGGAACCAGTAGTCGGTGGCGGGCTGGAGCCCCCGCACGTCCGCCTTGACGGTGTGGTCGGAGGCGGCGGTCGCGGTGACGGCCCCCTTGGCGACGATGTTCGTGAGCGCCTTGTCCTTGGCGACGACCCACTCCACCCGGGTGTCCGGGCCCACCCCGGAGCCGGGTATCGCCTGGGGGGTGGGGGTCACGCGGGTCCACAGCAGAACGCCGTCGGGCAGCGGGTCCCCGGAGGCCACGCCGTGCAGGAAGGCGGGGGCGTCGGAGGCGGCCCGGGCCGGGAGGGCGGCGGCGAGCGGGACGCCGATCACGGCCGTCGCGGCGGCGGCCTTGACGACCGTACGGCGGCGCGGGGAGAAGGAGCCGGAGCTCTCGGATGCTCTGTATCGACTGGTCACGGGCGCTCAGATTACTGACCAGTACGAACAAAAGAGCGGGCGAACGCTGAAAGTTCGCCCGCTCTTCACGTGGACGCCGGATTCCCCGGTCGACGTCAGGCCTTGAGGGCCGCGTCCACCACCCTGTTGAAGTCGGCGACCGTCAGGAGCGGGGTGCCGCCGTTGAGCTGCTTGCCGTCCATGACGAAGCCCGGGGTGCCGGTCACGCCGTCCTTGTTGTCGTCGAAGGTCTTCGACATGGCCATCGCCCAGGCGTCGTAGGTGCCCTTCTTGACCGCGTCCTGGAACTTCGTGTTGCTCTTCAGCGCGGGGACGGTGTCGGCGACCTTGATGAGGTAGCTGTCGTCCTTGAACTTGTCGGCCGTCTCGTCCGGGTGCCACTTCGTCGAGTACAGCGCGGTCTTGTACTCGAGGAACGCCTCGGGGCTGACGTTCAGCGCGGCGCCCAGGGCGCTCAGCGCGTTCTTCGAGCCCTGGCCGTTGTCGTGGCCGTCGATGAACGTGGCGCCCACGTACTGGAACTTGAACTTGCCGCTGTCGATGTCCTGCTTCACGGTCGTGCCGACCGTCTGCTCGAACTGGGCGCACACGGGGCAGCGCGGGTCCTCGTAGACCTTGAGGGTCTTCGGGGCGGTGTCCTTGCCGATGACGACCGTGGTGCCGTTCGTGCCCGTGGTGTTGGCCGGGGCGACGACCTTGGCGCTCTTCGCGGCCTCCCAGTGGGAGGGCTTGTTCCCCTGTACGACGGCGTAGCCTATGCCGCCCGCCGCGGCCAGCACGGCCACGACCGAGGCGGCCACGATGATCTGCCGCTTCGCCTTGTCACGCTTGGCCTGCCGCTCGCGCTCGATACGCAGCCGCTCACGGGCCGCCGTCTTCGCCGCCTGGTTGTTCCGCTTGCTCATGGGTGATCTCCTGTGGGACGCGCACACTCGTGCGCGGGACATACGGGTGGGGAGTGGTCGTGCTCGGGATGTCGCTCAGATCAGGGCGACCGAGCACGGCGGTCCACGCCGTCCCAGGGAGTGCACGAAGAGGCGGGTACGCAGGGCGGCGATCCGGGGCGCCGGGCGCGGCGCCGGGCGGGCCGGGGCGAGCCGCACCCGCACCGCGGCCGCCGCGATCAGCAGTGGCCGGAAGGTGCTCACCGCGATCGCACCGAGCAGCTGCACCAGCGCCCGCTCGCCGCGGCGCAGCCAGGCGGCCGCGAGGAGCCCCACGCTGACGTGGGCGGCGAGCAGCAGCCAGGCGGTCGCGGGGTCGGCGTGCGCGAGCAGCGCGGCGATCCGGTCGGTACCGGTACCGCTGCCCGTGGCCCGCATGAGCGGGGTGCCCACACTGCCGCCGCTGCACAGCACGTCCCAGCCGACCGACCGCAGCGGGCCGGTGACCGGGCCGCCCGCCCTGCCGTAGCAGGCGTGCTGGCCGGTGGTGAACACCGTGTCGGCGGTCAGCTCCAGCGGCACCAGCAGGACGGCGATCTTCCCGAAGCCGCGCTCACGGCCGGCCAGGGCGTACGCGACGACGAAGACGGCGGCGGCTATGGCGGCCACCGTCCCCGTCGGCAGGGGAACCTCGGACAGCAGCACGTGCGACGCGGTGCTGAGCGTCACGACGAGTGCCGTGAACAGCGCCGCGCGTACGGCTCTGAGGTGGGTCCCGGATATGTCCATCGCAGAGGAGAGTGTGTCATGTGCTCCGGTAAGGGAGCACTAAAGTTTTGCTGTGCCGGGTCCTTCCGTCACAGACCTGGAATCCGGCCGTTGCGGAACAGGTCCACGAAGATCTGGTGGTCGGCACGCGCGCGTGCGCCGTACGTGTGAGCGAAGTCCACCAGCAGCTCCGGGAAGCCGGCCTCGTCGGCGGCGATCGCCGCGTCGATGGCCCGCTCCGTCGAGAAGGGCACGAGGGACTCGCCGGACTGGTCGTCCGCCGCCGCGTGCATCGCGGCCGTGGCCCGGCCCAGGTCGGCGACGACCGCCGCGATCTCCTCCTGGTCGTCGATGTCGCCCCAGTCCAGGTCCACGGCGTACGGCGACACCTCGGCGACCAGCTGGCCCGCGGCGTCCAGCTCCGTCCAGCCCAGCCAGGGGTCGGCGTGCGCCTGCAGGGCACGCTGCGAGATCACCGTGCGGTGGCCCTCGTGCTGGAAGTAGTCGCGGATCGCCGGGTCGGTGATGTGACGGGAGACGGCCGGGGTCTGGGCCTGCTTGATGTAGATCACCACGTCGTTCTCCAGGGCGTCGCTGTTGCCCTCGAGAAGGATGTTGTACGACGGCAGGCCCGCGGAGCCGATGCCGACGCCGCGGCGGCCCACCACGTCCTTCACGCGGTAGGAGTCCGGGCGGGCCAGGGACGACTCCGGGAGGGTCTCCAGATAGCCGTCGAAGGCCGCCAGCACCTTGTAGCGCGTGGCCGCGTCCAGCTCGATGGAGCCGCCGCCGGGCGCGAAGCGGCGCTCGAAGTCGCGGATCTCGGTCATCGAGTCCAGCAGCCCGAAGCGGGTCAGCGAGCGGGCGTCACGCAGCGCGTCCAGCAGCGGGCCCTGGGCGGTGTCCAGGGTGAAGGGCGGGACCTCGTCGCTCTTGGCACCGGTCGCCAGGGCGTGGACGCGCTCGCGATAGGCCGCCGCGTAGACCCGGACCAGCTCGGTGATCTGCTCGTCGCCGAGCGCCTTCGCGTACCCGATCAGCGCCACGGAGGCGGCGAAGCGCTTCAGGTCCCAGGTGAAGGGGCCGACGTACGCCTCGTCGAAGTCGTTCACGTTGAAGATCAGGCGGCCCGTGGAGTCCATGTAGGTGCCGAAGTTCTCGGCGTGCAGATCGCCGTGGATCCACACGCGCGAGGTGCGGTCGTCCAGGTACGGGCCGCCGCGCTTCTCGGAGTCCAGGTCGTGGTAGAAGAGGCACGCCGTGCCCCGGTAGAACGCGAAGGCGGAGGCCGCCATCTTGCGGAACTTCACGCGGAACGCGGCCGGGTCGGCGGCGAGCAGCTCGCCGAAGGCGGTGTCGAAGACGGCGAGGATCTCCTCGCCGCGTTGCTCAGCGCTGAGCTGCGTGACCGACATCGCGGGATGCCTCCAGGTGCAGGTGGTGCGTGACGTGTGGGGACCGGATCGCCCGTTCCCTTCCAACGGACGACGGTACGCGGAAAGTGCCCGTGTCCCCCGCACGAGGGCGCGGACGGCAGGGCCCGTGTCCATCGCACGCAGGTACGGATGCACGGTCCGCCGTGTTCCGCGTTCCCCGGGGTTCCTCGGTACCTGAGGTTCTTCGGTACCTCGGCACCTGAGGTTCGTGGGGTTCTCCGGTTCTTCCGGATGAAGGTACGTGGGGAAGCCCGCCGGGTGTCAGTGCCGAGGCATAGACTTCGACGCTGTCCCCCCAGACTGTCCACAGCCGGTCGGACATCCGGCACCGGGGGTCCGCCCGTCTCCCGACCACCGCCCTCAATTGGAGGCCGAAACCGTGTCCAAGCCGCCGTTCACGCACCTGCACGTCCACACCCAGTACTCGCTGCTGGACGGTGCCGCGCGGCTGAAGGACATGTTCAACGCGTGCAACGAGATGGGCATGACGCACATCGCCATGTCCGACCACGGCAACCTCCACGGGGCGTACGACTTCTTCCACACCGCGACGAAGGCCGGAATCACCCCGATCATCGGTATCGAGGCGTATGTCGCCCCCGAGTCCCGGCGCAACAAGCGCAAGATCCTCTGGGGCCAGCCGCACCAGAAGCGGGACGACGTCTCCGGTTCCGGTGGTTACACCCACAAGACGATGTGGGCGGTGAACAGGACAGGCCTGCACAACCTCTTCCGGCTCTCCTCGGACGCATACGCCGAGGGCTGGCTGCAGAAGTGGCCCCGGATGGACAAGGAGACCATCGCGCAGTGGTCCGAGGGGATCGTGGCCTCCACCGGCTGCCCCTCCGGCGAGGTGCAGACCCGGCTGCGCCTCGGCCACTTCGACGAGGCACTGAAGGCCGCCGCCGAGTACCAGGACATCTTCGGCAAGGACAAGTACTTCCTGGAGCTGATGGACCACGGCATCGAGATCGAGCGCCGGGTCCGCGACGGCCTGCTGGAGATCGGCAAGAAACTCGGCATCCCGCCGCTGGTCACCAACGACTCGCACTACACCTACGCGCACGAGGCGGGCGCCCACGACGCCCTGCTGTGCATCCAGACCGGCAAGAACCTCTCCGACCCGGACCGCTTCAAGTTCGACGGCACCGGCTACTACCTGAAGTCGACGGACGAGATGTACGCCATCGACTCCTCGGACGCCTGGCAGGAGGGCTGCGCCAACACGCTTCTCGTCGCCGAGATGGTGGACACCTCCGGCATGTTCGAGAAGCGCGACCTCATGCCCAAGTTCGACATCCCCGAGGGCTACACCGAGGTCACCTGGTTCAAGGAGGAGGTCCGCCGCGGCATGGAGCGCCGCTTCCCGGGCGGCATCCCCGAGGACCGCCAGAAGCAGGCCGACTACGAGATGGACGTCATCATCTCGATGGGCTTCCCCGGCTACTTCCTCGTGGTCGCCGACTTCATCATGTGGGCCAAGAACAACGGCATCGCGGTCGGCCCCGGCCGAGGCTCCGCGGCCGGCTCGATCGTCGCCTACGCCATGGGCATCACCGACCTCGACCCGATCCCGCACGGTCTGATCTTCGAGCGGTTCCTCAACCCCGAGCGCATCTCCATGCCCGACGTCGACATCGACTTCGACGAGCGCCGGCGCGTCGAGGTGATCCGTTACGTGACGGAGAAGTACGGCGCCGACAAGGTCGCCATGATCGGCACGTACGGCACCATCAAGGCCAAGAACGCGATCAAGGACTCCGCGCGCGTGCTGGGCTACCCGTACGCGATGGGCGACCGCATCACCAAGGCCATGCCCGCCGACGTCCTCGGCAAGGGCATCCCGCTGTCCGGCATCACCGACCCGAACCACCCCCGCTACTCGGAGGCGGGCGAGGTGCGCGGGATGTACGAGAACGAGCCGGACGTGAAGAAGGTCATCGACACCGCCAAGGGCGTCGAGGGACTGGTGCGCCAGATGGGTGTGCACGCGGCCGGCGTGATCATGTCGAGCGAGACCATCACCGAGCACGTGCCCGTCTGGGTGCGGCACACCGACGGCGTGACCATCACCCAGTGGGACTACCCGAGCTGTGAGTCGCTCGGCCTGCTGAAGATGGACTTCCTCGGTCTGCGCAACCTGACGATCATGGACGACGCCGTGAAGATGGTGAAGTCCAACAAGGGCATCGACATCGACCTGCTGGGACTCCCGCTGGACGACCCCACGACCTTCGACCTGCTCCAGCGCGGTGACACGCTCGGTGTCTTCCAGTTCGACGGCGGCCCCATGCGCTCCCTGCTGCGCCTGATGAAGCCGGACAACTTCGAAGACATCTCCGCCGTCTCGGCCCTGTACCGCCCGGGCCCGATGGGCATGAACTCCCACACGAACTACGCGCTGCGCAAGAACAAGCAGCAGGAGATCACGCCGATCCACAAGGAGCTTGAGGAGCCCCTCGAGGAGGTCCTCGCGGTCACCTACGGCCTGATCGTCTACCAGGAGCAGGTGCAGAAGGCCGCCCAGATCATCGCCGGGTACTCGCTCGGCGAGGCCGACATCCTCCGCCGTGTGATGGGCAAGAAGAAGCCCGACGAGCTGGCGAAGAACTTCACCATCTTCCAGGCGGGCGCCCGCAAGAACGGCTACAGCGACGAGGCCATCCAGGCCCTGTGGGACGTGCTGGTCCCGTTCGCCGGCTACGCGTTCAACAAGGCCCACTCCGCGGCGTACGGCCTGGTGTCCTACTGGACCGCCTATCTGAAGGCGAACCACCCCGCCGAGTACATGGCCGCGCTCCTCACCTCGGTCAAGGACGACAAGGACAAGTCGGCCGTCTATCTGAACGAGTGCCGCCGCATGGGCATCAAGGTGCTCCCGCCGAACGTCAACGAGTCGGAGGCGAACTTCGCCGCCCAGGGTGACGACGTGATCCTCTTCGGCCTCTCCGCCGTGCGCAACGTCGGTACGAACGTCGTGGAATCGATCATCAAGTGCCGCAAGGCCAAGGGGAAGTACGCGTCCTTCCCGGACTACCTCGACAAGGTCGAGGCGGTGGTCTGCAACAAGCGCACCACGGAGTCGCTGATCAAGGCGGGCGCCTTCGACACGATGGGCCACACCCGCAAGGGCCTCACCGCGCAGTACGAGCCGATGATCGACAACGTGGTCGCGGTCAAGCGCAAGGAGGCCGAGGGCCAGTTCGACCTCTTCGGCGGCATGGGTGAGGAGCAGAGCGAAGAGCCCGGCTTCGGCCTGGACGTCACCTTCACCGACGACGAGTGGGACAAGACCTATCTGCTCGCCCAGGAGCGGGAGATGCTCGGTCTCTACGTCTCCGACCACCCGCTCTTCGGACTGGAGCACGTGCTGTCCGACAAGGCCGACGCGGGCATCGCGCAACTCACCGGAGGCGAGCACGCGGACGGCGCGGTCGTCACCATCGGCGGCATCATCTCGGGCCTGCAGCGCAAGATGACCAAGCAGGGCAACGCCTGGGCGATCGCCACGGTCGAGGACCTCGCCGGCTCCATCGAGTGCATGTTCTTCCCGGCGACCTACCAGCTGGTGTCGACCCAACTCGTGGAGGACGCCGTGGTGTTCGTCAAGGGCCGCCTCGACAAGCGCGAGGACGTACCGCGGCTGGTCGCGATGGAACTCATGGTCCCGGACCTGTCGAACGCGGGCACCAACGCGCCCGTGGTGCTCACCATCCCCGCGATGAAGGTCACCCCGCCGATGGTGAGCCGCCTCGGTGAGATCCTCAGCCAGCACAAGGGCGACAGCGAGGTGCGGATCAAGCTTCAGGGACCGAGCAAGACGACCGTCCTCAGACTGGACCGCCACCGCGTCAAGCCGGATCCCGCGCTCTACGGCGATCTGAAGGTCCTGCTCGGACCCTCCTGCCTGGCGGGCTGACCGTTCCCGACGGCCCGTTCGCAACGACGGCGTACGCGAGGGGCGCACCCATCAAAGGGTGCGCCCCTCTGTGCATATCCAGGCTCCCTGGCCACGCGGGGCTTCAGGTGCCCTGGCGCGGGCTTCAGTTGTGGCCGAAGCTCTTCTGCTTCTTACGGGCAACATCCGCAGGGCTGCCCTGGACCTGCGCTATCGGGGACTCGTGGGCCTCCGCGGTGGAGGACCTCTGCCCCTTCTCCGGGGCCTGCTCGGCCTGGGAGGAGCGGTTCTGCGGGCCCGCCTGCTTGCGGTTCTTGTTCTTGGCCATGGTGATCTGCCTCCTGTGGGGGATCTGAGGGCCAGAGCCGGGACCAGATTCACATAGCCTGACAACAGTCGCATGTCGGATAATTACCGTGTGTGACAACGCCTGTTCGTGCGCAGCCGTCCCGATCCGCCACGCCGAAGATCGAGTTCGGGCCGTTAACCTCCCCGTGGTCGGGCAGACTCGAAGCAAGCCCGAAGCAAACCTCCCGGAAAGAGGGTGGATCGCGTGGACCGCTGCATCGTCCTGGTGGACGCCGGGTATCTGCTCGGGGCTGCCGCGAGCCTGCTCGCCGGGGAGCCCTCGAGGTCCCGGATCACGGTCGACCACGCCGCCCTCATCCAGGGGCTGCGCGAGCGCGCCGAGTCCGACACCGAACGGCCCCTGCTGCGCATCTACTGGTTCGACGGCGCCCCCGACCGGGTTCCCCAGCCCGAACACCGCAGGCTGCGCGTGATGCCCCGGGTGACCGTGCGGCTGGGCGCACTGACCCGCAGCGACGGGCGCTGGGCGCAGAAGGGCGTCGACGCCGCGATGCACGCCGAGCTGACCGAGCTGGCCCGCAACCGCGCCTGCTCGGACGTCGTGCTCGTCACCGGCGACGGGGATCTGCTGCCGGGCATGATGGCCGCCAAGGAGCACGGGGTCGCCGTACACCTGTGGGCCGTGCAGGCCGCGGACGGCGACTACAACCAGTCCGAGGACCTGGTCGCCGAGGCCGACGAGCGGCGGGTGCTCGACCGCGCCTGGATCACCCAGGCCGTACGCGCCAGGGAGCCGGGCGGGGTGTGCGCGCCCCAGCCGGACCCCCGTCCGGAGATCGCCGCGATCCTGTCCGCGCCCCTGCCCGAGCCGGCGCTCGCGGCCACGCCGGACCGGGCCGCCCCGGAGCCGGAGCACGCCGCGGCGACCGCGTCGCGCAACGGCACCCAGGAGCGCGTACCGGCGTCCAAGGGGGTGCCGACGCCGAAGGACCTGGCCGCGCTGCGGGCGCCCGGCCCGCCGGCCGTGCAGCAGCCCGCAGGGGCGACGCTGCGCTGGTCCTCCGACAGGGGGTGGGTGGACCGGCCGGTCGCGGCGGAGTCGTCGGAGGCCACCTCCCTGCCCACCCTGGCGCAGCTGACGACCGCGGAGCAGCGGTGGGCCGACCGGGAGGAGGACATCACCACGGTCGGTGGCGATCCCTACGAGGTGGGCCAGGTGTTCGCCCGGCGGTGGATCGAACGGCTCGCCGACGCCGCCCCTCTGCAGAAGCTCTCGGGCATGTATCCGCGGGTGCCGCACCGCATCGACGGGGAGCTGCTGCGTTACGCGGCCCGCTTCGGCCTTCTCGCCCACAAGGACGACCAGATCGACGAGAACGACCGGTACGCGATCCGGGCGGGATTCTGGCGGGAGATCGGCCAGCGCACCTCGACGGAGCACGCCTCCGGCGGCGAGTAGCGCACGGACGCCTCGGACGGGCCCCGGGGACCGCCCGGCGTCCGTCACCCCTTACCCTCGTCCTTTGTGAACACGCGCACCGCACCGGCACCACGGCAGGATGACGATGTCGTGTGCGCCGTGCGCGGGCTGACCAAGACCTATCCGGCGGTACGAGGCCGGCGCGGCGCGCCCGGTACGCCCGAGGTGCGGGCCACCGACGGCGTACGGCTGGACGTCCGGCGCGGGGAGATCTTCGGGCTGCTCGGGCCGAACGGGGCCGGCAAGTCCACCGTCGTACGCCAGCTGACCGGGCTGCTGCGGCCCGACCGCGGCACCGTAGAGATCCTCGGCCATGACATCGTGCGCCACCCCGAGCGGGCCGCACGCATCCTCGCCTACCTCGGGCAGGAGTCCAGCGCCCTCGACGAGCTGACCGTCTCCCTCGCCGCCGAGACGACCGGGCGGCTGCGCGGCCTCGAACTGCGCGAGGCCCGCGCGGAGCGGGACGCGGTGCTCGACGAACTCGGGCTCACCCCGATCGCCGGACGCCCGCTGAAGAAGCTCTCCGGCGGTCAGCGCCGCCTAGCCTGTTTCGCCGCCGCCCTGATGGGACAGCGCCCGCTGCTCGTGCTCGACGAGCCGACGACCGGGATGGACCCCGTCGCCCGGCGCGCGGTGTGGGCGGCCGTGGACCGGCGGCGGGCCGAGCACGGCGCGACCGTGCTGCTGGTCACCCACAACGTCATCGAGGCCGAGACGGTCCTCGACCGGGTCGCCGTGCTCGACCGGGGGCGGGTCATCGCCTGTGACACCCCGGCCGGGCTCAAGGAGCGGGTCGCGGGCGAGGTGCGCGTCGAGCTCGTCTGGCGCGAGCGGGCGCCGCTGGAGGTCCCGGAGGTCGCGGCGCTGCAGGCCCGCGCGGTGGCGTCCGGCCGCCGCTGGTCGCTGCGCATGGGGCCGGAGGAGGCACGCGCGGCCGTCGCCACGGTCACCGGCGGTGCCGCCTTCGCCGCCCTGGACGACTTCACCCTGGCCACGCCCAGCCTGGAGGACGTCTATCTGGCGCTCGGCGGCAGCACCCAGGGTCTGGTGAAGGCATGAGCGTCCGGGGCGCCGAAGCCGTATGCACCGGAAGGGGTGCCGTGTCCGCGGGGGACGGGACGGCGGCAGGAACGAAGAGGAGCAGCGCGACGTGAGTGTCGTACCCGCCGAGGTTCTGCCCGGCGCGCGGGTGGCGGAGGACGGCGGCCGGGGCGCGGCCGACCTGGGGCCGCGGGCACGGTTGTGGCCGTCGCTGGCCGCCGTGTACCGGGCGCAGCTGTCCCGGGCGCGGGTCGCGCGGATCCCGCTGCTGTTCGTGGCGACCTTCCAGTCGATCGGCATCATGATCATGATGCGTGGGGTCGTGGACGGCGGGGGCGACGCCCGCTCCGTGGTCGCCGGGTCGTCGGTGCTGGTGGTCGCGTACGTCGGTCTCAATCTGCTGGCGCAGTACTTCGGGCAGCTGCGCGGCAGCGGCGGGCTCGACCACTACGCGACGCTGCCGGTGCCGGCCGCCGCGGTGGTTCTGGGGGCGGCGGGCGCCTATGCGTCCTTCACCGTGCCCGGAACCGTGGTGACCGCCGTCTCCGGATGTGTGCTGTTCGGGCTGCCGCTCGCCCATCTGTGGGTGCTGGCCGCGGTGATCCCGCTGTCCGGGGCGGCGCTGTCCGGACTCGGCGCCGCGCTCGGACTGCTCGCGCCGCGTCCCGAACTGGCGACCCTGCTGGGGCAGTTGGGCATGTCGGCGGCGCTGCTGCTGGGGGTGCTGCCGGCCCATCGGATGCCGGAGGCCATCCAGGTCCTGCGGGATCTGCTGCCGTCCACCTATGGGGTCGAGGCGTTTGCGCGGACCTTCGGGGGGCACCCGGACTGGCCGTTGGTCCTCGGTGACCTGGCCGTGTGCGCCGCTGTCGGAGCGGCCTCGCTGGCCCTGGCGACCTGGGCGTACCGTCGGGCGGCCGTCCGGTGACGCGGCTGACAGACACGACTGGCAGGATGTGAAGGTGACCGCTCCGTTGACTCCGCCTCCGCCGCCGCATGAACAGCCCCCGCACGACGGGTGGCAAGCCGTGTCCACCCCACCCGGGGTCGGCCCCGCTCCGCACGGTGCCACGGCCGCGTACGGCGCGGACGGGCCCGGTATGAAGATCGAACTCCGGGACGCCGTCGCGATCACGGTGGTCGTCGCGATCGCCGGGGCGCTGCTCGGCGTGCTGTGGTCCTGGCTCTCGCCGCATGTGCCGCTGGTGGGGGACGTCGTCGACAACACCTGGGTCGTCTATCTGAAGGACACCGAGGGGGAGCAGGCCATCGGGGTGGACGGGACGTTCACGCTGCTCGCGCTCGCGTTCGGGGCGGTCAGCGCGCTCGTCGTCTTCCTGCTGCGCAAGCGGGGCGGGGTGCCGCTGGTCGTGGCGCTCGCCGTCGGCGGGCTGCTCGGCTCCCTGCTCGCCTGGCGGGTGGGTATCTGGCTGGGGCCCCCGCAGAACGTGCTCGCGCACGCCAAGGACGTGGGCAAGGGCGTGACGTTCTCCGCGCCGCTCAAGCTCGGCGCGAAGGGGGCGTTGCTGGCCTGGTCGGTGGCGGCGCTGGTGGTGCACCTCGGTCTGACAGCGCTGTTCGGCCCCCGGGACCCGGACCCCTACGCGGCGCCGTACGGACCGGCCGCCCCGCCGGTGGCGTAGTCCGGGGCGCATACCCCCTGGTGAGGCGCCGGGTCAGCCCCGTGAGGCCGCCCGGCGCGGGATCGGTGGCGTGGTCACGCCGGACGGTGGCCGTGATTCGAGTGGCCCTTCTTCGTGCGCCATTTGCGCTTGCGTGTCCTCTTCGACATATTTCCGTACTAGTCGAAGACGGGCCGTTCGTCGAGTCGTCAGGCGCGGCCGATGGGGGCCAGGGTCGCGTCCGTGAGGCCCGCCAGGTCCTCGGGGGACACCTCGACCTCCAGTCCCCGGCGGCCCGCCGACACGCAGATCGTGGCGTGCGACGACGCCGAGGCGTCCAGGACCGTGCGCAGCCTCTTGCGCTGGCCCAGCGGGGAGATGCCGCCGCGCACATATCCCGTGGTGCGCTCCGCCAGTGCCGGGTCCGCCATGGCCGCCCGCTTGCCGCCCACGGCCGCCGCCAGCGCCTTCAGGTCCAGTGAGCCCGCCACCGGGACCACCCCGACCACCAGTGCGCCGTCCACGTCGGCCACCAGCGTCTTGAAGACCCGGTCGGGGGAGACACCCATCGCCTCGGCGGCCTCCTCGCCGTAGGAGGGGTGGGACGGGTCATGGTCGTAGGAGTGGACCGTGAACTCCACGCCGGCGGCCGTCAGCGCCACCGTCGCCGGAGTTCCGCCCGACTGCTGAGGTCCTTGCTTCTTCGCCTTCTTCGCCATCCGGCCTGTTCCTCGAAAGTCGTAGGTCAGTTCAGACTCGTCGGAGCCTGCGTCAGGTCCGACGCCGGCAAGGACGGCAGGTTACGGATGATCGCGGTCTCCGCGCGAAGGAGTTTCAGCTCGTCCCGCAGCCGCGAGGCGGTGTCCGGGGCCTGCAGCAGCCGCTGCTTCGTCGGCGTGTCCAGCATGACCGCGGCCGCCACCAGGTAGGACACCACCGCCGGTTCGTCGGGCAGCTCCGCGCCCGTGGACAGCGATCTCTCCCGCGCGCCCGCGAGCCGCTTCTGGTACTGGCGGAACGCCCGCAGCACGCCCTCGGCGAGGGCACCGGCCTCGTCGCCGGGCTCCTCCGCCAGCTCCTCCAGCTCGGCCGTCAGATAGGGGCCCGACGTGTCCACCGAGAGCAGCCGGACCCGTGTCGTGCCCGTCGCGAGCACCTCGAACGTGCCGTCTGCCCGCTCCCGGATCGTCGCCGCGTCCGCGATGCAGCCCACCCCGTGGAACGCCTTGGCCGGGTCGGAGCCGAAGCCCGCACCCGGTCCGCGCTCGGGCAGGGCGGTGGGATCGGGCATGCCCGACGCGCTCGGCGCCACCTCGTGGCCGTCGCGGATGGCGACGACGGCGAAGCGGCGCGGTTCGTCCTCGGGGGTCTTCAGCAGATCGCGCATCAGGGCGCGATAGCGCTCCTCGAAGACGTTCAGCGGGAGCACGAGTCCCGGGAACAGCACCGAGTTCAGCGGGAAGAGCGGGAGCCGGACGGTGGTCACGACCGGAAAGCCTAATGGTCGCGGACGGGAGCGTGTCCGGCGCGTTCACTCCGTGGGAGAACCGGAGCCGCCGGCGGGACGGCTCGCAGCGCCGCAGGTTCCCGGCTCACGCCCCTGCGCAGGTCCAGGAAACGGCCCAGCGGATCGTCCGAGAACCGGTCCCACGGGAACGACGTGGCGTACGGGCCGATCAGGTGCAGTTGGGCCAGCGCGTCCGGCCTGCGCTCCAGTGCGACCAGGACGTACGCGAGGAGATTGCGGACCTCCGCGACCCGGGGATCGGCGGGCGCGTGCCGCGACGACAGCGCGATCGACCGGTCCGCCGCCGCGTCCAGCCGCGCGCGGGACACCGCCGCGCCGCCGCCGTCCGTCAGATACGCGAAGGCGGCCCGCAGGGGCAGGGCCTGCATCAGCGAGCCGGGCGGCGTGTCGTGCGCGGCGGTCTCGGCGAAGTCGAAGCACTCGCCGTGCGAGCCGTGCCAGACGGCCGCCAGATACGCGAGGGCCGCGGCATGGCAGCCGTAGTGGTGCCGGGAGCGGCGCACCGCCTCCCCCCACAGCCGCTCGAACGTGATGTGGTCCGCGCCGACGCCGCGCGCGTGGTCGAGAGCCACCCGGCACGGCACCGGGTCCCGGGGATCGCCCTCGGCCGCCGCCGCGACCAACGGGCCGACCGCGCGCAGGAGTTCGACACGGGCCGGGGACTCCCAGCCGCGGGCCACCGCCAGCTCCGCCTTGACCAGGAGCGCGTCCGGATCGTCCGGGGCGGTCGCGCACCAGCGTGTGAACCACTCGTCCCGGGAGCGCGCGAAGGCGGCGAGCCGCGTCACATACCGGTCGCGGTCCTCCCACTCACCGGCCTTCCGGGTGGCCGCGAGCAGTTCGGCCGCCGGGCCGTGGTCGCCGCGCCCCGCGGCCACGAGCGCGGGGGCCAGTCGCGGGTCGGGCGCGTCGAGCAGGACGTCGTCGTCCGCGGGCAGCCCGTCGGCGGGGTGGGAGGAGGTACGTGCCGTCCCTGTCGTACGGAGGAGCGCGCGCAGCAGTGCCATGGTGTCGACCATTGAAAAGCCGCAGGTCGGGGCGCGCCAGCACGGTTCCGTAACCGACATTTAGTTGTACGCTCAACAGTCAAGAGTCGGTAAAGGTCGCGTTCGTTGTTGTTGGGCCGCTATGCGGCGGCTGTGCCGAAGTCTCGCGGTTTCATGAGTCCGCCGGGGTGTCGCGTGCGCGCCTCAGCCGCGCCGCAGCAGCCGGGTCGCGCCCGCCGCGACCGTCGTCGCGAGGATCCAGCCGAGCAGGATGACCACCGCCGACGCCCACTGCCATGCCCCGCTCAGCTGCCACTGGCCCGCCTGCCCGAGGTCGATGACCGGCAGCAGCAGGTCCAGGGCGAACAGGGAGGGGTTCCATGTCGGGTGCCCGTCCTTGTTGACCGGCGGATGGCTCGCGTGCGAGAAGGCGAGCGAGGCCGCCGCCCAGAGCACCGCCATCCACACCGCGGCACGGCCGGGCCGGTAGCCGTAGGCGACCGTCCAGTCCTGCACGTACCCCCACAGCTTCGCCGCGGGCGGCAGTGTCTCGCGTCGCCGCCGCTGCTTCGCGAGCAGCACCTCGCGGGCGTCCTCGTCCTCCCCGGAGTTGCGCAGCACCGTCGCGAGCCGCTCGTAGGGCTCGGGGTTGTACTCGGCGGTCGCCGCCGCCACCCACTCCAGGCGCCGGGCGAGCGGGAAGGCGTCCTGCGGGACGAGGTTCTCGTAGGTGAAGCCGCCCATGTGCAGATCGCCGGGGCCCGGCCAGCCGGCCCACCGGTCGACCAGGTTCACGATCCGCGCGCCCGACAGGACCACCTTGCCGCGTCCGGGCCGCTCGCCCAGGAAGCGCAGCTCGGGTGTCTGGACCCGGAGCAGGGACAGCTCCTGGCCCTCGTCCAGGACGAACCGGGCCCGGTCCAGGTCGACCGCGTCCCCGAACCGCCCGTCGTCCAGCCGGATGCCGCCCCGGCACTCGAACGGCTGCACCCGGGTGCCGCGCGCGGGTGTGGTGCCGCTGGTCACCAGCGGATTGCCGACGCCCGCGGGGGTCAGATACAGCGTCCGCTCCACCGTCAGCTGCGGAGCGTTCAGCGCCAGCCGGGAGTACGGGTTGGCCAGCCGGGCGCCGCGCAGGCTCAGCGAGACGCCCACGGAGGCGCTGCGCAGGCTCAGCTCGCCGTACGACTCCAGCATCTCGGCCTGGAGGTCCTGCCCGACGCTCAGCCCGTCCGCGGTGATCGAACGGCCCCGCCGGTCGCGCTGGACGACGGCCTGGTTGAGCAGCAGATCGGTGCCGATGTGCGCGTCGGTGAGCCGTACCCCGCCCTCGAAGCGGCAGCGCGGCAGATGCAGATCGCCCTCCGTGTGCAGCCGTGCCGCCTCCAGACGCGGCACCGAGCAGTTCACCAGCCGCAGGGTGGTGAAGCGGGCCTCCGGCAGCAGGACCTCGTGCTCGAACCGGCAGCCCTTCAGCTCCACGAAGGGGACGATCGTGCCGCCCGCCAGATCCAGCGTGTCCGTGATCCGCACACCGATCAGCTTGAGCGAGGACACGCGCCCCGCCAGCGCGGGCGGTCCGTCCAGCAGCAGCCAGGCCACGATGCGCGCACGGACGCTGCGCTCGGGCCCCCAGGGACGGTCGCCGTGCGGATCGTCCACGTCGGCGTCCCCGCTGCGCAGGTCGTACGCGCTGCCGTTGCGGAAGGCCTGCCACATGCCCGCCTCCGTGGCGGTCAGGTCGTCCGGCAGGTCCCCGGCGCGAAAGCCGGCACCCTCGGTCACGGCTCTTCCTTCCTCCCCGGTTACTCGTGAGTTTCGTACGACCGTTCATGCCCGTTGTGTGACAGGCCGAACGCCATCGGTGACGGCGATCTTCCGGATCCCGCCCCAGCCACCGGATCCGGCCACCCCTGGCGGGCCTCGGCGACTCACAAACCACTCGATCCGGCCATCACCCGTCCGGTGACCACCGCCCCGGGGCCGAGCCGCGAGGTCCGAGCGGACGGACGGCGTACGAAGGGGCGCACGGCGCGAGCCGGAATCGTGGTCCGGACGGGCGCGCGACGGAGTGATCCGGGGGCGCACAACGGCGCGCGACACGCCGTCGCGCGCCCCGCCGTGACACCGACACGCCGACCGCCCCACGGGCCCGTCGGCGGCCCGCGCCGCCCGGCCCCGGGGTGCGCCCGGTCCACGTTCCCGGTCCCCCCGCCGCCGTCCGGCCCAGGCCGGCCACGGTGCCTCACCCTCGCCGTGCGGAACCGGCCCCTTTCCCGCCCCTCACCACGGATCCCGTCCGCCCGCCCACGCTCCGTATCAGCCACTGATACGGCCGTCCGGCGTCTCGGCGCCGTCTGAGAGAATTGGCCCTGTGATCTCCCGAATCGATCTGCGCGGCGATGCCCTCCCCGAGGGTCCCGCCCTGCGTGACCTGCTGCCCCGAGCCGACTTCGACGTTCAGGCCGCCCTGGAGAAGGTGCGTCCGATCTGCGAAGCCGTGCATCATCGTGGCGACGCGGCGCTGATCGACTTCGCCGAGAAGTTCGACGGGGTGCGCCTGGAGTCGGTGCGGGTACCTGCCGAGGCCCTCAAGGACGCGCTGGAGCAGCTCGACCCGGCCGTGCGCGCGGCCCTGGAGGAGTCCGTCCGCCGCGCCCGGCTCGTCCACCGCGCACAGCGCCGCACCACGCACACCACCCAGGTGGTGCCCGGTGGCTCGGTCACCGAGAAGTGGGTGCCGGTCGAGCGCGTCGGGCTGTACGCGCCGGGCGGCCGCTCCGTCTACCCCTCGTCCGTGATCATGAACGTGGTGCCCGCCCAGGAGGCCGGCGTCGAGTCGATCGCGCTCGCGTCCCCCGCGCAGGCCGAGTTCGACGGGCTGCCGCACCCGACGATCCTCGCCGCGTGCGCCCTGCTCGGCGTCGACGAGGTGTACGCGGCCGGCGGCGCCACCGCCGTCGCGATGTTCGCGTACGGCACCGAGTCCTGCCCGCCCGCGGCCATGGTCACCGGCCCCGGCAACATCTGGGTCGCCGCAGCCAAGCGCTACTTCACGGGCCGGATCGGCATCGACACCGAGGCCGGTCCCACCGAGATCGCGATCCTCGCGGACGGCACCGCCGACCCGGTACACGTGGCCTCCGACCTGATCAGCCAGGCCGAGCACGACCCGCTGGCCGCCGCCGTACTGGTCACCGACTCGGTGGAGCTGGCCGACGCGGTGGAGCAGGAACTCAAGCCGCAGGTGGAGGCCTCCCGGCACGTCGAGGACCGGATCCGCCCTGCGCTCGCGGGCAAGCAGTCCGCGATCGTGCTGGTCGACGGCGTCGACGAGGGCCTGCGGGTGGTCGACGCGTACGGCGCCGAGCACCTGGAGATCCAGACGGCGGACGCCGCCGCGGTCGCCGACCGCGTGCGCAACGCGGGCGCGATCTTCGTCGGCCCCTGGGCCCCGGTGTCCCTCGGCGACTACGCGGCCGGCTCCAACCATGTGCTCCCGACCGGCGGCTGCGCCTGCCACTCCTCGGGCCTGTCCGTCCAGTCCTTCCTGCGCGGCATCCATGTCGTCGACTACAGCAAGGACGCGCTGGCCGAGGTCGCGCACCATGTGGTGACGCTGGCGGAGGCGGAGGACCTGCCCGCGCACGGCGCGGCGATCAAGGCCAGGTTCGGCTGGAAGGTACCGGCGAGCAAGTGAGCTTCGAAATCGACGATCTTCCCGTACGGGACGAGCTACGCGGCAAGTCCCCCTACGGCGCGCCCCAACTCGACGTGCCCGTACGGCTGAACACCAACGAGAACCCCTACCCGCTGCCCGAGCCGCTGGTCGAACGGATCGCCGAGCGGGTGCGCGAGGCCGCCCGTGGCCTGAACCGCTACCCGGACCGTGACGCGGTCGAGCTGCGCACCAGGCTCGCCGAGTATCTGACGAAGACCGGCGGCCACCGGGTCGGCGTCGAGAACGTGTGGGCGGCCAACGGCTCCAACGAGGTCATCCAGCAACTGCTGCAGACCTTCGGCGGGCCGGGCCGCACGGCGATCGGCTTCGAGCCGTCGTACTCGATGCACGCCCTCATCTCGCGCGGCACGGGCACCGGCTGGATCTCGGGACCGCGCGACGAGGACTTCACGATCGACGTCGGCGCCGCCGAGAAGGCGATCGCCGAGCACCGGCCCGACGTCGTCTTCATCACGACCCCGAACAACCCCACGGGCAACGCGGTCCCGACGCGGACGGTCCTCGCCCTGTACGAGGCGGCGCAGGCCGCGCGGCCGTCCATGGTCGTCGTGGACGAGGCGTACATCGAGTTCAGCCACGGCGACTCGCTGCTGCCCCTCCTCGAAGGTCGGCCGAATCTCGTCGTCTCACGGACGATGTCGAAGGCGTTCGGGGCCGCCGGCCTCCGCCTCGGCTATCTCGCCGCACACCCGGCGGTCGTGGACGCCGTCCAGCTCGTCCGGCTGCCCTACCACCTCTCCGCGATCACCCAGGCCACCGCCCTGGCCGCCCTGGAGCACACGGACACACTGCTGAAGTACGTCGAGCAGCTGAAGTCGGAGCGGGACCGGCTGGTTGCCGAGCTGCGGGCGATCGGCTTCGAGGTCACCGCCTCCGACGCGAACTTCGTGCAGTTCGGGCGGTTCGAGGACGCCCACGCCGCCTGGCGGGAGATCCTCGAACGGGGCGTCCTGGTCCGCGACAACGGTGTACCGGGTTGGCTGCGGGTCACCGCCGGAACCCCCGAAGAGAACGACGCGTTCCTCGACGCGGTACGTGAACTGAAGAAGGAGCAGAGCGCATGAACCGCGTTGGGCGCGTGGAGCGCACCACCAAGGAGACCTCGGTGGTCGTCGAGATCGATCTCGACGGCACGGGCCGGACCGACATCTCGACCGGGGTCGGCTTCTACGACCACATGCTCGACCAGCTCGGCCGGCACGGTCTGTTCGACCTCACCGTGAAGACCGAGGGCGATCTGCACATCGACTCGCACCACACCATCGAGGACACCGCCCTCGCCCTCGGCGCCGCCTTCAAGCAGGCGCTCGGCGACAAGGTCGGGATCTACCGCTTCGGCAACTGCACGGTCCCGCTGGACGAGTCCCTCGCCCAGGTCACCGTCGACCTGTCCGGCCGCCCGTACCTCGTGCACACCGAGCCCGAGAACATGGCGCCCATGATCGGCGAGTACGACACCACGATGACCCGGCACATCCTGGAGTCCTTCGTGGCCCAGGCCCAGATCGCGCTGCACGTGCACGTGCCCTACGGGCGCAACGCCCACCACATCGTGGAGTGCCAGTTCAAGGCACTGGCCCGGGCCCTGCGCTACGCCAGCGAGCGCGACCCGCGCGCGGCCGGCATCCTCCCGTCCACGAAGGGTGCGCTGTAAGCCATGAACAGCACTTCGACCGTCCTCATCGTCGTCGGCCTCTTCCTCGTCGGCGGGATCATCTCCTTCGCCAAGCAGCAGATGCCGAGGAGCCTCATCGTGCTGCTCTCGATCGGCGCCGGCATGTGCCTGGTGGCGGGCGTCATGCGGCTGGGGGTGTGGAGTTGAGCGACCCGAAGAAGGTCGTGGTCTTCGACTACGGCTTCGGCAACGTCCGTTCCGCCGAACGCGCCCTCGCACGCGTGGGCGCGGACGTCGAGATCACCCACGACTACGACCGGGCCATGAACGCCGACGGCCTGCTGGTGCCGGGCGTCGGCGCCTTCGCCGCCTGTATGCAGGGCCTGCGCGGGGCGCGCGGCGACTGGATCGTCGGCCGCCGGCTGGCCGGTGGGCGTCCGGTGATGGGCATCTGCGTCGGCATGCAGATCCTGTTCACCCGCGGCATCGAGCACGGCGTGGAGGCCGAGGGCCTCGACGAGTGGTCCGGCACGGTCGGGCCGCTCCAGGCCGACGTCGTGCCCCACATGGGCTGGAACACGGTCGAGGCGCCGGCCGACTCCGAGCTGTTCGCCGGGCTGGACGCGGACGCCCGGTACTACTTCGTGCACTCCTACGCCGTCCACGACTGGCAGCTGGAGACGCACAACCCGACGCTGCTCGCCCCCAAGGTGAGCTGGTCGACGCACGGCAAGCCGTTCGTGGCGGCCGTGGAGAACGGGGCCCTGTGGGCCACCCAGTTCCACCCCGAGAAGTCCGGCGACGCCGGAGCGCAGCTGCTCACCAACTGGATCGGAACCCTGTAGACCATGCCCAAGCTCGAACTCCTCCCCGCCGTCGACGTCCGCGACGGCCAGGCCGTGCGCCTCGTCCACGGCGAGTCCGGCACGGAGACCTCCTACGGCTCCCCGCTGGAGGCTGCCCTCGCCTGGCAGCGGGCGGGTGCCGAGTGGCTGCATCTGGTCGACCTGGACGCCGCGTTCGGCACCGGTGACAACCGCGCGCTGATCGCCGAGGTCGCCCAGGCCATGGACATCAAGGTGGAGCTGTCCGGCGGTATCCGCGACGACGACACCCTGGCCGCCGCCCTGGCCACCGGCTGCACGCGGGTGAACCTCGGCACGGCCGCCCTGGAGGCCCCGGAGTGGGTCGCCCGGGTGATCGCGGAACACGGCGACAAGATCGCGGTAGGTCTGGACGTCCGCGGCACGACCCTGCGCGGCCGCGGCTGGACCCGCGACGGCGGCGATCTCTACGAGACGCTGGAGCGGCTGAACAAGGAGGGCTGCGCGCGGTACGTCGTCACCGACATCGCCAAGGACGGCACCCTTCAGGGCCCCAACCTCCAGCTGCTGAAGAACGTCTGCGCCGCCACCGACCGCCCGGTCGTGGCCTCCGGCGGTGTCTCGTCGCTGGACGACCTGCGGGCGATCGCCGACCTCGTCCCCCTCGGTGTCGAAGGGGCGATCGTCGGGAAGGCCCTGTACGCGAAGGCGTTCACGCTGGAAGAAGCACTGGAGGCTACATCTTGAAAAAGGATGCGGTGTCATGACGTCGGAAGCCGTGCGGCGGGTGCAGAGCGGAAGTCCCTGGGAGGAGTCCTTCGGTTTCGCACGCGCCGTCGCGGCGGGCGACCGGGTGCTGGTGGCCGGCACGACCTCCTTCCGGGGGCCGGTGCTGTACGGGGAGGGCGACCCGTACGAGCAGGCGAAGGTGGCGTTCACCAGCGCGCTGGAAGCGATCGCGGAGTTCGGGCTCGGTCCCGAGTCGGTGCTCCGGACCCGGATGTATCTGACCCATCTGCGGGACGTCGACGAGGTGGGCCGGGCCCACAAGGAGATCTTCGACTCCGTGCGCCCGGCCGCGACCCTGCTGGTCGTGGAGGGCTTCGTCGACCCGCGCATCCTGGTCGAAGTGGAACTGGAAGCCTTCCGGGGCTAGAGGCAGCCTTCCGAGGCTGGAAGCAGCAAGAGGAGCCGTGGATTCATGACCCTGGCGGTCCGAGTCATCCCCTGCCTGGACGTGGACAACGGCCGGGTCGTCAAGGGTGTCAACTTCAAGAACCTGCGCGACGCGGGCGACCCCGTCGAGATGGCCAAGGTGTACGACGCCGAGGGCGCCGACGAGTTGACGTTCCTGGACATCACCGCGTCCTCCGGCAACCGTGAGACGACGTACGACGTGGTGCGCCGCACCGCCGAGCAGGTCTTCATCCCGCTGACGGTCGGCGGCGGGGTCCGCACGGCCGAGGATGTGGACAAGCTGCTGCGGGCGGGCGCCGACAAGGTGGGCGTGAACACGGCAGCGATCGCCCGCCCGGACCTGATCCGGGAGATCGCGGAGCGTTTCGGACGGCAGGTGCTGGTGCTGTCGGTCGACGCGCGCCGCACCGAGACCGGCGCGTTCGAGGTGACCACCCACGGCGGCCGCCGGGGCACCGGCATCGACGCGATCGAGTGGGCGCACCGGGCCGCCGAGCTGGGCGCGGGCGAGATCCTGCTCAACTCGATGGACGCGGACGGCACCAAGGACGGCTACGACCTGGAGATGATCGCGGCCGTGCGCAAGCATGTGACGGTTCCCCTGATCGCGTCGGGTGGCGCCGGCCGGGCGGCGCACTTCCCGCCGGCCGTCGCGGCGGGCGCGGACGCGGTGCTCGCGGCCTCCGTGTTCCACTTCGGGGACCTGCGCATCGGAGAGGTGAAGGCGACGCTGCGGGAGGCGGGGCACCCGGTCCGCTGACGCCGTCCTCGGCCTGAGCCCCGGTCGCCTCGCGGTGGCCGGGGCTGCTTTCCGGGCAGATGCGAAAGGAAAGTTGCGCAAAATCCATTGTGCAATTTTTCCTTCGCATCTACGGTGAAGGCATGACCGACAAGGAGCGGGACCGCCGCATCAGTGATCTGGGCACGCTCAAGGCGCTGGCCCACCCGCTGCGGATCAAGGTGTACCGGGGGCTGACCGTCGCGCGGGCCGCGACCGCTTCACAGCTGGCCGAGCAGGTCGACGAGGCCGTCTCCCTGGTCAGCTACCACCTGCGCAAACTCGCCGAGTACGGGCTGATCGAAGAGGCCGAGCCCCGCAGCACGGACAGCCGGGAGCGCTGGTGGCAGCCGGCGTCCGACGGCGTGCGCATCCGCGACGAGGACTTCCGGGACGCCCCGGAAAAGGCGGCCGCGCACACGGCGGCCAGCCGGCTCTTCCTGGAGCAGCGGAACGAGATGTACCGGCGCTATCTGGACGAGCGGGCGCACTGGGGCCCCGAGTGGAACTCCGCCGCCGAGTCCGCCGAGTCGATCCTGCGGCTCACCGCGGACGAACTGGCCGAGCTGGCAGAGGACATGCTCGCCCTGGTTCGCAGGTACGAGGAGCGCGGCCGGGCCGCCGAAGCGGCGGGCGGCACCGAGGGCCGCGAGAACGTCGCCGTGCACTGGTACACCTTCCCCTTCCGCGCCTGAGAGGACCGCCACGTGACCTCCACCGCCCTGGGGCCGGCCCCCGTCGCCGAACGCCCCGCCCACCGCGACGGCAACGTCCTGCGCTGGCTCGCCGCCTACACCGCGTCGATGGTCGGCGACAACGTCTACTACCTCGCGCTCTCCTGGGCGGCGGTGCAGGCCGGGTCGCCCGCGCAGGCCGGAATGGTGACGGCGGCGAGCGCCCTGCCCAGGGCCCTGCTGATGCTGGGCGGGGGAGTGGTGGCCGACCGGTTCGGGCCGCGGAAGGTCGTCCTCGGCAGCGACGCCGTGCGCTGCGTCGCCGTCCTGGGGGTGGCGGGACTGCTGTCCGCGACCCGGCCGGGGCTGTGGCCGCTGTTCCTGGTGTCCCTGGTCTTCGGCACCGTGGACGCCCTGTTCATGCCCGCCGTGGGGGCGCTGCCGGCCCGGGTGACGAGCCGGGACCAGCTCGCACGGGTGCAGGGCATGCGGGCCCTCGCGATCCGGTTCGCGAGCGTCGTGGGCGCGCCGCTCGGCGGCCTCGGGGTGGCGCTCGGCGGCGCGGCGGCCGCGTTCGGGCTCGCCGGGCTGCTGATCGCCGTGTCCGTGCCGTTGCTGGTCCTCGTACGGATACGGGAGCTGCCGCCGGACGACGCCCACGGCACGCCCCCCACGACCGCCTGGCGCGATCTGGTGGCGGGCCTGCGCTACATCCGCCGCCACCGCGTCCTCGCCCCGCTGGTGCTCACCATCGCCCTCGGCGACCTCGGCTTCGTCGGCCCGCTCAACCTGGGCCTGACCCTGCTGGCCGACGAGCGCGGCTGGGGTGCCGCGGGGATGGGCTGGGTGCTGGCCGGCTTCGGGACCGGAGCGGGGGCCGTCTCGCTGCTGCTCACGGTGCGCGGACGACTGCCGCACGCCGGGCGGGTACTCGCGTACGCGATCATCGCGGGCTCCGTCGCGATCGGGGCCCTCGCCTACGTCCCCGGCGTCGCCGCCGCCGTCGGTGTGGCCCTCCTCATCGGCCTGCTCACCGGCCTGAGCGGCGTGATGTGCGGCGCGCTGCTCCAGACCCAGTCCGACCCCGCCTGCCTGGGGCGCGTCACCGCCGTCTCCAGCCTGGTCAGCCTCGGCTTCGCACCCCTCAGCATGCCCCTGTCCGCCGCCGCGATCGGCCTCTGGGGCACCGGCCCGGTGTTCGTCGTGAGCGCGGCGGTCTGCGGGCTCAGCGGGGTCGTCGCCCTCGGCGCGCGCGATCTGCGCCGCGCCGAGCTCCCCCGCTGAGCGCCCCTCTCAGATACCGAGCTCCTTGGCGTCCTGCACCTTCGCGACCGCCTCCTTGTCGCCCGTCAGCTCCACGTCCGCCACCCGCTGCCGCCCGAAGGCGAACATCAGCAGTTCCGAGGGCTCGCCGGTCACCGTCACGACCGGCGTGCCCCGGTGCGCGACCGCCGTCTGCCCGTCCGGACGGCGCAGCACCAGCCCCGTCGGCGCCTTGCGGCCGGTCAGCCGCGCCGTGCGCTCCAGACGCGCCCACAGGGCGTCCTGGAAGACCGGGTCGAGCTCGCGCGGGGTCCAGTCGGGCTGGGCGCGGCGGACGTCCTCCGTGTGGACGTAGAACTCGACCGTGTTCGCCGCCTCGTCCAGCTGCTTGAGCTGAAAGGGCGAGAACCGCGGCGGCCCGGTGCGGATCAGCTGGATCAGCTCCTCGTAGGGCTTCGCGGCGTACTCCTCCATCACCTTCTCCAGCCGCGGCGCGAGCTGCTTGACCAGCACGCCGCCGGCCGCGTCGGGGCGGCGCTCGCGGACCACGACGTGCGCGGCCAGGTCCCGGGCGTTCCAGCCCTCGCACAGCGTGGGCGCGTCCGGACCCGTGGCCTCCAACAGATCGGCGAGAAGAAGGCGTTCACGCTTCGCATGGGTCGACATGCAGTCAGCGTACGGCCGGGAGCACCGTCCGCCCAGCGGACCGTGACCGGTGATGACGGTGGGGCGCGGCACAATGGTCGTCATGACCAGTACGCCTGACCCCGCCAGGCCCAGCGGCCTGGACCCCGAGATCGCCGCGCGCCTCAAGCGCAGCGCCGACGGGCTGCTCCCCGCGATCGCCCAACAGTACGACACCGGCGAGGTGCTGATGCTCGGCTGGATGGACGACGAGGCGCTGCACCGCACGCTGACCACCGGCCGCTGCACCTACTGGTCCCGCAGCCGCCAGGAGTACTGGGTCAAGGGCGACACCTCGGGCCATGTCCAGCACGTCAAGTCGGTCGCGCTGGACTGCGACGCGGACACCCTGCTCGTCAGGGTCGACCAGGTGGGCGCCGCCTGCCACACCGGGGACCGTACGTGCTTCGACGCCGATGTGCTGCTCGGGGACGCCGTGACCGGCGCCGCGTCGGCCATGGATCAGTAGGGTCGGCCGCCATGGACCTCGAGACGTTCCGCAAGCTGGCCACCGACCGTCGCGTCATCCCGGTCACCCGCAAGCTCCTCGCCGACGGCGACACCCCCGTCGCGCTGTACCGCAAACTCGCCGGGGAGCGCCCCGGCACCTTCCTGCTGGAGTCGGCGGAGAACGGCCGGGCCGCGTACAAGTGGTCCCGCTACTCCTTCGTCGGCGTCCGCAGCGCCGCCACCCTGACCGAGCGGGACGGCGAGGTCCACTGGCTCGGCACCCCACCGGTCGGCGTCCCGGTCGACGGTGACCCGCTGACCGCCCTCCGGGCCACCATCGAGGCCCTGCACACGCCCCACCAGGAGGGTCTGCCGCCGTTCACCGGCGGCATGGTCGGCTATCTGGGCTACGACATCGTCCGCCGGCTGGAGAAGATCGGCCCGGGCGAGCGGGACGAGCTGCGGCTGCCCGAGCTGACCATGCTCCTCACCAGCGACCTCGCGGTGATGGACCACTGGGAGGGCTCCGTTCTGCTGATCGCCAACGCGATCAACCACAACGACCTCGACACCGGCGTCGACGAGGCCTACGCGGACGCCGTGGCCCGCCTCGACGCGATGGAGGCGGATCTCTCCCGCGCGGTCCCGCAGCCGGCCGCCGCCCTCCCGCCCTCCGAGCTGCCCGAGTTCACCGCCCGATGGGGCGGCGCGGACTTCCGGGCGGCCGTCGACGACATCAAGGAGCGCATCCGGGCGGGCGAGGCCTTCCAGGTTGTCCCCTCGCAGCGCTTCGAAACGGCGTGCACGGCCAGCGCGTTGGACGTCTACCGGGTGCTGCGGGCCACCAACCCGTCCCCGTACATGTACCTGTTCCGCTTCGACGGCTTCGACGTCGTCGGGTCCAGCCCGGAAGCGCTGGTGAAGGTGGAGGACGGCCGGGCCATGGTGCACCCCATCGCGGGCACCCGGCACCGCGGCGCCACCCCGCAGGAGGACCAGGCGCTCGCCGAGGAACTGCTGGCCGACCCCAAGGAGCGGGCCGAGCACCTGATGCTCGTGGACCTGGGCCGCAACGACCTGGGGCGGGTCTGCGAGCCCGGCTCGGTCGAGGTCGTCGACTTCATGTCCGTCGAGCGGTACTCGCACGTGATGCACATCGTCTCGACCGTGACGGGCCGGGTCGCGCGGGGGCGCACGGCCTTCGACGTCCTGACCGCCTGCTTCCCGGCGGGCACGCTGTCCGGCGCGCCCAAGCCGCGCGCCATGCAGATCATCGACGAACTGGAACCGTCGCGGCGGGGGTTGTACGGCGGCTGCGTCGGCTACCTGGACTTCGCGGGCGACTCCGACACGGCCATCGCCATCCGTACGGCGCTGCTGCGGGACGGCACGGCGTACGTCCAGGCGGGCGCGGGCATCGTGGCCGACTCCGACCCGGTCGCCGAGGACGACGAGTGCCGCAACAAGGCGGCCGCGGTACTGCGGGCGGTCCATACGGCCAACCGGCTGGGGCGGTGAGCGGGGCCGGGCGGATCGCGCTCGGTCAGCCGGCTCCGAGGGGGGCCGCGGACCGGTTCCGGACATGTCGATCACCCGATAAAGGGGCCCGGGTGACGGTTCACCCGGGGTTCAGGCGATAGTGGAGTACGTGACTGCCGTACCTCACCCCCGTACCGAGGCCGCCGCACCCGTCCGGTCCGGCCGCCGCAGCCTCGCCCTCGCCCTGCTGTGCGGGGCCCTCGGCGCGGCGGTGGCGCTGCTCGCCTCCAGACAGGGCTGGTCGGCGGGGACCGTGACGGTGGCCGGCGGAGACTTCCCGCTGACCGCCAAGGGCAGCGACGTCACGGGCGTGCCCGCCGCGCTCGCCATAGTGGGCCTCGCCGCGCTCGTCGCCGTCTTCGCCGTCCGCAGGGCCGGGCGCTTCCTCGTCGCCGGGCTGCTGGCGCTCTCCGGCGCCGGCGTCGTGGCGGCGGCGCTCCTCGGCGCCGCGGACAGCTCCGCGCTGGACGAGAAGGCGGCCCAGGCGGCCGGCGACACCTCCGCGACCGCCTTCGCGCTCACCCACACGGCATGGCCGTACGTGGCCGCGGCCGGCGGCGCGCTGCTGCTCCTCGCCGGGCTGCTCGCCCTGCGCTACGGCCGGCTGTGGCCCGCGATGTCCGGCCGCTACGAGCGCGACGGCACGCCCCGGCCCCGCAAGGCCAAGCCCCTGGACCCCGACCGTCCCGAGGACCTCTGGAAGGCTCTCGACCGGGGTGAGGACCCCACGGGCGCCTGACCCGCCCCACCGCCCCGCGGCGCGCCTGCCGAAGGGGCGTGTCGCAGGCGAGCCCGGCACCCCCGGGAGCGACCCCCGAGCTCACCTCATCCACGCGCGTGCGGGACAATGAGGCCCGAGCGTGCGGCTCACACAACTCACGTACAGCCAGCAAGGAGCATGTCATGGCGGGCAACAATCACGGTCACACCCCGGCCGCCTGGGCCGGTGTCCTCATCGCCTTCGTCGGTTTCCTGGTAGCGGGCGCCTTCACCGTGATGGCCCAGCCGGCCGGCTTCTGGGCGGGCCTGGTGATCGTCGCCCTCGGTGGCGTCGTGGGCGGCGTCATGCGCCAGATGGGCCTCGGTCAGCCGAAGACCCCGGCGCACTCGGCGCACAAGCCCGCGAGCGCGAGCACGAGCCGCTGAACCCTCCACGACCTCGCACGTCGTAGGTCAGGCAGGTCGCGCATCTGCCATGGCTCGTACGCTCTCGTACGTTCTCCTGTGTGAGGCGGCCCCGGCCGGTCCGGCGGCCGCCTCATGCGTCTCCTGCCGCGCGAAGGCGGCGGGGCAGGCAGAATGCCTCCCGTGAACGCCGACAACCTCAGCGTGGTGCCGCCCCGCACACGAACCGGAGCCGCCGTCGTGCTCCGGCGGATCGCCGCGCCGGCCGGAGTGCTCGCGGGCGTCGCCGCCGCCTTCGCGTACGTCGGGGCCGTGGACCCCAACGAGCCCGGCCACTACCCGGTCTGCCCGCTGCTGCACTACACGGGCCTGTACTGCCCCGGCTGCGGAGGACTGCGCAGCGCGCACGCCTTCGTGCACGGGGACTTCCTGACCGCGCTCCACGACAACGTGCTCGCCGTCGCGGGCTATCTGGGGTTCGCCGTGGTGTGGATCCTGTGGGCCCTTCACGCCGCCCGGGGACGGCGTGTGCGCCTCGACCCCGGCCCGGTACCGCTGTGGGGCCTGGGCGCCCTGCTGCTGGTCTTCACCGTTGTCCGCAATCTTCCCCTCGGTGGCTGGCTGCACCCTTGACCGATGGGTGAATGCCCAGGTAGTGGGACGGCCGTCAACCGGATGCGAGATCTACCCCGTCCTCCGGATACCATCGCAGTGACCAGTGGTTCCGCCTTCGGGGCGGTCCCGGTGGACCGAGCCCCGAGGCGCTACCAGCTTCTTCAACCGTCAGGAAGGGGGCCGCTCGCGTGAGTGTGCTCGACGAGATCATCGACGGAGTCCGTGCCGACCTCGCGGAGCGGCAGGCGCGCGTCAGCCTCGACGAGCTCAAGGAGCGCGCGGCGAAGGCACGCCCCGCCAAGGACGGCGTCGCGGCTCTGCGGGGCGACGGCGTCAAGGTGATCTGCGAGGTGAAGCGGTCCAGCCCGTCCAAGGGCGCGCTCGCCGCGATCGCCGACCCGGCCGCCCTTGCGGCGGACTACGAGGCGGGCGGCGCGGCCGTCATCTCCGTGCTCACCGAACAGCGGCGCTTCGGCGGCTCGCTGGCCGACCTGGAGGCCGTCCGCGCCCGGGTCGACATCCCGGTGCTGCGCAAGGACTTCATCGTCACCTCGTACCAGCTGTGGGAGGCCAGGGCCTACGGCGCCGACCTCGCGCTGCTGATCGTCGCCGCCCTTGACCAGCCCGCCCTCGAGTCCCTCATCGAGCGCGCCGAGTCCATCGGGCTCACCCCGCTCGTGGAGGTGCACGACGAGGACGAGGTCGAGCGGGCGGTGGACGCCGGCGCCAAGGTGATCGGCATCAACGCGCGCGACCTGAAGACCCTGAAGGTCGACCGCACGACGTTCGAGCGGGTCGCCCCGGAGATCCCCGAGGGGATCGTGAAGGTCGCCGAGTCCGGCGTCCGGGGACCGCACGACCTGATCGCGTACGCCAACGAGGGCGCCGACGCGGTGCTCGTGGGTGAGTCCCTGGTGACCGGGCGCGACCCGAAGACCTCGGTCGCCGACCTGGTCGCGGCGGGCGCCCACCCGGCGCTGCGGCACGGACGGGACTGACATGACGCCGGGACCGACCCCGTGCCCCGCGCCCAGCGCGGGTCATCCGGACGGCCCCGGCCCGGTAGGGTTGGCCTCGATGATGCTTTCGATCACCATGGCGACCAGGGATCCGTATGCCCGGCTCGCCCGTGGGTGCCGGCCGCGTGGCTGCCGGGCGCCCGCGCGGCGGGTGCACGGGCGACGGGTGCGGTATGTCATCGGTGACGAGCCCGGGCAAGTGAACGGAATGCGATGGCGTCGCCCGCGTGCGCGCCACCTGCGGTGAGCTGAAGGGGGTCGCTCCTCGGCCGGGTGCCTTGACGGCCACCGGGCCCTGAGCGGGTTTCCCGTCGGACGGCACCGCCGGGACGGCGCGCGCACGCGACCGCAGATGATTCCCGTTCCGACCTACCCGGGGCTCTCCGCCCCTGTGAGGTATTCCGTATGCCCAGCGAATTCTTCGTTCCCGACCCCCATGGTCAGGTTCCCAATGCCGAGGGGTACTTCGGCGCGTTCGGTGGCAAGTTCATCCCGGAGGCCCTCGTCGCCGCCGTGGACGAGGTCGCCGTCGAGTACGACAAGGCCAAGGCCGACCCCGAGTTCGCCCGCGAGCTCGACGACCTGCTCGTGAACTACACCGGCCGGCCCAGCGCCCTCACCGAGGTGCCGCGCTTCGCCCGGCACGCCGGTGGCGCCCGGGTGTTCCTCAAGCGCGAGGACCTCAACCACACCGGATCGCACAAGATCAACAACGTCCTCGGGCAGGCCCTCCTGACCAAGAGGATGGGCAAGACGCGGGTCATCGCGGAGACCGGAGCCGGCCAGCACGGCGTCGCCACCGCCACGGCCTGCGCCCTCTTCGGGCTCGACTGCACCATCTACATGGGCGAGATCGACACCCGGCGGCAGGCCCTCAACGTCGCCCGGATGCGGATGCTCGGCGCCGAGGTCATCGCCGTGCAGTCCGGCTCCCGCACCCTCAAGGACGCCATCAACGAGGCGTTCCGGGACTGGGTCGCCAACGTCGACCACACCCACTACCTGTTCGGCACCGTGGCCGGCCCCCACCCCTTCCCCGCCATGGTGCGCGACTTCCACCGAGTGATCGGCGTCGAGGCACGGCGGCAGATCCTGGAGCGCGCCGGGCGCCTGCCCGACGCCGCCGTCGCCTGTGTCGGCGGCGGTTCCAACGCCATCGGGCTCTTCCACGCCTTCATCCCCGACACCTCCGTGCGCCTCATCGGCTGCGAGCCCGCCGGCCACGGTGTCGAGACCGGCGAGCACGCCGCCACCCTCACCGCGGGCGAACCCGGCATCCTGCACGGCTCCCGGTCCTACGTCCTCCAGGACGACGAGGGCCAGATCACCGAGCCGTACTCGATCTCCGCGGGCCTCGACTACCCCGGCATCGGCCCCGAGCACGCCTACCTCAAGGACAGCGGCCGCGGCGAGTACCGGGCCGTCACCGACGACGCGGCGATGCAGGCCCTGCGCCTGCTGTCCCGCACCGAGGGCATCATCCCGGCCATCGAGAGCGCCCACGCCCTCGCCGGCGCCCTGGAGATCGGCCGGGAGCTGGGCCAGGACGGGCTGATCGTCATCAACCTGTCCGGGCGCGGCGACAAGGACATGGACACGGCCGCCCGGTACTTCGGCCTGTACGACACCGACGCGTCCGTCGCCGCGGACGCCGACAGCGACACCGCCGAGATCGAGGGGGACGTCAAGTGAGCGGGAACATCCGACTGCTGTCCGACACCCTCGCCGCAGCGAAGGCCGAGGGGCGGTCCGCCCTCATCGCCTATCTGCCGGCCGGCTTCCCGACCGTCGACGGCGGCATCGCCGCGATCAAGGCGGTCCTGGCCGGCGGCGCCGACATCGTCGAGGTGGGGCTGCCGCACAGCGACCCGGTCCTCGACGGGCCCGTCATCCAGACCGCCGACGACATCGCCCTGCGCGGGGGCGTCAAGATCGCCGACGTGCTGCGTACGGTCCGCGAGGCGCACGAGGCGACCGGGAAGCCGGTGCTCGTGATGACGTACTGGAACCCCATCGACCGCTACGGCGTGGAGCGCTTCACCACCGAGCTGGCCGAGGCGGGCGGCGCCGGCTGCATCCTGCCGGACCTGCCCGTGCAGGAGTCGGCGCTGTGGCGGGAACATGCCGAGAAGCACGGGCTCGCCACGGTCTTCGTGGTGGCGCCGAGCAGCAGGGACGGTCGGCTCGCCGAGATCACCGCGGCGGGCTCCGGATTCGTCTACGCGGCCTCCCTCATGGGTGTCACCGGCACCCGTGAGTCGGTCGGCACCCAGGCCCAGGACTTGGTCCGGCGCACCCGGGCGACCACCGACCTGCCCGTCTGCGTCGGCCTCGGCGTGTCCAACGCCGCGCAGGCCGCCGAGGTGGCCGGTTTCGCCGACGGGGTGATCGTCGGCTCCGCGTTCGTGAAGCGGATGCTGGACGCGGAGGACGAGGCGGCGGGCCTCGAGGCCGTACGGGCACTGGCGGGCGAGCTGGCCGAGGGCGTGCGCCGCACCGGGTGACACGGCACCGCGGGACACCCGAGGGAATTCACCTGGGAGGGTGAGTCCCGGGAGTCCCTGATCATTTCTCGCTCGAACGGGTGGACCTGGGACCGGGGAGGCGCGCTGCGCCTCCCCGGTTCGTTCTGCCGGATGTGAGCGAGAAGAACCGTGACGGAAAGCGCACCGCCCGTGAGCGGCTGGCGGTCGAGCGACAGAGGCAGAGGAGCGCGGACAGGCGCCGCCGGGCGCTGATCGTGGGCGCCTCGATCGTGTGCGTCCTGGGCCTGGCGACGGTGGTGGGCCTCCTGGCGGCGAACGCCGGTAAGAGCGGCAAGAGCGGCGCCGCCGGTCCCGCCGTGGCGCCCTCGGGGGCGACGGGCAAGGACAGCCTCGCGATCCCGGTGGGCCAGGACTCCGCCAGGTCCACCCTCACGGTGTGGGAGGACTTCCGCTGCCCGGCCTGCCAGGCCTTCGAGACCGCCTACCGCCCGACGATCCGCGAGCTGACCGACGCCGGCAAGCTCAGAGTCGAGTACCACCTGGCCACGCTCATCGACGGAAACACCGGCGGCAGCGGCTCCCACCGCGCGGCCAACGCCGCCGCGTGCGCCCAGGACGCCGGCAAGTTCCGCGACTTCCACGACGTGCTGTACGAGAACCAGCCGAGCGAGACCGAGGACGGCTTCTCCGACAAGGCGAAACTGATCGAGCTGGCGGGCAAGGTCCCCGGTCTCGACACGCCCGCCTTCCAGACGTGTGTGAACGGCGGCACACACGACGGCTGGGTGGCCAAGTCGAACGACGCGTTCCAGAGCGGCGGCTTCAGCGGGACCCCGACCGTGCTCCTCGACGGCAAGAACATCTACACCGACCGGACGATGACCCCGGCGAAGCTGAAGCAGATGGTGGAATCGGCGAACAAGTCCTGAGGGCGGACCCCGCCCGGCGCGCCCCCGGCCCGCCACGCCGGGGGAGGCGTACGTTATGGACCCGTAGCCGGGTGAATTGCCGCCCTGCGTGTCCGGCACGGTAGCGTCGTTCCTGCCATGGAACTTGCCTACATCCCCAGCCCCTCGCGCGGAGTGCTGTACCTCGGCCCCATTCCGCTGCGCGGCTACGCGTTCTGCATCATCATCGGTGTCTTCGTAGCCGTGTGGCTCGGCAACAAACGCTGGGTCGCCCGCGGCGGGCGCCCGGGCACCGTGGCCGACATCGCGGTCTGGGCGGTGCCCTTCGGCCTCGTCGGCGGACGGCTCTACCACGTGATCACGGACTACGAGCTGTACTTCAGCCCCGGCCGTGACTGGGTGAACGCGTTCAAGGTCTGGGAGGGCGGACTCGGCATCTGGGGCGCGATCGCGCTCGGGGCGATCGGCGCCTGGATCGGCTGCCGCCGCCGGGGCATCACCCTGCCCTCGTACGCCGACGCCGTCGCCCCCGGCATCGCCTTCGCGCAGGCGATCGGCCGCTGGGGCAACTGGTTCAACCAGGAGCTGTACGGCCGGCCGACGGACCTGCCGTGGGCGCTGCACATCACGTCCTCCGCTGGCGGCCGGGTGCCCGGCTACTACCACCCCACGTTCCTGTACGAGTCGCTGTGGTGCGTCGGGGTCGGATTCCTGGTCATCTGGGCGGACCGCCGCTTCCGGCTGGGACACGGCCGGGCCTTCGCACTGTACGTGGCCGCGTACTGCGTGGGCCGCGGCTGGATCGAGTACATGCGGGTCGACGACGCGCACCACATCCTGGGCCTGCGGCTGAACGACTGGACCGCCATGCTGGTGTTCCTGGGCGCGGTCGTGTACATCGTGGTCTCGTCGCGGCTGCGGCCGGGCCGGGAGGAGATCGTGGAGCGGGGCGACTCCGACGGCGAGACCGGGCAGGACGGCGGTTCCGTGGCCCTGGAGAAGAAGCCGGAGCAGTCCGAGGAGAAGCCGGAGTCCGCAGACGTGAGGCGCGGGCAGTCCGGCGAGAAGCCGGAACCGGCCGAGAGCGAGCCCGAGGCCCCGACTTCGGACACGTCCGGGGCGGAGGAGACCACCGAGGACCCCGGCGCCCCCGAGGACGCGAAGGCCCCGGCGGCGGACGAGGCCCGGTCGGCGAAGAAGAGCTGAGGGACGCTTCCCCGCGTCGGGGGCGCCGTATCACCGGATACGGCGCCCCCGACGTGTTGCGGGGCGGGGGCACGGTCCTCAGCGCCTGCGGCGGGCCAGGGACAGCGTGGTGTGTGCCTCTCTGACCACCGCCGTGTCGACGAAGCGCCCGTCGGGGAGGGCCAGGGCGCCCGGCTCCCTGGCCGCCGCCTTCAGGACCTCCTCCGCCCACGAGATCTCCTCCGCCGTGGGCGCGTAGGCCCGCTCGATCACCGGAAGCTGGCGGGGGTGGATCGCCGCCCGCCCCAGAAAGCCCAGGGTCCGGCCGTGCGCACAGGAGGCCGCCAGCCCCTCCAGATCCCTGGTGTCCGGGTAGATCGACTGGGCGGGCGGCGGCAGTGCGGCGGCCCGTGCGGCCACCACCACCCGGGCCCGCGACCAGTCCAGACCCGCGTCCTCCCGTACGCCGAGATCCGCCCGCAGATCCGCCTCTCCCAGCGCGATGCCCCGCAGCGCCGGATGCGCCGACGCGATGGTGTAGGCGCGCTCCACACCCAGGGCCGTCTCCAGCAGGGCGTAGAGGGGGACCGTCCCGCCCGCCGCGCGAGCGGCCCGCCGCGCCACCTGCACGACGTCCGACGGCGACGTCACCTTCGGCAGCCTGAGGCCCGACAGACCGGGCAGGGCCGACAGCGCCGCGAGGTCCGCGTCGGCCCACGGACTGTCCAGCGCGTTCATCCGGACATGGACCGGCACCGGAGGGTGCTCGGACAACCGCTCCGCCGTCGCGGCCCGTGCGTAGTCCTTGCGGTCCGGGGCGACCGCGTCCTCCAGGTCGACCAGCACCACATCGGCCCCCGACCGCAGCGCCTTGCCGACCACCTCCGGGCGGTCCCCGGGGGCGTACAGCAAGGTGAGCGGGGGGAAGCCCGGGCCCGCGCTCACAGGGCGCCCTCCGCCTCGAGCGCGGCGATGTCCCCGTCCGTCAGGCCCAGCTCGCCGAGGATCACCCGGGTGTCCGCGCCGTGCGGCCGGCCCGCCCAGCGGATCGCGCCGGGCGTGGCGGACAGCCGGAAGAGCACGTTCTGCATCCGCAGTCGGCCCAGCTCCGGGTCGGGGACGGTGGTGATCGTGTCCAGGGCCGTGTACTGGGGGTCGGTCATCACGTCCCGTACGTCCTGCACCGGCGCCACCGCCGCCTCCGCCTGTTCGAACTCCTTCAGCACCTCCGCCCGGGTGTGGCGGGCGATCCAGCCGCCGACCGCCTCGTCGAGCACATCGGCGTGCCGGGCCCGTTCCTCGCCGCTCGCGAACCACGGCTCCTCGATCACCTCCGGACGGCCCACCAGCCGCATCACCCGCTCGGCGACGGACTGCGCGGAGGTGGACACGGCGACCCAGTCGCCGTCCGCGGTGCGATAGGTGTTGCGGGGCGCGTTGTTCTGGGAGCGGTTTCCGGTGCGCCCCTGGACGTGGCCCAGCTGGTCGTACCAGATCGGCTGCGGTCCGAGGACCGTGAGGATCGGTTCGATGATCGCCAGATCCACCACCTGCCCCGCACCGGTGCGGTCCCGGCCCGCGAGGGCGGTCAGCACCGCGTACGCCGTGGTCAGAGCCGCGATCGAGTCGGCCAGCCCGAACGGAGGCAGCGTCGGGGGCGCCTCCGGCTCCCCGGTGATCGCCGCGAACCCGCTCATCGCCTCCGCGAGCGTGCCGAAGCCGGGGCGGTGCGCGTAGGGCCCGAACTGGCCGAACGCGGTGACCCGGGCGAGGACCAGCCGGGGGTTCGCGGCCGACAGCTCGTCCCAGCCCAGGCCCCACTTCTCCAGCGTGCCCGGGCGGAAGTTCTCGATCACCACGTCGGCGGTCGCGGCCAGACGCAGCAGCGTCGCCCGGCCGCCCGGCCGGGACAGGTCCAGGGTCATGGTGCGCTTGTTGCGGCCCAGCAGCTTCCACCACAGGCCCACCCCGTCCTTCGCCGGGCCGTGCCCGCGGGAGGGGTCCGGCCGGACCGGATGCTCGACCTTGATGACCTCGGCACCGAAGTCACCGAGCAGGGTGGCGGCGAGAGGGCCGGCGAAGAGGGTCGCGAGATCGAGGACACGGAGGCCGGTGAGGGGCGCGGTCATGAGCGGTGGGCTTCCCGGTGGGTGAGACGGGCCAGGGCGTCGAAGCCGACGCCGTTGAAGTCGCCGACGGACGTGGTCAGCCGGTTCTTGAGCGGGGCCGTCCAGCGGTCGGGCAGCGCGCCGGGGTGTCCGGCCAGCAGGCCCGCCATGCTGCCCGCCGCGGCACCGTTGGAGTCGGTGTCCCAGCCCCCGGACACCGCACGGCAGACGGAGCCGGTGAAGTCGCCGTCGGCGTGGGTGAGGGCGGCGGCGATCAGGGCGGTGTTGGGCACGGCGTGGACCCAGTGACAGCTGCGGTGGGTGGTGTGGAGTTCGTCGACGACCGCCTCGAAGTCCCATGTCGTACGCGCGAGTCGGATCGCTTGGCGGACCGCGCGGGCCAGCCGGGAGCCGGGTGGGACCACGGCGAGGCCGGTGCGCAGGCAGTGGTGGACGTCGTGGACACCGGTGGCCGCCTCGGCGAGGGCGGCGGCCGTGAACATGGCCGCGTAGACGCCGTTCGCGGTGTGCGTGAGGGTGGCGTCGCGATGGGCCTGTTCGGCCGCGGCGGCCGGGTCGCCCGGGTTGGTCCAGCCGTGGACGTCCGCGCGGATCAGGGCGCCGATCCACTCGCGGAAGGGATTGCGGTGCCGCGCGGTGCGCGGGGGTTCGATCCCGCAGAGCAGATTGCGGTAGGCGACGCGCTCGGCGGTGAAGGTGCGCCCGGCGGGCAGTTCGTCGAGCCAGAGCCGGGCCACCTCCCCGGTGCCGAAGGCCTTGCCGTGGCGGCCGAGCAACAGCAGGTTGAGGATCGGGTAGTCGAGGTCGTCGTCCTCGGGCATGCCGTCGATGTTCTCGGCGAGGGAGTTCGCCGCGGAGCGGCGGTTCCAGGGGTACCGCTCGGCGAGGTCGTCCGGTACTCCGCGGGCCGTGAACCAGGTGCGCAGGGGCCAGTTGCCGGTGGCGCGAGCGAGTGCGCGGATACCGTCCAGGGGGAGCTTCTCGACGGGCTTGCCCAGCAGGCAGCCCACGGCCCGGCCCAGCCAGGCGGACTCCAGACGCGCCACCGCCGGGGCCCGCACGCTCCCGGTCCGCTCGGGCCAGTCCGGACACAGCGCCTTGATGCGCTCCAGACAGGTCGGTTCGCGCTCCGCCGACCGGCGGGGCAGATCGGCCAGCTCGTCCAGCAGATCCTTCGCCAGCACCCGCAGATACGGGGACACCGGCGCGGAGGACGCGCCCGCCCGCGCCGGAGCCTCGGGACCGCCCGCCCGGTACCACCGCGCCGCGACGGCCGAGGTCTCGCGGCCCTCCAGCTCCGCCTGGCGCAGCTCGTGGCCGAGGAGGTCCTCCGGCTGGACCCAGGTCACTCGGAGCACCTCGGACCTCCCATCCCGGCGAACGCCGCCTCATGGGCCCGGCGGCGGTACACGTCCCGGGCGAAGATCTCCCGCGTGACCTCCGTCAGCGTCCGTGCCGGGGCGTGCAGATCCAGACGGCTGGCCTCGGCGACCTCCTTCGCCCAGTAGGACGGCACCTCCGACCCCAGCGCGCCCGTGATCGCGCCCGCCATCGTCGCGATGGAGTCGCAGTCCCGCCCGTAGTTGACCGAGCCGAGCACCGCGTGCCGGAAGTCGCCGCGCGCCACCACCACCATGCCGAGCGCCACCGGGAGTTCCTCGATCGCGTGCAGCCGGGAGGGCCGGCGGGCGCCCAGGGACGGGGCGCGGTAGTCCGGGCCGACCGTGTCGTAAGGGGCCACCGCCTCCCGCAGCGGACGCAGTGCGGACTCGAAGTCCGAGTAGCGGGACGCCGTGTCGCAGACCGTCTCGATGGCGGCCCGCGTACCGTCCTTCGCCAAGGACAGACACGCGCCCACGACCGAGTCGGCGGTCGCGCCCGGCGCGCACGCGGCCGCCACCGCCGCCGCGAACACCCCGGCCGCCTCCCTGCCGTACGACGACTGGTGCGCCCCCGCCACGTCCAGCGCCTCGGCGTACGCGCCCGCCGGATGGGCCGCGTTGACCAGGCCGACCGGCGCCATGTACATCGCCGCACCGCAGTTGACGATGTTGCCGGCGCCCGCCTCGCGCGGATCGACATGGCCGTAATGAAGCCTGGTCACCAGCCACTTCTCCGCGAGGAAGATCCGCTGGAGGGGGATCGTCTCCGTCTCCAGCTCCGGGATCCAGCGCGGGTTCGTCATCAGGTCCGGGACCAGGTGGTCGGCGATCGCGTACGCGTCGAGGTGGTCGCGGACGGCCGCGTACACCCGTACCAGCGCATGGGTCATCAAGGTGTCGTCGGTGACATGTCCGTCGCCCTTGTGGTACGGCGCCACGGGACGGGCGGTGCGCCAGTCGTCGCCGTGCCAGGGTCCGACGATTCCGTGCACCCGGCCGCCGTGCCGTTCGACGATCTGCGCGGGGGAGTGGCCCTCGACGGGGCCGCCGAGGGCGTCGCCGACGGCGGCGCCGACCAGGGCGCCGGTGATGCGTTCGTCGAGAGGGGTCGTCTCGTCAGAAGTGGGCGTCATGTCCCGAATCATCCACCTGGAGCGATCAGTTCCGTCGCCTCCAGGAGTTCGGCGAGGTGTACGAGGTCGGTACCGGTCAGCCGGGGGAGCGCGCAGCCGGACAGGATGCGGCAGGCGTCCCGCCAGGCGGGCGGGATCGCCGCGCCGCCGCCGATCGCCCCGGTCAGCGCGCCGGCCAGGGCCGGGGCGGAGTCGGCGACCCGCGACAGACACGCGGCGGCGGGTACGGCCTCGACGATCCGGCCGCGGGCCGCCGTCGCCAGGGCGAGCGCGACCGGGACGGTCTCCGCGGCCGCGACGCCGTAGCTGTAGACGTGGTCGACGATCTGGTGCTCCAGCAGCGGTACGACGGAGAAGGCGGGGTCGCCGTCCCGGGCCAGCGTCAGCGCGTGCCGGGCGTTGCGGCCGATCTCGGTGGACTCCGGAAGCTCGCCCAGGGCGGCCGCCACGCAGGCCTCGACCCCCTCCCCGCACAGGGCGAGCGAGAGGGCCGCGGCCATGGCACGCGCCCCGTGCACCCCGTCGCCGTCCTGGGTGTAGCGGGCGTCGAACTCGGCCAGTTCCGCGGCGAGTCGGGGATCCCCGGGGTGCGCCACGGCCAGCACACAGGCCCGTACACAGGCCGCGTCGTCGAAGTAGTGCGGGTTGTCGTGGCCGGTGGCGGGCGGGCGCAGACCGGTGGCGAGATTGCCGAGTCCCGCGCGCACGGAGATCCGGGCGCGCAGCGGCGGAACCGCCGACTCGACCTCGGGCGCGCGGTCGGCCGCGGCGGCGACCTCGGCGGCGACCGCGTTCCAGGACAGATCGATGGCCGCGCGCATCCTGCGCTGCCGGCCGACGTCGCCGAGCGCGCTGCCGTCCCCGGCCCGCAGCACGGCCTCCGCCGCGAACGCCGCCCACTCGGCGTCGTCCGACGGGCCCAGCCGCAGCGGCTCCGGGGGCTGGTTGAGCGCGATCGGCACGGGCAGGGTGGTGGTCGCGTTCTGCTCGGCGAAGGTGTCCAGCTCCCGGGTGAGCCGACGGGTCCACTCGGGCATCCGGGCGGCCCGGTGCCGGGCGGCCGGCCATCCGGCGGCGTCGCCCGCGGCGAGCCCGAGCAGCAGCCCCTCGACCCGGCGGGGACCGGTGGCCGCGCTCATGACTCCGCCTCGTCCTCGTCCGCCGCGCCCACGTACGCCGCCTCCGCACAGGCCGCGGGATCGGGCTGCGCCCGGGCGTCCTGGATCGGGGGGCCGTTGCGGGGCACCGGGCCGCGGGTGGTCGTGGGTGCGCCGGGGGCGGCGAGCGGCACGGGGTCCTCGCCGTCTTCGCTGTCGTTGGGCGCGCTGCCGATGGCGAGCGACGGCTCCCTGCCGTCTCCGAGCGCAACCGTGTCGACGCCGTACGCAGGCCGGCCCGGTCGCTCCTGAGCGGTGGCGCTCCGCGCCGCCGGTGTCGCCCCTGTCGCCGCTGTCACCCCTGCCCCACCGTCCTGAGGCGTCAGCAGGTCCGCCACATCGAGCACATGGTGACCCGCCACGGACGGCAGGCACCGCCCGCGGACCGGCCCGATCGCCGTCGCCCAGGCGGCCGGGATCGCCGACACTCCGCAGGCCGCACCGGCCAGCGCGCCCGCGACCGCGGCCGTGGTGTCGGCGTCGCGGCCCATGTTCACCGCGGTGAGCACCGACTCCTCGAAGTCGCCGTCCGCCGCCGCGTACGCGCCGAAGGCGAGGGCCACCGCCTCGGGCGCGAGGTCCGTCCAGGGATAGCCGCCGATCACCACCGCGGAGCGGACCGCGCGGGCGCCCCGGCGCGCCGCCGTCACCGCGCGGCGCAGGGAGCGGGCGGTCCACGAGTCGTCGGGGACGACCGCGAGGGCAGCCGCCACCACGGCGGTCGTCGGCGCGCCCGCCATCGCCGCCGCCACCCCGGCGGCGACCGCCTGGCCGCCGTAGATGCCCTCGCCCTCGTGGCTCACCGAGCCGTCGACGGCCACCAGCCGGGCCGCCTCCACGGGGCGTCCCGCCGCGAAGACGCCGAAGGGGGCCGCCCGCATGGCCAGGCCGTCGCTCCAGGCGTGCCGGTGCTGCGCGGAGATGGGCGCCGCAAGGCCCCGGCGGAGGTTCTCCAGCGTGCCCCGCTCACTGAAACCCGCCCCGCGGAACGGGCCCTCGTCCCGGTCCGCGATCCACCGGTGCCAGGCCGCCTCCACCTGCGCCACGGTGAGCGCCGAGCCGTACCGGGCCAGCAGCAGCCCCGAGAAGATCGCGTACTCGGTGTCGTCCGTGCCGGAGGGCTGCTCGACGACGTACCCCGTGATGCGGCCCCAGCGGGCACGGATCTCGGACGGTCGCATGTTCTCGGCGGGCGCGCCGAGCGCGTCCCCGACGGCGAGGCCGAGCAGCGCGCCGCGGGCCCGTTCCCGCAGGCCGCAGGCGTCCCCGGGGGCCGGGGCCGGGGGAGTGCAGGCGGTGGATGCCATACGGAGCCTCTCCTCTCAGGGCGCCCCTCCCCGGTCCCGGCCACGGAACCGCTTTGCGGATCTGTGCCACCGGAGCCGTCCCGCCGAGCCTCGCGGGCCTCAGCATCACCCTTCCGACATCTGTGCAGGGGTAATCACGGATGAGCGCTCGCCGCCAAAAGTGCAGGTTAGCCCAGCCTTTCCTTGCTGGCGGCCGGGCAATATACGACGTACTTTGTGTGTTGTCGAAAAGTGGAAACAGTCCAAGCAAGCACACCTGGGGGACCGGGCATGGCCATCATCGAGACCGAGGCGACCCTGCACGAGGCGCACCGGGACAACCACACCCACCGCGATGTGAACGGCGGCTGGCTGCGTCCCGCCGTCTTCGGCGCGATGGACGGACTGGTGTCCAACCTGGCCCTGATGACCGGTGTCGCCGGCGGGTCCGTCGGCCAGCAGACCATCATCATCACAGGTCTCGCGGGCCTGGCCGCCGGGGCCTTCTCCATGGCCGCGGGCGAGTACACCTCCGTCGCCTCGCAGCGCGAGCTGGTCGAGGCCGAGCTGGACGTCGAGCGCCGCGAACTGCGCAAGCACCCGGAGGACGAGGAAGAGGAGCTCGCGGCGCTGTACGAGGCCCGCGGGGTCGAGCCCGAACTCGCCCGCGAGGTCGCCCGTCAGCTCTCCCGCGACCCGGAGCAGGCCCTGGAGATACACGCGCGCGAGGAACTCGGTGTCGACCCGGGCGACCTCCCCTCCCCGCTGGTGGCCGCCGTCTCCAGCTTCGGCTCCTTCGCCCTCGGCGCCCTGCTGCCCGTCCTGCCGTTTCTGCTCGGCGCCCACACCCTGTGGCCGGCGGTGCTGCTCGCCCTGCTCGGGCTCTTCGGCTGCGGTGCGGTCGTGGCCAAGGTGACGGCAAGGTCCTGGTGGTACAGCGGGCTGCGGCAGCTCGCCCTCGGCGGCGCGGCGGCCGGTGTGACGTACGCCCTGGGTACCCTGTTCGGTACCGCCGTAGGATAGAGAGCACAACTCTTGTGCGAGGGACCGTACAAGTAGTTGTTACTCGACGGTTTCGACCGCCTGACCACCGGGCATGAGCCGTAAGCGCCGCGGGCAATGACGCCTGCGCCGCACCTTTGCGGCGGGTGACGACACCCGCCCCGCCCCCTGGCCCGACGGACATCGATCTGTCCGCCTGCGCCCCCTGACTCCATCGCCGTGCGTGGGAAACCCAACCCGCCCCGCGCCCCGCCGATGTCCGCATGGTGAAACGGCCTATCCCGCTTCCCGAGAACGACCTCATCATGTAACCTGCACGAAATTTTGCACCTGACGCAGAGGGCCAACGTCGTCCCTCGGCACTGCACATGCCACATGACGACGACGGGAGAGCCGATGCGTACGCCGCGCCAGCCGTCCCAGCACTCCGCGAATGGCCAGAACTGGTCGTTCATGGATGCTCGCCCTGCTGCGCAGGGTATGTACGACCCCCGCAATGAGCACGACGCCTGTGGCGTCGGCTTCGTGGCGACCCTCACCGGTGAGGCGAGCCATGTGCTGGTCGAACAGGCGCTCACGGTTCTGCGCAACCTGGAGCACCGCGGCGCCACCGGCTCCGAGCCCGACTCCGGTGACGGTGCCGGCATCCTCTCCCAGGTGCCCGACGCCTTCTTCCGTGAGGTGGCCGGTTTCGAACTGCCCGAGGCGGGCGGCTACGCCGTCGGTATCGCCTTCCTGCCCGAGGCGACGACCGCCGAGGCCGTCTCACAGATCGAGACGATCGCCGCGGACGAGGACCTCACCGTCCTCGGCTGGCGTGAGGTCCCGGTCGCCCCCGAGCTGCTGGGCGCCACGGCCCGCTCCACCATGCCCGTCTTCCGTCAGCTGTTCGTCACGGACGGCACGAGCCAGGGCATCGACCTCGACCGCAAGGCGTTCGTGGTGCGCAAGCGCGCCGAGCGTGAGGCCGGCGTGTACTTCCCGTCGCTGTCCGCGCGCACGATCGTCTACAAGGGCATGCTGACCACCGGCCAGCTGGAGCCCTTCTTCCCGGACCTGTCCGACCGCCGCTTCGCCACGGCCGTCGCGCTGGTCCACTCGCGCTTCTCCACCAACACCTTCCCGAGCTGGCCGCTCGCCCACCCGTACCGCTTCGTCGCCCACAACGGCGAGATCAACACGGTCAAGGGCAACCGCAACTGGATGCGCGCCCGCGAGTCGCAGCTCGTCTCCGACCTGTTCGGCGCCCAGGAGAACCTGGAGCGGATCTTCCCGATCTGCACGCCGGACGCTTCCGACTCCGCCTCCTTCGACGAGGTGCTCGAACTCCTGCACCTCGGCGGCCGCTCCCTGCCGCACTCCGTGCTGATGATGATCCCGGAGGCGTGGGAGAACCACGAATCCATGAACTCCAAGGACGCGGCCCGGCGCGCGTTCTACCAGTACCACTCCACGATGATGGAGCCCTGGGACGGACCCGCCTGCGTCACCTTCACCGACGGCACCCAGGTCGGCGCCGTGCTCGACCGCAACGGTCTGCGCCCCGGCCGCTACTGGGTCACCGACGACGGCCTCGTCGTCCTCGGCTCCGAGGTCGGCGTTCTCGACATCGACCCCGCCAAGGTGGTCCGCAAGGGCCGGCTGCAGCCGGGCCGGATGTTCCTCGTCGACACCGCCGAGGGCCGCATCATCGAGGACGACGAGATCAAGGCGACCCTCGCCGCCGCACAGCCTTACCAGGAATGGGTGGAGGCCGGCGAGATCGAGCTGGGCGACCTGCCCGAGCGCGAGCACATCGTGCACACCCACGCCTCGGTCACCCGCCGCCAGCAGACCTTCGGCTACACCGAGGAGGAGCTGCGCGTCATCCTGGCGCCGATGGCCAGGACCGGCGCCGAGCCGATCGGCTCCATGGGCACCGACTCGCCGATCGCCGCGCTCTCCGGGCGTCCGCGTCTGCTCTTCGACTACTTCACCCAGCTGTTCGCGCAGGTCACCAACCCGCCGCTGGACGCGATCCGCGAGGAGCTGGTCACCTCGCTGCGCTCGTCGCTGGGTCCGCAGGGCAATCTGCTGGAGCCGACCGCGGCCTCCTGCCGCAGCGTCGTGCTGCCCTTCCCGGTGATCGACAACGACGAGCTGGCCAAGCTCATCCACATCAACGCCGACGGCGACATGCCCGGCATGAAGGCCGCGACCCTCTCCGGCCTGTTCCGGGTCTCCGGTGGCGGTGACGCGCTCGCCGCACGCCTGGCGGAGATCTGCGCCGAGGCCGACGCGGCCATCGACAACGGCGCCCGGCTGATCGTGCTCTCCGACCGGCACTCGGACGCCGAGCACGCGCCGATCCCCTCGCTGCTGCTCACCGCGGCCGTCCACCACCACCTCATTCGCACCAAGCAGCGCACCCACGTGGGCCTGCTGGTCGAGGCCGGCGACGTCCGCGAGGTCCACCATGTCGCCCTGCTCATCGGCTACGGCGCCGCGGCGGTCAACCCCTACCTGGCGATGGAGTCCGTCGAGGACCTGGTCCGGGCCGGGACGTTCCTGCCGGGCATCGAGCCCGAGAAGGCCATCCGCAACCTGATCCACGCCCTCGGCAAGGGCGTCCTGAAGGTCATGTCCAAGATGGGCATCTCGACCGTCGCCTCCTACCGGGGCGCGCAGGTCTTCGAGGGCGTCGGCCTGGACGAGGCCTTCGTCGACGAGTACTTCAACGGCACGGCCACCAAGATCGGCGGCGTCGGCATCGACGTCATCGCCCAGGAGGTCGCCGCCCGCCACGCCAAGGCCTACCCGGCCTCCGGCATCGCTCCCGCGCACCGCGCGCTGGAGATCGGTGGCGAGTACCAGTGGCGCCGCGAGGGCGAGCCGCACCTGTTCGACCCCGAGACGGTCTTCCGCCTCCAGCACTCCACGCGCACCGGCCGCTACGACATCTTCAAGCAGTACACGGACCGGGTGAACGAGCAGTCCGAGCGCCTGATGACGCTGCGCGGCCTGTTCGGCTTCCGGTCCGGCCGGCAGCCGATCCCCGTCGACGAGGTCGAGCCGGTCTCCGAGATCGTCAAGCGCTTCTCCACGGGCGCCATGTCGTACGGCTCCATCTCCCAGGAGGCGCACGAGACCCTCGCCATCGCCATGAACCGGCTGGGCGCCAAGTCCAACACCGGTGAGGGCGGCGAGGACCCCGAGCGCCTGTACGACCCGGCCCGCCGCTCGGCGATCAAGCAGGTGGCCTCCGGCCGCTTCGGCGTGACCTCCGAGTACCTGGTCAACGCGGACGACATCCAGATCAAGATGGCCCAGGGCGCCAAGCCCGGCGAGGGCGGCCAGCTGCCCGGCCACAAGGTCTACCCCTGGGTCGCCAAGACCCGGCACTCGACCCCGGGCGTCGGCCTGATCTCCCCGCCGCCGCACCACGACATCTACTCCATCGAGGATCTGGCCCAGCTGATCCACGACCTGAAGAACGCGAACCCGCAGGCGCGGATCCACGTGAAGCTGGTCTCGGAGGTCGGCGTCGGCACGGTCGCGGCGGGTGTGTCGAAGGCGCACGCGGACGTCGTCCTGATCTCCGGCCACGACGGCGGCACGGGTGCCTCCCCGCTCACCTCCCTCAAGCACGCCGGCGGTCCCTGGGAGCTCGGCCTCGCCGAGACCCAGCAGACGCTGCTGCTCAACGGCCTGCGCGACCGCATCGTGGTGCAGACCGACGGCCAGCTCAAGACCGGCCGCGACGTCGTCATCGCCGCGCTGCTCGGCGCCGAGGAGTTCGGTTTCGCGACCGCGCCGCTCGTCGTCTCCGGCTGCATCATGATGCGCGTCTGCCACCTGGACACCTGCCCGGTCGGCATCGCCACCCAGAACCCGGTGCTGCGCGAGCGCTTCGCGGGCAAGGCCGAGTACATCGTGAACTTCTTCCAGTTCATCGCTGAGGAGGTCCGCGAGCTGCTCGCCGAGCTGGGCTTCCGCTCCATCGAAGAGGCCGTCGGCCACGCCGAGGCCCTCGACGTGACCCGGGCGGTCGACCACTGGAAGGCGCAGGGCCTGGAGCTGGAGCCGCTGTTCCACGTGCCCGAGCTGCCCGAGGGCGCGGTGCGCCACCAGGTCGTCGCCCAGGACCACGGTCTGGAGAAGGCGCTCGACAACGAGCTGATCAAGCTCGCCGCCGACGCCCTGGCCGCGAACTCCCAGGCCGAGGCCCAGCCGGTGCGCGCCCAGGTCGCGATCCGCAACATCAACCGCACGGTCGGCACCATGCTCGGCCACGAGGTGACGAAGAAGTTCGGCGGCGCGGGCCTGCCCGACGACACGATCGACATCACCTTCACGGGTTCCGCGGGCCAGTCCTTCGGCGCCTTCCTGCCGCGCGGCATCACCCTGCGTCTGGAGGGCGACGCCAACGACTACGTCGGCAAGGGCCTGTCCGGCGGCCGGGTCGTCGTACGCCCGGACCGCGCGGCCGAGCACCTCGCCGAGTACTCCACCATCGCGGGCAACACCCTCGCCTACGGCGCGACCGGCGGCGAGATGTTCCTGCGCGGCCGTACCGGCGAGCGGTTCTGCGTCCGCAACTCCGGCGCGCTGGTGGTGTCCGAGGGCGTGGGCGACCACGGCTGCGAGTACATGACCGGTGGCCACGCGGTCGTGCTCGGCGAGACGGGCCGCAACTTCGCGGCCGGCATGTCGGGCGGCATCGCCTACGTCATCGACCTGGACCGGGACAACGTCAACGCCGGAAACCAGGGCTCCGTCGAGGCCCTGGACGACACCGACCGGCAGTGGCTGCACGACGTGGTGCGCCGCCACGCCGAGGAGACCGGCTCCACGGTCGCCGAGAAGCTGCTCGCCGACTGGGAGACGGCCGCGAACCGCTTCAGCAAGATCATCCCCAGCACCTACAAGGCAGTGCTCGCCGCCAAGGACGCCGCCGAGCGAGCCGGTCTCACCGAGACCGAGATCACCGAGAAGATGATGGAGGCGGCGACCAATGGCTGATCCCAAGGGCTTCCTGACGCACGGCCGCGAGGTCGCCACGTCCCGCCCGGTGGGCGAGCGCGTCAAGGACTGGAACGAGGTCTACGTCCCCGGCTCGCTGCTGCCCATCATCAGCAAGCAGGCCAGCCGGTGCATGGACTGCGGCATCCCGTTCTGCCACAACGGCTGTCCGCTCGGGAACCTGATCCCGGAGTGGAACGACTACGCCTACCGCGAGGACTGGACCGAGGCCTCGGAACGGCTGCACGCCACGAACAACTTCCCGGAGTTCACGGGGCGGCTGTGCCCCGCCCCGTGCGAGTCGGCGTGTGTGCTCGGCATCAACCAGTCGCCGGTCACCATCAAGAACGTCGAGGTCTCGATCATCGACAAGGCGTGGGACAGCGGCAGCGTCAGGCCGCAGGCCCCCGAGCGCCTGTCCGGCAAGACGGTCGCGGTCGTCGGCTCGGGCCCGGCGGGTCTGGCCGCCGCCCAGCAGCTGACGCGGGCCGGTCACACGGTCGCGGTGTACGAGCGCGCGGACCGCGTCGGCGGCCTCCTGCGCTACGGCATCCCCGAGTTCAAGATGGAGAAGCGGCACATCAACCGCCGTATCGAGCAGATGCGCGCGGAGGGCACCCGCTTCCGTACCGGCGTCGAGATCGGCCGCGACCTCACGGCGACGGACCTGCGCAAGCGGTACGACGCCGTGGTGATCGCCGCGGGCGCGACGACCGCACGCGACCTCCCGGCCCCCGGCCGTGAGCTCAAGGGCGTCTACCAGGCCATGGAGTACCTGCCCCTGTCCAACAAGGTGCAGGAGGGCGACTACGTCACCTCGCCGATCTCGGCCGAGGGCAAGCACGTGGTCGTGATCGGCGGCGGTGACACGGGCGCGGACTGTGTGGGCACGGCCCACCGCCAGGGCGCGGCCTCCGTCACCCAGCTGGAGATCATGCCCCGCCCGAACGACGAGCGGCACCCGGTCAGCCAGCCCTGGCCCACCTTCCCGATCCTCTACAAGGTCACCTCGGCCCATGAGGAGGGCGGCGAGCGCATCTACTCGGCCTCCACGACCCACTTCGAGGGCGACGAGGACGGCAATGTGCAGTGGCTGCACCTCGCCGAGGTCGAGTTCGTGGACGGCAAGCTGACCCAGAAGCCGGGCACCGAGCGGAAGATCCCCGCGCAGCTGGTCACCCTCGCCATGGGCTTCACCGGCACCGACCAGCAGAACGGGCTGGTCGAGCAGTTCGGCCTGGAGCTGGACCAGCGCGGTAACATCGCCCGTGACGCCGACTTCCAGACCAACGTTCCGGGTGTGTTCGTGGCGGGTGACGCCGGCCGCGGCCAGTCCCTGATCGTGTGGGCGATCGCCGAGGGCCGCTCGGCCGCCCGGGGTGTCGACCGCTACCTCACCGGCGCCAGCGACCTGCCGGCCCCCATCCGCCCGACGGACCGCTCCCTGACGGTCTGAGCCCCGCGGACGTGACCTGACGGTCACGCATACACGTCCCGTACAAAGGCGTACGGAACACAGGCGGCGCCTGCCCCAGTCCCCGACCGGACCATGGGACAGGCGCCGTCGCTCGTGCCGAACCGCTCAGCTCGTCAGTCCGGTGACCTTGCCGACCGTCAGCAGCACCAGCAACACCAGCAGTCCCGCACAGGCAGCGGCCTGGATCAGGCCGCGACGCGGGCCGCGCGGGACGTACGCGTACACGAGGGTCACCACCCCGCCCGCCAGCAGTCCGCCGAGGTGCCCCTGCCAGGAGGTCAGCCCCGCCGAGATCAGCAGCCACAGCAGCAGACCCGTCATATAGCGGTTGACGGTGCTCATGTCGGCGCCGAGACGGCGGGCCATCACGTAGTAGGCGGCGCCCAGACCGAAGATCGCGCCGGACGCGCCGATCGTGGGGTCGCCGGGCGCGATCAGCAGGACGAGTACCGAGCCGCCGAGAGCCGACAGCAGATAGAGCGTGATGTAACGGACGCGGCCCAGCTGCGCCTCCACCACCCGGCCGACGTTCCACAGCGACACCATGTTCATCACGATGTGCAGAATGCCGAACGTGCCCTGGGTGGGCGGCAGATGCAGAAACGCACCGGTCAGCAGTCGCTCCCACTGTCCGCCGACCACACCCTCCGCATGCAGCTCCGACGGGTACGGGTACTGCCACAGGTAGTGGCCGCCGTCCGGGCCCCGCAGACCGGCGCCCAGCATCGCGAACCGGTCCACGATCGCCGGGCGCACCAACTCGCCGAGGTAGGCGAGCACATTGAGGCCGATCAGCACATACGTCACCACGGGCGCCGTGGTGATCCGGCCGCCGAACGCCGTGCGCGCCTGACGGATCGACCGCGCACCCTCCTTGACGCACTCCACGCACTGGTGGCCGACGGCCGCCTCGCGCATGCAGTCCGGGCAGATGTAGCGGTCGCAGCGGGTGCAGCGGACGTGGGACTCCACCTTGGGATGGCGGTAGCAGGTGGTGACGGTGGACTCGGGCTCCACGGCCGGCTCCTCGGTCGGGGGATGGATGAAGATGAGCCGGTGGGGTCGGCGGCGAACAAAATAGCGAACTCATCGGAACGGTGATCGGCGAGGGGGAGGGATGGCATGACGCAGGCACTCCCGCCACCGCAGTTCAGACGCGGGAACCCGGGCCGTGACAGTGCGACGGAAGCCGTCTCACGGGCCGGGACGCCGCCCGCTGAGGACGGCGGCCCGGCACTCCGCCGGCGTCCCCCACACCCCCCGCAGCACTCGGGCCTTCGTCAGCCACAAGGACAGGTCGTACTCGGCGGTGTAGCCGATCGCCCCGTGCAACTGGAGCGCCGTCCGGGCGGTCGCGTACGCCGCCTCGCACGCCGCGACCTTGGCGGCGGCTATGTCCGCCGGAACCATCGACAGCGCGGCCCCGAAGAGCAGCGGCCGCGCGAACTCCAGGGCGATCGCGGCGTCGGCCAGCCGATGCTTGACCGCCTGGAACGAGCCGACCGGCACACCGAACTGGACCCGCTGCCGCACATACCCGACCGTCCGGTCGAGAAGGGCCAGACCCACCCCCAGGGCCTGTGCCGCCGTGGCCAGACGCGCCCAGTCGAGCGCACTCGGGGGAACGGCGGAGCACAACAGCTCCCCGCCGGGCAGCGGGACGGCCAGCCGACGGGCGGGATCCAGCGACTGCCGTACCTCGGGACGGCAGCCGGGCGCCAGCCGCACCTGCCCGTCCGCGAGGACCAGGACGACCTCCGCCACGTCCCCGTCCAGCGCATACGCGCCGCCCACCGTGACCATGACCTCGCCGGAGACCAGCGACGGCAGCAGCCGCGCGGCATGCTCGGGCGCCCCGGCCAGCAGGGCCGCCGCGAGCACCGTCTCCACCACCGGGCCCGGCACCGCGTGGCGCCCCAGTTCCACGAAGGCCACGGCCAGTTCCACCGGGAGCGGCCCCAATCCCTCGTACGTCTCCGGGACCGCCGGTGCGAACACACCGGCCTCGGCCAACCGCGACCACAGCGCCCGCCCGGCCGTGTGCTCGCCCGCGCCCCAGGCCCGGGCGACCGACGGGGTGCCGGCGGCGGTCAGCAGGGCGTCCAACGACCCCGCGAACGCGCGCTGTTCATCGGTGAGCAGGAAACGCATCAGCGTCGGCCCTTCGGCAGGCCGAGCAGCCGCTCGGCGATGACGTCGCGCTGGATCTCGTTCGTGCCCGCGTAGAAACGCATCAGCGTCGGCCCTTCGGCAGGCCGAGCAGCCGCTCGGCGATGATGTCGCGCTGGATCTCGTTCGTGCCCGCGTAGAGAGGGCCCGCCAGGGCGAAGACGTACCCCTGCGACCAGTGCGTGTCCGCCGGCTCGCCCTCCTCGCCCAGGAGATCGAGCGCGGTCTCGTGCAGCGCGATGTCGTACTCGGACCAGAACACCTTGTTCAGACTGGCCTCCGGGCCGATCGGCGAGCCCTCCAGAAAGCGGGTGGCCGCCGCATGGGCGAACAACTGGTAGGCACGGGCGCCGATCAGGGCGTCGGCCACCCGGTCGCTCATCGACGGCGGGCTGCCATGGGCCCGCCAGAGCCCGAACAGCCGGTCGGCGGCGGCCAGATAGCGGCCGGGGGAGCGGAGGGTCAGCCCGCGCTCGTCGGCCGCCGTCGACATGGCGATCCGCCAGCCCTGGCCCGGCTCACCGATCACGTCCTCGTCGGGCACGAACACGTCGTCCAGGAAGAGTTCGGCGAAGGCGGCCTTGCCGTCGAGACGGCCGATCGGACGGACCGTCACCCCGCGGGCACGCAGGTCGAACATGAGGTACGTCAGGCCCTGATGGGGTTTCGGGGCGTCCGGATCGCTGCGGAACAGCCCGAACGCGCGGTCCGCGAAGGCCGCCCGCGACGACCAGGTCTTCTGGCCTCTGAGCAGCCAGCCACCTCGGGTGCGCACGGCCCGGGACCGCAGCGCGGCCAGATCGGAGCCGGCGTCGGGCTCCGACCACGCCTGCGCCCAGACCACCTCACCGGCGGCCATCGGCGGTAGCACGCGGGCGCGCTGCTCCTCGGTTCCGTGCTCGAACAGGGTCGGCGCCAGCAGGCCGATGCCGTTCTGGCCGACTCGGCCCGGGGCGCCCGCCGCGTAGTACTCCTCCTCGAAGATCAGCCACCGCACCAGCCCCGCGTCCCGTCCACCGAACCGGGCCGGCCAGGACACCACCGACCAGCGATCCTGGGCGAGTTCGGCCTCCCAGGCACGGTGGGCCGCGAATCCCTCGGCGGTCTCCAGGGAGGGCAGCGGCACCGACGGCACATGCGCGGCCAGCCAGGACCGGGCCTCGGCGCGGAAGGCCTCGTCGGCGGGCGAGTGGGCGAGATCCACGGACGGCACCCTTCGAAGACGGAGACGCGTTCGGGCGGGCGGACTCGGGACGGCTCGGGTGGCTCATGCGGTGCTCGGACGGACTCGGACGGGTTCCCTAACAAGTGTTTGGTAGGTTAGCGTGGGCCTATGACAGGCGTCGAGAGTCCGGCGTACGTGCCCGGCCACGGGCTGCTGAAGGGCCGCACCGCCGTCGTCACGGCGGCGGCCGGTGCGGGCATCGGAGGCGCGACCGCGCGGCGGTTCCTGGAGGAGGGCGCGCGCGTGCTGATCAGTGACGCCCACGCGCGCCGGCTGAAGGAGTACGCGGCCGCACTCAGCCACGAGTTCGCCGGGGCGGTGGCCCACGTCGTCTGCGACGTCACCGACGAGACCCAGGTGGGCGCCCTCTTCGACACGGCGGTCCGGCTGCACGGCCGGCTCGACATCGTAGTCAACAACGCCGGCCTCGGCGGCACCGCCGCGCTCACCGACATGACCGACGAGCAGTGGTCGAGCGTGCTCGACGTGACGCTGAACGGCACCTTCCGGTGCACCCGGGCGGCCCTCAGATCGATGAGGGAGACGGGCGGCGGCGTGATCGTCAACAACGCCTCCGTGCTCGGCTGGCGCGCCCAGGCCGGACAGGCGCACTACGCCGCCGCGAAGGCGGGGGTGATGGCCCTGACCCGCTGCGCGGCGATCGAGGCCGCCGAGTACGGGGTACGGGTCAACGCCGTCTCACCGAGCCTCGCCCTGCACCCCCACCTGACGAAGGTGACGACCCCCGGACTGCTGCGGGAGCTGACCGCCCGGGAGGCCTTCGGGCGGCATGCGGAGCCATGGGAGGTGGCCAACGTGATCGTCTTCCTGGCCTCCGGCTATTCCTCCTACATGACCGGCGAGGTCGTCGCCGTCAGCAGCCAGCACGCCTGAGTCGTGCGATGGACCAGCACCCCCGGGATCACAATGGACCCGTGCCGACCAAGAAGAAGCCTCAGGTGACCGCCGCGCCCGCGCGCCGCCGTGAACTCCTCGACACCGCCGCCGAGGTCTTCGCCGAACAGGGCTACAACGCCACCACCGTTCGCACGATCGCGGACCACGCCGGGATGCTCGCGGGCAGCCTCTACTACCACTTCGACTCCAAGGAATCGATGCTGGAGGAGATCCTGCGCACGTTCCTCGACGAACTCTGGAACGGCTACGACACCGTCCTGGACTCCGAACTCGCTCCACGCGAAACCCTGGAGGCGCTGGTCACCGAGTCCTTCAGGGAGATCGACCGGCACCGCGCCGCCGTCGCGATCTACCAGAAGGAGTCCCGGCAACTCGCCGCGCAGGAACGGTTCGCGTTCCTCGCCGAGTCACAGCGCAAGTTCGAGAAGGCGTGGCTGTCGACGCTGGAGCGCGGGGTCGCCGCCCGGGCCTTCCGGTCCGACCTCGACGTCCGGCTCACCTACCGGTTCGTGCGCGACACCGTGTGGGTCGCCGCGTCCTGGTACCGGCCCGGCGGACAGCACAGCCCGGAGGAGATCGCCCGGCAGTACCTGTCGATGGTGCTCGACGGGATCGCCGTACGCACCTAGCCCTAGGTGAGACCCGCCCACTGTGAGGGAGTTGACCATGGCCGAGGCCTATGTCGTCGAAGCGGTCCGCACGCCCGTCGGACGGCGCCGGGGCGGGCTCAGCGGGGTCCATCCGGCCGATCTGGGCGCGCATGTGCTCAAGGCCCTGATGGCGCGATCCGGCGTGGACCCGGCCGCCGTGGAGGACGTCGTCTTCGGCTGCCTGGACACGGTAGGGCCGCAGGCCGGGGACATCGCCCGGACCTCCTGGCTCGCGGCCGGGCTGCCCGAGGAGGTGCCGGGCGTGACGGTCGACCGGCAGTGCGGGTCCTCCCAGCAGGCCGTGCACTTCGCGGCGCAGGCGGTGCTGTCCGGCACCCAGGACCTCGTCGTCGCGGGCGGGGTGCAGAACATGTCGCAGATCCCCATCGCCTTCGCCTCCCGCCAGGCGGCCGCACCGCTGGGACTCACCGAGGGGCCCTTCGCGGGCAGCGAGGGCTGGCGGGCCCGCTACGACGACCGGCCCGTCAACCAGTTCCACGGCGCCGAGCTGATCGCCGCGAAATGGGGCATCAGCCGCCGTGACCAGGAGGAGTACGCGCTGCGCTCACACCGCAGGGCGGTCCGCGCGATCGACGAGGGCCGCTTCGACCGGGAGACCGTCGCCTACGGGGACGTCACGGTCGACGAGGGGCCCCGCCGGGACACCTCCCTGGAGAGGATGGCCGAGCTGAAGCCGGTCCTGGAGGGCGGTACCGTCACCGCCGCCTGCTCCTCACAGGTCTCCGACGGCGCAGCGGCCCTTCTGCTGGCCTCCGAACGGGCGGTACGAGAACACCGACTGAGCCCGCGCGCCCGGGTCCACCATCTCTCGGTGCGCGGGGAGGACCCGATCCGGATGCTGACGGCGCCGATCCCGGCGACCGCGCACGCCCTGAAGAAGACCGGACTCACGATCGACGACATCGACCTCGTCGAGATCAACGAGGCCTTCGCCCCGGTCGTCCTGGCCTGGCTCAAGGAGACCGGAGCCGACCCGGAGAAGGTCAACGTCAACGGCGGCGCGATCGCCCTCGGCCACCCCCTGGGCGCCACCGGCGCCAAACTGATGACCACCTTGCTCCACGAACTGGAGCGCACCGGCGCCCGCTTCGGCCTCCAGACGATGTGCGAGGGCGGAGGCCAGGCCAACGTGACGATCGTCGAACGCCTCTGAGTGGGCGGTGGGTGGTGGGCCGTGGGTGGTGGGCCGTGGGTGGTGGGTGGTGAGGGCCCGCGGGTCAGGCACCGCGTCCGCCTGACTCGGCAACCCCCGCCCCGCCCCCTTCCCCACCCCCATCCCCTCTCCCTCCCCGGTGCACGAGCCGTCAGCGGCCGGGGTCGTCGCCCCGTGCCAAGGTCTTCAGCACCGCCTCTGCCTCCCTCATGATCCGGTCCACCAGTTCCGCGCACGACGGCAGATCGTCGATCACCCCGGCGACCTGCCCCGAAGCCATCACTCCCAGGTCCGTTCGCCCGTCCACCATCGCGGCTTTCAGCAGCATCGGCGCGTTCGCGGCCAGCAGGACCTGACTCCAAGCCAGATGCCTGCCGTGCCTCAGGGCGAGGCCGTCGCGGACCATGTCCGTCCAGGTCAGTCCCGACAGCTTCCGGAAGCCCGCCGCCCGGCGCACCGCCTGCGCCAGCGCCCGGGCCCGGCCCGCGCGCTCCAGCGACTCGACGAGCGGGGTGCGTAGCATCCGGTGCGGCAGACCGTCCACGGCCCTCGTCACCGTGACGTCCTGCACCGCCGCCGCCAGATACCGAGCCTTAACCGCGACCGGGACCGTCGAGTCCGACGTCAGCAGGAACCGCGTGCCCATCGCGACCCCCGCCGCCCCGTACGCCAGCGCCGCGACCAGGCCCCGCCCGTCGTGGAAGCCGCCCGCCGCCACCACCGGGATGTCCACGGCGTCCACCACCTGCGGCAGCAGCACGCTCGTCGCCACCTCGCCGGTGTGACCGCCGCCCTCGCCCCCCTGTACGACGACCGCGTCCGCACCCCAGGCGGCCACCTTCTCCGCATGTCGCCGGGCGCCCACCGACGGGATCACAACCACCCCCGCCGCCTTCAACTCGGCGATCAGCTCACGGGACGGCGCCAGCGCGAAGGACGCCACCCGCACCCCCTCCTCGATGAGGATCCGCACCCGGTCGCCCGCGTCCCCGGCGTCCGCGCGCAGATTCACCCCGAACGGCGCGTCCGTCCGCGCCCTCACCTCCCGTATCGCCTCCCGCAGCCGGCCGGCCGTCATGGTCGCGGAGGCGAGGATTCCCAGCGCCCCCGCGTTCGCCGTCGCGGAGACCAGGCGTGGCCCCGCCACCCAGCCCATCCCCGTCTGGACCACCGGATGCCGCACCCCGACCAGCCGGGTGAGCGCCGTGTCCATCAGCGCCCCCCGCCCTCGGCGACACGATCCGGGACCTCTCTCTCCCGTATCCGCTCCGGATCGATCACCTCACGGATCAACCGCAGTTCCTCGGGCGTCGGTTCCCGCGTGCGCGGTACCTCGTCCGGCACCGTCAGCTCGAATTCCGTCGCCGCCCTTACGTCCTGCACCGTCACCCCCGGGTGCAGCGAGGCCAGCCGCATCGAGCGGTCCGGGGTGGCGAAGTCGAAGACGCCGAGATCGGAGACCACACGCCGGATGTCATGGAAGCGGGCCGTGGCGGGATGGCGGGCCGCGCGGTCGTACCCCACCCCGCAGACCAGGTCGACCCGCTCCACGAACACCCGGCGGGAATGCCTCGGTATCCAGTAACTCGTGGGGTTGTTGAGGGTGTTGACCGGTGCCCCGCGCATCCCCAGCAGCTGTCGCCGAGGCCTCGCCCAGTCCCCGACGCAGGAGATGTTCTGGTTTCCGAAGCGGTCGATCTGGGCGGCGCCCATCATCACATGGCGTCGGCCGCCGGTGACCAGCGCCAGATGCTGACGGTAGGGCAGCCAGCCCTCCACCGTCCCGTCGGCACCCACGAGCATCGCCTCCCCGTCGGTGAGCAGCAGCTCCGGCGAGAAGGTGCCCCGGGCGAGCCGCGCCCCGACGGAGGGGACGGCACCCATGGGGCTCGCGAGGATCTCGCCCGCACCGCGCCAGGCCTCGGCACAGGCGATGACGCAGTACTCGGCGCGGGTGACCGCGCTCATGACCGCTCCCGGTGCCAGGCCCGTACCGCCGACTGGTAGGCGTGCTCGTCGCCGGTGAGGAACCGGTCCGCGAACTCGGGCCATGCGGTGGTCGCGTAGTGACGCTGGAAGGCCTCGTCCCGTTGGTGGTCGGGCGCGCAGGACGTGAAGTGTGCGCCGAGGGGGGTCTCCACCACACCGGTCACGGTGTGCCGTTTGATCAGCAGGGTCTGCGGTGCGGCCTCCTTCGTCAGCTCCGCCGTGTCCACGATCCGCTCGCACGAGACATATGCCGTCTCGGCCGCTTCGCAGAACAGGTCGTCGAAGTACGGGTCCGGGCCCAGATACTGGCCGTTGCCCAGCCGGTCGGCGCGGTTGACATGGACCAGGGCGGCATCCAGTCGCAGCGCAGGCATGGCGAGGAACTCCTCGCCGCCGCCCGGCTCCCGCTCCCCCGCGCCGGTGGCGTGCCCAGCGTCCTCCCCGGTGGCGTGCCCAGCAGCTTCCCCGGTGGCGTGCCCCCACTGCCCGCCGAACGGCCACCCGGCCCCGTACGGCGAAGTGACCGTCCGCAGCCCGGGGTTGACCCGCAGCACGTCCGAGCCGACGCCCGCCCGCACCGGCAGGAACGGCAGCCGGTTCGCCGCCGCGCGCAGCCCCCACATGAACATCGCCTCGTCGACCTCCACCAACTCCAGTGCGCCGCCCTCACGCGCCGCGCGGTAGTGCGGTTCGAGCGGGATCGAGTCGAGGGTCGCGAACGCGGCGACCAGTCTGCGGATCCGTCCCGCGGCGGCGAGCATGCCGACGTCCGGGCCGCCGTAGGAGACGACCGTGAGATCGGTGATCCGGGAGCGCAGCAGCGCCCGCACCAGGGCCATCGGCTTGCGGCGCGAGCCCCAGCCGCCGATGCCCAGGGTCATGCCGCTCTCCAGCCGGGAGACGACCTCGTCGGCGGTCATCGTCTTGTCCCTCATCTAGGTGCCCTCCTTCCCGAAGGTGTTCCGGATCCGGTCGGCGACGCCGCCGGTCTGCGCCTCGAAGGTGAAGCCCTGCTCGAAGCGGTAGCTGCGGCGCACGTCCACCGGGTCGATGCCGTTGATGGCCTCTTTGGCGAGCCGCAGCAGCTCTCCGTCCTTGGCGGCGATCTCACGGGCCAGTTCCAGCGCGGCGCCGCGCAGGCCGTCCCGTGGCACGACCCGCCACACCGAACCGTGCGCCCGCAGCTCCGCCGCCGTCGCCGTGCGCGAGGTGTAGTACAGGGTGCGCATCAGATGCGGGGGCACCAGCCGGGCCAGATGCGTGGCCGCCCCCAGCGCACCGCGCTCCAGTTCGGGCAGCCCGAAGACAGCGTCCTCACTCGCCACAATGGCGTCCGCGTTGCCCACCAGCCCTATCCCGCCGCCCAGGCAGAACCCCTGCACGGCCGCCACGACCGGTACCTCGCACTCGTACACCGCCGCGAACGCCGCGGAGCATCCGCGGTTGGCCCCGACCAGCGCGGGGCCGCCCTTCGCCCGTATCTCCTTGATGTCCACACCCGCATTGAAACCGCGCCCCTCCGCGGCCAGCACGACACAGCGGACCTGCGTGTCGCGACCCGCCGACCGCACCGCGTCGGCCAGGGAGAACCAGCCGGTCACCGGCACCGCGTTCACCGGTGGGAAGTCGACCGTGACGACGGCGACTCCTTTTTCAGGACACGAGGTGGAGACACCCATGGGCGCATCAGCTACCTTTCCACCAAACATTTGTTAGGTGCCTCGAAGCTAGCAGCCATCGGATCCCGCCGGGAGGCCCTGTGGACAACTCGGACGGCACGGACGGCACGGACGGCACGGACGGTGCGGCTCGTGCGAACGGTGCGGTCGGCGCGAGCCTGCGTGGCAGGGTCGCCGTCGTCACCGGCGGCACGCGTGGCGTCGGTGTGGGGGTCGCCCGGTCGTTCGTCGCGGCCGGCGCCGATGTGCTGGTGTGCGCCCGCCGGCCACCCGAAACCCCCCTGCCGGGAACCCGGTTCGCCCGGCTGGACGTTCGCGACCCGGCCGCCGTACCGGACTTCTTCGACGCGCTGCCCCGCCTCGACGTGCTGGTCAACAACGCGGGCGGCGCCCCCTACCGGCTCCTCACCGAGGCCGGACCCGAACGGCATGCCCGGGTCCTCGAACTCAACCTCGTCGCACCGCTGACCGTCTCCCTCGCCGCATATCCCCACCTGAAGCGTGCGCGGGGATCGATCGTCATGGTCGGCAGCGTGAGCGGGGGCCGTCCGTCGCCGGGCACCGCCGCGTACGGCGCGGCAAAGGCGGGCCTGGAGAGCCTGGCCCGCTCCATGGCCGTGGAGTGGGCGCCGCAGGTGCGGGTGAACACCCTCGTCGTAGGCATGGTCCACACCGAGCTGTCCCATCTCCACTACGGCGACGAGGACGGTGTCGCGGCCGTGTCCCGGACCGTCCCGCTCGGACGACTCGCCGAGCCGTCCGACATCGGCGAGGCCGCCGTCTTCCTCGCCTCGGACGCCGCCGCGTACATCACCGGCGCGAGCCTGCTCGTGCACGGGGGAGGGGAACGGCCCGCGTTCCTGGACGCTGCGACGGTCAACAAGGGATCTGAGCCGACAGGTTGAGACGGTGGAGCAGGACGGGGGATCGGGGCGGCGGATCGGGACGGCTGACCAGGACGGGGGATCGGGGCGGCGGATCGAGACGGCTGACCAGGACGGGGGATCGGGGCGGCGGATCGAGACGGCTGACCAGGACGGCGGATCGGGACGGCGGACCAGGACGGGGATCGGGACGGCGGATCGAGACGGCAGGCTGCGACGGCATTGACGGAATCGACGACATGGAGACAAGTCGATCCATCACCACGAACCACTCGCACTCGCCGCGGCTCCTCAAGGAACGAGGGCGGCGGGGGAAGAAGGGGGTACGACGTGACGGGTATCGCCGACGGCCGGGTGGTGATCGTCACCGGGGCGGGCCGTGGTCTGGGCCGTGCGCATGCCCTCGCGTTCGCCGCCGAGGGCGCGAGAGTCGTCGTCAACGACCTCGGAGTCGGCCTCGACGGCGCCCCCGGTGCCGGCAGCCCGGCCGGGCGGGTCGTCGAGGAGATCCGCGCGGCGGGCGGCCAGGCGGTCGCGCACGGCGGCGACATCGCGACCGGCGCCGGAGCTGCCTCCCTGGTGGCGACCGCGCTGGAGGCGTACGGGCGCCTCGACACCCTCGTCAACAACGCCGGGTTCCTGCGGGACCGAATGCTCGTGAACCTCGACGAGGACGACTGGGACGCCGTACTGCGCGTCCACCTCAAGGGTCACTTCCTGGCGCTGAGGCACGCCGCGGCGCACTGGCGGGCCGAGGCGAAGGCGGGGCGTGTGCCGTTCGCCCGGGTCGTCAACACCAGCAGCGGCGCGGGACTGTTGGGCTCGGTCGGGCAGGGCAACTACAGCGCCGCCAAGGCGGGGATCGTCGCCCTGACCCTGGTCGCGGCGGCAGAACTCGGACGCTACGGCGTACAGGTCAACGCCCTCGCGCCCGCCGCGCGCACCAGGATGACCGAGCACACCTTCGCCGAGACGATGAGCGCCCCGGCCGCGGGCTTCGACGTGATGGCCCCGGAGAACGTCTCGCCCCTGGTCGTCTGGCTCGGCTCCGCCGCGTGCTCCGGTGTCACGGGCCGGGTCTTCGAGGCCGAGGGGGGCCGGATCACGGTGATGGAGGGATGGCGGCCGGGCCCGACCGCCGACGCGGGGGTACGCCGCACACCGGCCGAGGCAGGGGAGACGGTCCGGAGACTGCTGGCGCGGGCCGAGCCCCCGGGGGTCGTGTACGGGGCGGAGTAGAGCTGCCCGGGGGTCGTGTACGGGGCGGAGTACAGCTGCCCGGGGGTCGTGTACGGGGCGGAGTACAGCTGCCCGGGGGTCGTGTACGGGGCGGAGTAGAACTGCCCCGGGCGGTGTACGGGAGGAAGCGGGGGGCGGAGCGGCTACCCCTCGGGCGGGGCGGCTACCCCTCGGGCGGGGCGGCTACCCTCGGGCGGAGCGGCTACCCCTCGGGCGGGGCGGAGCAGCTACCGCTCGGGCGGGGCGGAGCGGCTACCCCGCGGGCGGGCCGGGATCCCGATCCAGCAGCGCCACTATCGTGCGGTGCCCCGTCTGCCGGTTGTTGCCCGCCGCGGGCCGGCCGTCGCGCAGGAGCGCGACCTCCACGGTCTCCGTGCCGGGCTCGTCCTCCCGGCGGCTGGTGACGTACTCGTATCCGGGGCCGTACGCCGCCTCCAGGCCCGCGCGGAGCTCGGCCTCGACATCCAGCGTCAGCCACCGCCGGGCCTCGGTCAGGGCCTCGCGCCGCGCCCGCGCCCCGTGTGCCAGCAGCTCCCGTACACAGCCGGGAGAGCCGCGCCGGGCGGCCGCCACCAGCGGGGGATCGCCGCCGGGACCGGGCAGGTCCGGGTCCGCGCCCGCCGCCAGCAGTGCCCGGACGACCGCGGTGTGTCCGCCCTGTACCGCCCAGGTCAGGGCCCGGAACCCGTACTCCTCCCGCAGGTCGGGCGCGGCCCCGGCCGCCAGCAGCGCCCGCACGACCTCGAAGTGGCCCCCGCAGGCGGCCCCGCACAGCGGCGCGTCGGCACCCGAGCTGAGGCGGTCGGGGTCCGCGCCCGCCGCCAGCAGCAGCCGTACGATGCCCGGTGCGTCGCTCACCGCCGCCAGATACAGGGCGGTCTGGCCGTCGGCGTCCACCGACTCGGCATCGGTGCCCGAGCGCAGCAGCCGTAGGACCGCGTTCTCGTCCCCTGAGTACACCGCCGCGAACAGTCCGGGCGGTTGGTGCGTGTTCATGCCTCGACCCTCACTCGCCAAGGGGGGCGAGGGCAAAGGCATTTCGGGTGTTCTGTGCCACCTTCGGGTGCTTCCCCGTCCCCTCCGGCCGGAGCCGGGCCTCAGGTCAGGTGTCGCACTCCAGCACGGTCCGGCACAGCCCGCAGCGGGCCCGCACCCGCCCCCGCACGGGCACCCTGATCCGCTGGTGGCAGGTCGGGCAGGGGAAGCAGACGCCCAGCGGGCCGCGGCCGGCCGAGGTGAAGGAGTAGGGCACGCCCGGATGCGAGCCGGGCGCGGAGTGGTCCTGGGCGTGCCGGCGGTCCCTGGCATAGCGGCGGCGGCCCGCCCAGCCGGCCGCCGTCAACGGGGGCTGCTGCTCGTCGCGGCGGGCCTGGGCCAGGCCCTTCGTGTACGCGGTGTACGCCTGCGGGCTGGTGAACCAGATCGCGGGGTCCTCGCCGAACAGCAGCGCGCGCTTGGCGAGGACGTAGCCGAACTCCTCCGGTGTGAGATAGCCGAGCTTCTGCGACGACGCGCCGTCCTCGCGGAAGGCGTCGAGGAGCAGCCAGCCCGCGCCCAGGTAGGTCGCCGCCGTGTCGGTGAGGATCTCGTTGTCGCGCGTGCCGGGGAAGGACAGGTCGAGGCGGTGCAGATACACGTGCATCACCTCGTGCGCGAGGGCCGCGCCGATATCGCGGCGGTGGGTGCGGAAGCGGTCGTTCAGCTCCACGAAGTACTCGGGGCCGGCGGCGAGTTCGACATTCGCCGCGTGGGTCATCTCGCGGAAGCTGACGATCATCCGGGCGTCCGGCAGCCCGTAGTGGCGCACCATCTCGTGCGCCACGCGCTGCGCGCCCAGATGCAGGTCGTCCTGGTCGGAGAAGGCCACGTCGGCCGGGGCCACACTGGTCGCGAAGGAGCGGACGGTGTCGTACGAGAGCCGCTTGTACAGCGCGGTGATGGCCGCCCGCACCGTGTCCAGATGCGGATAGCCGTGCTTCACCGGTCCGCCGTTCGCCACCTCCGCACCCCCTGAAGACGCCGGCCCTGCCTCCACTGTATGCGCGCTTCCCGTCGGCGGCGGAGCGTGTGCGCGCGGACGGCCGTCGCGGCGTGCGCGGGCTGGCCGGAAGCGGTCCTTGTCGCCCCGCCCGGTTCTCTCAATAATCCGTAAAGACTTGGCGGGAGCATGTCATCCGTGCTACTCGCGGGCTGCCGCCGGGCGATCAACCCCCCACGAAAGGAAGCACGGTGAAGCCTCTGAAGAAGACCGGCGTCCTCAAGAGAGCCCTCGCGGCCGTCGCGGTCGCGCTCGCCGCCCTCTCGCTCCAGCCCCTGTCGGCGCAGGCGGCTCCCCGGCCCGTCGTCGGCGGGACGCGTGCCGCCCAGGGGGAGTTCCCGTTCATGGTGCGGCTCTCCATGGGCTGCGGCGGGGCCCTCTACGCCAAGAACATCGTCCTGACCGCCGCGCACTGCGTGAACGGATCCGGCACCAACACCTCCATCACCGCGACCGCCGGGGTCGTGGACCTCCAGAGCAGCAGCGCGATCAAGGTGAAGTCGGCCAAGGTGCTCCAGGCGCCGGGCTACAACGGCAAGGGCAAGGACTGGGCGCTGATCAAGCTCGCCCGGGCCGTCGACCTGCCCACGCTGCCGGTCGCCACCGGCACCGCTTACAACAACGGCGACTTCACCGTCGCCGGCTGGGGCGCGGCGCGCGAGGGCGGCGGCCAGCAGCGTTATCTGCTCAAGGCGCAGGTCCCGTTCGTCGACGACGCCACCTGTCAGCGGGCGTACGGCAACGACCTGGTGCCCGGCGACGAGATCTGCGCCGGGTTCCCGCAGGGTGGCGTCGACACCTGCCAGGGCGACTCCGGCGGACCCATGTTCCGCAAGGACGCCACGGGCGCGTACCTCCAGGTCGGCATCGTCAGCTGGGGCGAGGGCTGCGCCCGGGCCGGTTACCCCGGCGTCTACACCGAGGTCTCGACATTCGCGGCGGACATAGCCCGGGCGGCCGCCGGCCTCTGAGGGACGACAGGTATATGACACCGCAGAGTCCCTGACGAGGACGCCCGCGGCCCGCCCCGTGCCGCGGGCGCCCTCCCCGGACCGCAGCCCGACCGGCCGTGAAGGCCTCCCGGACGTCTTCCGCACGGCCTCCACGCGCGCGTGGACCCCGGTGCACGCCCGGGCGGCGGCGTACCGGCTGTCCCCGGGAGACGATCCGCAGTCCGGACAGGAATGGGACAGCGCCCGCGCGCCCCGTAGGGTGGACGCCCATGACCACCCGCAACACCGCCACCGGCGATGTCGACCCGGCCGTCCGTGCCGAACTCGACCGGCTTCGCGACAGCATCGACAACATCGACGCCGCCGTCGTCCATATGCTCGCCGAACGCTTCAAGTGCACCCAGCAGGTCGGCCACCTCAAGGCCGCACATCACCTGCCGCCCGCCGACCCGGCTCGCGAGTCCGCCCAGATCGACCGGCTCCGTCGGCTGGCCGAGAGCGCCAAGCTCGACCCCGCCTTCGCCGAGAAGCTGCTCAACTTCATCATCGCGGAGGTCATCCGCCACCACGAGCGCATCGCGGACGACGCCACGTCCACCGCCGACACACCGGGGAAGTGAGCACCGGGCACCGACGACGCCTGCCACGCGGACGGCTCGCCCGTTCGGCCGAGTGACACTTTGTCAGGTCAAAGGAACACGCGGTAGGACGGTTCGGGCATAAGCTGGTTCCGCCCAAACGAGGGGACGTCGGGCCATGCCGTCTGATGCGAGGATTCTCATCGTCGACGACCATGAGGGCACGCTCTACGCCCTGGAGAGCGCACTGGCCCCGCTGGGCTACCGGCTGACCCGCGCGACCAGCGGCGACGATGCGCTCAAGGAGGTCCTGCGCGGCCAGGTGGGCCTACTCCTCCTCGATGTGCGCATGCCCAGGGTGAGCGGACTCGACGTGGTGCGGTACATGCGGCGCGTCGAGCAGACCCAGCACATTCCGGTCATCCTGCTCACCGGCTTCGGCACCGACGCCGCACTCACCTCCGCCGCCTTCGGCCTCGGCGTCGCCGACCTGCTGCTGAAACCCGTCGATCCCTGGACCCTGCGCACCAAGGTCCGCTACCTCTACGACGCCCACCAGCGCTCCCAGGCCCTCGAACAGGAGGTGCGCGCCCTGCGCGCCCGGCTCAAGGCATCCGGCGCGCCCCCCGGTCGCGCCCTTACCCACCCGGACGCACATGTCCCGGGCCAGCGCGAGGACGCCCCGGCCGACCCGTGCCCCGAGAGCACCGCGGCCCGCCACGAGAGGCATCCATAGGCGACGCGAGGCGCGCGGCACGACGAGCAGGGGGCGTGCGCGCCGTACGAGGGACGCGAGCAGGTGGCGTAGGGGGGCGAACAAAGAACGCGTACCGGACCGCCCCTGTGCGCTGTCGGCGGCATCAGGCAGCATGTCCCTCATGTCCGTACTGACGCGCGACGAAGCGCAGACCCGTGCCCGGCTCCTCGACGTCCACCGCTACGCGATCGAACTCGATCTGACCTGCGGCGACGAGACCTTCGACTCCCGTACCGCCATCCGCTTCACGGTGCGCGGCGACGGGCCGGCCACGGACACCTTCGTCGAGCTCAAGCCCGCCGAGCTGCGCTCCGCCACACTCGACGGACACCCCCTCGACCCGGACACCCTCGTCGAGAACCGGCTGCCGCTCACGGGTCTCACCCCGGGCGAGCACGAGCTGCGCATCGACACCGCCATGCGCTACTCGCACACCGGTGAGGGCATGCACCGCTTCACCGATCCCACCGACGGTGAGACCTACACCTACACCCAGCTGTTCCTGGACGACATCCAGCGCGTCTTCGCCGCCTTCGACCAGCCCGATCTCAAGGCCGTCTTCGATCTGACCGTCAAGGCCCCCGAAGGCTGGAGCGTCCTGGCCAACGGCATCACCACACACGAGGGCGACGGCATCTGGCGCGCCGCCGAGACCCCCCTCATCTCCACCTACCTCGTCGCCGTCGCCGCCGGCCCCTGGCACTCCGTGCGCACCGAGCACCGCGGACTGCCCTTCGGCATCCACTGCCGCCGCTCCCTCGCCCCGTACCTCGACGCCGACGCCGACGAGCTCCTGGACATAACCCGCCAGTGCTTCGACCGCTACCACGAGAAGTTCGAGGAGCCCTACCCCTTCGACTCCTACGACCAGGCGTTCGTCCCCGAGTTCAACGCCGGAGCCATGGAGAACCCCGGCCTCGTCACCTTCCGCGACGAGTTCGTCTACCGCTCCGCCGTCACCGACGCCCAGCGCCAGACCCGCGCCATGGTCATCGCCCACGAGATGGCCCACATGTGGTTCGGCGACCTGGTCACCCTGCGCTGGTGGGACGACATCTGGCTGAACGAGTCCTTCGCCGAGTACATGGGCTACCAGACCCTCACCGAAGCCACCCGCTTCACCGACACCTGGACCGACTTCGGCGTCGCCCGCAAGGCCTGGGGATACGAGGCCGACCAGCGCCCCTCCACCCACCCGGTGGCCCCCGACGCGGTCGACGACACCGCCTCCGCGCTCCTCAACTTCGACGGCATCTCCTACGCCAAGGGCGCCTCCGCGCTGCGGCAGCTGGTGGCCTGGCTCGGCGAGAAGGACTTCCTCGCCGGCATCAACACCCACTTCGCCCGCCACCGCTTCGGCAACGCCACCCTCGCCGACTTCGTCGACTCCCTGGCCGCCGCCACCGAACGGGACGTGCACGCCTGGGCCGAGTCCTGGCTGCGCACCACCGGCGTCGACACCCTCACCCCGCAGCTCACCCAGGCCGACGACGGCACCTGCTCCCTCACCGTCGACCGCGACGGCAGCCGCCCCCACCGCATCGCCGTCGGCCTCTACGACCAGGACCTCGCCGACGACGGGGCCCTCACCCTGCGCGAACGCATCGAGCTGGACATCCCGCAGACGGCACCGCAGCCCCTCGGCAAGCGCCCCGCCCTGCTCCTGCTCAACGACAGCGACCTCACCTACGCCAAGGTCCGCTTCGATCCCGACTCCTTCAAGGCCGTCCAGAGCGCCCTGTCGGCCCTGCCCGAGCCGCTCAGCCGCGCCGTCGTGTGGAACGCCCTGCGCGACGCCGTACGCGACGGCCGCCTCCCCGCCACCGCCTACTTGGAGACCGCCCGCACCCACCTCCCGCAGGAGAGCGACCTGGCCCTCGCCGAAGGAGTCCTCGCCTTCGCCTCCGCCCAGGTCGCCGACCGCTACCTGCCCCCCGAGGAGCGGCCCGCCGCCCTCGCCGCCCTCGCCCGCCTGTGCCGCGACCTCATCCGCCGCACCGAGGACGGATCCCACCCCGGGCTGCGGCTGATCGCCGTACGCCACTTCATCGACGCCGCCGCCCACCCCGACACCATCGCCGCCTGGCTCGCCGACGGCACGGTGCCCGGCGGACCCGAACTCGACCCCGAGCTGCGCTGGCGCATCCTGGGCCGTCTCGCCGTCCTCGGCGCCGTCGACGGGGCCACCATCGACGGCGAACTGGAGCGCGACCCCAGCGCCACCGGCCAGGAAGGCGCCGCCCACTGCCGCGCCGCCCTGCCCGACCCCGAGGCCAAACGGCGCGCCTGGGAGGCGATGTTCACCACCGACGAGCAGAGGGATCTGTCCAACTACCTCTTCACGGCCACCGCAAGGGGCTTCTGGCAGCCCGAACAGGCCGACCTCGTCGCCGAGTACGTCGACCGCTACTGGGCCGACGTACCCGCCCTCGCCGCCCGCCGAGGCCCCGCGATCGCCGCCGCCGCGGGCCGCTGGGCCTTCCCCCGCTACGCCATCGACGCGGACACCCTCCGCCGAGGCGAGAAGTGCCTGCGCAAGAAGGACCTCGTGCCGTCACTGCACCGCAGGCTCATCGACGAACTCGACGACCTGGCACGCGCGTTGCGCGTCCGCGAGGCATAGTCCGCGCCGGCCGGCACCCCTCACCGGGCGCCGGCCGGCCCGAGCGCTCCCACCTCGCGCCTCACCCGGCACCACCCCGCGGCACCTCACCCCGACGTTTCCCGCCCACGGCGATACCCCCTCCCGGTCGGATCGTTGTCCTCTGCGAGCGGGCGAACTCCCTCGCATGCAGGCCTGATCCCCCCGCCCCATGCCCGGAGGACGTCCCATGAGCTTGCCACCCCTCGCCTCAGGCCCCGAAGGCCCGAGCGCCCTCGGGCCGTTGCTCGCCACCGTCCTCGACGCCCTCCACGAAGGCGTACGGCTGCGCGGCGGGCCGCTGCCCGCGGGTGGTCCCGCGGCCGTCGCCGCGCAGGTACGCGACGCCGTCGGCGACGTACTGCCGGAGAAGGGCGACCCGGACGCCGTCCACACCCTCGTACGCACCTTCGCCGAGGGCGCCGCAGACCCCGCCGACCCCCGCTGCGCCGCCCATCTGCACTGCCCACCCCTCGCCGTCGCCACCGCCGCCGACCTCGCCGCCTCCGCCCTCAACCCCTCCCTCGACTCCTGGGACCAGGCCCCGGCGGCATCCGAACTGGAGTCCCTGGTCACCGCGGCCCTCGCCCGGGAGGCCGGCGCGGCCACCGCCCTCGTCACCACCGGCGGCACCGAGTCCAACCAACTCGCCCTCCTCCTGGCCCGCGAAGCCCACGGCAGGGTCCGGCTCGTCTGCGGATCAGCCGCCCACCACTCCCTGGCCCGCGCCGCCTGGCTCCTCGGCCTGCCCGAACCCGTCGTCGTCCCCACCCCGCGCGGCACCCTCGACCCCACCGCCCTCGCCGCGGCCCTCACCGGCCTGCCCCACCCGCGCGGACCCCTCCTCGTGGCCGCCACCGCGGGCACGACCGACGCCGGACTCATCGACCCCCTGTCCGCCCTCGCCGACGTGTGCGCGGCCCACGGCGCCCGCCTCCACATCGACGCCGCGTACGGGGGCGGACTCCTCTTCAGCGACCGCCACCGCCCGAAGCTCGCCGGCCTGGACCGCGCCCACACGGTCACCCTCGACCTGCACAAACTCGGCTGGCAGCCGGTCGCCGCCGGCCTCCTCGCCGTACACGACCCGCACGACCTGCGGGCCCTGCGCCACCGCGCGGACTACCTCAACGCCGACGACGACACCGAGGCCGGCCTGCCCGACCTCCTCGGACGCTCGCTGCGCACCACCCGACGCCCCGACATCCTCAAGATCGCCGTCACCCTCAAGACCCTCGGCCGCAGCGGACTCGGCGCCCTCGTCGACCACGTCTGCGCCCGCGCACAGGACCTCGCGCAGCTCATCTCGGCACACCCCGCCTTCGAGCTGTACGCCCCGCCCACCATCAGCACCGTCCTGTTCCGGCCCGCCGGAGCCCCCGACGACACCGTCGCCGCCGTCCGCCGCACCCTCCTCCACAACGGCCGCGCCGTCCTCGGCCGCGCCCGGCTCGACGGCCGCCTCTGGCTCAAGGCCACTCTCCTCAACCCCCACACCCGGCCCGGCGACCTGGCCGCGCTCCTGAACCTGGTGGAAGGAAGCACGCCCCGATGACCCACCTCCCGCACCCCGACCCCCAGGCCCCCCGCGACCTGGTCGGCATCGGCATCGGCCCGTTCAACCTCTCCCTCGCCGCCCTCGCCCACCCCCTCACCGAACTCGACACCGCCTTCTACGAGCAGCGCCCCGGCTTCGACTGGCACCCCGGCCTCCTCATCGACGGCGCCACCCTCCAGGTCCCCTTCCTCGCCGACCTGGTGACCCTCGCCGACCCCGCCAGCCCCTGGTCCTTCCTCAACTACCTCAAGAGCCTGGACCGCCTCTTCCCCTTCTACTTCGCCGAGCGCTTCCACATCCAGCGTGCCGAGTACGACGCCTACTGCCGCTGGGTCGCAGGCCACCTCCCCGGACTCCACTTCGGCCACCGCGTCGACAGCGTCCGCTGGGACCCGGAGTACGAGCTCTTCGAGATCGACTTCACCCGCCTCGGCCCGGACGGCGAGGACGAGGCCCTCGGCCGCACCCGGGCGCGCGCCGTCGTCCTGGGCGTCGGCACCGAACCGCACGTCCCCGAACCGCTGAGCCCTCTCGTCGACGCAGCCGGTGTGTCCGTCATCCACGCCGCCGACTACCTGCGCCACCGAGAGCGGTTCCTCACCGCCGGGCACATCACCGTCGTCGGCGCGGGCCAGTCGGGCGCCGAGGTCTTCCTCGACCTGCTGCGCCACCGGCCGGTCGGGTGCGAGCGGATCCACTGGCTCGCCCGCACCGAGGCGTTCGCCCCCATGGAGTACTCCAAGCTGGGCCTGGAACACTTCACGCCCGACTACACGCGCTACTTCCACGCCCTCGCCGAACCCGTGCGCGACCACCTCGTCTCCACCCAGTGGCAGCTGCACAAGGGCATCGACGCCGGCACCAGCGCCGCCATCCACGACGAGCTGTACCGCCGCACCCTGCACGGCGGCTGGCCCGACGCCGTCCTCACCCCCGGCGTCCACGTCCGCACCGCGGAACGCCACCCCACCGGCACGATCGAACTCCACCTGGAACACCCCCAGCAGGGCGGCCGCTTCCGCCTCACCACCGACGCCGTCGTCCTCGCCACGGGCTACCGCGCACGCCCCATGGACCGCATCCTCGCCGGACTCGCCCCCCACCTGTGCCGCGACAGCAGCGAACGGCCCCATATCGACGACCAGTTCCGCATGGTCCTCGACCCCTCGGTCACCGGCCGCCTCTACGTCCAGAACGCCGAACTCCACACCCATGGCGTCGGCACCCCGGACCTCGGCCTCGCCGCCTGGCGCAGCGCCACCATCCTCAACTCCCTCACCGGCAAGGAGCCCTACCCGCTGCCCCGGCGCACCGCCTTCACCACCTTCGGACTCCGGCAATCCGCCCCGAGACCGTCCGTCCCGGCGGCCCGGGGCCTGACCCCGGTCGCCGAAGGGCGGTAGACGGGCGGGAAGCCCGAGAAGCCAGGGAGCCCGGTCCCCCTGACGCCGGCGGCGCCGCCGCGACCACCGCGCCGACGCCGCCGATCCGGCCCGCCTCCAGGAACCCGAGCAGTCCCGAAGCCTCAGAAGACCGCCGTGCCGTCGCGCGTGAGCTTCCAGTCCGCCGACGCGAAGTCCTTCGGGTCCAGCACACCCTTCGCGGTCACCCACTCCGCGATCCGGGTCCGGATCTCGGTCGACTCGGACCACAGCTCCTTCGCCGAGGCCACATACGGGAAGGCGCCGCCGCCGTTGGCACGGTAGTTGTTCGCCGCGAGCACGAACTGCTGCGCGTCGTCCAGCGGGGCACCGGCGTGGGTCAGGTTCTTGACACGGGAACCCGCCGCCTGCGCGATGTCGATGTCGTAGCGCAGCCCCGACACATAGTCGTAGTTGTAGTCCGGGCGGCCGTTCGCGTTGGTCAGCTTCTCCACGTCGACCGCCGCGTCCGCGGCCGTCCGCACGAAGTACTCCGCCGAATACTCCAGGTACGCCCGGATCTGCGCACCCGTCATCAGCTTCGCCACCAGCGTGTTGTCGTACACGTACAGGCTCGACAGATCCCGGATCGTCACCTCGCCCGCCGGGATCTCCGAGGTGCGCGAGAACGGCGACGCCTGCGCGATCACCGGCAGCGACGCGTACTCCGTGCCCGCCAGCGCCGCCTTGACGACGTCCTCCTGCACCTTGGTGATCAGGTCGATGATCGGGGCGTCCTTGTACCGCGCCTCCACCGTCGTCAGCGTGTCCGTCGCCCGGCCGACCACCTGGTTGACGTACTTCACCACGGCCGCGTGCTCGTCGGACAGCAGCCTGGCGATCTTCGGGTCGTCGGCGACCGTGCCCGCGTTGCGCAGGGAGGCGGCGACGGACTCGACCTGCCACCTGCCCTTCTCGAAGGCCAGCTCGATGTCGAAGAGGGTGAGCCGCTCTCCGTAGCACAGCGGCTCGGACAGCACGACCGTCCTCCCCGTGTGCACGTTGGTGACCTTCAACTCCGGGATCTCCACGTGCGCGTGGCCCACGAGGATCGCGTCGATGCCCGGCACCTGCCGGGCCACATCGGCGGCCGCGTTCTCGACGTACGGCAGCTGGTCACCGTACGACGACGTCCCGGAGGCACCGGAGTGCGCCGACACCACCACCACGTCCGCGCCCATCGACCGGAGCTTCGGCACCCACTTCGCCGCCTGCTCCTCCAGCCCCGGGAAGGTCAGCTTCCCCTGCACATACGCCTTGTCCCAGATCGCGATGCCCGGGTTGGTCAGACCGAGGACGGCGACCTTCACCGGCGGGGCGCCCGGCACCTTGAACCGCTTGATGAAGTACGGCGGGAACGCCGGGCGCTGCGTCTTCGCGTCCAGCGCGTTCGCGCCGAGCAGCGGGAAGTGACACTGCGACTCGAACTTCCGCAGTGTCTCGATGCCGTAGTTGAACTCGTGGTTCCCGAGCGCCGCCGCGTCGTACCCGATCGCGTTCATCGCCTGCGCCATCGGGTGCACCGGGCCGCCCTTGGCCGTGATCGGGTCGACCTTCGCGTAGTAGTACGTCAGCGGAGTGCCCTGGATCGTGTCGCCCGCGTCCAGCAGCAGCGTGTTGCAGTGGCCCTTCTCCTTCCTGACCTGGTTCACCAGGGTGGAGATCCGGGCCAGGCCCATCGCGTTGCGGGCGCTGTCCGTGTACTCCGCGTCCTTGAAGTAGTCCCAGTTGAAGACGTGACCGTGCAGATCCGTCGTCCCCATCACCGTCAGGGCGTACCGCTTGGGGCCCTTCTTCACCGAGGCCGCGGGCGACGCCTGGGCCGCCGGAGCCGCCGCGGCGCCGGCCAGCGCCACCCCCGCCCCGGTCACAGCGGATCTCTTCAGGAACTTCCGGCGGTTCAACGGCATCTCTCGTACTCCTCAGCACCTGGTCAACGACGCGCGTAGATTTTGACCCGTTCATGGCCAGCCGAAACAGGCTCCGGAAGTCTCGATCAGGTGACCGATACACGGCGCCACGTCAGGCCGCCGATGACAGAGTGGGGCGCATGACCTCCACCCCTGTGAAACCCCAGTCGGCGCCCGTCTCCTACGGCACCCCGGACGTCCCCCGCCTCGCCGTCCGCGGAGAGGCCCACCTCGAGGTCGCCCCCGACATCGCCCGCCTCGGCATCACCGTCAGCGCACGGGGCACCGACCGCCACGCCACCCTGGACGACCTCACCCGGCGCAACGCCACGGTCCTCGACCTCGTCCGGACCTACGCGGACGCCGTCCGGCGGCTGGAGACCGGGCACTTCACCCTCAGCCCCGAACTGACGGAGGGCGGCCACGGCGAACGCGTCCACGCTTACCACGGCCGCGTCCACATCACCGCCGAGCTGACCGACTTCACGGCACTCGGCGAACTGACCACCCGTCTGGCCGCCCTCGAACTCACCCAGGTGGACGGCCCCTCGTGGGATCTCGACCCCGACTCACCCGCCCACGGCGAAGCCCGCCGGCAAGCCGTGCACGACGCGGTGCGACGCGCCCGCGAATACGCCGAGGCCCTCGACACCACCCTCACGGCCCTCGTCGAGCTCGCCGACATCGGCGCCGACAACGCCGAGCGGCCCGCGTTCGCGGCCCGGTCCGCGCGCCGGGCGACTCTCGACGGCACGGATCTCGCGGACGGGCCCACCGCCCTCGCCCTCGAACCCCGGCGGCAACATGTCCACGCCCGGATCGACGCACGATTCACCATGGCGCCGCCGCGGCTCTAGCCACCCGGCATCACGGGGATCAGTGAAATGCGAGGTGCGAGGGAAAACCATCCCTATTTCGTTCCGGGATGCTCATCGGAGCGCGGCACCGCACAATTCAACACTTGTCAATAAGGCTTCACGCAAAGGTTGTTGAGTGGTCACGCCGAACGAATTCTCTACCCACCGGTAAGGCATACGCTCGAAGCATGCGCCGAGCGAAGATCGTTTGTACATTGGGGCCCGCCACCGACTCGTACGACCAGATCAAGGCACTGGTCGAGGCCGGAATGGACGTCGCCCGCTTCAACCTCAGCCACGGCAGTTACGCCGACCACGAGGAGCGCTACCAGCGTGTACGCAAGGCTTCCGAGGAAACCGGCCGTAGCGTCGGAATCCTCGCCGACCTTCAGGGCCCGAAGATCAGACTCGGTCGATTCGCCGAAGGGCCCGTACTCCTTGAACGCGGGGACACCTTCACCATCACCGTGGAGGAGGGCGTCGAAGGAGACCGCCACACCTGCGGAACCACCTATGCCGGTCTCGCCTCCGACGTCACTCCCGGTGAACGTGTCCTCGTCGACGACGGCAAGGTGTGCCTGGAGGTCACCTCCGTCGACGGCCCCCGGGTCCACACCACCGTCGTCGAGGGCGGCATGGTGTCGGACAACAAGGGGCTGAACCTGCCGGGCGTCGCCGTCTCCGTCCCCGCGCTCTCCAAGAAGGACGAGGACGACCTGCGCTGGGCCCTGCGCACCGGCTGCGACGTCATCGCGCTCTCCTTCGTCCGCAGCGGCCGGGACGCCAAGGACGTCCACCGCATCATGGAGGAGGAGGGTCGCCGCCTCCCCGTCATCGCCAAGGTGGAGAAGCCGCAGGCCGTCGAGAACATCGACGAGATCGTGGCGGCGTTCGACGGCATCATGGTGGCCCGCGGCGACCTGGGCGTCGAGATGCCGCTCGAACAGGTGCCCATCGTCCAGAAGCGTGCGATCAAGCTCGCCAAGCGCAACGCCAAGCCCGTCATCGTCGCCACCCAGATGCTCGACTCGATGATCGAGAACTCGCGCCCCACGCGCGCCGAGGCCTCGGACGTCGCGAACGCCGTCATCGACGGCACGGACGCGGTGATGCTCTCCGGCGAGACCAGCGTCGGCAACCACCCCATCGAGACGGTCAGGACGATGGCCCGCATCGTCGAGGCGGCCGAGGAGGACATCCTCGCCAAGGGCCTGCCGCCGCTGACCGAGAACAGCAAGCCGCGCACCCAGGGCGGCGCCGTCGCCCGCGCCGCGGCGGAGATCGGCGACTTCCTCGGGGCGAAGTTCCTGGTCGCCTTCACCCAGTCGGGCGACACCGCCCGCCGGCTGTCCCGCTACCGCTCCCCGATCCCGCTCCTCGCCTTCACCCCCGAGCCGGCCACGCACTCCCAGCTGAACCTCACCTGGGGTGTGGAGACCTTCCTGGGACCGCACGTCGACTCGACGGACGCAATGGTCGAGCAGGTCGACGAACTGCTGCTGAAGTACGGCCGCTGCCGGCGGGGCGACGTCGTGGTGATCACGGCGGGCTCCCCGCCCGGGGTGTCGGGCTCGACGAACATGGTCCGGGTCCACCACATCGGCGAGGACGACAGCCCGAAGTGAGCAACGCGAACACGAAGGGCCCCTCTTTATGGAGGGGCCCTTTTCGCATGTCGTCAGTACTTGGGACCGACGTGGGCGTCCAGGAGGGCGACGGAGGCCTTGCGGGCGACGGAGATGTTGTACGGGTTTCCGTTGCGGGTGCAGTGCGTCCACTCGACACCGAGCCGGTCGAGGGTGTCCGTGCAGAGCCGGCGGATGTCGTCGGAGACGTTGGTGAAGAAGTACCGCGGATACTCGTAGTGCCTGCGTTCACCGCCGACGAGGCGAGTGGTCCGGTTGGTGGTGCGGCAGCCGTCGGAGTGGATCAGGCCGCGGAGGAACTCCCACGGGTGGGCATCGACGATGTCCTGCTGCCAGCGTTCGAGGGCGATCCGGCGCTCGTGCTTCTTGCCGGGGCCGTGCTGGGGAAACAGGCAAGTCCAGTGCTGGGCGTACGACTTGACCTCGACACAGCCCGGCTTGCGGTGCCGGGTGGTCCTCGACAGGGGCATCACCCGGCACATCGCCTCCTCGGCCGCCGCGATCAGACCTGTCTGGGCCGCGTTGCAGAAGACGGACAGATGGTGCTGCCTGGGCTTCGCGATGATGTGGCCGTCACCGAGGTAGAGGCCGAGCAGATAGGCGTAGGCCGGGCGGTCGACGTCCCGGCCCGTGCAGCGGGGGCAGTCCATGGGCCGTTCGTAGGTCTCACCGCGTGTTCTGCGGTCTTCGCTGCGCCACCAGCCGACGGTCCCGCGCGGGAGATTCAGCTGCTCCGCGACCAAGCGGTTCGGGACTCCCTGGCGCATGAGTGCGACTGCCTGTGCGCGGATCGAAGAACTGTGCTCCATGCGGCCACTCTGCGTCACCATTCGTGACCATGGGCAGAAAAAAGCGGAGGTTCACGAGATCGTGAGCCTCCGCTTCGATGGCTGTGCCGGGTGCGGGATTCGAACCCGCAAGCCCTCACGGGCAGAGGTGTTTGAGACCTCCGTGTATGCCGTTCCACCAACCCGGCCGGGCACCTCGGAGAGTGTACCGGGTCATCATCGTCCGGCGCCTCTAGGTAGGCTGCATTAGCAGCACCACCTGCCCAGCCCGTACGAGGAGCCCGAGTGACCGCCCCCGAGTCGCCCCAGCCCGTTGCCGACGACGACAAGTCGCACGTGCCCCCGCTGACGACCCGTGTCGTCATCGCGGAGGACGAGGCGCTCATCCGGCTCGACCTCAAAGAGATGCTCGAGGAAGAGGGCTACAACGTCGTCGGGGAGGCCGGTGACGGTGAGCAGGCCGTGGAGCTGGCCCGTGAGCACCGGCCCGACCTGGTGATCCTCGACGTGAAGATGCCGAAGCTCGACGGCATCTCGGCGGCCGAGAAGATCGCCGAGGAGCGCATCGCCCCGGTGCTGATGCTGACCGCCTTCTCGCAGCGCGACCTCGTCGAGCGTGCGCGCGACGCCGGTGCCATGGCGTACCTGGTGAAGCCGTTCAGCAAGAGCGACGTCGTGCCGGCGATCGAGATGGCCGTCTCGCGGTTCAACGAGCTGAAGACGCTGGAGAAGGAGGTCGCGGACCTCACGCAGCGGCTGGAGACCCGCAAGCTGGTGGACCGCGCGAAGTCGATCCTCCAGACGGAGTACGGGCTGACCGAGCCCGCCGCCTTCCGCTGGATCCAGAAGACCTCCATGGACCGCCGGATGTCGATGCAGCAGGTCGCCGAGGCCGTCATCCAGGACGCCGAGGAGAAGAAGTCCTCCAAGGGCTGAACAGCGCGTACGGCATACGGCGAGGCCCGCACCCCTGCTCAGGGAGTGCGGGCCTCGCCGTGTCGGTCCGGGCCTGCGGTCAGTCCTCGCCGAGGTACGCCTTGCGCACCGACTCGTCGTGCAGCAGGTCCTGCCCGGTGCCGGAGAGCACGATGTTCCCGACCTCCATGACATGACCGTGGTCGGCGAGCGACAGTGCCGCCTGGGCGTTCTGCTCGACCAGGAGGATCGTCGTGCCCTGGGACTTCAGCTCGGCGATGGTCGCCATGATCTTCTGCATCATGATGGGGGAGAGACCCATCGACGGTTCGTCGAGCATGAGCAGCTTCGGCTGGGACATCAGGGCCCGGCCCATCGCCAGCATCTGCTGCTCGCCGCCGGAGAGGGTGCCCGCGGCCTGCTTCCTGCGTTCCCCGAGGATGGGGAAGAGGTCGTAGGCCCGCTGGATGTCCTTCTCGATGCCCGGCCTGTCGCTGCGCAGGAACGCCCCGAGCCGCAGATTGTCCTCGATGGTCATCCGGGGGAAGATGTGCCGCCCCTCGGGGGAGTGGGCGAGCCCCAGGGAGACCACCTGGTGGGCGGGGACCTTCTTGAGCGATCTGCCGTTGAACCTGATCCGGCCGCCGACCGGCTTGAGGAGCCCGGAGAGCGTGCGCAGGGTGGTGGTCTTGCCGGCGCCGTTGGTGCCGATGAGGGTGACGACCTCGCCGGCGTCGACCTTGAAGGAGATGCCCTTGACGGCTTCGATCTTGCCGTAGGCGACCCGGAGGTCCTCGACTTCGAGCAGTGCGGTCATCGGTCGTTCTCCTTGCCGGGCGCGGCGTCCGTCTGGGCCTCGGCCTGCGCCTCGGCGGCCTCCACCTCGGCGATCTCCTCGTCGCCGGGGGCGTCCTCGAAGGGCTCGCCGAGGTAGGCGGCGATGACGCGCTCGTCGCCCTGGACGGTCGCGCTGTCGCCCTCGACGAGCTTCTCGCCCTGGACGAGGACGGCGACGCGGTCGCAGAGGTTGAAGATGAAGCGCATGTCGTGCTCGATGACGAGGACGGCGATGCCCTTCTCGCGGATCGCGAAGACGAGTTCCTCGGTGGCCCGGGTCTCCTGCGGGTTCATGCCGGCGGTGGGCTCGTCCAGGAGCAGCAGGCCCGGTTCGCTGGCGAGGGCGCGGGCGATCTCGAGCTTGCGCTGTTCGCCGTAGGGGAGGTTGCGGGCGAGGTGTTCGGCCTTGCCGGCGAGGCCGACGAACTCCAGGAGTTCCATGGCGCGTTCGCGGGAGGCGGCCTCCGCCCGGTGGAAGCCGGGGCCGCGCAGCACGGCGGACCAGAAGCCCTCTTTGGTGCGGGTGTGCCGGCCGACCAGCACGTTCTCCAGGACCGTCATGTTGGAGAAGAGACGGATGTTCTGGAAGGTGCGGGCGATGCCGGCGGCGGTGACCTTGAAGGACTTGGGCGGCAGGACGTTGCCCTTGTAGCGGACCTCGCCCTCGGTGGGGACGTACAGGCCCGTCAGGCAGTTGAAGAAGGTGGTCTTGCCGGCGCCGTTGGGGCCGATGAGGCCGACGATCTCGCCGCTGTTGACGGTGAGGTCGACGCCGCGCACGGCGGTGAGGCCGCCGAAGCGCATGGTGACGCCGCGTGCGTCGAGCACGACCTCGCCGGGGGCGGTGGCGCCCGGGGTGGCGTCCTGGGTGGTGGTGTCGGTGGTCATGGTGGTCAGGCCCCTGTCGTGCTGAGGACTGTGGGCGCTTCCGCCTCTTCGTGGAATTCCAGCTGACGGCGCCGGTTGGGGATGAGGCCCTCCGGACGGAAGCGCATCAGCAGGATGAGCGCGACACCGAAGGCGAAGAGCTGGTAGTCGCCGAGGAACTGGAGCTTGTTGGGGATGAGGAAGAGCAGTGCGGCGCCGATGAGGGGACCGCTGATGGTGCCCATGCCGCCGAGGACGACCGCGGCGAGCAGGAAGGCCGAGTTGGGCGGGATGGGGCCGGCGAAGAGGTACTGCTCGGGGGTGACCGTGTAGGTGACGTGCGCCTGCACGGTGCCGGCGAGACCGGCGAGGGAGGCGCCGACGGCGAAGGCGATCAGCTTGACCCGGAAGCCGTTGATGCCCATGGCGAGGGCGGCGGTCTCGTCCTCGCGGATGGCGACCCAGGCCCGGCCGATGCGGGAGTTGCCGCTGCGCCGGAAGACGAGCACGACGACGGCGGTGATGATCAGCATCAGGAAGAAGTAGTTGGCGAAGCGGCCGATGGTGAACCCGGCGACGTCGTGCTGGGCGCCGAAGTCGAAGCCGAGGATGTCGAGGTTCGGGATCGACGCGATGCCGTTGGAGCCGTTGGTGACGTCCGGACCGGAGGTGCCGTCCAGGTTGTTCGCCGTGATCCGGAAGATCTCACCGAAGCCGAGGGTGACGATGGCGAGGTAGTCGCCGCGCAGGCGCAGCGTGGGGGCGCCGATGAGGACGCCGAACACCAGGGAGGCGGCGGCGCCGATGAGGACGGCGGCCCAGAACGGGAAGTGGACGTGGAAGGGCGAGTTGGGGGAGCCGGAGACCAGGGCGGCGGCGTAGGCGCCGACACCGAGGAAGGCGACGTAACCGAGGTCGAGGAGGCCGGCGAGGCCGACGACGATGTTCAGGCCGAGGGCGACGGTGGCGAAGATGAGGATGTAGACGCCGATGGTCGCGTACTGGTCGTCGGTCTGGGTGAAGGGGAACAGCGCCGCCGCGACGAACGCCCCGCAGATGGTGATGCTCTGGTGGCGGGCGGTGAGCTGGGAGGCCTGGCTGATCAGGCCGGCCTTGTTCAGGGCGGCGAAGCCGAAGCCGGCGGTGAGCAGGAAGCCGATGAAGAGCTCGTCGTACTCGGTGCCGATGCCGTAGGTGAAGACGATCAGTCCCAGGGCCAGGACCCCGACGATGATCAGGATCTCGGCGTACGCGGGCAGCTTGCCGAGGGGACGCGGGGTGCCCGAGGCGAAGGAGGCCTTGACCGTCTCCCACTGGTGGGCGGCCTTGCGGCGGAAGCGTTCCCCGGACGTCTCGTCGGGGTCGGCGGGCTCGGGCACGGGCCGCTGGAAGGGCAGGGCCAGGGCGCCGATCAGGGCGGCGAGGCTGGTGACGGCCACGAGGTAGCCGCCGGGTTCGAGGTTGACGATTCCGCCGAGTTCGACGCTGATCGCGAGGACCGTGTACCAGGCGGTGGTGAAGGTGGTGAGGGCGGCGAACTTGAGGGCCCCGTCGGCGCCGGCGGGGACGAGCCAGCCAAGTCCCTTGACGCCGTAGGAGGCGAGGGCGAACAGGGTGGTGAGGACGCCGCCGATGAGGACGAGGACCTGCAGGCCGCCCGGGTAGCCGTAGACGGTGAGGTCGCCGGGGAAGTCGGCGGTCCAGGTCCAGGAGAGGAAGGTGGAGATGATGGTGAGGACGCCGCCGGCGGTGGCGAGGGCGCGGCCGATGTGCGGCGGGATGCCGATGAGACCGGACGGGGCGCCTGTGGCAGGGGTGCTCGGGGTGTCGGGTGCGGTGGTCTGTGTGGTCATCGGTGTCACGCCCTGTCCGCGACGCGCTCGCCGAGCAGGCCCTGGGGCCTGAACAGCAGCACGAGGATGAGGAGTACGAACGCCCAGACGTCTGCCCAGGACTGGCTGCCGAACTTCTCCATGCCGGGGAGGTCGGCGATGTAGGCGGTGGCCAGGGTCTCGGCGACGCCGAGGACGATGCCGCCGATCATGGCTCCGTAGATGTTGCCGATGCCACCGAGGACGGCTGCGGTGAAGGCCTTGAGGCCGAGGATGAAGCCCATGCGGAAGTCGATCTGACCGTACTTCAGGCCGTAGGCGACACCGCCGATGGCGGCGAAGGCGGCGCCGAGGGCGAAGGCGACCACGATGATGCGGTCGGTGTTGATGCCCATGAGCTTGGCGGTGTCGGGGTCCTGGGCGGTCGCCTGCATGCCGCGTCCGGTGCGGGTCTTCATGACGAAGTAGGCGAGGACGGCCATGCTGATGGGGGCCGCGATCAGCAGGAAGATGTCACCGGTCTGGATGGTGACGTTGCCGATGTGGAAGGGGCCGCCGTGGATCTGCGGGAAGGTGCGGGCGGACTTGGCGTCGGGGTACCAGGCCCAGACCGCCTGCTGGAGGGCGAGGGAGAGACCGATCGCCGTGATGAGCGGGGCCAGGCGGGGAGCGCTGCGCAGGGGCCGGTAGGCGAACCGCTCTGCTCCCACGGCCACGATGACGGCGACCAGGACGGCGCCGATGAGCATCAGTGGCAGGGCGACCCACATGGAGGTGCCGTCGGGCAGGATGTACGCGTAGACCGTGAGGGCGCCGAAGGCCCCGGTCATGAAGATCTCGCCGTGGGCGAAGTTGATGAGCTGGACGATGCCGTAGACCATTGTGTAGCCGATGGCGACCAGCCCGTACATGGATCCTAGTAGCAGGCCGTTGACCAGCTGCTGCGGCAGTTCGTTCACCGCATGTCCTCCGAGACTTTCGGACGTTCGACGGATGTGGCCGGATGCGAGACCGCGCGGGGCGCCAGTGGAACAGCGCCCCGCGCGGCTCGTGGGATGGTGCGGGCCTGGTCAGCCGGTGAAGGTGCCGGACTTGACGGGCGTGAAGACACCGTTCTTGATGGCGTAGACGGTGAGCTGCTTGTTGGTGGCGTCACCGAATTCGTCGAAGGAGACCTTGCCGGTCACACCGTCGAAGGAGACGTTCTGCGTAGCGGCCGTGACCTTGGCGCGGGCGTCGGAGGGCAGCTTGCCGCCGTTGTCCTCGACGACCTTCTTCACCGCTTCGATGATCGCCCAGGCGGAGTCGTAGGAGTAGCCGCCGTAGGCGGAGTACTCGTCCTTGTAGCCGGCGGCCTTGTAGTCGGAGACGAACTGCTTGGCGGAGGGAAGGGACTCGACGGGGGCGCCGACCGAGGTGGCGAGGTCGCCGGTGCTCTCGGGGCCGGCCAGCTTGCCGTAGGTGGCGTCGTTGATGCCGTCGCCGCCGACGAGCGGGATCTTGGCACCGGCGGCCTTGATCTGCTTGCTGAGCGGGCCTGCCTGCGGGTACTCGCCGCCGTAGTAGACGACGTCGGCGCCGGAGTTCTTCACCTTGGTGACGACCGCGGAGAAGTCCGTGGTGTCGGGGTTGATGTGCTCGGTGCCGACGACCTTGCCGCCGAGCTTCTTGAACTCGTCGGTGAAGGTGGCGGCGAGGCCCGCCCCGTAGGTCTTCTTGTCGTCGATGACGAAGACCTTCTTCTTCTTGGCGTCGTTGTACACGTACTGGGCGGCGAACGGGCCCTGGATGGCGTCCGTGGTGGCCGTGCGGAAGTAGGACTTGTAGGGACGGACCTTCTTGGTCTGCCAGTCGGCGCCCTGGGTGAGGGCGGGGCCGGTGTTGGCCGGCGAGATCTCGACGAGCTTGGCGTCGTCGAAGACCTTCTGCATGGACTCGGCGACGGAGGAGTTCAGCGGGCCGACGACGCCGAGGACGTTGCTGTCGGCGACGAGCTTGGAGGCGTTCTGCTGGCCCTGGGACGGCTGCTTCTGGTCGTCGAGGGGCTCGATCTTGAAGGTGACGCCCTTGACGTAGTTCTGCTTGTTGGCGTTCTTGGCGGCGAGGTCGGCCGAGTTCTTGATGCCGAGACCCATGGCGGACAGGTCGCCGGTCAGCGGGGCGTCGACTCCGATGGTGACGGTGGTGCCGCCACCCTTGCTGGAATCCGAGCTCTTGCCGTTGTCGCGCGAGCCACAGGCGGTGAGGGTCAGTGCACCCGCCGCCAGCGCGGCGGTGATGGCGATGAGCGAACGTTGACGCACGATCAGTCCTTTCCCTGGCACGGTCCCTCCCCACCTGGAAGGGGCCGAGTCGAGCGCTGGGCCGAAGTGACATTCAGACCGCGCGGTGACTGGCCGTGACTCTAAGCGTGCGTGGGGAACATGGAGGAGGGTCTGACCGAGGCTGTGACGCTCTTGTTATGACACGAGGTAATGCAGAGCGGTACTGCACGGGTGGAACAGCGGAATTCCGGCCGATTCGCCCGGTCCGCATGCTGAGAATCCGCAGGACGCGCGGTGGTGCGTTCAGGTGTGTCGGCCGTTTTGGTGATTACCGGGAACGGTTGCCGCAGGCGACGTGCAGGGCCGCCGAGAGGTCGTGCGCATAGCGTGAACCGAGGATGTAACTGTGGACCTCTATTGCCCGCGTATTACGCAGAGTTACGTCCAGGAAAGGCAGTCCGGCGTTCTCGGGTACTTTTCCGCATTCGGTCACATGCATGGTGATGTCGATCTTGCGGGCAGAGCCCGCCTTTGTGCGGAAAGGGGGCCGCGGGGACGAGATCACGGAAAGGCCCGCATAGGGCTGGGCTATCCCGGTCACGGTGACGGGTGGGCCCGACCGCACGCTCAGCACCACCGACAGGCGGAAGCTTCGAGGCGGTGCGCTCCGGAGCGCGGGCTCCGCGTCCAGGTAGCTGACGTCGACGACTTGGGAGGGGTACGGCGGGGGAGAGGGCGGGGGCGGCGGCGGGCTCTGCGGGCGGGTGACGTAGAGGTAGCCGCCGCCGGTGAGCAGAGCGACCACCGTCGTCGCCGTGAGAAGCGTCCGGCGGTGCCGGCCGTACAGCCGGGCGAGGCGTCCGCGGGGGCGCGCCGGGCCCGGATCCGGGTCGTCGTCACCCGCGCGCGTGCCCTCGCCGGGCTCGACGGGACCGACCCCGCTCACTGCCACGGGCCCTTGCTCGGGCCGCCGGTACGACTCCGGTCGGCACTGCACTCGCCCACCCGACGGTCCGTCAACCGATCGGCAGAGAAGCCACCCTGACGTCCTCTCAGGTCCCCGCCCGCGCCGCGCCGCGCACCCGGCTCCCCGGGAGGCGTGGGCCCGGGGGACGCCGAGGCGGCGACGGCCGCCTCGGCGCCGGTCGGGCCGGCGGAGCCCGTGCGGGCGCGGGCGGTCGTCGTCGCACCCGTCAACAGGGCCGGTACGAGACGCAGTCCACGCACCGTCAGCCCCGGCCTGGAGGCTCTGCCCGTCGCCATGCCATGAAGCTAAGGCGCCGGTGCCCCGGGATCAACGGCGCTGCGGACGCCGGTTCAGCCCGCGTGCGGGATGTTGTCCCCGTCGTCCGGCCGCACATCGCGCAGCAGACAGGTCAGCCGGGCCGTGCACACCCGCTTGCCGTCCTCGTCGCTGATCACGATCTCGTACGTCGCCGTCGAGCGGCCCCGGTGGACGGGGGTGGCGACGCCGGTGACCAGACCGGAGCGCACCCCCCGATGGTGGGTGCAGTTCAGGTCGACGCCGACGGCGATCTTGGAGCTGCCGCCGTGGAGCATGGAGCCGACCGAGCCGAGGGTCTCGGCGAGCACGGCGGAGGCGCCCCCGTGGAGCAGTCCGTACGGCTGGGTGTTGCCCTCCACGGGCATCGTGCCGACGACCCGCTCCGGTGAGGCCTCGGTGATCTGGACGCCCATACGGGTGCCGAGGTGTCCGGCGGAGAAGAGGGCGGGCAGGTCGACGCCGAGCGCGGCGTACTCGTCGACGATCTCTTGCGGGAACTTCACTGTGTGCTGCTCGCCCATGGGACATGGCTCCGTTCGTCGGGGTCGGTCACTCGCCTCCGGCTGAGCAAACGCTCAGTCGGCCGCCGATTGTTCCAGGCGCACCACGACGGACTTGCTCGCGGGGGTGTTGCTGGTGTCGGCGGTGGCGTCCAGCGGAACCAGGACGTTCGTCTCCGGGTAGTAGGCGGCCGCGCAGCCGCGGGCCGTCGGGTAGTGGACGACGCGGAAGCCGGGGGCGCGCCGCTCGACGCCGTCCTTCCACTCGCTCACCAGGTCGACGTACGCCCCGTCGGCCGCACCCAGGGCGCGGGCGTCCTCCGGGTTCACCAGCACCACCCGGCGACCGCCCGTGATGCCCCGGTAGCGGTCGTCGAGGCCGTAGATCGTGGTGTTGTACTGGTCGTGCGAGCGCAGGGTCTGCAGCAGCAGCCGGCCCTCGGGCAGGCTCGGGTACTCCACGGCGGCCGCCGTGAAGTTGGCCTTGCCGGTGGCGGTGGGGAAGCGGCGCTCGTCGCGCGGCGCGTGGGGGAGCGCGAAGCCGCCGGGGCGGGCCACGCGCGCGTTGAAGTCCTCGAACCCGGGGATCACGCGGGCGATGCGGTCACGGACGGTCGCGTAGTCCTTCTCGAACTCCTCCCACGGCACCACGCTGCCGTCGCCGAGCACGCGGCGCGCCAGGCGGCACACGATGGCCGGCTCCGACAGCAGGTGCGGGCTCGCGGGGTCCAGCCGGCCCCGGGAGGCGTGCACCATGCCCATGGAGTCCTCGACGGTCACGAACTGCTCGCCGCTGTCCTGGAGATCACGCTCGGTGCGGCCCAGGGTGGGCAGGATCAGGGCACGCGCGCCGGTGACCGCGTGCGAGCGGTTCAGCTTGGTCGACACATGCACGGTGAGCCGGGCCCGGCGCATGGCCGCCTCGGTCACCTCGGTGTCGGGGGACGCGGACACGAAGTTGCCGCCCATCGCGAAGAAGACCTTCGCCTCGCCGTCACGCAGCGCGTGGATGGCCCGCACGACGTCGTAGCCGTGCTCGTGCGGCGGGGTGAACCCGAACTCCTTCTCCAGGGCGGCCAGGAAGGCGGGCGCGGGACGCTCGAAGATGCCCATCGTGCGGTCGCCCTGCACGTTCGAGTGGCCGCGCACCGGGCACACGCCCGCGCCCGGGCGGCCGATGTTGCCGCGCAGCAGCAGGAAGTTGACGACCTCGCGGATGGTGGGCACGGAGTGCTTGTGCTGGGTGAGGCCCATGGCCCAGCAGACGATGGTGCGCTGCGAGGCGAGGACCATCCGCAGGGCCTGCTCGATCTCGGCGCGGGTGAGCCCGGTCGCGGTGAGCGTCTCGTCCCAGTCGGCGGCGCGCGCGGCCTCGGCGAACTCCTCGAAGCCGTGGGTGTGCTCGCGGACGAACTCCTCGTCGACCGCGCCCTCGGTTTGGAGGATCAGTTTGTTGAGGAGGCGGAAGAGGGCCTGGTCACCGCCGATGCGGATCTGCAGGAACAGGTCGGTCAGGGCGGCGCCCCTGAGCATGCCCTGGGGGGTCTGCGGGTTCTTGAAGCGCTCCAGGCCCGCCTCGGGCAGCGGGTTGACACTGATGATCTTCGCCCCGTTGGCCTTGGCCTTCTCCAGGGCCGACAGCATGCGCGGGTGGTTGGTGCCGGGGTTCTGCCCGGCGACGATGATCAGGTCCGCCCGGTAGAGGTCCTCCAGCAGGACGCTGCCCTTGCCGATGCCGATCGTCTCGGAGAGCGCGGAACCGGACGACTCGTGGCACATGTTGGAGCAGTCGGGAAGGTTGTTGGTGCCCAGCTCGCGGGCGAAGAGCTGGTAGAGGAACGCGGCCTCGTTGCTGGTGCGGCCCGAGGTGTAGAAGACGGCCTCGTCGGGGGAGCCCAGCGCGGCGATCTCCTCGGCGACGATGTCGAAGGCGCGCTCCCAGGTGACCGGCTCGTAGTGGTCCGCGCCCTCGGGGAGGTACATGGGGTGCGTGAGGCGCCCCTGCTGTCCCAGCCAGTAGCCGCTGCGGGTGGCGAGGTCGGCCATGGGGTGCGCGGCGAAGAACTCCGGGGTGACCCGGCGCAGGGTGGCCTCCTCCGCGACCGCCTTCGCGCCGTTCTCACAGAACTCCGCGGTGTGCCGGTGGTCGGGCTCCGGCCAGGCGCAGCCCGGGCAGTCGAAGCCGTTCTTCTGGTTGACACGGAGCAGAGTGAGCGCGGTGCGGCGCACTCCCATCTGCTGCTGGGCGATGCGCAGGGTGTGTCCGATGGCGGGCAGTCCCGCCGCCGCGTGCTTCGGCTCGGCGACCTGCGGTGCGTCCTGAACCGGGTCACTTGTGGGCGGCTTGCTGGCCATCGCGGTCCTCCCCTTCGCGTCCACCTGTGAAGTACGTCTCCGATCCTCGCACGCGCCGCCGACAAGGACTGCGCCCGGTCGTGGAGTAGGGCGGCGGCCCCGCGGCGTGGAGGGGTCGGTGGCCCCGAGGCGCGGAGGGCGGCGGGCCGGGGCGGGCCCGAGTGTCGGTGGAGCGTGGCAGGATCGGGGACGTGGCAGAAACAGCATCGAAGAAGACCGAGAAGACCTCCGGCGGCGGCCGTCCCCGGCTGATGCTCATGGACGGGCACTCGCTGGCCTACCGCGCGTTCTTCGCGCTGCCCGCGGAGAACTTCACGACCGCGACGGGCCAGCCGACGAACGCGATCTACGGCTTCGCGTCGATGCTGGCGAACACGCTGCGCGACGAGGCGCCCACGCACTTCGCCGTGGCGTTCGACGTCTCCCGCAAGACCTGGCGCTCCGAGGAGTTCACGGAGTACAAGGCGAACCGGTCGAAGACCCCGGACGAGTTCAAGGGCCAGGTCGAGCTGATCGGCGAGCTGCTGGACGCGATGCGGGCCCCCCGTTTCGCGATCGAGGGGTTCGAGGCGGACGACGTGATCGCCACGCTCGCCACCCAGGCCGAGGCCGAGGGCTTCGAGGTGCTGATCGTCACCGGCGACCGCGACTCCTTCCAGCTGGTCACCGAGAACACGACGGTGCTGTATCCGACCAAGGGTGTCTCGGAGCTGACCCGGTTCACCCCGGAGAAGGTCTTCGAGAAGTACGGGCTGACGCCGGCGCAGTACCCGGACTTCGCGGCGCTGCGCGGCGACCCGTCGGACAACCTGCCGGGCATCCCGGGCGTCGGCGAGAAGACGGCCGCGAAGTGGATCAACCAGTTCGGCTCGTTCGCGGAGCTGGTGGCGCGCGTCGACGAGGTCAAGGGCAAGGCCGGGCAGAACCTGCGCGACCACCTGGAGTCGGTGAAGCTGAACCGCCGGCTCACGGAGCTGGAGCGGCAGGTGGAGCTGCCGAAGGCGGTCCTCGACCTGGAGCGGGCCGCGTACGACCGCAAGACCGTCACGATGGTCCTGGACACCCTGGAGATCAGGAACCCCTCGCTGCGCGAGCGGCTCTTCGCCGTCGACCCCGGGGCCGAGGAGGCCGAGACGACGCCGGTCGCGGCGGCCGGTGTGGAGCTGGACGGCGCGGTGCTGGGCGCGGGCGAGCTGAAGCCGTGGCTCGCCGCGCACGGTGACCAGCTCCTCGGCCTGGCGACGGTCGACTCGTGGGGACTGGGCGCGGGCTCCGTGGCGGAGATCGCGCTCGCCGCGGCCGACGGGACGGCGGCCTGGTTCGACCCGACGGAGCTGGACGAGGCGGACGAGAAGGCGTTCGCACAGTGGCTCGCCGACCCGGCCCGGCCCAAGGTGCTGCACAACGCCAAGGGGGCGATGCGGGTCTTCCCCGAGCACGGCTGGTCCCTGGCGGGCGTGGCCATGGACACGGCGCTCGCCGCGTACCTGGTGAAGCCGGGCCGCCGTTCGTTCGCGCTGGACGCGCTGTCGTTGGAGTACCTCGGCCGGGAGCTGGCGCCCGCGGCCACGGCGGACGGCCAGCTCGCGTTCGGTGCCGACGAGGGTGCCGAGGCCGACGCGCTGATGATCCAGGCCCGCGCGATCCTCGACCTCGGCCAGGCGTTCGAGGAGAAGCTCGGCGAGGTCGGCGCGGCGGACCTGCTGGGCGACATGGAACTGCCCGTCTCCGCGCTGCTCGCCCGTATGGAGCGGCACGGCATCGCGGCGGACCGCACACATCTGGAGGCCATGGAGCAACTGTTCGCGGCCGCTGCCCAGCAGGCCGTGAAGGAGGCGCACGCGGCGGCGGGACACGAGTTCAACCTGGGCTCGCCCAAGCAGCTTCAGGAGGTCCTGTTCGGCGAGCTGGGTCTGCCCAGGACCAAGAAGACGAAGACGGGCTACACGACGGACGCGGACGCCCTCGCGTGGCTCGCCACCCAGACCGACAACGAGCTGCCGGTGATCATGCTGCGGCACCGCGAGCAGGCGAAGCTGCGGGTGACCGTCGAGGGTCTCATCAAGACGATCGCGGCGGACGGCCGGATCCACACGACGTTCAACCAGACGGTCGCGGCGACCGGCCGGCTGTCGTCGACGGAGCCGAACCTGCAGAACATCCCCGTGCGCACGGACGAGGGCAGGGCGATCCGCCGCGGCTTCGTGGTGGGCAAGGGGTTCGAGTCCCTGATGACGGCGGACTACAGCCAGATCGAGCTGCGGGTGATGGCGCATCTGTCGGAGGACGAGGGTCTGATCCAGGCCTTCACCTCCGGTGAGGATCTGCACACCACGGTCGCCTCCCAGGTGTTCGGGGTGGCCCGGGACGCGGTCGACGCGGAGATGCGGCGCAAGATCAAGGCCATGTCGTACGGTCTGGCCTACGGTCTGTCGGCCTTCGGTCTGTCCCAGCAGCTGAACATCGAGGCGGCGGAGGCCCGGGCCCTGATGGACACGTACTTCGAGCGCTTCGGCGGAGTGCGGGACTATCTGCGCCGGGTCGTGGACGAGGCCCGGGCCACCGGCTACACCGAGACGCTCTTCGGCCGCCGTCGCTATCTCCCGGACCTGAACAGCGACAACCGTCAGCGCCGGGAGATGGCCGAACGCATGGCGTTGAACGCCCCGATCCAGGGCACGGCGGCGGACATCGTCAAGATCGCCATGCTGAACGTGGACCGTGCCCTGCATGAGGCGGGCCTCGCCTCCCGCATGCTCCTCCAGGTGCACGACGAGATCGTGCTGGAGATCGCGCCCGGCGAGCGCCGGAAGGCGGAGGAACTGGTCCGCCGCGAGATGGCGGGCGCGGTTCAGCTGAGGGCGCCGCTGGATGTGTCGGTGGGTGACGGAGCGGACTGGGAGTCGGCGGCGCACTAGGTGTATTGATCGCCGGACACCCGTGCCGCCCACCCCCACCCCCGTGCCCGGCAGCCGTGGCCCCGTTCCGCGTCGGCGGTCGGGGCCGGTGGCCGGGATCAGGGGGCGGTGGGCCGGCTTCGTTCCGGCCGGGGGGCCGATGGGCCGGCGGGGGCCGGGCGCAACGCCCTGACCCCCGCCACATACACCGCGAGCCCGACGGCGAGCCCGGCGCCCGCCCCGAAGCACACCGGGGGGATCATGTCCCACGGCTTCGCGGTCGCCCCCCAGTAGGCCCACCACCGGGACGCCCGCTGCACCGCCCCCACCGTCGCGCAGCCGCCGATCACCGCACCCGCCAGCCACCGGTCGGCCCAGGACAGCACCGGCACTCCCGACGCCGCGGCCGGGACGGCCGGCATCCGCCGGAGCAGCACCGTCACGAACACCGCGATCACCACCGCCGCCACCACGGAGCTGCCGTACTGCACATACGTGTACAGCGGCGTTTCCCCGACCGGCCTCAGCAGTACCGGGAACAACCGGGTCCCCCACCGGTCGAGATGCGTGAACGCGTCCCAGACGACATGGGTCAGCGCGCCCAGCGCCGCGGACACGTACCACTGGACGAGCAGCGCGAACGAGACCGTGCGGCGCGGTGTGCCACAGCGCAGCAGGGCGGCGACCCGCCCCTGTGCCGCCGCCGGCAGCAGCGCCACCACCGGCTCCCGCAGCACCAGCCATGCCCCCATCAGCGCCCACGCGATGAGCACGTCCACCGTGAACACCCCGGCGATGGAGTGGGTGACGGCACCGAAGTCCATCGCTCCGGACACCACGCTCGCCGCGAAATAGGTCATGTCGGGCGCGAACGAACCCGCGACGAGGACCGAGGGCACCAGTCGTCCGCGCCCGGATCCGTCCCCGCGTACGGCGGGCAGTACCGCCGCGGCATGGCTGAGGGTGAACGGCAAGTCGGCTCCCTCGGCAGGCATTGACCGGGCACAACCACCCGGCGATCACAGACGTCCAGTATGAGGGACACAAGAAACGGGTGAGGTGAGTGCCCGACTCCCGTGTCCCAGCCCAAGGGCACATGACCAACTGGTGAAAACCGGGCGCCAACGGGTGCCGGGGCGGCGGAAGTTGTCGTAGGGTCACTTGGTCACTGTGCCGGGGGACACGGTCGCACAAACAGACAGACCACTACATAAGGTCGTCGACAGGAGGGGTTCACTCAATGGCGGCGCATATCGGCAGGCGGCTGCGCAAGGGGGCGGCCAGCACGGCTGTGGCCGCGGCAGCGGTCGCGGCTCTGGCAGCGTCCCAGGCTCCGGGAGTGACCACCGACGACCAGGGCAGACAGACCACCGGCGCGCAGGCCACCCCCGACGCGGACAGCACCGCCCTCGACGGCGGTGACGGCACCGCCACCGGCAACAGCGGCTACTACACCGACCTCCCGCCGCTCAACAGCCCCACCGAGTCCCCCGGTCCGACCGCCGGTCCCACCCCCGGCGGCCCCGTCGGCGCGGCGGAGGCCGGAATACCGGCCACCGTCCTGGACGCCTACAAGAAGGCGGCCGCGGAGCTCCGGCAGTCCAAGCCGGGCTGCAATCTGCCCTGGCAGCTGCTCGCCGCCATCGGCCAGGTCGAGTCGGGCCAGGCCCGCGGCGGCGATGTCGACGCGAACGGCACGACGCACTCTAAGATCCTCGGCCCGCTCCTGGACGGCAACGGCTTCGCGAACATCAAGGACACCGACCACGGTGCCTACGACGGTGACGTCACCTACGACCGAGCCGTCGGCCCCATGCAGTTCATCCCGTCCACCTGGGCATGGGCGGGCCGCGACGGCAACGGCGACGGGACCAAGGACCCCAACAACGTCTACGACGCCGCCCTCGCCGCCGGTCACTACCTGTGCCGTTCCGACCGTGATCTGTCGGTCCAGGCCGACATGAACGAGGCGATCCTCGGCTACAACGCCTCGCAGGACTATCTGAACACCGTTCTGTCCTGGTACGAGTACTACCTCAAGGGCACCCACTCGGTCCCGGACGGTACGGGCACGGTGCCCAGGCACCGCAGCGACTCCGGCGCGAACCACGACCCGAAGCCGGGGAGCACCGAGAACTCCGGCACCCACGAGCCGGGCCGCCCGGACAAGCCCGGCCGCCCCCAGAAGCCCGGCGGCCCGACCACTTCCCCCTCGGACCCGTCGACGCCGGGCAAGCCCCCGTCCAAGCCGCCCACCGCGAGCGACACGGTGGACCACTTGGCGGACGCCGCCACCGGCACGCTCTCGGCCAGGACGGGCGACACGTTCGACCGGAAGATCGCGCTGACGGCCGTGACCAAGGCGGGCAAGGCGGTGCCGAAGGTCCGTGTGCGGTTCACCATCGAGGCCGGTACGGACGCCACCTTCACGGGCGGCGAGACCGTGGCGACCGTCATCACCGACGCATCGGGCAAGGCCACCGCACCGGCGCTCGTGGCCGGCCAGAAGAGCGGCGACTTCAAGGTCCGCGCCCTCCTCGTGGGCCGCACGGTGGCCACCGAGTACACGGCCACCGTCACCGAACGCCAGGCCGACACCCTCGCCCGCACCAGCGACACCGCGCTGACCTGCACTCCGGGAGGCGAGTTCGCGGACCAGGTCGAGGTGAAGGCCACGTACAAGGGCGCCGTCGCCGACGGTGTCGCCGCCACCGCGACCCTCGTCAAGTCGGCCGACGACCCGACCGAGAACGACAAGGGCCCCTACTTCAAGGACGACCACGGCAAGACCGTACGCACCCTCACGGGCCTGCAGACGGACGCCAAGGGCCTGCTGAAGCTCCCGAAGCTGTACGCCGACGACACCACCGGCACGTTCCTGCTCCGCATCACCACCGCGGGCGGCGCGACCCTCACGGTCGAGCTGAACGTCGCGCAGGCCTCGTCGTCGCCCAGCCCGAGTGCCTCGGACAGCCCGTCGCCCAGCCCGAGCGCGTAGAGCCGCACCGGCCCGCGGACGGCGGCGCCCTTCCGTCAGGGAGGGGCGCCGCCTTCTTGCAGCACGTGTTCTCATCTCGCGCGCCCGTTGCTACGGTGCCGGACCTGATGGGTTGTCAGTTTCGCCCGGGGAGGCCCGTATGCGCGCCCTCGTCGCCGCCGTGATCGGTCTCGCCGCGGCGCTCGCCCTGGTGTTCGCCCTGTCGGCACTGGGCCCGCCGTCCGGCGGTACGTCACCGAAACCACTGCTGACGACCGTCCCCAGCCATCCGTGACGGACGAGCGGGCCCCGGACGCCCGCAGCGTACGCACAGGGAGGACGCCGAGATGCGACGCAAGGCCGGTCTGATCCTGCTCGCCCTCGCCGTGTTCTTCACGGCGCTGTCGCCCCTGCTGCGCTGGTACGTCTTCCCGCGCCTGGTCAAGGTCCCCGCGAACCAGTACCAGACCACGGTGCTCCAGGCGAAGAACGCCACCCTCCTCGACTACTCCACCATGACCTCCCGCACGGTCCCCGAGGTCACCGTCGTGCAGACCCTCAAGGGCAACGTGGAGGCCGCGCGGACGATCCGGCGGACGACGGGCCGGGAGGTGGTGGTCTGGGACGGCCTGTCCTACGCGCAGGGCCCCGACGGGCAGATGGTCTCCCGCATTCCCGAGCGCTACATCTTCGACGCGCACAGCCAGCAACCCGTCCACGCCGCGGGCGAGATGGTCGATCAGGACGCCGTCCGGCGCGACGGCGTCGAGTTCAAGTGGCCGTTTCTCACGCAGAAGAGGGACTACGAGTACTTCGACGCCCAGGCACGCGTCACCGCTCCCATCCACTACAAGGGCACCCGGACCTTCCGCGGAGTGACGGTCTACTACTTCGAACAGACCATCCCCTGGACCAAGGTGCCCTTCCCCAAGGTCATGCCCGTCAAGGGCATCACCGCCGAGGGGGTCGCGAAGACCGGCACGACCCGCTGGTACACCACGGTCCGCAGGTTCTGGGTCGAACCCCTGACCGGGGCGCCGGTCTACGGGGAGGAGATCCACCAGGAGGAACTGCGCGGCGGCGCACTTCTCGGGGGCCGCGCCAAGGTCACGGCGTTCGCGGGCGATGTGAAGATGCGCGAGGACTACATCAGGTCGACCGTCGCGCTCGTCAAGCACAACCGCCTGCCGATCCTGCTGCTGACGTCGTATCTGCCCTGGGGCTTCCTCTCCCTGGGCCTCTGTCTGCTGGCGCTGTCGCTCTACCTGGAGGCGCGCGGCCGCCGCCCGGCCGGACCGGCGCCTGCCCGGCCGGCCGAGCCCGAGCCGGTCACCGCCTGAGCCGCGCGTTGGTGTGCCGGGTCGGCTCCGCGGAGGCGGGGTCCTCGGGCCAGGGGTGCTTCGGGTACCGGCCGCGCAGCTCGGCCCGTACGGCCCGGTAGCCGTCCCGCCAGAAGGAGGCGAGATCGGCGGTCACGGCGACCGGCCGCCCGGCGGGGGACAGCAGATGCACCAGCACGGGCACACCGGCGATCCTGGGCGACTCCTGGAGCCCGAACATCTCCTGGAGCTTCACGGCGAGGACCGGCCGCTCCGGGTCGCCGTAGTCGACCCGGACGGCGGACCCGCTCGGGACGGTGATCCGCTCGGGCGCCAGCTCGTCGAGCCGGGCCGCGTCCCCGGTGGACCAGGGCAGCAGCCGCGAGAGCGCCTGTCCCGCGTCGATCCGCGCGAGATCGGCGCGCCGCCGCGCACGGCTCAGCTCGGGCTCCAGCCACTCCTCCACGCGCGCGTGGAGCGCGTCGTCGCGGACGTCCGGCCAGGGATCGGCCAGGTGCAGCCGCAGGAAGGCGAGCCGCTGCCGCAGCACATGCGCCCCGGGCGACCACCGCAGCAGATCGAACCCCTCCTCCCGCAGCCCCGCCAGCAGCGCATCCCGCACCAGGCCCGGGGCCGGGTCCCGCAGCGGCCGTACCGTCAGCTCCACGGCCCCGAGCCGCTCGACACGACGGGCCACGACGTCCCCGTCGGCCCAGCGGACCTCCTCGCCCTCGGTGTGCAGCGCGGCGGCGGCCCGTCGCGCCACGTCCTCGTCCACCACCGCGGCGAGCCCCACGCGCGCGTGGACCGCGCCGACGGGCCGGTCGGCCACGGCGACCGCCAGCCAGGGAGCCCCACGCAGTCCGGACCCGTCCGCCGGCTCGGCACGGGTGCCGTTCACCATCAGGCAGGAGCCGCCGTCGGCGCGGGCGAGCCGCTCGGGGTGGGCGAGGGCCGCGACAAGACCGGCCACCTGATCGTCCGTCGGCCTCGTCGGCCGCTCCGCGTCGCGGTGCCGGGCTCCGTCCGCCCGTACGGGAAGGCTGTCCGCCGCCGACCGCAGCCGGCGCACCTCGTCCCGCCAGCGGCCCGCGTACGCGTCGCTCCCGCGCCGGGCGGCCCGCCAGGCCGCCGCCAGATCGTCCCCGTACTCCCGCGGCGGCTCCTCGCTCAGCAGGGCGACCACCTCGGCGGCCCGGTTCGCGCCCGCCTCCGGCGCCGCGTCCAGCAGGGCCCGGGCCAGCCGTGGATGCAGACCGAGCCGGGACATCCGCACACCCCGGTCCGTGGCCCGTCCCGTCGCGTCCACCGCGCCGACCGCGGTCAGCACCGACCGCGCCGCTGCCATCGCCCCGCCGGGCGGCGGATCCAGGAGCGCCAGACCGGACGCGTCCGGATCGCCCCAGCACGCCGTCTGCAACGCGAACCCCGTCAGGTCGGCGAGCCTGATCTCGGGCGCCGGGAAACGGGGCAGTCGTACGTCCTCAGCCTCGGACCAGCAGCGGTAGACCCGGCCCGGCGCCTCACGCCCCGCCCGGCCCGCGCGCTGCCGTCCCGCCGCCTGCGAGGCCCGTACCGTCGTGAGCGCGCTCAGCCCGCGCGCGTGGTCCACCCGCGGCTCCCGCGCGAGCCCGGAGTCGACGACCACCCGCACCCCGGGCACCGTCAGCGACGACTCCGCGACGGCCGTCGCCAGCACCACCCGCCGTCCGGCGCCGGGGGACAGCACGGCGTCCTGCACGGCCGCCGGAGCCCGCCCGTGGACCTGGAGCACCTCGACGTCCCCCAGGCCCCCGAGCTGCCCGGCCACCCGCGAGATCTCCCCGACCCCGGGCAGGAAGCAGAGGACGTCGCCCTCGCACTCGGCGAGCGCCCGCCGCACCACCGACGCCACATGCGTGAGCAGCGCCGGGTCCACGCGCAACCCGTGCGGCGGCCGCACCGGACGCGTGGGCGGCGCCCACACCACCTCCACGGGGTGCGACACGCCCTCCGCCTCGACGACCGGGGCCCCGCCCAGCAGCCGGGCCCAGCCCTCCGCGTCCGTCGTCGCCGAGGCCGCCACGAGCCGCAGCTCGGGCCGCAGGGCCTCGCGTACGTCGAGCAGGAAGGCGGCGACCGTGTCGGCGTCCAGATGCCGCTCATGGCACTCGTCGAGGACGACCACGTCGACGCCCGAGAGTTCCTGGTCCCGCTGCAGCCGCTGCAGCAGCACACCGGTCGTGACGACCTCCACGCGCGCGTGCGGCCCCGTCACCCGCTCCCCGCGCACCGTGTGGCCGACGCTGTGGCCGGGCTGCTCCCCGAGCAGCCACGCCATCCGCCGGGCCGCGGCCCGCGCGGCGATCCGACGCGGTTCGGCGACCACCACACGGCGGGCCGGGCCGCCGCCGACGAGCCCGGCGAGGACCAGCGGCACGAGGGTCGTCTTGCCGGTACCGGGCGGCGCGCACAGCACCGCGACCCCGTGCTCGTCCAGCGCGTTCCCGAGGGCGGGCACGGCCGAGCGGACGGGAAGGCGGTCGAGGGCGTCGTGGCGGATCACCGCACCAGTGTTCCAGGCGGCCCGGTCACGGTGTCGTGGGAGAAGCCGCACGGTGTCGCGGACGCGGCGGCAGCGTCACGGGCGAGAGGTCAGGGAGCGACGTCACGGGAGAAAGGCGTGGTGGCAGCGACGGCAGAACTGCTTCCGGTGCCAGTCGGCCCGTAGCCGCGCCGCCTGGGCCACCTTGTCACGCAGCGACACCAGCCAGACGCCCCCGCCGGCCACCCCGACGAGCCCCAGCCATGCCTCGGAGACGAGGAGGGCGCAGCCGAGGGTGAGCAGCCCGAGCGGCTCGCTCCAGCGCTCGTCGTGGAGCGCGGGGCGCGCGAGGTGCGGTGCCCCGGCCCGCTGGCCGGCCGACAGCGCCCTCCAGTGCACGCTGAGCTTCGTGGTGCTGTCGCTGCGCCCGCAGACCGGGCAGACGTGACAGACGTGCATGCGCGCACCCCCCACCGCGTGGCACCGCTCACCGCAGCTCTGACGGCGACGACTTGTCGACTCGTCGTTTGTGCCCGGCCCGTACGGCGGGCACACGCGGACGGCGGCCCGCGCCGCTGATTGACCGGAACCCTCCGGAACAGCCCACCCCCGCGCGGGCGCTCGGTCCCGCTCCGTCAGTCCCGCTCGCACACGAAGATCGCCGTGCCCGGGATCAGACCGCCGCGCAGCGGGGACCAGCCGCCCCACTCCGAGGTGTTCCAGGCGGGCCACTCGGGCTCGACCAGATCGACCAGCCGGAAGCCGGAGGACGCGATGTCACGCACCCGGTCACCGAGCGTGCGGTGGTGCTCCACGTAGACCGCCTGTCCCTCCTCGTCCTGCTCGACGTACGGCGTGCGGTCGAAGTACGAGGCCGCCACCGACAGACCCTCGGGACCCGGCTCGTCCGGGAACGCCCAGCGGATCGGGTGCGTCACCGAGAAGACGAAGCGGCCGCCGGGACGCAGCACCCGGTGCACCTCGCGCAGGACCAGGACGGGGTCCGCGACGAACGGCAGTGCGCCGTACGCGGAGCACGCGAGGTCGAAGGAGCCGTCCCGGAAGGGCAGTACGGCCGCGTCGGCCTGGACCAGGGGGAAGGTCCCGCCGATGCGCAGGGCGTGCTGGAGCTGGCGGTGGGAGAGGTCCAGGGCCACCGGACGGGCGCCCTGCGCGGCCAGCCAGCGGGAGCACTGGGCCGCGCCGGCGCCGATCTCCAGGACCTCCTTGCCTTTGAGGTCCTCCAGCGGGCCGAGCAGCTCGGCCTCGACCTCGTCGAGCCCCTCCGGGCCCCAGACGAAGCGGTCGTCGCCGAGGAACGTACCGTGCTCGATCTGGTACTCGTCCGCGTTCCCGTCCCACCAGCCCCGGTTGGCCCGGGAACTCTCCGTGACGCCCGCCGTACGTCGGGTGGCTTCCGGCTCGGACTGCTCGGGCTCTTGGATGATCGGCTCCCTCGTCGTACTCTTCCGTCCATCCCGCTTCGGCGGAGTCACGGAAGAGGTGTCTCAGGCCTGCGCGGCCTCGTGGCGTGTCCGGTATACGGGTGGTGTCGCACGCCGCCTTGTGCCTGGAATGCGGCGATCCGCCCCGGGTGTGCGACTTCGCGCATTGACCCTGTCCGGCTGCCCCCGTATGCTACAAGTTGCGCTGCGGGCCTGCGCACCTCAGACGTAGCAGGCTGCGCTCGCATCTGTTGTATGTCCCCTCGGTTCTCGAGGCGCCATCACCAGTGATTGGTGGGGCGCTTCCTTGGCTGTCCGGCTTCTGCAGAGCGAAACAGGCTCCCGGCGTAAGCAGTACCTACGACTTCAATGTCCGTACCGGAGCCCTTTCCCACATGACGAGCAGCACCGAGACCACCGCCACCACCCCGCAGGTAGCGGTCAACGACATCGGTAACGAGGAAGCCTTCCTCGCAGCGATCGACGAGACGATCAAGTACTTCAACGACGGCGACATCGTCGACGGCGTCATCGTGAAGGTCGACCGGGACGAGGTCCTGCTCGACATCGGTTACAAGACCGAAGGTGTCATCCCGAGCCGCGAGCTCTCGATCAAGCACGACGTCGACCCCAACGAGGTCGTCGCCGTCGGTGACGAGATCGAGGCCCTGGTCCTCCAGAAGGAGGACAAGGAAGGCCGCCTGATCCTCTCGAAGAAGCGCGCCCAGTACGAGCGTGCCTGGGGCACCATCGAGAAGATCAAGGAAGAGGACGGCATCGTCACCGGTACCGTCATCGAGGTCGTCAAGGGTGGTCTCATCCTCGACATCGGCCTCCGTGGCTTCCTCCCGGCCTCTCTGGTCGAGATGCGCCGCGTCCGCGACCTCCAGCCGTACGTCGGCAAGGAGCTCGAGGCCAAGATCATCGAGCTGGACAAGAACCGCAACAACGTGGTCCTGTCCCGCCGTGCCTGGCTGGAGCAGACCCAGTCCGAGGTCCGCCAGACGTTCCTCACGACCCTGCAGAAGGGTCAGGTCCGCTCCGGTGTGGTCTCCTCGATCGTCAACTTCGGTGCCTTCGTGGACCTGGGTGGCGTCGACGGTCTGGTCCACGTCTCCGAGCTGTCCTGGAAGCACATCGACCACCCGTCCGAGGTCGTCGAGGTCGGCCAGGAGGTCACCGTCGAGGTTCTCGACGTGGACATGGACCGCGAGCGCGTCTCCCTGTCGCTGAAGGCGACCCAGGAAGACCCGTGGCAGCAGTTCGCTCGCACCCACCAGATCGGCCAGGTCGTGCCCGGTAAGGTCACGAAGCTGGTTCCGTTCGGTGCGTTCGTCCGCGTGGACGAGGGCATCGAGGGTCTGGTCCACATCTCCGAGCTGGCCGAGCGCCACGTGGAGATCCCGGAGCAGGTCGTCCAGGTCAACGACGAGATCTTCGTCAAGGTCATCGACATCGACCTCGAGCGCCGCCGCATCAGCCTCTCGCTGAAGCAGGCCAACGAGTCCTTCGGTGCCGACCCGGCCTCGGTCGAGTTCGACCCGACCCTGTACGGCATGGCCGCGTCCTACGACGACCAGGGCAACTACATCTACCCCGAGGGCTTCGACCCCGAGACCAACGACTGGCTCGAGGGCTACGAGAAGCAGCGCGAGGAGTGGGAGCGCCAGTACGCCGAGGCGCAGACCCGCTTCGAGCAGCACCAGCAGCAGGTCATCAAGTCCCGCGAGGCCGACGCTGCCGCTGCCGCCGAGGGTGGCGAGGCCGCCGCTCCGGCCGCGACCGGCGGTTCGTACTCCTCCGAGGGTGGCGACACCTCCGGCGCCCTGGCGTCGGACGAGGCGCTGGCTGCCCTGCGCGAGAAGCTGGCCGGCGGCCAGAGCTGAGCGCGCGTCGCTAGGCACTAGCCACTGACTGAGGGCCCGTCCCCCCTGGGGGCGGGCCCTCAGCGTGTCTCCGGTGTGTCTCCAGTGCTCTTTCCAGGGCGGTCACGGCCGGCCCTCCACGCGCGCGTAACAGACCTCGCCGCAGACCTCGCACGGACCCCGTCCGTCGCCCCGAGGCGGCCGCCCCAACCGGCAGGAGAGGCAGGCGGAAGGGCGTGGTCCGGGAATGCCCACGTCCCGGAGCGCGTTGTGCCGGGAAGAACACGAGGAGGAGCGGTCCACAGTGCTTGATCCGCAGGGTTTGTACGCATGGGAGCCGAAGGGGCTCGCCGTGGTCGACATGGCGCTCGCCCAGGAGTCGGCGGGCCTGGTGATGCTCTACCACTTCGACGGATACATCGACGCGGGCGAGACCGGCGACCAGATCGTCGACCGGCTCCTGGACTCACTGCCTCATCAGGTCGTGGCCCGCTTCGACCACGACCGGCTCGTGGACTACCGCGCGCGCCGTCCGCTGCTCACCTTCAAGCGGGACCGATGGACGGACTACGAGGTCCCGTCCATCGAGGTGCGCCTCGTCCAGGACGCCACCGGAGCGCCCTTCCTGTTGCTGTCCGGCCCCGAACCGGACGTGGAGTGGGAGCGGTTCGCGGCGGCCGTCGGGCAGATCGTGGAGCGGCTGGGAGTGCGCCTGGCCGTCAACTTCCACGGCATCCCCATGGGCGTGCCGCACACCCGCCCGGTGGGGCTCACCCCGCACGGCAACCGCACCGACCTGGTGCCGGGTCACCGCAGCCCCTTCGACGAGGCGCAGGTCCCGGGCAGCGCCGAGTCCCTGGTCGAGTACCGGCTCATGGAGGCCGGACACGACGTTCTGGGCGTGGCCGCGCATGTCCCGCACTACATCGCCCGCTCCCCGTACCCGGACGCCGCGCTGACCGTTCTGGAGGCCATCACGGCCGCGACCGGCCTCGTCCTGCCGGGGATCGCGCACTCGCTGCGCACGGACGCGCACCGCACCCAGACGGAGATCGAACGCCAGATCCAGGAGGGCGACGAGGAACTGGTCGCTCTCGTCCAGGGCCTCGAGCACCAGTACGACGCCGCCGCGGGCGCCGAGACACGCGGCAACATGCTCGCGGAGCCCGTCGAGATCCCGTCCGCGGACGAGATCGGACAGGAATTCGAGCGCTTCCTGGCGGAGCGGGAGGGCGAGGGCTGAACGCACGGCCTGCCACCGAGACTGTCAGTGGCAGGCCGTAGGCTTCCCGTCATGCTGAAGGTGGGCCTGACCGGCGGTATCGGCGCCGGCAAGAGCGAGGTGTCGCGGCTGCTCGTGGAGTGCGGGGCCGTGCTGATCGACGCGGACCGCATCGCGCGTGAGGTCGTCGAGCCCGGCACCCCTGGGCTCGCGTCGATCGTCGAGGCCTTCGGGGAGGACGTCCTCGCCCCGGACGGCAGCCTGGACCGCCCGAGACTGGGCTCCCTCGTCTTCTCCGATCCCGAGAAGCTCGCCGTCCTCAACTCGATCGTGCACCCGCTGGTCGGCGCCCGCTCCCGTGAGCTGGAGACCGCCGCGCCCGAGGACGCCGTAGTCGTCCACGACGTGCCCCTCCTCACGGAGAACGGACTCGCCCCGCTCTACGACCTGGTGATCGTCGTCGACGCGAGCCCCGGCACCCAGCTCGACCGGCTCGTCCGTCTGCGCGGCATGACGGAGGAGGACGCACGGGCGCGGATGGCCGCCCAGGCGCCGCGCGAGAAGCGCCTGGAGATCGCGGACATCGTCATCGACAACGACGTTCCCTTGGAGGAACTGCGACGCCGGGTGGGGGAGATATGGGCGGATCTCGTGCGCAGGGCCGGACGTTCGCCGGAATAGCGATCGCCGCGAGGAGCGTTGAATCGCTCCAGTGAGGGAAGGACTCAGCCGTGCCCGAGATCAGCGATCCGACCGGACGTACTCCGGAGACCCATGTGATCGATTTCCGTGCCGCCGAGCAGTTGCTCGCCGCACGGGATCCGAGGGGCGCGGTCAAGCTGCTGGACGGCGTGATCGCCGCGCACCCCGAGAACACGGCCGCCCGGCTGCTGCGCGCCCGTGCCTTCTTCGCCGCCGCGCAACTGCGTCCTGCCGAGCTGGAGTTCAGCATCGTGCTGGAGCGTGAGCCGGACAACGCGTTCGCGCACTTCGCGCTGGCCCGCACCTATGAGCGCCAGGCGCGGCCCGAGGAGGCGAAGCGGCACTTCCGCCTGGCGGCCGCGCTGGACCCGAACCCGCAGTATCTGAAGGCGGCGGGTTTCGACTCCTAGCGCGGATGCGGCGGACTCAGGGGCGTGGTCCGGACGCGGCTTGGGTTCGTGGCTTCCGGATTCGGAGGGCTGGGGCCTCGGCTCGTAGTCCGGATGCGGACGGGCTCGGGCTTCGGTCCGTATCGGGACGGCGCCGATGCGCGACGGCCGGCCGTCACCAGCGGCGTCGCTCCGGCGGCGGATACGGCGGCACGTCGCGGCCCGGCTGCCAGTGGGGCCCCTGCCGGATGTGCCGCACGATCATGATCAGGTCCGCGCTGATCACCAGCCACAACACACCGCACGCCGCCGCCCAGCCCGGTCGCCCCACGAGGGCGAAGATGACCGTTCCGAAGGTCGCCCAGGCCAGGCCCCAGACGCTCAGCCAGAAGCGCATCCGCAGTGCACTGCGTGCCGTCGCCGGTTCACTGCCTGTACGCATCGCCATCACCTGCTCCTGACCCGACACGTACCCTTCGTGGTGCATGTTCACCATGGAACGGCGACCAGAATCCGGCAGCGCGGGGGCGCGGCCGTGGTCACCCGGGGAGGCGACGGTGCTGCTGGACGCGGTGCGGGCGGACGCGAGGCTCGCCGAGTGGCTGAAGGACCTGGAACGTGAGGACGGGGCGTGGGTGACGGTCGTCCTGCCCGATGCGGACGAGTTGCCCGACATCCTGCTCGACCTGGCCGTACCCCACGAGGACATCAACGAAGTGGTCGCGCTGCGCGTCCGGCTCGCGCGGGATGCCGAGGCGATGACGCTGCTGGCGCGGTGTGTCACCCGCTTCGTGCGGGACATGGGGGAGATCGGGAAAGCCTGTGAGCCGCCCTCGTTCCCGGACTCGGCCGGGGCGCTCGGGCGGCTCTTCCATCTCTACGTCTTCGTCGCCTCGCTTCCGTATGTGCGCGCCTACCATCGGGAGCGCGGTGTTCCGGACGAGGTGACCCGCCGTACGCTCGCGGATCTCGGACGTCAGGTCGCGGTCCACCGAAGACGACGTGGCACCGGGGGACTGCTGTTCCCGTGGTGGCCGGCCCTGCACTTCCACGGGGAGCTGTTCCAGCTGGGGCGGCTGCAGTTCCAGCGCGGACGGCTCGGCGAGCGCACGGGCCGGGCCGTCGCGGCGGCGGGCCATGGGCTGGGGCCCGGCGATCCGTGCCTGGAACTGCACATACCCGACTTCCGGGGCCCGCTGTCACCGTCCGCCTGCGAGCGGTCCCTGGGCCTGGCGCGGGAGTTCTTCGCGCGCCACTACCCGGACGAACGCCATGAGATCGCCGTGTGCCACTCGTGGTTGCTGGATCCGCAGCTCAAGCGGTACCTGCCCGCCGACTCCAACATCATCCGTTTCCAGGACCGCTTCGAGCTCGCGTACGAGGAGGCGACCCCCGACGACGGGGTGCCCGTCGGGTTCGTCTTCGGCGATCCCGATCTGCCGGTGGAGCACCTGCCGCGACGCTCCGGCGTCGAGCGGGCGGTGGCGGACCACCTGCGCGGGGGCGGGCACTGGTACACGGGGCACGGCTGGTTCGCCCTGTGAGCCTGGAGCGGCGAACCGGGGCGGACCGTCCGGGTGCGACAAGGCCCCTGGGCATCGATGAGCCCGGGGCATCAACTAAGGCCCGGGGCAGCGATGAGTTCCGCGACGGACAAGGGTCATACCTCTGACAAAACGCGCACTCGCTGCCTTGAGGAGGACCCCATGTCCGAGACCGCCGCCGCTGCCCGGCGAGCCACCTCCGCCCCCTCGGCTACTGCCTCTGCCCCGGCCTCCGTCGCCTCGTCGGTGAACCGAGGCCGGAGCCGGCGCGCCGAGATCTCCCTGCGCGCCCTGCAGATCGTCCTGGCGCTGTTCTACGGCCTCGCCAGCGCACTGCCGAAGCTGATCGCGCACCCGTCGGCGGTCGAGTCCTTCGACAGGATCGGCTGGGGGAGCACGGGGATGTACACCATCGGCGCACTCGAACTGGCCGGTGCCGTCGGCCTGGTCGTGCCCCTGCTGTCGTCGGTCACGGCCGTGGCGCTGTCCGGGCTGATGGTCGGCGCCTTCGTCGTTCAGCTCACCGTCTTCGACGGACAGTACGCGGCGACCCCGCTGATCCTGATCGTCCCGCTCACCGTGATCGCCTGGACCCGCCGCGACCGCATCGCCGACCTGGCGCGCCTGGCGCGCCGCCGGGTGTGACCGCCTCCGTCATCTCCTCAGCGACCGCCGGAGCCGCTTCGCCCCTGAGGCCGGCCGTGACCGCCGGACTCGCCGTGGCTACCGGAACGGTCCCGTCCACCGGACGACCCGCCCTTGCCACCGGCCCGGTCCTTGCCACCGGCCCGGTCCTGGTCCTCCGACCGGCCCCGGCTCTGGGCGCCGAGGGCCTCGGCGTAGCCGCCGTACGGCGTGCCCGGTGCCGTGCCCAGACCGCGGAGGCGTTCCATCTCGCGGCGGTCGCGCTTGGTGGGACGGCCGGCCCCGCGGTCGCGGACGCCCGCCGGGGCCACGGCCTCGCGGGGCGGCGGAGGCGGGCTGTTGTCGACATAGCACTGAACCGCCACCGGGGCTCCCACCCGTTTGCGGATCAGCCGCTTCACGACGACGACCCGCTCCCGGCCCTCGTGCCGCAGCCGTACCTCGTCGCCGATCCGCAGGGCGTACGCGGGCTTCACACGCTCGCCGTTGACCCGGACGTGTCCGCCCTTGCAGGCGGTGGCGCCGGCCGAGCGGGTCTTGATGAGCCGCACGGACCAGATCCAGCTGTCGATGCGCACACTCTCGCCGTTCGACGGGCCGGCCGCCTCGGCGGCGGCCACCGCGGCGGCGGTCTTCGGGTCCATGGCCTGGGCGGCCGCGTCCGGCGCGCCCGCAGCGGAGTCCCGGGAGTCCGTCTCGCCGTCCCGGCGTGCTCCGGACTCCTGGTCCGTCGCCGTCGCGCGGGTTCCCCCGGTCCCGCCCGCCTTCTCGTCGTCCGTGCCTTCGGAAGCCATGCCCCCGACCTTAGCCCGCCGGGCCCCGGGCACCCGACGCCTTTTCCGCCGGGGCCCGACCGCCCGGACCCTCGCCGTCCAGACCTACCGTGGAGGCATGGAAGACAGCAGCCTCGCCAGGCTGGACGAGCGGATCATCGGGTGCCGTGCCTGTCTCCGCCTGGTCGCCTGGCGTGAGGAGGTGTCCCGTACCAAGCGCGCCGCGTTCGCCGACTGGACCTACTGGGGACGGCCGGTACCGGGCTTCGGCCCGCCCGACGCGAGGCTGCTCGTCGTAGGGCTCGCACCCGCGGCGCACGGCGGGAACCGGACCGGACGGATGTTCACCGGCGATCGGTCGGGAGACGTGCTCTACGAGGCTCTGCACGCCGTCGGGCTGGCGTCGCAGCCCGCGTCGGTGTCCGCCGACGACGGGCTCGAACTCTACGGCGTACGCGTCACCGCACCCGTCCACTGCGCCCCGCCGGCCAACAAGCCGACCCCCGAGGAGCGGGACACCTGCCGGCCCTGGCTCGTCCAGGAACTGCGGCTGCTGCGCCCCTCCCTGCGCGCAGTGGTCGCGCTCGGTGCCTTCGGCTGGCAGGCCTCGCTGACCTCGCTCGCCGAGGCGGGCTGGGTGCTGCCCCGGCCACGACCCGCCTTCGGGCACGGGGCCCGGGTGCCGCTGGACGGGCTGGAGCTCTTCGGCTGCTTCCACGTCAGTCAGCGCAACACGTTCACCGGCCGGCTCACCCCTGAGATGCTGCGGGACGTGCTGCGTACGGCGGCGCGGGCGGCGGGGTTGCCGAACGCACCGTAGCGACGGACCGGCGCGGTCCACCACCGGTTCAGCGCTCGGTGGGAACCACAGCGGTCGCGGTGATCTCCACGAGCTGGCCGGAGTAGCCGAGGCAGGCCACGCCGATCAGCGTCGAGGAATGCGGCCCGGTGCTGAGCCCCGACGCCTCGACGACGTCCCACACGGCCGAGAGCACCGCCGGCTCGGCGCTGACCACATACACATCCGTGGACACCACATGCGCCAGGTCGCTGCCGACCGCGTGCAACTGCTCGTCGAGGTTGACGAGCACCTGTTGCGCCTGCCGTACGGGATCGCCCTCGCCGACAAGCTTCCCCTCGGCGTCGAGGGGCACGGATCCGGCCAGGAACGCGAGCCGGGTCCCCGCCTCCACGATGGACGCGTGCGCGTAGTGGGGCGGCGGGAACAGGGTGGGAACGGTGATGCGCTTGAGCATGGGACCTCCCGGAAACGTGCCTCGTCTCGGCCCGGCCGAGCGCCGGCCCGAGCGGCAAGCGCCGGCCTGAGCGGCAACCCGTCGAGCGACGGCAGTCCGCCGGACGACGGCAGTCCGCCGATGGAGGGGATCCCGCCGGTCGACGCCAATCCCCGATCATGCGGGGGCGGGACGGCTCGCGCATCCGATTTTCCGGTCCCCACGTCACCACGGACGCACACCGGTCCGCCGCGGAACTGAGCTAGGTTCCGTCCCCTCAACAGGAGGGCTTGATGGACCCGTTGACGGAGGTGACAGCGACGACCCCGATGCCCACGTACGACGCGGCGTTTCTCGACGGCGTGGCGGACCGCCTTGCCGCGCTGCCCACCGTCCGGGCCGTCGCGCTCGGCGGCTCCCGCGCACAGGGCGTTCACGGCCCGGAAAGCGACTGGGATCTGGCCGTCTATTACCGGGGCCCGGGATTCGACCCCGCCGACCTCCGGGCCATCGGCCGGCCCGGTGAGGTCTCCGAGATCGGCGGCTGGGGCGGAGGCGTGTTCAACGGCGGCGCCTGGCTGACCGTCGAGGGCCGGCGGGTCGACGTGCACTACCGAGATCTCGATGTCGTGGAACATCAGCTGGCGGAGGCCGAGGAAGGCCGCTTCCACGTGGAGCCGCTGCTCTTCCACCTCGCAGGCATCCCCAGCTACCTGGTGGTCGCCGAACTGGCCGTCAACCGGGTGCTGCGAGGCACCCTTCCACGCCCCGCATCGTACCCGCGGAAGCTGCGCGCCTCCGCCCCCGGCCGCTGGCACGACACAGCCGGCGCGACCCTCGCGTACGCGAAGGCCAACCACGCCCCGAAGGGCCGCCTCACCGAGGTCGCCGGCGCCCTCGCCCTGGCTGCCGCGCACACCGCGCACGCGGTGCTCGCGGCACGTGGGGAATGGGTGACCAACGAGAAGCGGCTGCTGGAGCGGGCGGGGCTGCGGGCCGTGGACGGGATCGTGGCAGGGCTGCGGGCCGATCACGACGGGCTCGTGGCGGCCGTCACGGCGGCCGAGAGGCTCTTCGAGGACGCCCTCGCCGCCGCGCGGGGAGCGGCGGCCCGGTAGTCCCTGCGGGGCGTACGGTTCCGCGCCCCGCGACTGCGCTCGCCCCTGCCTGCCCGGCGATCGCGCTCATGGAGATCGCGGTCTCGTCCCGCCTTTTCACATCGCGGAAACGGTCTGTGTCTCCTTCGTGCTCACCCTGCGATCTACCGTGGCCCCCCGCGCCCGGCCACCGACGTCCGAGGGCAGACCGTCCTCGTCCGGCAGGAGCCCCGTGCCGTGCCGCGCCTTCTCCCCGCCTCGCTGGCTCGCCCACGCCCTGCGTGCCCAGCGCGGGCCGGTGCCCTGGAGCGCCGTTGCGCGGGGCGCGTTCGCCGCCGGACCACTGCTGCTCGCCGTCGTACTCGGGCCCCGGCGCGCCGGACCGCTGCCCGCCCCCGCCCACGACGCATCCGCGGCGCGCGCCCTCGACGACGTCGGCACGGCGGAGGCGGCCGCCACGCTCGAACGGCTGGTTCACAACCACCGCGTGCGCCGTGCACCTCGACGACAGCGGGCGGCTGTCGCCCCGCCACCGCGAACGGCGCACCGGACTCCTCGCCGAACTCGCCGAGCGGCGCGCTCAGGCGGGGCTCGACGCGATACAGCTACCGCGGTTGTCTCGGTCCGCGGGCCCGATGGCCGTCCGTGTTCGCCGGTGACGCAAGGGACTTGAGGTGTTCCTGTGGCCGGGCAAATCGGATCGCTCCAGGATTTTCCTCATCAATGGACTGTGACTGAGTGTCGAATACGTCTCAGTACCGTCACTTCACGATCCGTTCACCGGGAGATTGTCGTTTAACTCTACGTGCCGATCGGGATCGGCCGCCGAGACTCGGCGTTTGCAAGGAGGTGCAGGGTGAGCGGGCGAATGGTTCTGGAGTGCTTTCCCGCAGGCGGTCCGCGCGGCTCGTGGCCCGCGGAGGAGTACGCGCAGGCGCGCCGCCTGGAGGGGCAGCCCGCGGAGGTCGTCATGGACCTGGCGACGGACGCGTTCCTGGTGATCGTGCGGGGGGCCGACGCCGCCGAGTGACGCGCCCTTGGTCAGGCGCTGAGCGGCCGTGACCACGCCGGCGCCGTGCCCGTGACCTGACACACGGCCAGGTACAGCGGGATGGGCGGGGTGTACGGCACGGCGTCGTCCGGCCGGTGGATGAGCCCAGGGCCGTCCGACTCCTCCGGGACGAGTGCTTTCCTCGCGTAGCGCGCGGGCGCGGGCCAGTTCAGTGCGACGTCGGAGTCCGACGGCACGATCCACCACCAGTCGGCGCGGTCGGCGTAGACACAGCCCACCCTCGGCAGTCTGGACAGCAGCAGTGGGCCGTAGGACGCGGGTACGGCCACCGCGTCACAGCCGAGCGGCGCGGCCATGTCCTCGGGCAGGGCAAGCCTCCCGGGCATCGCCCCGGACGTCCGCCGTGCCCGCTCCAGGCGGAGCAGCGAGTCCAGGGACAGCATCGCTCCGGCTCCCTGCCCCAGGGCCCCGGTGCCCCTCACGCTCACGTGGTCCCCGTCCCCCGGGACGCCTCCGCCCCGGAACCCCGGCCGTCGGCCGGAGGTCGCTTCGCGCCCCAACCCAGGTCGCACCGCGCCTGGTCGTCCGGGGGCGGCTTCTTGGCGCCCCAGCCGAGGTCGGACCGGGCCGTCGTGTCCTCGGTCGCCCGGGACCTGTCGCCGGAACACGACAGGTCCCGGGACGACTGCTCGGGCCCGGACGCCGACTCTTCGGCATCCCGTGCCAGCTCCGCCCAGACCAGCAAGCCGGGCCCCGCCTCCTGGGCTCCCCAGGCCCGGCACAGCGCCGCGACGAGAAGCAGTCCCCTCCCGTGCTCCTCCTCGGGGCGCTGTGGACCCGTGTGCGGCTCACCCGGAGCGCATCCCTCGTCCTGGACGGCTATGCGCACCAGGTCGCCGGTGTCGTGCAGTTCACACACGACATGCTGTCCGGCGGTGTGCACGATCGCGTTGGTGACCAGTTCGGAGACGATCAGGGCGGCCGTGTCGCATGTGTCCTCGCACACCGCCCAGCCGGACAGCCGGGCGCGTGCCAACCGCCGGGCCTGTCCGACGGAGCCCGGGCGTGCGGCCAACTCGAAGCGGAAACGGCGCTCGGCAGCCGCGGCGGGGCGCGGCACTGAGCCGCCGCCCCGGCCGAACCGGTCTGCGGCGGCGTCTGTTCCTAACGGCGCGGACGGAATCACGTCTGCCACTATCGCTGTGGCATGAACACTTGGCAAGGGTCACTCTGAAAAATGCAGAGTGCAGTGTGACTCGACGAAAGGCCATGGCACACTGCTCGCAACGGCCCGCGAAGCGGAGTCAGTTGAGGTCCGAAGCACGGACGGCCGGGTGCGGTACCCACACCGGCTGAGAACGGATCGAACCGCAGGGAACGGGTCGAACCGGCACCGAAGCGGATCGAACCAGCACCGAGCGGATCGAATCAGTACGGAAACGGATCGAACCGGCAGTGACGGATCGAAGCCGAACACGGGCGTGCGGCGAGAGCGCCGCACGGTCCGGAACGGCGCCGTCCGGGCTGTCAGGACACATCAGGACGGGAGGAACGCGAGGTGAGCGAGCCGCGGTCAGCACCGACGGTCGGTCAGGTCGTCCTCGGTCGGCGCCTGCTGGACCTCCGTGAACGCGCGGGCCTCAAACGGGAGGAGGCCGGACGCATTCTGCGCGTCGCGCCCGCCACCGTCCGCCGCATGGAGACGGCCGAGGTCGCCCTGAAGATCCCGTACCTTCAGTTGCTGCTGAAGGCGTACGGAGTGAGCGACGAGGAGGCCGAGGCCTTCGTCCAACTCGCTGAGGACGCCAACAAACCGGGCTGGTGGCAGCGGTTTCACGACATCCTGCCGGGCTGGTTCTCGATGTACGTCAGCCTGGAGGGCGCGGCGGCGCTCATCCGCCAGTACGAACCGCACTTCGTGCCCGGCATCATGCAGACCGAGGCGTACGCCCACGGTGTCCTGAGGTCGGGGGCCGTCGGGCAGACCAGTCCCGAGGACGTCGAGCGTCATGTTGCGCTGCGCATGCAGCGTCAGGAACTGCTCTCACGCAAGGACGCGCCCCGGATCTGGGTCGTGATGGAGGAGACCGCGCTGCGCCGCCCGGTCGTCGGGCCCGCCGTCATGCGTGCCCAGGTCGAGAGGCTGCTGGAGGTCACCCAGCTGCCCCATGTGACGCTCCAGGTGCTGGAGTTCTCCTCGGGACCGCACGCCGGTACGTACGGGCCCTTCGTCCTGTTCCGATTTGCCATGTCAGAACTGCCGGACATGGTCTACAGCGAGTACCTGACCGGCGCGGTCTACCTCGACGCGCGCACCGAGGTGGCGACCCACCTCGAGGTCATGGACCGCATGGCGGCCCAGGCCGCTACGGCACAACGCACGAAGGAGATCCTCGAGGGTCTCCGCAAGGAGCTGTGAATGGACCGCATCACGCCGCGCGAACGCGTCTACAACGGCATGCCCGCCCGTGAACTCGGCAGCGAGGGCTGGCACAAGCCGTGGAGCGGAGGCAACGGCGGCAACTGTCTGGAGGCGATGAAGCTCGCCGACGGCCGGATCGCCGTCCGTCAGTCCACCGACCCGGACGGGCCCGCGCTGATCTACACCTCCGACGAGATGACGGCGTTCATCGAGGGGGCCAAGGCGGGGGTGGCCGACTTCCTGCTGTCGTGACCGGCCGTCACTCCACGGCGTTGCTGTCCGCACCACTGACTTGTCGTTCAGCCTTTCAGTTGAGTTGATCATTGACGTTCCCATGGAATTACGGAGTTCCTTCATGACCGGGCAGAACCCCGCACCGGACGCCGTCGTCATCGACACCAGCAAGCCGCACCCGGCACGGATGTACGACTGGTACCTCGGCGGGAAGGACAACTATCCCGTCGACGAGGAGATGGGCCGGCAGATGCTCGCCCTCGACCCGAGGGTGCCGGTGATGGCACGGGTCAACCGTGCGTTCATGCACCGTGCCACGCGCTGGCTGGCGCACCACGGCGTACGGCAGTTCCTGGACATCGGCACGGGCATCCCGACCGAGCCGAACCTGCATCAGGTCGCGCAGGAGATCGCGCCGGACGCGCGCGTCGTCTACTGCGACAACGACCCCATCGTGCTGGCCCACGCGGCGGCCCTGCTGCGCAGCACGTCCGCGGGGGTCACCGAGTACCTGCAGGCCGATGTGCGGGAGCCGGACACCATCATCGAAGGCGCCAAGCGGATTCTGGACTTCGACCAGCCCGTCGCGCTGTCCCTCGTGGCGCTGCTGCACTTCGTCCCCGACGAGGACGGCGCGCACGCCCTGGTGGACCGGCTGCTGTCCGAACTTCCCACCGGCAGCTATCTGATGATGACCCACGCCACCGCCGACTTCACCCCTGAGGAGTCCGCGGCGGCCACCGAGAAGCTCAGGGCGGCCGGGGTCACCCTCGCGCTTCGCTCCCGCGACGAGTTCGCCCGCTTCTTCCACGGGCTCGACCTCGTCGAACCCGGGGTGGAGGTGGCCCACAAGTGGCACCCGGAGCTGGGCGAGCCGGTCCCGGGCCAGGACGACGGAGTCATTCCCGGCTACGGCGCGGTGGCCCGCAAGCTGTAACCCCGGGATCCGGAGGCCGAGGATCCATGGGATCCCGTGGATCCTCGGCAACAGCCGATCGTCGCCTTTGGGGAGCGGGCATCATCGCCAGCCCGCTCCACGTCGGTCCGCCCGGGCCGCCCGGTCTGCCCGGTCACCCGGGCCGCCGGGTCACCCGTCATCGGCCGCGCCGCTACGCCGTCATCGGCCTGTCGTACGGCCCGATCGGGGCCGGCAGGCGCGACGCACCGCCTGTCAGCCGCCGGTCGACCGCCGCTGCCGCGGCCCGCCCCTCGGCGATCGCCCAGACGATCAGCGACTGCCCGCGCGCGGCGTCCCCCGCGGCGTACACCCCCGGGACGTTCGTGGCGAAGTCCTCGTCCCGCGCGATGGTCCCGCGTGCGTCGAGCGCGATCCCGAGCTGGTCGATCAGCCCGTCCTCGCGGTCGGGCCCCGAGAACCCCAGCGCGAGCAGCACGAGGTCCGCGGGCAGCGTCCGCCCGGTGCCCGACACCGGTCGGCGCCGCTCGTCCACCTCGGTCAGGTGGAGTGCGCGCACATGTCCCTCGGCGTCCCCCGTGAAACTCAGCGTGGACGCCGCGAACAGCCGCGCGTCCGCGTCCGCCGCGGGCGCCGTGCGCAGATCGCGCGCCTCCTCGTGCGCGGCGGACAGCCGGTAGATCTTCGGGTACGTCGGCCAGGGCTCGGAGTCCTCGTTCCGTACCGGCTCCGGCTGCGGGTAGATGTCGAGCTGGGTCACGGACGCCGCCCCTTCGCGCACCGCGGTACCCAGACAGTCCGCCCCCGTGTCCCCGCCACCCACGATCACGACGTGCTTTCCCGCCGCCGACAACGGCGAGACCTCCAGGTCTCCCTCGCACACCCGGTCCGCCAGCGGCAGGTACACCATCGCCTGATGAATCCCGGCCAGCTCCCGCCCGGGCACGTCCAGCTCCCGCCATGCGGTGGCGCCCGTCGCGATCAACACCGCGTCGTACCGTGCCCGCAGCTCCATGGCCCCGATGTCCCTGCCTATAGCCGTCGACGTACGGAACTTCGTCCCCTCCGCCCGCATCTGCCCAAGGCGCCGGTCGAGATGCCGTTTCTCCATCTTGAACGCCGGTATCCCGTACCGCAGCAGCCCGCCGATCCGGTCCGCGCGCTCGTACACCGCCACCGTGTGCCCGGCGCGGGTGAGCTGCTGGGCCGCCGCGAGCCCGGCCGGACCCGACCCCACGACCGCGACCGTGCGCCCGGACAGCCGCTCAGGCGGACGCGGCTGGGCGAACCCCTCCTCCCAGGCCCGGTCGGCGATGGCCACCTCCACGTTCTTGATGGTGACCGCGGGCTGGTTGATGGCCAGCACACACCCCGCCTCGCACGGCGCCGGACACAGCCGTCCCGTGAACTCCGGAAAGTTGTTGGTGGCGTGCAGCCGGTCACTGGCCGCGCGCCAGTCCTCCCGCGAGACGAGGCCGTTCCACTCGGGGATCAGGTTGCCGAGGGGGCAGGCCTCGTGGCAGAACGGGATCCCGCAGTCCATGCACCGGTTCGCCTGGCGGCTGATGATCGGCAGCAGCGCGCCCGGGACGTACACCTCGTTCCAGTCCCGCACCCGCTCCTCCACGGGCCTGCGAGGCCATTCCTCCCGGGGGGTGCTCATAAAGCCCTTGGGATCGCCCATGGCCCTCCCCCTTGCGCGCGCGTACGGGGTCGCTTCGTGTCAGGGTACGACGCCCTACGCCGCTCCGCCCCTCGTCATCGGGGCCCCCGGCCAGGGCTCGGGCCGCCCAGGCGCGGGCGATGAAGAAGCCGCGGACCTTCACGGCCTACGGTCGCCGTACGTCACGCCGCGTATGAGGCCAGTGATCACGCGGTCGCCCCACGCGGACGAAGGACGCGAGGCTCAGCCGACCTCCCGCAGGGTGGCCGGACGCTCCCAGGCCGGGCAACCGACCCCTCCACCCGACAGCCGCCCCTCGGGCTCCGTCGGGGCCCTTCCTGGGCGGGCCCGAACTGGCCTGCTTCACTCCGACCCATGCGCCCGCCCTGTCACGCCGCCTCTTGAAACCCCCACTCCCGCAGCACCGCCTCCACGCTCGCCGCGATTTGCCGACGCGCCTCGGGTCTCGGCACCCCGTTCATCAGCAGCTGGTCGTACGGCGTCTCCAGGTGCCGTATCGACGCCCGTACCGCGGCCGACACCGCGTCCGGTGACAGCGCCTGCCCCGCCGCACTGCGGCCGACCCGTCCGCTCCCACGCACGGAGGCATGCGCCGCGATCTCCTCCGCACGCCCGGCCGGGCACCCGGGGAACAAACGACGGATCTCCCGCGCGAATGCCTCCGTGAACCGCAGGTCCTCGGCCGCCCGCCGCCGTGCGTCCCGCGCCCGGCGTCTGCGCCGGGCCTCCGCATCCGCCAGGCACCGCTCCTCGGCGAGCGCCAGCGCCTCCTCCTCGACGAGCACCCCTTGCCGCTCGTACCGGCCCTGCCGTCGGTTGAAGCGCACCACTACCGCAGAGAGCGCACTCGCCTCCCGCGACCGCCGGGTCAGTGCCGTGTCGCCGCGCGGCAGGAACACCAGATGCCCGAGATCCGCACAGTCCAGGCACCGAGGCGCGCCCTCCTCCAGCACCAGCAGCGACAAAGGCCCGCGGCTGCATGCGGCGCAATGCCGCCGTCTCAGTGGCTGGAAGACGAGAAGTCCGCCACCAGGCGGGGGAGTTGCGCTCGTTGCCATACCCCTCTCGTTCCCCATCCGGTTCAGCGGTGACCCCGAGGGACGCCGGCCCGGCGGCGGCTTCGTCGCGCTCCGCCCCTGCGGGCGCTCAGCGGCCGGGTCGTGGTTCCCCCCTGGTGGCGCGGCATCATGGGCCCTGTGCGACTCGAAGCGATCACCTGGGAGCGGCTCGGCGACGTTCTGGCCGACCGGCTGCTCGAGCTGAAGCCCGACGACGGCGGCCCCTGGCCACGCGTCGCCTTCGACGGAGCCCCGGCCGCGCGCCCCGGCGACCTCGCCCGGCGTGTGTCCGACGCCCTGCGGATACGCGGCCGCTCCTCGCTCGTCGTCGGCGCGGAGGGCTTCCTGCGCCCCGCCTCCGTCCGCCTGGAGTACGGCCACCGGGACCTGGACTCCTACTACGACGGATGGCTCGACACCGGCGCGCTGTGGCGCGAGGTCTTCGGCCCCCTCGAACCCGGCGGCGGCGGCAGCGTCCTGCCCGATCTGTGGGACCCGGTCACCGACCGTGCCACTCGGAGCCCCTACGTCCAACTTCCGCCCGGCGGCATTCTGTTGCTCCACGGTCCCCTCCTCCTTCGGCACTGGTTCCCCTTCGATCTGACCGTCCATGTGCTCCTGTCGGCCGGCGCCCTGCGCCGACGCACCCCCGAGTCCGAGCACTGGACGCTTCCCGCCTTCGAGCGCTACGAGGCGGAGACCGACCCGGGCGCCCTCGCCGACGTCCTGGTCCGCGCGGACGACCCGCGTCACCCTGCCTGGAACGGCTGACACCCACGCCAAGCCGTCCTGCCGCCGACCCGGCCGCACCCGCCCGTCCCACGCCTCGGGGTGCACTACCGCGCGGGCACGGCGAGAATTGAGGGCGCCGGGACATGCGGTGCGTCCCGTGCCGCGCCGGCCGTCCGGCAACGGGAGGTACTACATGACCACCGCCGGAGACATCATGCACCGTGGTGCCCAGTGGATCCCCGCGCACGAAACCCTGGACCGTGCCGCCCAGCTGATGCGCGAACTCAACGTCGGCGCGCTGCCCATCAGTGACGAGAACGAGCGGCTCTGCGGCATCCTCACCGACCGCGACATCGTCGTCGGCTGCGTGGCCGCGGGGCACGACCCCGCACGTGTGACCGCGGGCGAGATGGCCCAGGGCACTCCGCGCTGGGTCGACGCGCAGGCCGACATCAGCGAGGTCCTCCAGGAGATGGAGGGACACCAGATCCGCCGGCTTCCCGTCATCGACAACAAGCGCCTCGTCGGCATGATCAGCGAAGTCGACCTGGCCGAGCACCTGACGCAGGGGCAGATGGTCGAGTGGGTCGGCAACGTCTACGCGAGGAGCACCTCACGCTGACCCGGAGCACGCCGATCCGGACCCACCGAACCGGACCACGCGGCGCCACCTGCCCGCCGATCGCCCCCGCCCGGGGCGAAGGCCGCCCGAGGCCCGTCCGCCGGCCGGCCGGCATTCGTCGACCGGCTCGGACCGGCGGCGCTGGATGCGCTGAGGTCCGTCGGCGGCTGGGTGAAAGGGACCGCGGGGTCACAACCAGCCGTTGCGCTTGAACCCCCGGTACAGGGCGAGACAGCCCACGGCTATCACGACCAGAACCGCCGGATAGCCGAATCTCCAGCGCAACTCGGGCATGTGCGTGAAGTTCATGCCGTACACACCGGTGAGCATCGTCGGCACCGCGATCAGCGCGGCCCAGGCCGTGATTCTGCGCATGTCCTCGTTCTGAGCGACGCTCACCTGCGCGAGATGTGCCTGCAGAATCGAGTTGAGCAGTTCGTCGAAGGCGGCTATCTGCTCGATGGCGCGCAGCAGATGGTCGGAGACGTCCCGGAAGTACGCCTGTATCTCCGGATCGATCACCCGGATCGGCCTGGTGGCCAGCTCCTGGATGGGGCGGTCCAGGGGCGCCACCGCCCGCTTCAGCTCCAGGAGTTCTCTTTTGAGCTGATAGATGCGGCCCGGATCCAGTCGCGCGCTGTTCTCCGCGAACACGTCCGCCTCGACCTGGTCGATGTCCTCCTGCACCGCGTCCGTGACGCTCAGATAGTCGTCCACCACCTGGTCGGCGATCGCGTGCAGCACCGCGGCGGGGCCCTTCGCGAGCTGCTGAGGGTGGGCCTCCAGCTCCTCACGCAGAGGCCCGAGCGAGCCGTGCCGTCCGTGCCGCACCGTGATGACGAAGGCGGGACCGATGAACACCATGATCTCGCCGGTGCTCACCACCTCGCTCGTCGCGGTCAACTCCTGGTGCTCCACGTAGCAGACGGTCTTGAACACCGCGAACAGCGTCTCCCCGTACCGCTCCAGCTTCGGGCGCTGATGCGCCTCGACCGCGTCCTCGACCGCGAGCGGATGCAGATCGAAGAGCTCGGCGATCCCCGCGAACTCCTGGTCCGTCGGCTCGTGCAGCCCGAGCCAGACGAACCCGTCGGCGCTCTTGCGGACCCGCTCCACGGAGTCGACCAGATCGCCGGCGTCGGGAACGCGGACGCCCTTCTGATACGTCACGCAGTTGACCACCGCGGAGCCCAGAGGTGACCGGGCGGGGTGGCTGAGGTCGACGCGTGTTCGACGCCGCGCCAACCGCGCCACCTTACGGAGGCCGCTGACCCTGTCGAGGCCCGTGACCTTCCGAAGATTCCCTGCCATGGACATCTGGATCTCCTTGCGTGGATCTCCTCGCGCCGCGCATTCCGCGCCTTCGCGAGCCAGTCTGCCAGTCGGCCTCGATCGCCGGAAAAGCCTGTGGCAACGGAGAGTTCCGCTTCGATGCGCAGGGGGCGTCACGCTGCGCCGTTCGCTCGGAGCGTCGTCGGGCAGGGCCCGCGCGGCCGGCTGAGATGATCGTTGTATGACGCAGAGCGACGGGTATCTCCTCGACAACCAGCAGGCCGAGGCGGGGCGGCGCTTCGACGCGCTCTCCGCCCTCTTCGACCCCACCACGTTCCGCCATATCGAGGACCTCGGCATCGGCCCCGGCTGGCGCTGCTGGGAGGTCGGCGCCGGGGGCACCTCTGTGGTCTCCTGGCTGGCAGAGAAGGTCGGTCCGACCGGACAGGTCCTCGCCACCGACATCGACACGTCGTGGGCGGTGTCGGCCGCCAGGCCCCCGATCGAGATCCGTACCCACGACGTCGGGACCGAAGAGCCGCCGGGGGAGGGATTCGACCTGGTGCACGCCCGGCTCGTCCTCGTCCATGTACCGGACCGGGAAAGGGCGTTGGAGTCGATGATCAAGGCCCTGCGCCCCGGCGGACGACTGCTGATCGAGGACGCCGACCCTGCCCTCCAGCCCCTCATCTGCCCGGACGAGTACGGCCCCGAGCAACAGCTCGCCAACCGTCTGCGCCAGGGTTTCCGCTCGCTCCTCGCCGAACGCGGCGCCGACCTCTCCTACGGCCGCCGGCTTCCGCGCCTGCTGCGCGAGGCGGGACTGCAGCGGGTGGAGGCCGACGCGTACTTCCCGATCACCTCGCCCGCCTGCTCGGCCCTCGAATCCGCGACGGTCCGGCAGATCCGCGACCGGCTCGTCGCCGCGGGCCTCGCCACGGACGAGGAGATCGACCGCCATCTGTCCCATGTCGCGTCCGGCACGATGGACCTGGCCACAGCCCCCTTGATCTCGGCGTGGGGCCGCAAGGAGTAGTCGGACACAGGGACGGCGGCGCCTGCCGGGCGCCGCCACCGGAGCCGCCTACCGGACGGCCGCCGGAGGTCTGCCTCCCACTCTCTCCACCGCCACGGCCCCGGCCCTGCACCCTTGCGCCGTCGCCTCCGCCGGCTCCGCCCCCGACAGGAGGGCCGCCAGAAAGGCGCCGGTGAAGGCGTCGCCCGCGCCCGTAGTGTCGCGAGGGGTGGCAGGCACTGCCGGGATCCGGGCACGGACCGTTCCCGACACGGCCACCAGTGCCCCTTCCGCACCCTGTTTGACGATCACCAGGGGCAGATGGCGGCTCAGCTTGGCGGCCGCGTCCGCGGGGTCGGGCAGCCCGGTCAGCAGACACGCCTCGTCCCGGCTGGGGAGCAGCACGTCCACGCCTTCGGTGAGCGTCAGGAACCGGCCCACCCCCAGCTCGGTGAGAAACCCGGCCGACGCCGGATCCAGACTCACCGGCACACCACGCGCGCGTGCCGCCCCCAGGGCCACTCCCACCAGCGCCCGGCTCGGCTCGGAGAACAGCAGATAGCCCGACAGATGCAGTCGTGCGACCCCGTCGAGCAGCGCGTCCGACCAGTCCCCGGGGTCCAGCCGCAGACAGGCCCCGCTGTCCGTGAGGAAGGTGCGCTCCGCCGAGGCGCTTCGGTCCACCAGACAGATGACCGTCCCCGTGGCCGCCTCCGCGTCGACGACCAGGTGGGGCCGTACCCCCGACCCGGTCAGTTCCCGTTCGTGCCAGGCTGCCGTGTCGGCCCCGACGCGTCCGAGCAGCCGCACGTCCGGGCAGCCCCAATGGGCCGCCCAGCAGGACACGTTCGCACCGGCGCCGCCCGGGAGCGTACGGATGACGGCGGCCGTGTCCGTGCCCGCCGCCAGCGGGCCGCGGTGCCGGGCGACGACATCCGTGACGACGTCCCCGATGACGAGCAGCGCCCCGCTCACGCGTTCGCCCAGGCCGCCGCGATCCGTGCGGCGAGACGTACGTTGCCGCGCACCGCGGCCAGATTGGCGCTCAGCGAGGCCCCCTCGGTGTGCCGTACCAGATAGTCGAGCAGGAACGGTGTGACCGCCTGACCGGTGACCCCCTCGTCCTCGCACGCCTGCAGCGCGGCGGAGAGCACGCGCGCGTGGAGCTGCGGATCGAGCTGCTCCTCCTCCGGAACGGGATGAGCGACGACGAGCGCCGACTGCGGACCGCCGAGCGCGTCCTGCGCCCGCATGACGGCCGCCACCTCCTCCGGGGATCCGAGGGTCCAGTCGACCGGATGCCCGGAGTCGGAGAGGTAGAAGCCCGGGAAGCGGTCGGTGCGGTAACCGGCCACCGCCACGCCCAGCGTCTCCAGACGCTGCAGCGTCGCCGGCACGTCCAGGATCGACTTCACGCCCGCGCACACCACGGTGATCCTCGTCCTGGCCAGCAGCCCCAGGTCGGCGGACTCGTCCTGGGTCGCGGTCCACTGCCGGTGCACCCCGCCGAGGCCGCCGGTCGCGAAGACCCGTACCCCGGCGAGCGAGGCCAGCAGGGCCGTCGCGGACACCGTCGTCGCCCCGCTCACGCCCGTTGCGGCCGCGAGCGGCAGGTCGCGATGGCCCAGCTTGCGGATCCCCTCCTGGTTCGCGATCCGCTCGACCTGTTCCTTGTCCAGCCCGACATGGGCCCGGCCGTCCAGGACGGCGATCGTCGCCGGTACGGCGCCCTCCTGTCGTACGAGGTCCTCCAGCTCCAGCGCGGTCCGGAGGTTCCGCGGACGGGGCAGCCCGTGCGCGATGATCGTCGATTCCAGGGCCACCACCGGTCGGCGGGCGGCGAGGGCCTCCCGTACCTCTTCGGACACCATCAGCACGCGCGTGCCTCCTGTCTCTCGGTCTTCCCTCATCTCTGGCGGGCGGCGCCCGGGACCAAACACATGCGAGCCGTGGAGGGGAGAACACCAGCCTGGGCGCATGGCGGACAATTCGCCATGTCTCGACCGTGTCGTCCTATGGGACCGCGACGCAGCCCCCGGTTCTCATGAGGAGGCGGCCGCCCTGAAAACGCTCGGGAGAGTCTTCGAGGCACGGCACTGCGGGCAGCCCGCGGCGCGGGTCAGAAGAGCGGCTCCGGCAGTACCCCTTCGAGGGCGAGCAACTGGCGTTTGGTCTCCCGCCCGCCCCCGAACCCGCCGAGGCCGCCGTCGCTCTCGACCACGCGGTGGCAGGGCACGACCACCGGCAGCGGGTTCGCACCCATCGCCATCCCCACGGCCTGGGCCGCGCCCGGCTGACCGACCCGGCGGGCCAGGTCGCCGTACCCCACCACGGCGCCGTACGGCACTCCGGAGTCCAGCGCGCGCAGCACCTGCCGGTTGAAGCCGGTGATCAGGGACCAGTCCAACGGCAGCGTGAAGCCGCGCAGCTCACCCGCGAAGTAGGCCGCCAGCTGGCGTATCGCCTCGGCCAGGACCGGGGCGTCCGGCGCCTCGACAGGCTCCGTGTCGAACCGGGACGCCAGTCGCGCCAGGGCCTTGTCGCGCACGGCCTCCGTTGCGTGGAACACCACGTTCACCAGGCCCTCGCGCGTCGCGGCCAGCAGCAGGGGTCCGATGTCCGTGGCGACCACGGTCCACACCAGGTACTGCTCGTCCTGCCCGTCACTGTTCATGCGCCCACGGTACGACCCGCCACCGACAGAGCCGCCGTGGGCGGGCGCCGGGCGGCCGGACACACGGGCGCCGCGGGGTCAGCTGGCCGTGACCGCCCGCCGCACCACGTCGGGGACGTTCGTGATGACACCGTCCACGCCGAAGTCGTCCACCCGCCGGGCCTCGTCCGCTTTGTTGACGGTCCAGGCGAAGACCCTCATCGGCTTGTCGTGCGGCCCCTTGAGCGCGTGCACCGCGGAGACATAGCCGGGCCAGAGCTTGGTGTGCTCCCCGTTGATCTGGTCGGCGAACCGGGAGTACGCCTGCAGCTCCGACACCGGCGGCGTGCCCAGGTAGGCGGTCATGATCGGCGGCCGCAGGTCGTGGACCGTGCGCACACTGGCCGCGCTGAAGCTCTGGACGATCAACCGGTTCCCCAGATGGCCGGAGTCGAGCCAGCCCTCCTTGTCCAGCAGGGCGAGGGTCTGCCGCTCGATGCCCGGGTACAGCTCGGGATTCTTGATCTCCAGGACCAGGCTCTGGTGGTTGTGCGACAGGCGCTCCATGTACTGCCGCAGTGTCGGCACACGCACACCCGCGTACCGGCGGCCGTACCAGCTTCCTGCGTCCAGGCGCGCGATCTCCTTGGCGGTGAAGTCCTTCACCCGCCAGGGCGCCCGGTGCGGGAACAGCTTCTTGACGTCGGTCGTCCGGTCCAGCGTGGCGTCGTGGATCACGACGAGTCGGCCGTCCTTGGTGCGCTGCACGTCGTTCTCGACCCAGCCGAAGCCCATGGCGGCCGCCCTGTCGATGGCGGCCAGGGTGTTCTCGGGCGCATAGCCGGAGGCGCCGCGGTGGGCCACGACGACCAGTCGGTCGCTGCCGTCGGCACCCGCGTGCGGCGTCGGCAGGATGGGGATGCCGATTCCGAAGAACGCGATGGCCGTGGCGGTGACTGCAACGCGCGCGTGCATACGTACTCCTCGCCTCGAGGTGGTCACTCAGAGCATCAGAGTGGCGGCAGAGAGTCAAGTAAGTGACGGAACGAGGCAGGCGCAGTTGGGCAGGCGTTACCCAGAAGTGCTCACAAGCGCCGCACAAGTGCGGCAGCGTCGTGCTTCTTTGCCGGAAAATCGTTCGTCCGTTCCGGTGGGAGTCATACTCTCTGCCACAGCCCTGACCGTCGTCGCGGTCCTGGGGATGGGGGGCATTTCCGGATTTTCAGGGACGTACAGGGTGAGGAGGGCCGCCGCGTATGCAGGGCACCGTCGACGGCTTCAGCTACGGATTGGTCACCCCGGTGGTGGCGTACCTCATGGCCTGCCTCGGCGGCGCGCTCGGTCTGCGCTGCACCACGAGATCGATGCTGGTGGCCCAGTCCTGGCGGGCCGGATGGCTCGCCCTGGGGTCGGCCGCCATCGGGTCCGGCATCTGGACCATGCACTTCATCGCGATGATGGGGTTCACCGTCCAGCAGACCCCGATCCACTACGACAAGGCGATCACGTTCGCGAGCCTCGCCGTCGCCATCGTCATGGTCGGAGTCGGCGTCTTCATCGTGGGGTACCGGGGCGCGACCGGAGTGGCGCTGTTCACCGGTGGCACCGTCACCGGTCTGGGCATCGCCTCGATGCACTACCTCGGTATGGCCGGGATGCGTCTCAACGGCATGCTGGAGTACAACACCGTCACCGTCGCCGCGTCCGTCGTGATAGCGGTCGTTGCGGCGACCGCCGCCCTCTGGGCCGCCGGACAGATACGTGGCTTCCTCTGGAGCGTCGGTGCGAGCCTCGTCATGGGACTCGCCGTCACGGGCATGCACTACACGGGCATGGCCGCGCTCAGTGTCCATCTGCACGGCATCGGGGGAACCCCGGACGGCGAGAAGCCCGCCGCCCTGCTCGCCCCGATGATGATCGGCCCGCTGGCCTTCCTGTGCCTGGCCGGCGTCGTCGTGATGTTCGACCCGCTGATGGTCATGGGCAAGCCCGACTGGACGCCGGTGGAGCGCAAGCCCGGGATCCCGGCGCACTCGCAGGTGACCCACACCGGAGGGCGCCCGTCCTACCACCCCCGCCGGCGCACCGCACAGCGGAACTTCCGGACCCCGCAGAACCGGTGACCGCCCCCGTTGTCAGTGCGGGGTCGTACGGTGGAGAACATGCGGCCCGTTTCCCAGATCGAACGCTCGGTGGCGCCCTTCGAGGTCGTCAGCTCCTACCAGCCCAACGGTGACCAACCCACGGCCATCGCGGAGCTCGACAAGCGCATTCGCGCAGGTGAGAAGGACGTGGTCCTGCTGGGCGCGACCGGCACCGGTAAGTCCGCGACCACCGCGTGGATGATCGAGAAGCTCCAGCGCCCCACCCTGGTGATGGCCCCGAACAAGACGCTGGCCGCCCAGCTGGCCAACGAGTTCCGCGAGCTGTTGCCGAACAACGCGGTCGAGTACTTCGTCTCGTACTACGACTACTACCAGCCCGAGGCGTACGTCCCGCAGTCGGACACCTACATCGAGAAGGACTCCTCGATCAACGAGGAGGTGGAGCGCCTGCGCCACTCCGCGACCAACTCGCTGCTCACCCGGCGTGACGTCATCGTGGTCGCCTCGGTCTCCTGCATCTACGGCCTGGGTACCCCGCAGGAGTACGTGGACCGGATGGTCACCCTCAAGGTCGGCGACGAGATCGACCGCGACCAGCTGCTGCGCCGCTTCGTCGACATCCAGTACACGCGCAACGACATGGCGTTCACCCGAGGCACCTTCCGGGTGCGCGGCGACACCATCGAGATCTTCCCGGTCTACGAGGAGCTCGCCGTCCGCATCGAGATGTTCGGCGACGAGATCGAGGCCCTCTCCACCCTCCACCCGCTCACCGGCGAGGTCATCAGCGACGACGAGCAGCTGTACGTCTTCCCCGCCTCCCACTACATCGCGGGACCCGAGCGCATGGAGCGGGCGGTCAACGGCATCGAGAAGGAGCTGGAGGTGCGCCTGGCCGAGCTGGAGAAGCAGGGCAAGCTCCTGGAGGCCCAGCGGCTGCGCATGCGCACGACGTACGACATCGAGATGCTCCGCCAGATCGGCACCTGCTCCGGCGTGGAGAACTACTCGATGCACTTCGACGCCCGCGAGCCCGGCTCCCCGCCGAACACCCTGCTCGACTACTTCCCGGAGGACTTCCTGCTCGTCATCGACGAGTCACACGTCACGGTGCCGCAGATCGGTGCCATGTACGAGGGCGACGCCTCCCGTAAGCGCACCCTGGTCGAGCACGGCTTCCGCCTGCCCTCCGCCCTGGACAACCGCCCGCTGAAGTGGGAGGAGTTCCAGAAGCGCATCGGCCAGACGGTCTATCTCTCGGCGACCCCCGGGCAGTACGAGCTCTCCCGGTCCGACGGCCAGGTCGAGCAGATCATCCGCCCCACCGGACTTGTCGACCCGGAGGTCGTGGTCAAGCCCACCGAGGGCCAGATCGACGACCTGGTGCACGAGATCCGCAAGCGCACCGAGAAGGACGAGCGTGTCCTGGTCACCACGCTCACCAAGAAGATGGCCGAGGACCTCACCGACTACTTCCTGGAACTCGGCATCCAGGTGCGCTATCTGCACAGCGACGTCGACACCCTGCGCCGGGTCGAGCTGCTGCGCGAACTGCGGGCCGGTGACTACGACGTCCTGGTCGGCATCAACCTCCTCAGGGAGGGCCTCGACCTGCCCGAGGTCTCGCTGGTGGCGATCCTCGACGCCGACAAGGAGGGCTTCCTGCGCTCGGGGACCTCCCTCATCCAGACCATCGGCCGTGCCGCGCGCAACGTCTCGGGTCAGGTCCATATGTACGCGGACAAGATCACTCCGGCGATGGAGAAGGCCATCGAGGAGACCAACCGCCGCCGCGAGAAGCAGATCGCGTACAACAAGGCGAACGGCATCGACCCGCAGCCGCTCCGCAAGAAGATCAACGACATCGTGGCGCAGATCGCCCGCGAGGACGTGGACACGGAACAGCTGCTCGGCACCGGGTACCGCAAGACGAAGGACGGCAAGGGCGCCAAGGCCCCCGTCCCCTCGCTCGGCGGCCAGACGGCGAAGGGCGCCAAGCCCGCCAAGGGCAAGGCGAAGGAGACAGTCCCGACCGACCGTCCGGCGGCCGAACTCGCGGAGCAGATCGAGGAGCTGACGGCGCGGATGCGGGCCGCGGCCGCGGATCTGCAGTTCGAGATCGCGGCCCGGCTGCGCGACGAGGTCTCCGAGATGAAGAAGGAACTGCGTCAGATGAGGGAGGCGGGCCTGGCCTGATGGCCCCGCCCCCCCGTGGCGGACCCCGGAATGTGCGCGATGTGTTGCAAGACCGACACAAAGCGCGGTCCGGGGTTCGTCACTGTCAGTGCCGCTGCGTAGGGTTTTGGCATCCGCGGATTCCGCGGCCACAGGGGACGGTTCGAGAGGGGAACGGCGTGACCGTCAACATGACCAAGGGGCAGGCCATCAGCCTGCAGAAGAACGACGGAGGCACGCTGACCGCGGTGCGCATGGGGCTCGGCTGGCAGGCCGCCCCCCGGCGCGGGCTGTTCGGTTCGCGCACCCGGGAGATCGACCTCGACGCGTCCGCCGTGCTCTTCGCGGACAAGCAGCCCATCGACGTCGTCTTCTTCCGCCACCTGGTGAGCGACGACGGATCCGTGCGGCACACGGGCGACAACCTCGTCGGCGGTGCGGGACAGGGCGGCGACGACGAGGCGATCCTCGTGGATCTCCAGCGCGTGCCGGTCCACATCGACCAGATCGTCTTCACCGTGAACTCGTTCACGGGCCAGACGTTCCAGGAGGTGCAGAACGCGTTCTGCCGTCTGGTCGACGAGACCAACGGCCAGGAACTGGCCCGTTACACGCTGGCCGGCGGGGGCGCGTACACGGCGCAGATCATGGCCAAGGTGCACCGCCAGGGCGGGGGCTGGACCATGACGGCCCTTGGCACCCCGGCCAACGGCCGTACCTTCCAGGACCTGATGCCGGCGATCCTGCCGCATCTGTAGTCCGGGCGCCGGGCACACAAAGCGACACAGGGGGACGAGGCGATGACGGCCGAGCTGGTCCGGGGGCAGAACCATCCGCTTCCGCACGGCCGCCTCGAGGTCCGGGTGTCGGCCTGCACACCGGTCGTGGCCGGGGCCACGCTCGCCGATGCGCAGGGCAGGGTGCCCGGCGTCGAGTGGGTGGCCCACCCGGGCGCGCCCACGCTGCCCGGCCTGGAGGTCTCCCGGCAGGCTGCGGCCGACCACCGGCTGGCGTTCGATCTGGCCGCGCTGCCGGAGAGCGTGCACCGGGTCAGCGTGCTGCTCGCCCTGCCCACGGGGACCGGTGGACCGGCGCGGTTCGGGGGCCTCGCCGCCCCCGTCGCCACGGTCACCGGGATCGACGGCTCAGGGGTCGCGCACTACACCATGAGCGGCCTGGACGCCGAGTCCGCGGTCATCGCGCTGGAGCTCTACCGCAGGCAGGGGGCCTGGAAGGTCCGCGCGATCGGCCAGGGGTATGCGGGCGGGCTCGCCGCGCTCCTCGCGGACCAGGGCCTGTCCGAGGCCGAGCCTCTCGCCGGCGGGATCAACGAGGCGGTGGTCCAGGGTCTGGCCCGCTCGATCGCACCGCCACCGCCGCGCCTCCCGGACGGCGACCGCACCCGGCAGACGGCTGCCCCTGCGGCACCTCAGGGGGCGTCCGGCGCCGTACCGCCCCACCAGGGTCCGCCGGGCGTGCCGCGGCAGGGATCCCCGCACGACGCCACCGGCTCGCCCGGCCTGGTTCCGCAACCGGCCTCCGGCGGCCCGATCGACTATGTGCACCCCCGTCGGGGCGGTGCGGCACCGCCGACGCCCCCGCCGACCGCGCCCGGGACCCCGCCGGGGCAGCCCCCGCAGCCGGTCGCGGGCGACGCCACCGGCTGGTCCATGGAGGAGCGGCTCTACAACCAGGTGTGGGGCATGTTCGAGGACCTGGCGCGCACGGCTGCCGCGTACCGCAGTGCCGTCGACTTCGCGGACTCGCGCCTGGAGCGGGAGCTGGACAGGACGCTGGCGGATCCGCGCAACCGGATCGGCGGGCAGGGCGACGCGGCGTGTGAGGCGGCCCGGAGCAGGCACACTGGACTCCTCACGCAGGCCAGGGCCTCGCTCGACCGTGACCTCACCCAGCTCGACGCGGAGTCGGATGTCGTCGAGCCGGCTCTGCCCCCGGCGTTCGCGGGCTGGGACAGCCCGGTCTGGCACGGGTACCAGGTGCCGACGGAGATCCCCATGGCTGTGCGCCTCGGAGACCTGCACCTCCCCGAGAGCGAGGCTCTGCGCATCCCCATGCTGGTCAGACTGCCGTTGCAGCGCGGGCTGTGGATCGACAGCGGCCGCTCGGGATCCCTCGACCTGCTGGTGGACTCCGACGAACTGCGCGGACTCGCCATGGAGACGGCGGTGGTGCACGCGGCACGGCTGCTGGCGGTGTACCCGCCCGGCGAGTTCGCGGTGCAGGTGATCGACCCGGCGGGCTCGGGCGCATCGGCACTTGCGCCTCTGGTGCGGTCCGGGGTGCTCGTCGAGCCGCCGGCTGTCGGCGGCGCGGGCGTCGCCGACATGCTGACCCGGCTGACCCAGCGCGTCGACCTGCTGCAGATGGCCGTGCGCGGCGGCGCCTCGGAGGCTCTGCCGCCGGGTCTCGACGCCGCAGGACGTCTGCTGATCGTCCATGACTTCCCGCACGGTTTCGACGACCGGGCGGTGACCCAGCTGCGCTATCTCGCGGACGAGGGCCCGTCCGTCGGTGTGCAGCTGATGATGGTCGCCGACCGGGAGGACGCCGCCGCCTACGGTCCGCTGCTCGACCCGCTCTGGCGCTCACTGCTGCGGCTCACCCCCGTTCCCGACGACCACCTCGTGGACCCGTGGGTCGGCCATGCGTGGACGTACGAGCCGCCGCGGGTGTCCCGGGGCAGCCAGGTACTCACCCAGGTGCTCAGCCGGGTCGCGGAGTCCCGCAGCGCCTGGGACCACTGACGGGCCTCCCGTTCCTCAAGGATAGGTAAAAGTATCCTGAGCTGGTAGTTTGGATCTTTCTTTACTTTTCTCTTTACCTTTACTTGGTGATTCGGGTACTGTCTTTCCCACGGAGGGGAGTACTCCTTGTCTGCTGCGGCGCACCCGTCAGTACGGATCAGGCCAGATCCCGGGGCGCCGGCCCGTAGGTACCGGACGCATCGCGCGTCCCGGGCCTCGGGTGGAAGAGACCTCCGGTAGCGACGACGCTGAAATCCGCCGTGACGTACTGCCGGAGGCGCAGTGAATGTTTCTCTGACCCTGTGGGTCCTGACGATCGTGGGCCTCGCGGCCCTCATCGCGGTCGACTTCTGCATCGGCCGCAAACCGCACGACGTGTCGATCAAGGAAGCCGGCATCTGGACGATCGTCTGGATCGCCCTGGCCGGACTGTTCGGCCTGGGTCTGCTCGTCTTCGGGGGCGGTCAGCCGGCCGGAGAGTTCTTCGCCGGCTTCATCACCGAGAAATCGCTCAGCGTCGACAATCTCTTCGTCTTCGTCCTGATCATGGCGAAGTTCGCGGTGCCCTCGCAGTACCAGCAGCGCGTGCTTCTCGTCGGCGTGCTCATAGCCCTGGTCCTGCGGGCCGCGTTCATCGCCGCGGGCGCCGCGATCCTCGGGTCCTTCTCCTGGGTCTTCTATCTCTTCGGCGCCTTCCTCATCTGGACCGCCTGGAAGCTGATCCAGGAGGCCAGGACCGGCAAGGAGGAAGAGGAGGAGTACGAGGAGAGCAAGCTGCTGAAGGCAGTCGAGCGCCGCTTCGGTGTGGCCGACCGGTACCACGGCACCAAGCTGTGGATCCGGCAGCACGGCAAGCGGGTCATGACGCCGATGCTGGTCGTGATGCTGGCGATCGGCACCACGGACGTGCTCTTCGCCCTCGACTCGATCCCCGCCATCTTCGGCCTGACCCAGGATCCGTACATCGTCTTCACGGCCAACGCGTTCGCGCTGATGGGCCTGAGGCAGCTGTACTTCCTCATCGGCGGCCTGCTCAAGAAGCTGGTCCACCTCTCCTACGGCCTGTCGATCATCCTCGGCTTCATCGGGGTCAAGCTGGTGCTGCACGCGCTCCACGAGTCCGGTGTGCGCGTCCCTGAGATCTCCATACCGGTCTCCCTGGGCGTCATCTGTGTCGTGCTGGCCGTCACGACGATCACCAGCCTGACGGCCTCCAGAAAGCGAGAGGCGGTCGAGGCGGAGGACGAGGGCGGCGAGCGCGCACGGAAGGACAGCGTCGAGACGTGATGAGCCCACGAGAGCGAAGCAGTCGGCCGGCAGGGATGCGCGGCGCGGCGCCGCGCATCCCCACGGCGGGCGTCGGGCGGCGCGGTGGGGGCCTGACCCGGAATGCGGGCCCTGTACGGGTCTGCGACGGTCGTTAGCATGGTCGTCCGGTTCCGATCACTCCCGGCGCGCTGGCCGGCCGTCGTGCCGGTGGCCGCGGTGGTGCTGCTGGCCCTCACCTGGGGACGCGCTCTGCCCGGCGGGGGCGTGGTCCTGGTGACGGTGATCCTCGCGGGATCCGTCCTTGCGGCGGTCCACCACGCCGAAGTGATCGCGCACCGGGTCGGTGAGCCCTTCGGGTCGCTCGTCCTCGCCATCGCGGTCACGGTCATCGAGGTCGCCCTGATCGTCACCCTCATGGCCGACGGCGGAGCCAAGAGCGCGACCCTGGCCCGCGACACGGTCTTCGCGGCGGTGATGATCACCTGTAACGGCGTCGTCGGCGCGAGCCTCCTGGTGGCCTCGCTGCGCCACCGGATCGCGGTCTTCAACCCCGAGGGGACCGGAGCCGCGCTCGCCACCGTCGCGACCCTGGCGACCCTCAGCCTGGTTCTGCCGGGGTTCACGACGAGCAAGCCCGGTCCGCAGTTCTCCCCGGCCCAGCTCACCTTCGCCGCGCTCTCCTCGCTCATCCTGTACGGGCTGTTCGTGACCACCCAGACGGTGCGCCACCGGGACTACTTCCTCCCGATCACCCGGCAGGGAGAGGTGATCCGTGCGGACGAGCACGCCGACGCGCCGTCCGCCCGTGCCGCCGCCCTCAGCCTGGGCCTGCTCACGCTGGCCCTCATCGGGGTCGTCGGACTCGCCAAGGGTGTCTCGCCCGCCATCGAGTCCGGAGTGGCGGCGGCGGGCATGCCGCAGTCCGTCGTCGGGGTGGTGATCGCACTGCTGGTGCTGCTGCCGGAGACCATCGCGGCCCTGCGGTCGGCACGCCGCGACCGGGTCCAGACGAGCCTGAACCTGGCCCTCGGCTCGGCGATGGCCAGTATCGGCCTGACCATTCCAGCCGTCGCGCTCGCGTCCGTGTGGCTGTCCGGACCGCTCCTCCTCGGCCTCGGCCCTCTGCACATGGTGCTGCTCGCCCTGACGGTGGTGGTGAGTTCGCTGACCGTGGTGCCAGGGCGTGCCACCCCACTGCAGGGCGGTGTGCACCTCGTGCTGTTCGGGGCGTATCTGGAGTTGGCGGTGAGCCCGTAGACGGCCCGGCGCCCACGACCGGCGGACAGGCCGGCCTGCGGGCGCCGGTGGACTTTCGTCCGCTCAGCCGGGCGCGGGTTCCGTCACCGGGACAGGCCCGGGAGCGGTCTCCGGCAGCAGCGCGAAGCACCCCAGACTGACCAGGGCCACGGCCGTCAGATAGGCGCCGACCCCCCAGGGCACCCGGCCCCCGTACCCGGCCAGCGTCGTGGCCACGATCGGGGTGAGGGCGCCGCCGAGCACCCCTCCGAGGTTGTAGCCCACGGCCGCGCCCGTGCACCGCACCCGGGGTTCGTACAACTCCGGCAGATACGCGGCGGTCACGGCGAACATCGTGATGAAGGCGAGCATCGCTCCCAGGAACCCCAGGAACATCAGCACAGGCTCGCCCGTGGCCAGCAGCGCGACCATCGGAAACATCCACAGGGCGACCCCGGTGCACCCTGTGAGGCACAGGGACCGCCGCCCGTAGTGGTCCCCCAGGAGGGCCGCGAGGGGCGTCAGGGCGCCCTGCACCAGGACCGTGGCCATGACGCACGTCAGCATGACCGGACGGCTCACGCCGAGCCGCTCCGTCGCGTACGCCAGGGACCACGTCGTCACGGAGTAGAAGACCGCGTACCCCACCGCGAGCGCGCCGGCCGTGAGCAGCACCAGCCTCCAATGGACACGCACGACCTCGGCGAGCGGCACGCGCGCGTGGTCGTCGATCTCCAGGAAGAGCGGACTCTCCGTCACCGAGGAGCGCAGCCACAGACCCGCTGCCGCCAGCAGCCCCGCCGCCCAGAAGGGGATCCGCCACCCCCAGGAGGCGAACTGCGCGTCCGACAGCGTCGTCGACAGCCACAGCACCATGCCATTGGCCAGTACGAACCCCAGTGAGGGGCCCACCTGGGGAAAGCTCGCCCACAGGGCGCGTCGGCCGGGCGGCGCGTGTTCCATGGTGAGCAGCACCGCACCGCCCCACTCCCCGCCGAGCCCGAGCCCCTGCAGAAAGCGCAGTACCAGAAGGAGCACGGGCGCGGCAGTGCCGATCGTGCCGTACGTCGGCAGACAGCCGACCGCCACCGTCGTGGCGCCGGTCAGAATCAGGGAGGCGATGAGTACCGGCCGTCGTCCGCGCCGGTCCCCGATGTGCCCGAACAGCACCGAACCGAGCGGACGGGCCAGAAAGCCCACCCCGAAGGTGCCGAAGGCCGCCAGCGTGCCCCCCAGCGGCGAGAAGGTCGGAAAGAACAGAGGCCCCAGGACCAGGGCGGCGGCGGTCCCGTAGACGAAGAAGTCGTAGAACTCGATGGCGGTCCCCGCCAGGGAAGCAGCCGCGAGCCGCAGCAGGGAAGGCGCCCTCACATTGCGTGCATGATGCATGCCGCTTCAATTACCCACCGTGATCGGCGGTTACGGGGGCGCACGGGGGCTCGGTGCACGACGTGACAGGAGGGGGCGTACGCCCGGGGCCGCGGGGTGATCAGTACGCCACGGTGATGCGCCGGGCGGTCGTGATAGACCGGGGCTGAGCAACGGTCCTGCGTGGACCGGTGGATCCGAACCGACCGGAGGAACCGTGCCCCGTACTCTCGCCAACGCCGCGATCATGGTCCTCAACGGCCCCAACCTGAACCTCCTCGGACAGCGTCAGCCGGAGATCTACGGCTCCGACACGCTCGCGGAGGTCGAGGCGCTGTGCGTGAAGACGGCGGCCGCCCACGGGGGCACGGTGGACTTCCGGCAGTCCAACCACGAGGGCGAACTGGTGGACTGGATCCAGGAGGCGCGGCTGAACCACGCGGGGATCGTGATCAATCCCGCCGCCTACTCGCACACCTCCGTCGCGATCCTGGACGCGCTCAACACCTGTGACGGACTGCCGGTCGTGGAGGTCCACATCTCCAACATCCACCAGCGCGAGCAGTTCCGGCACCACTCGTACGTCTCCCTGCGCGCCGACGGCGTCATCGCCGGGTGCGGTGTGCAGGGTTACGCCTTCGCGGTGGAGCGGGTCGCGACGCTCGCGGGGGCGCGGCGCACGGAGGCGTGACGCCCCGTCACCGGACTTGAGCGGAGAGGTCCAGTCCGGTTGTCAGTGGCAGGTGCCACGCTCGACTCATGAACTTCTTCGACGGATCGACCGCGCCGGAACCCCCGCACCGGGCGCGGTCCCAGAGCGAGCAGGGCTTCCTCGTCGCCACGAGGCCGGGGGAGATCATCACCACCGTCGTCGGTCCCGCCGGGCGCTCCGACGACGGGCCGGCCGATCCGCCGCGCCCCGATCCCGACCGCGACGACTCCACCAGCGCGCGGTCGCGGGGCCGCCGCGGCGATGGACGGAGATACCGGAGGGCAGCCCGCTGCTGGCCTGAGTCCGGGTGGCGAGGCGGGGCGACCGGCCTTCGGACACCCGTACCTCAGAGCCGCCCCGCCTCCACGATCCGGCTCAGAAAGCGCCGGGTGCGCTCCTGCCGGGGATCGCCGAAGACTTCCTCGGCCGTGCCCCGTTCCAGGACCACGCCGCCGTCCAGGAAGCAGATCTGGTCCGCGACCTCACGGGCGAAGCCCATCTCATGGGTGGCCAGCACCATGGTCATGCCCTCCTCCTTCAGGTCCCGGACGACGGCGAGGACCTCGCCGACGAGCTCCGGGTCGAGGGCGGCGGTGATCTCGTCCAGGAGCAGCAACCGGGGGCGTACGGCCAACGCGCGTGCGATCGCCACCCGTTGCTGCTGGCCGCCGCTCAGCCGGTCCGGGTACTCGCCCGCCCTGGTCCCGAGCCCGAGGCGGTCCAGCAACCCTCGGGCGTGCTCCTCCGCGGTGGCGCGGTCCACGCCGTGCACCCGGCGCGGGGCGAGGGTGATGTTCTCCAGCACGGTCATGTGGGGGAAGAGGTTGTAGGCCTGGAAGACCACGCCGATCCGGCGGCGTACGGCGTCCTGATCGATCCGCGGGTCGGTGATCTCCTCGCCGTCCAGCCAGATGGCGCCGTCGTCGATGTCCTCGAGGAGGTTCGTACAGCGCAGCAGCGTCGACTTGCCGGAGCCGGAGGCGCCGATCAGTGCCGTCACCGAGTGCGGTGCGACCTCCAGATCGACGTCCCGCAGGACGACCGAGCCGCCGAAGCTCTTGCGCACCGACTCCATGCGCAGCACGGGGGAGCCGGGGGCCTCGGAGTCCTCGGCGGGGCCGACCGAGGGGAGGATGTCGCTCATGGATTCCCTCCCTGCGCCCGCTGCCGGTCCATCCGGGCGGTCACCCAGTCCGTGAAGCGGGTCATGGGGATGGTCAGCGCCACGAAGACGAGCCCCGCGACGATGTACGGCGTGTAGTTGAGACTGCGGCCCACGATGATGTCCGCTGCCCGCACCGCGTCCACCGCGCCGCCGATCGAGACGAGTCCGGTGTCCTTCTGCAGCGACACCAGGTCGTTGAGCAGGGGCGGCACCTGACGCCGTACGGCCTGCGGAAGCACGACGTAGCGCAGTGCCTGGCGGTTGGTGAGACCGAGGGAGCGGGCCGCGGCCCGCTGCGAGGGGTGGATCGACTCGATACCGGCGCGGAACACCTCGGCGACGTACGCGGAATACGTCAGGGTGAGCGCCGTGCCGCCGAGCAGGACCGGGTCCACGGTCACGCCCTGCAGGCGCAGCGCGGGCACGCCCAGCACCACGATCATCAGGTTGATGATCAGGGGCAGTCCGCGGAAGAAGTCCGTGTAGGCGGCGGCCATCACGCGCAGCGGGAAGAACACCGGCCCGCGCAGTGTGCGGGCCACCGCGATCAGCATGCCGAGGACCAGGACGGCGACCCCGCACACCAGCAGCAGACGGACGTTCAGCCACAGACCGTCGAGGACTTTCGGGAGGGCCTCGCGCGCATAACGCGTGCTGAAGAACGTCTCCTTGGTACGCGGCCAGCCCGGCGCGTCGACGACGATCAGATAGAGGACGGCGCCGGTGACGAGGGTCGACACGGCGGCGACGGCGGTGGCGCGGCGGGCGCGGGCACGCTTGTACCTTTCGCGTTCGATCCGCCGCTCGGAGGGGACGTATGCGTCGTCCCCGCCGGCCCTGTCCGCCGTATCGTCCGCGACCGCCCCATCGCGCTCGCCGGATCCGTCCCCGGACTCCTCCTCGATGACGGTCACTTGAGCACCGGGGCGTCGACGGCGTCGGACAGCCACTGCTTCTCGAGCCTGGCCAGGGTGCCGTCCTTGCGCAGGGCGTCCACGGCGGAGGTCACGCACGGAGTGAGGGCGCTGCCCTTGTCCAGGACGAGCCCGAACTGCTCCGGAGTGTCGCCCTGGTTCTCGAACTGACCGACGATTTTCGCGTCGGTGACCTCGGCCGCGGTGATGTAGAAGGCGGTCGGCAGATCGGTGACGACGGCGTCGACCTGACCGTTCTTCAGGGCGGACTTCGCCTGGTCGTTCTTGGCGTACGCGGCCGGCTGCCGGGTCGGCTTCACCACGTCGGTGATGTAGTCGAGGCTGGTGGTGCCGACCTGGGCGCCCAGCCTGAGAGCCCTCAGATCCGCGATGCTCTTCGCCTGCGCGGCCTTGGACCCCTTCAGGGCGATGACGGCCTGGCGGACGTCGTAGTAGCCGGACGAGAAGTCCACGGCCTGCTTGCGCTCGGTGCTGATCGAGACCTGGTTGATGTCGAAGTCGAAAGTCTTCTCACCAGGCGCGAAAGCCTTGTTGAAGGGGACGGACTGCCAGACCACGGCGCTCTGGCCGTAGCCGAGCCGCCCCGCCACCGCGTAGGCCACCGCCGACTCGAAGCCCTTGCCGTCGGACGGCTTGTCGTCCTTGAACCAGGGTTCGTACGCGGGCTCGTCGGTCGCGATGGTCAGCCTTCCCGAGGTCTTGGTGGCCAACTCGCCCTGCGCACAGGTGCCTGCGGCCGTCCCGGAAGCCGTGGCGGAAGCGTTGCCCTCCGGCTGCGGGGCGCATCCCACGGCGAGGGCGAGCAGGGCGACGGTGGCGCCGGACGCGGCGCGGCGCAGAGCGCGTTGGACACGGTGCATGGCGGGAGAGTGGCAGCGCTGCACACGGTTTGTCGAGGTCACGCGGGCAACTGTCCGTATGGTGGGAACGGGTGTTGCAACGATGTGAACGCTCAGGCGGTGGGCGCGCGCCGGGGCCGCCGGCCGAGGGCGGGAGACGAGGGACCGGCGGCCCGTGCCGCGCAGGAGCCGTCGTCCTGAGCGGGGCTGCGCTTCAGTTGACCGCATCGACGTCTGCGCCGGGAGCGCGCGCGGGGGACCGGCGTGTGCGAACGGTTCACACGGGGCGCGTGCGCCCGGCCTTGCGCGCCGGGCGCGTTGCGGGGTTTGCGTTCACCACCCTCGCGCGTGCCACTCCGGCAGGTGCGGACGCTCGTCGCCCAGTGTGGTGTCGTTGCCGTGCCCGGGGTAGACCCAGGTCTCGTCGGGAAGCACGTCGAAGATCTTCGTCTCGACGTCGTGGATCAGGCTGGCGAAGGCCTTCGGGTCCTTGTGTGTGTTGCCCACGCCGCCCGGGAAGAGGCAGTCGCCGGTGAACACATGGGGGTGTCCGTGCGGGTCGTCGTAGACGAGGGCGATCGAGCCCGGTGTGTGGCCCACGAGGTGGCGCGCAGTCAGCTCCACGTGTCCCACCCGGATCGTGTCGCCGTCGTCGACGGCCACGTCCGTCGGCACGGGAATGCCCTCGGCGTCGTGCCGGCCCGCGTACGTCCGCGCGCCCGTGGCCGCCACGACCTCGGCGAGCGCCTGCCAGTGGTCCCCGTGCCGGTGAGTGGTGACGACGGACGCGATGCCGTCGTCACCGATCATGCCGATGAGCGTCCTGGCGTCGTTGGCCGCGTCGATCAGCAGTTGCTCGTCCGTGGCCCGGCAGCGCAGCAGATAGGCGTTGTTGTCCATCGGGCCGACCGCGATCTTGGTGATCATCAGGTCCTTGAGCTCGTGCACATCCGCCGGGCCGCCGACCGTCACCTGTCCGCTGTACGTCATGGCGGCAGCCTATAGCCGTGACGGGGCCCAGGGGGCGTCGGGCTACAACGGCGGAAGCGTCGGCAGCGGCCCGCCCTCGACGTGCAGCGTGGCACCGTCGTTACGGCCCGCGAGCCAGCCGAGCAGCACCGGCGCGGGTCCGTGCACCGTGACCTCGGGCTCGGCCGCCTCCCGGCCCGTGCTCCACGCGCGCGTGCCGTCCGTGACACGGGTGTGCGGCACCTCGGTGAGCCCGGTGAACCGTTCGGTCAGGAAGACGATCTCGCGCTCGACGAACTCCGGCGACAGGTCCTGAAGCTCGTAGCCGATCCCGAGGTCCACGTGGTGCAGCTCGACCTCGACCCACCGCCGGAACGGCACCCGGGCCGCCGCGTCGGTGACGCCGTTGCGCAGCTCCACCGTGCGTGACCAGTCCGCCGGCGCGTCCCCGGTCTTCTGGAACCGGTCCCCGCTCGCGCGCAGGTCGGCGAGCTGGACCTCCAGGGGGCGCGGGGCGTCCCGCTCGATGTCGGCGTCCCGCGCCTCACCGGAGACGTACATCGGACGCCCCTCCAGTACGTTCACGAGGGCGTCGGCATTGCGGGAGACATGGGCGAGGACATGGCCCCGGGTCCAGCCGGGCAGCCGTGACGACTCGGCGACCGCCGCGTCGTCCAGTCGGGTGACTGCGGTGAGAAGTCGCTCGGTGGCGTCATGTACAGACGCCAGGTCGCGCGCGTGATCCATCATGGGCCCGACCCTAGCCCGGCCACTCCTTCGGGTGAAGGAGGCGGACTCCGGCCGCAAATCGAATGCACGTGCTATATGGTCGAGTGCGACGTCGGGCATGCTGGATGGCCGGGGGTTGTTATCAACCCAGGAATCCGACCGGCGTTGTCAGTGGCTCCCCCTAGTCTGGGAAAGCAGCGGGGGCCCCGCCCCTGTCGCTTCTCTCAAGAAAGGTGCGGACCGGCGTGGCCGACCGTCTCATCGTCCGTGGCGCGCGCGAGCACAATCTGAAGAATGTCTCGCTCGACCTGCCGCGCGACTCGCTCATCGTCTTCACGGGCCTGTCAGGGTCGGGCAAGTCCTCGCTGGCCTTCGACACGATCTTCGCCGAGGGTCAGCGGCGCTACGTGGAGTCACTGTCCTCGTACGCCCGGCAGTTCCTCGGCCAGATGGACAAGCCGGACGTCGACTTCATCGAGGGCCTCTCGCCCGCGGTCTCGATCGACCAGAAGTCGACCTCGCGCAACCCGCGCTCGACGGTCGGCACGATCACCGAGGTCTACGACTATCTGCGACTGCTGTTCGCGCGCATCGGCAAGCCGCACTGCCCCGAGTGCCACCGCCCGATCTCCCGCCAGTCGCCGCAGGCCATCGTCGACAGGGTTCTCGAGCTGCCGGAGGGCAGCCGCTTCCAGGTGCTGTCGCCGCTGGTGCGCGAGCGCAAGGGAGAGTTCGTCGACCTCTTCGCCGACCTGCAGACCAAGGGGTACAGCCGTGCCCGGGTGGACGGCGAGACGATCCAGCTGACGAATCCCCCCACGCTGAAGAAGCAGGAGAAGCACACCATCGAGGTGGTCGTCGACCGCCTCACGGTCAAGGACTCCGCCAAGCGCCGTCTCACCGACTCCGTGGAGACCGCGCTCGGACTGTCCGGCGGCATGGTCGTGCTCGACTTCGTCGACCTCCCCGAGGACGACCCGGAGCGCGAGCGCATGTACTCGGAGCATCTGTACTGCCCGTACGACGACCTGTCCTTCGAGGAGCTGGAGCCCCGCTCCTTCTCCTTCAACTCGCCCTTCGGCGCCTGCCCCGAGTGCACCGGCATCGGCACGCGCATGGAGGTCGACCCCGAGCTGATCGTCCCGGACGAGGAGAAGACCCTCGACGAGGGCGCCATCCACCCCTGGTCGCACGGGCACACCAAGGACTACTTCGGCCGTCTCATCGGCGCCCTCGCGGACGCGCTCGGCTTCCGGACCGACATCCCCTTCGCGGGTCTGCCGCAGCGCGCCAAGAAGGCCCTGCTCTACGGCCACAAGACGCAGATCGAGGTCCGCTACCGCAACCGGTACGGCCGCGAGCGCGTTTACACGACGCCCTTCGAAGGCGCTGTCCCCTTCGTGAAGCGCCGCCACAGCGAGGCCGAGAGCGACGCCAGCCGGGAGCGCTTCGAGGGCTATATGCGCGAGGTGCCCTGCCCCACCTGTCAGGGCACCCGGCTCAAGCCGGTCGTCCTCGCGGTCACGATCATGGACAAGTCGATCGCCGAGATCTCCGCGATGTCGATCAGCGACTGCGCGGACTTCCTGGGCGAGCTCAGGCTCGACGCCCGTGACAAGAAGATCGCCGAGCGGGTCCTCAAGGAGGTCAACGAACGGCTGCGGTTCCTGGTCGACGTCGGCCTGGACTATCTGTCGCTGAACCGTGCGGCCGGCACCCTCTCCGGTGGTGAGGCTCAGCGCATCCGCCTGGCCACCCAGATCGGCTCCGGACTCGTCGGCGTCCTGTACGTCCTCGACGAGCCCTCCATCGGCCTGCACCAGCGCGACAACCACCGGCTGATCGAGACCCTGGTCCGTCTCCGCGACATGGGCAACACGCTCATCGTCGTCGAGCACGACGAGGACACCATCAAGGTCGCCGACTGGGTCGTCGACATCGGCCCCGGCGCGGGTGAGCACGGCGGCAAGGTCGTGCACAGCGGCTCCTTGAAGGGGTTGCTCGCCAACGACGAGTCGCAGACCGGACAGTACCTCTCGGGCAAGAAGTCGATCCCGCTGCCCGACATCCGGCGCCCGCGCGACCCGTCCCGGCAGCTCACGGTGCACGGCGCCCGGGAGAACAACCTCCAGGACATCGACGTGTCCTTCCCGCTGGGCGTGTTCACGGCCGTCACCGGTGTCTCCGGCTCCGGAAAGTCGACCCTGGTCAACGACATCCTCTACACCCACCTCGCCCGCGAGCTGAACGGCGCGAGGAACGTCCCCGGGCGGCACACGCGCGTGGACGGCGACGATCTCGTCGACAAGGTCGTGCATGTCGACCAGTCGCCCATCGGCCGTACCCCGCGGTCGAACCCGGCGACGTACACCGGCGTCTTCGACCACATCCGCAAGCTGTTCGCCGAGACCACCGAGGCGAAGGTCCGGGGCTACCAACCGGGCCGCTTCTCCTTCAACGTCAAGGGCGGCCGTTGCGAGAACTGCGCGGGCGACGGCACCATCAAGATCGAGATGAACTTCCTCCCGGACGTCTACGTCCCGTGCGAGGTCTGCCACGGCGCCCGTTACAACCGGGAGACCCTGGAGGTCCACTACAAGGGCAAGTCCATCGCCGAGGTCCTGAACATGCCGATCGAGGAGGCCATGCACTTCTTCGAGGCGGTGCCCGCGATCTCCCGCCATCTGAAGACGCTGCACGACGTCGGGCTCGGCTACGTCCGCCTCGGCCAGTCCGCGACCACCCTGTCCGGTGGTGAGGCCCAGCGGGTGAAGCTCGCCAGCGAGCTGCAGAAGCGGTCCACGGGACGCACGGTCTACGTGCTCGACGAGCCGACCACCGGTCTGCACTTCGAGGACATCAGCAAGCTGCTCACGGTGCTCGGCGGACTGGTCGACAAGGGCAACACGGTCATCGTCATCGAGCACAACCTCGACGTGATCAAGACCGCCGACTGGATCGTCGACATGGGCCCCGAGGGCGGCGCGGGCGGCGGTCTCGTGGTCGCCGAGGGCACGCCCGAAGAGGTCGCGGGGGAGCCGGCCAGCCACACCGGCAAGTTCCTGCGCGAGGTCCTCGGCGCGGACCGCGTCAGCGACGCGGCCTCGGTCAAGGCGCCGCGCAAGGCGGCGGCCAAGGCGGTCGCGGCCACGTCGACGGCCAGGAAGACGGCGACGGCCCGGACGGCGAAGAAGACCGCGCCGGCCAAGACCGCGAAGACCGTCAACAACACGGCGACCAAGAAGGCCGTCGGCGCCACGAAGAAGGCGGCACCCGCGAAGAAGACCACGCGGACACCCAAGGCCTGAACCCGCCTGACCCCTGTGTGAACCCGGCGCCCCGCGGATCTCCCCGCGGGGCGCCGCGCGTTGGACGGCCGGGCTACGAGGCGGTCAGCTCGGACGCGTACGGCGGTTCCGCGCCGGCCCGCGAGCAGGTGATCGCCGCGGCACGGGCCGCGAAGCGCAGCAGTTCACACCAGTCGTCGGCGTCCAGGGCGGCTGCCGCCTCCGGGGAGAGAGCGTCGTGCGCGGCCAGGCCGTGCAGCAGCGCCGCGTTCACCGTGTCCCCGGCACCGATGGTGTCCACGACCTCGACCGGCACCCCTGGCACGGAATGCTGCGCCCCGTCGCGGGTGAAGACCGTCATGCCGTCGCGCCCGTGGGTGATCACCACCGCGGAGGGCCCGGAGGCCAGCCATTCCTGCGGGGTGCCGCCCAGCCACTGAGCGTCCTCGGCGGAGAGCTTGAGCAGGCACACCGACGGCAGCCAGCTCTTGAAGCGGGCCCGGTAGGCGTCGGGGTCCGGGATCAGGCCCGCGCGGATGTTCGGGTCGAGAGCGGTGAACACGCCCTGGGCGGCGGCACGGCGCATCAGTTCCTCGTAGGCGCTCGCCCCCGGTTCCAGGACTAGGGAGCAGGTGCCGAACGAGACCGCCCGCGTGCCCTGCGGCAGGCGTTCCGGTGCCGTGAACAGCCGGTCGGCGCTGCCGTCGACGTAGAAGGAGTATGCGGCCGAGCCATGGTCGTCGATCGTGGCGACGGCCAGCGTGGTCGGCTCCGGGCCCCGCTGCACCGCCGACACGTCCACGCCCGCCGCACGCAGCCCGTCGAGCAGGGCCTCTCCGAAGGAGTCGGAGGACAGACGGGAGCAGAAGGCCGTCGGGGAGCCGAGCCGGCCGAGGGCCACAGCGGTGTTGTAGGGGCCGCCGCCGAGCGCCGGCCGCAACGGTGCGAGGGCGCCCGCATCCTGCGGGACCAGGTCGATCAGGGCCTCACCGGCGACGATGATCACGAGACGGTTCCCTTCTCGGAATGGGTGTCGGGGCAGCCGCACGAGGTGCGGTGGACGAAGGTGCAGGGGAGCCGCACGGTGCGGGAGGGACGGTCCGGCGCGTCGAGACGTTCCAGGAGCAGCCGCACGGCCTCCGCGCCGATCTCCTTGCTGGGCTGGGCGACGGCGGTGAGCCGGGGCGTGAACAGATCGGCCCAGGCGAAGTCGTCGAAACAGACGAGCGCCAGGTCGTCCGGTACGGACAGCCCGTGATCGCGCAGCGCCCGCAGTGCTCCGATGGTCATCGCGTTGTTGGCGGTCACCAGGGCCGTGGGCCGTGCGGCGAGCGACAGCAGGGCGGCCGTGGCGCGCCGGCCGCCCTCCGCCGCGGAGTCGCCGTGAACGACCAGCCGCTCGTCGTGGGGGAGCCCGGCGGCCGCGAGACCGTGCCGGTACCCGTTGATCCGCTCGGTCGTGGTGCTGAACCCGGGCAGACCCGCGACCAGGCCGATCCGCCGGTGGCCGAGTCCGGCGAGGTGGGTGACCAGGCGGGCCACGGGGGCGGCGTTCTCGGCGCAGATCTGGTCGAAGCGGAAGGCGCCGTGGGTGTCCTCGTCCTCTGTGGGGGCGCCCACGGTGTCCTCGTGCGCAGCGGCAGGGGAGGCCAGGCGGTCGAGGAACACCGTCGGGACGCGGTGGCGCGCGAGGAGGGCGAGGAGCCCGCGCGGGTCCGCGGAGGGGGCGACGATCACGCCGTCGACCCGGCGCTCGTGCAGGAGCCGGACGACCTCGCGCTCGTGCTCCGGGTCGTCGTGCGGATCGGCGATGAGCAGGCCGTAGCCGTGCTCCCGGGCGCGGGCCTCGACACCCTGGAGGATCTCCGTGAAGTACGGATTGCTGATGGCCGACACCGCGAGCCCGATGGACCGGGTGCGCGAGGTCACCAGGGAGCGGGCGAGCGTGTTCGGGGTGTAGCCGAGTTCGTCGATGGCGTCCAGGACGGCCTGGCGGGTGTGGGGCAGCACGGGGCGGGTGTCGTTGAGCACATGGGAGACGGTCGCGACGGACACACCCGCGCTCCGTGCGACATCGGCCATCGTCGCCAACGTGTCCCCCTTCTCGGGCGTCAGGGCGGGAACGTATCCCATTCGGCGGCCGACGTAAACGCTTGCGCGAGCGCTTACGTCCGGGTCCGACGCCGAGCACCTTCTGTGCCGACGCTGAGCACCTTCTGTGCCCGACGTCGGGCACCGCCGGCCCGGCCGTGGGCGGAATGTCCGCCACCGGTATCGTCGGCCTGTCACCCATCCGGCGGGCACCGCCCCCTGACCAGTGGAGATCTCATGTCCGCCCGTCCCTCCGCGAGCCGTCGTACCGTTCTGCGCGGGGCGGCGCTCACCCCGGTCGCCGGGCTGGGAATCGCGGCCTGTTCGCCCGGCGGCGACTCCGGCGCGACGCAGGCCACGCCCACCGCCCCGGTCGCGCTCGGACCCGAGAGCGAGGTTCCCGCGGGGAGCGCGAAGCTGTACCGGGACGAGAACGTCGTCGTGAGCCGCGCCGCGAACGGCTCCCTGAAGGCGTACAGCACCATCTGCACGCACGCGGGATGCGCCATCAACAAGCTGGCGGGCACGACGCTGATCTGCCCCTGCCACGGAAGCCGGTTCGACGCCGTCACGGGCAAGGTGGTGCAGGCCCCGGCCACCGAGCCGCTGCACGAGCTGTCCGTCGAGGTCAAGAACGGCCGGATCGTGGCGGGCCCGACGGCCTGACCACCCTGCGGGCTCGACCGGCCGACGGCTCAGCGGGCCCGACGGCCTGACCACCGGACGCGGCTGCCTTCGCCCGACGCCTCAACGCGTCCGCCCGGCGCCTCGATGGCCCGCCCCGCCGGACGCCTGAGCGCGTCCGCCCGGCGCCTGACCGCGCCCGCCCGCCGGACGCCTGAGCGCGTCCGCCCGGCGCCTGACCGCGCCCGCCCGCCGGACGCCTGACCGCGTCCGCCCGGCGCCTGACCGCGCCCGCCCGCCGGACGCCTGAGCGCGTCCGCCCGGCGCCTGACCGCGCCCGCCCGGCGCCTGACCGCGCCCGCCCGCCGGACGCCTGAGCGCGTCCGCCCGGCGCCTCGATGCGCCCGCCCGCCGGACGCCTGACCGCGCCCGCCCGCCCGACGCCTGACCGCGCCCGCCCGAAACCGCGCCCGCCCGCCCGCCCGGCGGCAGCGCGCCCGGCGGCGGCGCGCCCGGCGGCCCAGCGCGCCCGGCGGCCCAGCGGGCTCACCGGGCCCGAAGCTCAGCGGCCTCGGATCACTCCCAGTCCCACCCGATCCCCACCATCCCCGACCGCACCCTCGGCTCCACCAGGTGCACCGAACGGTGGCTCCCGCTCAGCCGCAGCTCCTGGCGGCCGCTGCGGGGAGCGGCGGGGTTGTGCTGGCTGAACCGGTGGCAGCGCACCGGCAGCGCCTCCTCGTCGAAGCGCACCTGAAGCGCGTACTGGCCGCCCGCCAGACCGAACCCGCGGACGTATTCACAGGACGCGCCGGCGGTGCCGTCCTCGAAGGCGTAGCGGAAGAGAAACGTATCCCCAGCGTGCAGCCGGGTGCCGAAGAGCAGTTCGGCGACGAGGATGCCGGTGTCGCGGTGCCGGCGCACCCGGCCGGTGCGGCAGTTCTCCAGCGCGTGCACCGCGATCCGCTCGGGGGCGCACTCCGGGTCCCCGTGGTGGATGGCGAGATAGCGGTCCACCCCGTCCGTGTGGGCACGCACGATGTGCTGCGACTCCCTGGCCAGCAGCTCGCGGCGCGCGCCGATACGGACGTGGTCCTGAAGGCCGATGGTGTGCAGTCCGCTGTCGAGCGGCGCCTCCAGCTCAGCGAGGAGCCGCTCCAGCACGTCCGAGGCCTCCACCAGGGAGCGGTAGGACCGGCCCGTCGGACGGTCGGGGCCGGTCGGCCCGGCGGTCTCGGCGAGCAGCCGGATGAGCGACTCGTCGGGCAGCTGGAGGATCTCCTCCAGGGCCCGTACGGCGCGCAGGGACTCGGGACGCTGGGGGCGGCGCGCCCCTTGCTGCCAGTAGCTCAGGCTCGTCACCCCGACCCTGACCCCGTATCGCGACAGATGGTGCTGCACGCGTTGCAGCGGCAGTCCGCGGGCGGTGATCGCGGCGCGCAGAGCGACATGGAAGGGGCCGCCGCGCAGGGCTGCCGCCAACTCCGCCGGAACGACCGGAACGACGTCCGCGTGCTGTGTGCCGTGCCGCATACAGGGGCCTTTCTGTGAAGGTGCGCGGCGGCTGGTCGGACCGCGCGCGGGGTCGTACCGGGCCACGCCGGAGGCGTGTGAGGTCCGTTCACAAGCGAACCTCTCCGGCGGCGGCCCGAAGTTTTCCCGCATTGAAGCGTGTTGACCAAGCCCCGACAACACTTGAGTTCCGACGGACGGCGGACCATGGCCGAAGGCTGTACCCGCTGCTGTGGCGCGATCACCGACTGCTGTGCGGAGGTGCCGAAATCGGACATCCGCGGGCTCGCCGCGGGTGTGGCCGACAAGGCCGCCCCCGCGATCCGGCCGGACGGCGACTCCGCGTCGGCGCGTCGCCTTGAAGAGGGCGACCGGGCGGGCCCGGACGGCCCGGCGGGGCCGGGGCGGGATCCCGCCGGAGGTTGTCCACAGGGGCGCCGCGGTGTCGGCGCCCGCCAGTAGGGTGTGAGACATGGCCGACCCCTCCAGCTACCGACCCAAGCCGGGCGAGATCCCGGACTCTCCCGGGGTCTACAGGTTCCGGGACGAGCACCGCCGGGTGATCTACGTCGGAAAGGCGAAGAGCCTGCGTCAGCGCCTGGCGAACTACTTCCAGGACCTGGCGGGCCTCCACCCGCGCACCCGCACCATGGTCACCACGGCCGCATCCGTGGAGTGGACCGTGGTGTCCACCGAGGTCGAGGCTCTGCAGCTGGAGTACACCTGGATCAAGGAGTTCGACCCCCGGTTCAACGTCAAGTACCGCGACGACAAGAGCTACCCCTACCTCGCGGTGACGATGAACGAGGAGTTCCCGCGCGTGCAGGTGATGCGCGGCCAGAAGCGCAAGGGCGTGCGCTACTTCGGGCCGTACTCCCACGCGTGGGCGATCCGCGACACCGTGGACCTGCTGCTGCGTGTGTTCCCCGTGCGCACCTGCTCGGCGGGCGTCTTCAAGAACGCCGCCCGCACCGGCCGCCCCTGTCTGCTCGGCTACATCGGCAAGTGCTCCGCGCCCTGCGTCGGCCGGATCTCGCCCGAGGACCACACCGAACTGGCCGAGGAGTTCTGCGACTTCATGGCCGGCCGCACGGGCGCGTACCTCCGCCGTCTGGAGAAGCAGATGACGGAGGCCGCCGAGGACATGGAGTACGAGCGGGCCGGCCGTCTGCGCGACGACATCGAGGCCCTGAAGAAGGCCATGGAGAAGAACGCGGTCGTGCTCACCGACGCGACCGACGCCGATCTCATCGCGGTCGCCGAGGACGAGCTGGAGGCGGCCGTGCAGATCTTCCATGTGCGCGGCGGGCGCGTGCGCGGTCAGCGCGGCTGGGTCACCGACAAGGTGGAGGACGTCACGACCGGCGCTCTCGTCGAGCACGCCCTCCAGCAGCTCTACGGCGAGGAGACGGGCGACTCCGTGCCCAAGGAGGTCCTCGTCCCCGCGCTGCCCGACCCCATAGAGCCGGTCCAGGACTGGCTCACCGGCCGCCGCGGGTCCAACGTGTCGCTGCGCATCCCCCAGCGCGGCGACAAGAAGGCGCTCATGGAGACCGTGCAGCGCAACGCCCTGCAGGCGCTCGCCCTGCACAAGACCAAGCGCGCCTCCGACCTGACCACCCGCTCCCGCGCCCTGGAGGAGATCGCCGAGGCACTGGACCTCGACAGCGCCCCGCTGCGCATCGAGTGCTACGACATCTCGCATCTCCAGGGCGAGGACGTGGTGGCCTCCATGGTCGTCTTCGAGGACGGACTGCAGCGCAAGAGCGAGTACCGCCGCTTCCAGATCAAGGGCTTCGAGGGCCAGGACGACGTCCGCTCCATGCACGAGGTGATCACCCGCCGCTTCCGGCGCTACCTCGCGGAGAAGGAGAAGACGGGCGAGTGGGCGGACGGGGAGATCGCCCCGACCGAGGACGACGGACGGCCCAAGCGGTTCGCCTACCCACCGCAGCTCGTGGTGGTCGACGGCGGGCAGCCGCAGGTCGCCGCCGCCCGTCGGGCCCTGGACGACCTGGGCATCGACGACATCGCCGTGTGCGGTCTCGCCAAGCGTCTGGAGGAGGTCTGGCTGCCGGAGGAGGACGACCCGGTGGTTCTGCCCCGCACCAGCGAGGGTCTGTATCTGCTCCAGCGCGTCCGGGACGAGGCCCACCGCTTCGCGATCACCTATCAGCGCACCAAGCGGGCCAAACGCATCAGGTCGAGCCCCCTGGACGAGGTGCCGGGACTCGGTGACACCCGTAAACAGGCGCTCGTGAAGCATTTCGGCTCGGTGAAAAAGCTGCGATCCGCGACAATCGACCAGATTCAGGAGGTCCCCGGGATCGGCCGCAAGACGGCCGAGACGATCGCCGTGGCCCTCGCCCAGGCGGCTCCGGCCGCACCCGCCGTGAACACGGCGACTGGAGAGATCATGGAAGAGGAAGAATCCGGGACGATGCCGGGTTCCCCCGGGGAGCCCGTGTCCGCGGGTGCCCCGGACGAGCGACGGGGGCAGGAGACATGACTGAGCACGACCAGAGCGCAGAAGAACGCTCAGCCCAGGGCCAGACCGCCCCGAGCGAGATGGGCGAGGACCGGACGCAGGCGACGGTCCAGGAAAACGGAGAACAGGTGAGTAGTGAGACGGCCGGGGCGGCCGACGCGGGCATCCCCGAGCTGGTGATCATCTCCGGCATGTCCGGCGCCGGCCGTTCGACGGCCGCCAAGTGTCTGGAGGACCTCGGCTGGTTCGTCGTCGACAACCTGCCTCCCGCGCTGATCCCCACCATGGTGGAGCTGGGCGCCCGCTCCCAGGGCAACGTCGCCCGGATCGCGGTCGTCGTGGACGTCCGCGGCCGGCGCTTCTTCGACAACCTGCGCGAGTCCCTGGCCGACCTGGAGGCCAAGCACGTCACCCGGCGGATCGTCTTCCTGGAGTCCTCCGACGACGCCCTGGTCCGCCGCTTCGAGTCGGTGCGCAGGCCGCATCCTCTGCAGGGCGACGGCCGCATCGTCGACGGGATCGCCGCCGAGCGCGAGCTGCTGCGCGAGCTGCGCGGCGACGCCGATCTGGTGATCGACACCTCCAGCCTGAACGTGCACGAGCTGCGCGCCAAGATGGACGCCCAGTTCGCCGGCGAGGAGGAGCCCGAGCTCCGGGCCACCGTCATGTCCTTCGGGTTCAAGTACGGCCTGCCGGTCGACGCCGACCTGGTCGCGGACATGCGGTTCCTGCCCAACCCGCACTGGGTGCCGGAGCTGCGCCCCTACACCGGCCTCAACGAGGAGGTCGCCGCGTATGTCTTCAACCAGCCCGGCGCCAAGGAGTTCCTCGACCGGTACGCCGAGCTGCTCCGGCTCATCGCGGCCGGGTACCGCCGTGAGGGCAAGCGCTATGTGACGATCGCCATCGGCTGCACGGGGGGCAAGCACCGTTCCGTCGCCATGTCCGAGAAGCTGGCCGCCCGCCTGGCCTCCGAGGGAGTGGAGACCGTGGTCGTGCACCGGGACATGGGGCGCGAGTGACCGGACGAACTCTGCGGCTGAGCAGGCTGCGCCGAGTGGTGCCCGAGGGCCGCGGCGGCAGGCCGCGCCGCCGCGGCACCCAGCCCAAGGTGGTCGCCCTCGGCGGAGGCATGGGCCTGTCCGCCTCGCTCGCCGCTCTGCGCCGGATCACCGGCGACCTCACCGCTGTCGTCACCGTCGCCGACGACGGCGGCTCCAGCGGGCGTCTGCGTGACGAGCTGGGCGTGCTGCCGCCCGGCGACCTGCGCAAGGCGCTGGCCGCGCTGTGCGGCGACGACGACTGGGGCCAGACCTGGGCCCGTGTCATCCAGCACCGCTTCCACTCCCGGGGCGATCTGCACGACCACGCGGTCGGCAATCTGCTGATCGTCGCCCTGTGGGAGCAGCTCGGCGACCATGTCCAGGCCCTCGACCTGGTGGGCAGGCTGCTGGGCGCCCACGGCCGGGTGCTGCCCATGTCCGCCGTCCCCCTGGAACTCCAGGCCCTGGTCAAGGGCCACGACCCGGAGCACCCGGACGAGGTCGGCACCGTACGGGGACAGGCGACCGTCGCGCTCACCCGGGGAGAGGTGCAGTCGGTGCACCTCGTGCCGCCCGACCCGCCGGCCGTGCCGGAGGCCGTCGCCGCGGTCCTGGACGCCGACTGGGTGGTGCTCGGGCCCGGCTCCTGGTTCTCCTCGGTGATCCCGCATCTGCTCGTGCCCGAGCTCCTGGACGCGCTCATGGAGACCAAGGCCCGTCGGGTGCTGTCTCTGAACCTCGCGCCGCAGCCGGGAGAGACCGAAGGGTTCTCACCGCAGCGTCATTTGGAGGTTTTGGGACGACACGCCCCTAAACTCGCCCTGGACGTGGTGCTGGCCGACCAGGCCGCGGTGCCCGACCGCGCCTCGTTGACCGAGGCCGCCAAGCGGTTCGGCGCAGCGGTCGAGCTGGCGCCGGTGGCTCGTACCGACGGAACCCCGCGGCACGACCCGGAGCTGCTGGCCGCCGCGTACGACCGTATTTTTCGGATGCATGGAAGGATCGGCCCATGGCGATGACGGCAGCGGTGAAGGACGAGATCTCCCGGCTACCCGTCACCCGGACCTGCTGCAGAAAGGCGGAGGTCTCGGCGATCCTGCGGTTCGCGGGCGGACTGCACCTGGTCAGCGGACGCATCGTGATCGAGGCGGAGCTGGACACGGCGATGGCGGCCCGGCGTCTCAAGCGGGACATCCTGGAGATCTTCGGCCACAGCTCCGAACTGATCGTGATGGCCCCCGGCGGACTGCGCCGCGGCTCCCGCTATGTGGTGCGCGTGGTGGGCGGCGGCGACCAGCTCGCCCGGCAGACCGGCCTGGTGGACGGCCGTGGCCGCCCGATCCGCGGCCTGCCCCCGCAGGTGGTCTCGGGGGCCACCTGCGACGCCGAGGCGGCCTGGCGCGGCGCGTTCCTGGCGCACGGCTCGCTGACGGAGCCCGGCCGCTCGTCCTCCCTGGAGGTGACCTGCCCCGGCCCGGAGGCCGCGCTCGCACTGGTCGGCGCCGCCCGCCGCCTGTCGATCGCCGCCAAGGCCCGGGAGGTGCGAGGCGTGGACCGCGTCGTCGTCCGGGACGGTGACGCGATCGGTGCGCTGCTGACCCGGCTCGGCGCGCACGAGTCCGTGCTCGCCTGGGAGGAGCGGCGGATGCGCCGCGAGGTCAGGGCCACGGCGAACCGCCTCGCCAACTTCGACGACGCCAATCTGCGCCGCTCGGCCCGTGCCGCCGTCGCCGCCGGCGCGCGTGTCGCCCGTGCCCTGGAGATCCTCGGCGAGGAGGTCCCGGAGCACCTCGCGGCGGCGGGGCGGCTGCGCATGGAGCACAAGCAGGCCTCCCTGGAGGAGCTGGGCGCCCTCGCCGACCCGCCGCTGACCAAGGACGCGGTCGCGGGGCGTATCCGCCGGTTGCTGGCGATGGCCGACAAGCGCGCCGCGGACCTGGGCATCCCGGGGACGGAGTCCAACCTCACCGAGGAGTTGGCGGACAACATGGCGGGCTGACGAACACGCCCTCCGAGAGGCCGGTGCCGACGCCCGTTCGGGGCGTCGGCACCGGCCTGTTTGTGTGTCCTTGGGGCGCTCTTGACTCGATCATGAATTGTCATGAGCCTGGCACGTGCTCGCCGCCGTGGCGAGCCACTGCTAGGGGGGTCCATGAGACACAGAGCGAGATCGATCCTCGCCGTCGGCGCACTCCTGCTCGGCGGAGCGGGTCTCGCACCCATAGCCCAGGCGCAGACCGGCACGTCCCCGGCGCCCGATCCGGACGAGGTCGGGGTCTATCGGGCCGACATCACCCAGAAGCAGATACCCCTGCTGCTCCAGGCCGGGCAGGACGGCCGTGAGCTCGGGCAGCGGACGACCGGGCACGGGCGGAGCACCGTCGAGGTCTACCTCACCGGCCGGCAGGCGCGAAAGCTCAGGAAGCAGGGCGTGTCGCTCACCGAGCACACCCTGTCCGTCAAGGCGGAGAAGCGGGTCGAGGACGCCTCCCAGGGCGTGTTCCGCCCGTACAGCGGCAAGGGCGGCCTGGAGGAGGAGATCGTCGCGACCGGCCGGGCCCATCCCGGTCTGACGAAGGTCGTCTCCATCGGCAGGACCGTACGAGGACAGGACATCCTCGCGCTCAAGCTGACCAAGAACGCGAAGACCTCCCGGGACGGCTCCCGGCCCTCCGTGCTCTACCTGGCGAACCAGCACGCGCGCGAGTGGATCACTCCGGAGACGACCCGCCGGCTGATGCACTACTACCTGGACCACTACGCCATCGACCGGCGCATCAAGAAGATCGTCGACTCCACGGAACTGTGGTTCGTGCTCTCCGCCAACCCCGACGGCTACGACTACACCTTCAAGGAGCCCGCCACGCGCCTGTGGCGCAAGAACCTGAGGGACGCCAACGGCGACGGCGTCATCGGAGTCGGCGACGGGGTCGACCTCAACCGTAACTTCGCCTACAAGTGGGGCTACGACGACGAGGGTTCGTCCCCCAACCCCACCAGCCAGACCTATCGCGGACCGAGCCCCGCGTCGGAGCCCGAGACCCGGGCGCTGGACGCCTTCGAAAAGCGCGTTCGGTTCACCTACGGCATCAACTACCACTCCGCGGCCGAGCTGCTGCTGTACGGAGTGGGCTGGCAGGTGGCCACGCCGACCCCGGACGACGTCCTGTACAAGGCGCTCGCCGGCACTCCTGACAACCCGGCGATTCCCGGCTATCACTCCCAGGTCTCCTCGGAGTTGTACACCACGAACGGCGAGGCGGACGGCCAGGCCGCCAACGTCAACGGCATGGCGATGTTCACCCCCGAGATGTCGACCTGCCAGACCGCCTCGAACACCGACCCGAACGACGCCTGGAACGCGGCCGACTGCGCGTCGGTCTTCAACTTCCCCGACGACGAGAAGCTGATCCAGCAGGAGTTCGAGAAGAACGTTCCGTTCGCACTCTCCGTCGCCGAGACCGCCACCCACCCCGACCGGCCGTCCTCGTCGGTCGCCCTCGACGCGCCGGACTTCACCCCGGCCGCGTTCCCGACGTCGTACGCGCGCGGTGCGAACCAGGAGGTCTCCGTCGTCGTCCGCAAGTCGGTGCGCGACAAGGAACTGAAGTACCGCGTCAACGGCGGTCGTACCCGGGACATGGCGCTCCGGCCCTGGAAGGGCGGCGAGACGTACGGCGGCGACGACAACCTCTACTTCGACGAGTACCGGGCCGAGGTGAAGGACGGCGGCCCGGGCGACCGGGTCGAGGTGTGGTTCACGGGCGAGCCGCGAGCGGCAGGAAGACATCCAGCCCGCACTTCACGTACACCGTGGCCGGCCGGCCGAAGGCGGACGTCCTCGTGGTCGCCGAGGAGGGCGCCAAGGCCACCCAGGCGCGGACCTACGTCGACGCGCTGAGGGCGAGCGGACGCACGGCGCTCGTCTGGGACGTCGCCACCCAGGGTGCCCCCGACGCGCTAGGCGTCCTCGGTCACTTCGGCACGGTCGTCCACTACACGGGCGCGGGCATCCCGGGCAACGCCACCCAGCTCCAGCTGCGCGCCTTCCTCAACGAGGGCGGGAGACTCATCGAGGCGGGCGAGCAGGCGGGCGGCGCCGTCGACCTCGGTGACGGCACCCTCTCGGACGACTTCAGCCAGTACTACCTGGGCGCCTACTCGCGCACCTCGACCCCGGGGGCCACCGGATTCACCGGTTCCGGCGCGCTCGACGGAGTCACCGGGACGCTCGGCGAGGCGCCCGGCAACCCCCTGGACAGGGCCGGCACCTACGGCGTCACCTCGGACCGGCTGCCCGCCGGGACATACCCCCGGTTCGCGAGCGCCGGTGCGGGCCAGTTCGCCGGCACCGTCAACCCGTACGGGCCCTACGCCGGCTCGTCCATGGCGGCGGCCGTCCACACCGACGACGGGTACAAGCGGCTCACCCGCAGCCTCGACCTCACCGAGGTGACCGCCGCCGACCGGCCCGCGCTGCGCACCCGGCTGCTGTGGGACACCGAGCCCGGCTACGACCACGCCGTGGCCGAGATCCACACCCTCGGGGCCGACGACTGGACCACGCTGCCGGAGGCCGGGGGCGCCACGAGCGACGCCGTCCCGGCGGACTGCGGGGCCGGGTTCCTCGTCGGCGAGCACCCCTGGCTCAAGCACTATCTGACCGTGACGGCGGGCGGCTGCGCCGCGACCGGCACCACCGGCGCCTGGCACAGCCTCACCGGCGCCTCCAGCGGCTGGCAGCAGGTGACCTTCGACCTGAGCGCCTACGCCGGCAAGACGGTCGAGGTCTCGCTGAGCTACATCACCGACCCGAGCACCGGCGGCCGAGGCGTCCTCGCCGACGACGCCTCGCTCGTCGTCGGCGGCAGCGCCACCGAGACCGAGGGCTTCGAGGTCTCCCTCGGTGCCTGGAACGTGCCCGGCCCGCCCGCGGGCAGCCCCGCCGTCCTCAAGGACTGGGCGCGCACCGGGGCGCTGTTCCGCACCTACGGCGCGGTCACCACGGACCGCACCGTGCTCCTCGGTTTCGGCCTGGAGCACATCATCTCGGCGGCCGACCGGACCGCGCTGATGGGCAAGGCGCTCGCCGCTCTCGACGGCTGACCCCCTGTAGTCAACGGCAGTTGGTTCCGTATCGCCGGAAGGGGTGATGGGGCCTGCAGAGCAGGGCGGTCCGTACCCCTACTGGCGGGTACGGACCACACTGCCGTGTATGAGCCATCTCGATGTCACTCCGGGGGCCTCAGGGAGGTAGGGTCGTAGGCGGTCGGGGACATCCCAAACAAAGCTCGCCGGCGTCGAAAGCCGGCGTACCACGAGGAGATCGGTTCGTGACGATCCGCGTAGGCATCAACGGCTTCGGCCGCATCGGTCGTAACTACTTCCGCGCGCTGCTGGAGCAGGGTGCAGACATCGAGATCGTGGCTGTCAACGACCTGGGTGACACCGCGACCACCGCTCACCTGCTGAAGTACGACACCATCCTCGGCCGCCTCAAGGAGGAGGTGTCCCACACCGAGGACACCATCACCGTCGGCGGGAGGACCATCAAGGTCCTGTCCGAGCGCAACCCGGCCGACATCCCCTGGGGTGAGCTGGGCGTCGACATCGTCATCGAGTCGACCGGCATCTTCACCAAGAAGGAAGACGCCGAGAAGCACATCGCCGGGGGCGCGAAGAAGGTCATCATCTCGGCCCCGGCCAAGAATGAGGACGTCACCATCGTCATGGGCGTCAACCAGGACGTCTACGACCCGGCGAACCACCACGTCATCTCCAACGCCTCCTGCACCACCAACTGCGTGGCGCCGATGGCGAAGGTCCTCGACGAGAACTTCGGCATCGTCAAGGGTCTGATGACCACGGTGCACGCGTACACGAACGACCAGCGCATCCTGGACTTCCCGCACAAGGACCTGCGCCGCGCCCGCGCCGCCGCCGAGAACATCATCCCGACCACCACCGGTGCCGCCAAGGCCACCGCCCTGGTCCTGCCGCAGCTCAAGGGCAAGCTGGACGGCATCGCCATGCGCGTCCCGGTCCCGACCGGCTCGGTCACCGACCTGGTGGTCGAGCTCTCCCGCGAGGTCACCAAGGAAGAGGTCAACGCCGCCTTCCAGAAGGCCGCGGAGGGTGAGCTGAAGGGTCTGCTCGAGTACACGGAGGACCCGATCGTCTCCTCCGACATCGTCAACGCCCCGGCGTCCTGCACCTTCGACTCCTCCCTGACCATGGTCCAGGACGGCAAGAACGTGAAGGTCATCGGTTGGTACGACAACGAGTGGGGCTACTCCAACCGCCTCGTCGACCTGACGGTCTTCGTCGGCAACCAGCTCTGATCGCCGAAGCAGGCACCTTGATGTGAGAACAGGGCTCGGGCAGCGCACGCGCGCGCTGCCCGAGCCCTGACTCACGTGCAGCGAGCGGCTCCGCCCACGGCGGGGCCCCTTGTGTGCAGAACGATCAGCCCTCGTACGATCAAGAGCCCTCTCCATGGAGTCCCTATGAAGACGATCGACGAACTTCTCGCCGAAGGCGTGGACGGCAAGCGGGTCTTCGTCCGCGCCGACCTGAACGTCCCGCTGGCCGACGGCCTCATCACCGACGACGGCCGTATCCGCGCCGTGCTGCCCACCGTCAAGGCCCTCGCCGCGGCGGGCGCCAAGGTGGTCGTCGCCTCGCACCTGGGCCGCCCCAAGGGCGCCCCGGATCCGGCGTTCTCGCTGCTGCCCGCCGCCGAGCGCCTCGCCGAACTGCTCGGCGCGCCCGTGGCCTTCGCCCAGGACACCGTCGGCCCCGCCGCCCACGACGCGGTGAACGGCCTCCAGCCGGGCCAGGTCGCGGTCATCGAGAACCTGCGCTTCAACCCCGGCGAGACCGCCAAGGACGACACCGAGCGCGGCGAGTTCGCCGACCGTCTCGCCGCCCTCGCCGATGTGTACGTGGGTGACGGCTTCGGCGCGGTGCACCGCAAGCACGCCTCCGTCTACGACCTCCCGGCCCGGCTGCCGCACTACGCCGGCTACCTCATCGCCACCGAGGTCAACGTCCTGCAGAAGCTCACCGAGGACGTCAAGCGCCCGTACGTCGTCGTCCTGGGCGGCGCCAAGGTCTCGGACAAGCTGGCCGTGATCGACCAGCTGCTCGACAAGGCCGACCGGCTGCTCATCGGCGGCGGCATGGCGTACACCTTCCTCAAGGCCAAGGGCTACGAGGTCGGCATCTCCCTCCTCCAGGAGGACCAGATCCCGGCCGTCACCGAGTACATCGAGCGTGCGGAGAAGCGTGGCGTAGAGCTGCTCCTCCCCGTCGACGTGCTGGTCTCGCCGGACTTCCCGGACCTGAAGACCAAGGCTCCGGCCAACCCCACCGTCGTCGCCGCGGACGCGATCCCGGCGGACCAGGAGGGCCTGGACATCGGTCCGGAGACCCGCAAGCTGTACGCATCGAAGCTCGCCGACGCCGCCACCGTCTTCTGGAACGGCCCCATGGGAGTCTTCGAGCACCCCGACTACGCCGAGGGCACCAAGGCGGTCGCCCAGGCCCTCGTCGACTCCCCGGGCTTCACCGTGGTCGGTGGCGGCGACTCCGCCGCGGCCGTCCGCACCCTGGGCTTCGACGAGTCCGCATTCGGCCACATCTCGACCGGTGGCGGCGCCTCTCTCGAGTACCTCGAGGGCAAGACGCTCCCCGGCCTTGCCGCACTGGAGGACTGAACCTCGATGAGTACCCGCACGCCGCTGATGGCGGGCAACTGGAAGATGAACCTCAACCACCTCGAGGCCATCGCCCACGTCCAGAAGCTCGCCTTCGCCCTGGCCGACAAGGACTACGAGGCCGTCGAGGTCGCCGTCCTGCCGCCCTTCACCGACCTGCGCTCCGTGCAGACGCTGGTCGACGGCGACAAGCTCAAGATCAAGTACGGTGCCCAGGACGTCTCGGCGCACGACTCCGGCGCCTACACCGGCGAGATCTCGGGCCCGATGCTGGCCAAGCTGAAGTGCACCTACGTGGTGATCGGCCACTCCGAGCGCCGGCAGTACCACCAGGAGAGCGACGAGCTGGTGAACGCGAAGGCCAAGGCGGCCTTCAAGCACGGTCTGACCCCGATCCTGTGCGTCGGCGAGGAGCTGGAGATCCGCGAGGCCGGCGACCACGTCGGGCACACGCTCGCGCAGGTCGAGGGCGGGCTGAAGGACCTCACGGCCGAGCAGGTCGAGTCCCTCGTGATCGCCTACGAGCCGGTCTGGGCCATCGGTACCGGCAAGGTCTGCGGTGCCGACGACGCGCAGGAGGTCTGCGCGGCGATCCGCGGCAAGATCGTCGAGCTGTACTCGCAGGACGTGGCCGACAAGGTCCGCATCCAGTACGGCGGCTCCGTGAAGTCGGGCAATGTGGCCGAAATCATGTCAAAGCCGGACATTGACGGCGCTCTGGTCGGCGGTGCCTCGCTGGACGCCGACGAGTTCGTCAAGATCGTCCGCTTCCGCGACCAGTGATCGGCGTCCCCCGGGCGAACCGAGCAGCCGTGAGTGTGTCCTAGGGGCGATCCGTCGTACCCTTGCGGGGGCATGGTGGCCGTCCACCGTGCCCCCGTCGTCCATCCGAGTCCGAGGAAGTTGGTCCAGCCGTGGTTTTGGGGTTCTCGATCGCCCTGATCATCTTCAGCCTGCTGCTGATGCTGCTGGTGCTGATGCACAAGGGAAAGGGCGGCGGCCTCTCCGACATGTTCGGTGGCGGCATGCAGTCCTCCGTCGGCGGCTCCTCGGTCGCCGAGCGCAACCTCGACCGGATCACCATCGTGATCGGTCTGCTCTGGTTGGCGTGCATCGTGGTGCTCGGCATCCTGATGAAGGTCAAGAGCTGAAGCTCGAGAGGGTGCGCGGGCCGGTGTCGGCAGACCGCGCATGAAGAAGTACGTAACGCCCCATGTCCGGTGCGCGTCTTCGGACGCGGCCTATCATGGGGCGTGCGTCTGGGGGCGGGGGTAACTCCCATCACTGGACGCGCGTTGGGCCTTACGTAGACTGAGGCGCTCGCGGCGAAGCGAAACGCCGACTCGCTTCGCGGCACCATCACGCAGGGAGTTACGACGTGGCAAGTGGCAACGCGATCCGAGGAAGCCGGGTCGGGGCGGGGCCGATGGGCGAGGCCGAGCGCGGCGAATCCGCGCCGCGTCTGCGCGTCTCCTTCTGGTGCTCCAACGGGCACGAGACCCAGCCGAGCTTCGCCAGCGACGCGCAGGTTCCCGACACCTGGGACTGCCCGCGTTGCGGCTTTCCGGCCGGTCAGGACCGGGACAACCCGCCGGCTCCGCCGCGTACCGAGCCCTACAAGACGCACCTCGCCTACGTGCGGGAGCGCCGCAGCGACGCGGACGGCGAGGCGATCCTCGCCGAGGCGCTCGCCAAACTGCGGGGCGAGATCTAGTAGCTGAGTCCGGCCGGGCACCGTATGGTGCCCGGCCGGAGCCGGTTTTCCTCACCGGTGGCGGGCCGCCTTCACCCCGCGTGTCCGTGGTGCCTCCGGTGTGCGCCCCTGTGCGCCCGCGCTCGCGGCCGTGGTCCGCTGCCTCCCTGCCGGGCCCGGCCCGCTCGCCGCCGCCTTCTTCTGTCCGTCGCCGTGCCGACACTCCGGCGCAAGCCGGACGTACCTGTTGTTGTGCCGTACGACGGCGCGACACCAGGTCATCGCACCCCCTGATCAACTAGGTTGGGACCGGCAGCGGGGTGAGGCATGCGCAGCAGCACAGGCAAGGAAGAAGGCGGAAGTCCGAGATGAACGCAGACAGCCGTACCAGGCTCAATCAGACGCCCGAGTGGACCGCTCTGGCCAAGCACCGCGAGGAACTGGGCGAGGTGCGGCTGCGCGAGCTGTTCGCGGCGGACCCCGGGCGCGGCAGCGGATACACCCTGGAGGTCGGCGATCTCTACATCGACTACTCCAAGCACCTGGTCACCGACGAGACGCTCCGGCTGCTGCGTGAGCTGGCCGCCGCCCGGGACGTGTTCGGTCTCAGGGACGCCATGTTCCGCGGCGAGAAGATCAACACCACCGAGAACCGCGCGGTCCTGCACACCGCGCTGCGTGCCCCGCGGGACGCCGTGATCGAGGTGGACGGGGAGAACGTCGTCCCCAAGGTCCACGCGGTGCTGGACAAGATGAGCGCCTTCTCCGACCGGGTCCGCTCGGGCGAGTGGACCGGCCACACCGGCAAGCGCATCAAGAACGTGGTGAACATCGGCATCGGCGGTTCCGACCTGGGCCCGGCGATGGCGTACGAGGCCCTGCGCGCCTACACCGACCGCGGTCTGACGGTCCGCTTCGTCTCCAACGTGGACGGCGCCGATCTGCACGAGGCCGTCCGGGACCTGGACGCGGCCGAGACGCTGTTCATCATCGCCTCCAAGACGTTCACCACGATCGAGACGATCACCAACGCGACCTCGGCGCGCGGCTGGCTGCTGGACGAGCTGAAGGCCGGTCAGGAAGCCGTCGCCAAGCACTTCGTGGCCCTGTCGACGAACGCCGTGAAGGTCGAGGAGTTCGGCATCGACACGGCCAACATGTTCGAGTTCTGGGACTGGGTAGGCGGCCGCTACTCCTACGACTCGGCGATCGGGCTGTCCCTGATGATCGCCATCGGCCCGGACCGCTTCCGGGAGATGCTCGACGGCTTCCACACCGTCGACGAGCACTTCCGCACCGCGCCCGCCGAGTCGAACGTCCCGCTGCTGCTCGGCCTGCTGGGCATCTGGTACGACAACTTCCACGACGCCCAGACGCACGCCGTGCTGCCGTACGCGCACTACCTGTCCCGGTTCACCGCCTACCTCCAGCAGCTGGACATGGAGTCCAACGGCAAGTCCGTGGACCGGGACGGCAAGGAGGTCGACTGGCAGACCGGTCCCGTCGTGTGGGGCACGCCGGGCACCAACGGCCAGCACGCCTACTATCAGCTCATCCACCAGGGCACCAAGCTGATCCCGGCGGACTTCGTCGGTTTCGCCCGGCCCGTCGACGAGCTGAGCGGTGACCTCGAGGCCCAGCACGACCTGCTGATGGCGAACTTCTTCGCGCAGACGCAGGCGCTGGCCTTCGGCAAGACCCCGGACGAGGTGCGCGCCGAGGGTGTCCCGGAGGAGCTGGTGCCGCACAAGACGTTCAAGGGCGACCACCCCACCACCACGATCCTCGGCGGGCAGCTCACCCCGTCGGTGCTCGGGCAGCTCGTCGCGCTCTACGAGCACAAGGTGTTCGTCCAGGGCGCGATCTGGAACATCGACTCCTTCGACCAGTGGGGCGTCGAACTCGGCAAGGTCCTCGCCAAGCGTGTGGAGCCCGCGCTGACCGAGGGCGCCGAGGTCCCGGGCCTGGACGAGTCCACCAGGACCCTGGTCGCCAAGTACCGGCAGCTGCGCGGCCGCTAGGTGTATCGACCTGAAGCGTTGTTCACACGGCTGATCGGTGGGTGGCCGCCGAGTGCGGTGTGGCAGCGTGGTGGTTGTAGGTGTGGAGGAAGTCTGCCAGGGCTTCGGTGCGCTCGGTGTTGCCGGTGTAGGGGCGGAGGTAGGCCCATTCGTCGAGCAGGGTGCGGTTGAAGCGTTCGGCCTTGCCGATGGTCTGCGGCCGGGAGGCGGGCGGCACGCTGCCGTCCGCCTCCCGTGGACTCCCGGGTGGTCGCGCCGGCCGGAGCGCTCCCCGCTCAGGCCACCGCGCTCAGGGTGTCCGCCAGCCGTCGGCGTGCCGCGCGCGACGCGGGCAGCGCGGCGAGAGCGCCGGCCCCGAGCACGGCGACCGCCCCGAACGGGACCAGCAGGACGAGGGAGGGCCCCTGGGCGAGCCCGGCGCCGATACCGCTGGACCGGCCCTGGGCGTCGATCAGCCAGTGGGCCAGGGGAATGCCGAGCGCCGTGGCGACGCAGACCGCGGCCAGGGCGGTGCAGACCATGGCCGTGACCGTGATCCCGGTGATCTGCCGCGGGGACAGCCCGATCGCCTTGAGCGCCAGCAGATCCCGCTCGCCCTCCCGGACGGTGCCGCCGATCGCGGTCAGCAGCTCGGTGATCCCGATGAGCGCGAGCACGGCGATCAGAGCGACGACCACGCCGCGCAGCGGCGAGAGCCCGTCCGCGGGATTGGCCACCGGATGCACGTCCAGGTGTCCGTGGGCGGTCCGGGACAGTTCGCCGGCGACCTGGTGGGGATCGGCGCCGGGACGGAGCCGCAGCTGGTAGAGGGTGGGGTGCAGTTGCGGGTCGTTCTCGCGCAGGGTGTCGAGCGAGGTGGAGATGACCCGTCCGGCGTTCTCCGGCTCGATGCTGCGGCCCACGATGTGCAGGATCTGCGGCTGGTCGCCCACCGTCATCCGCACCCAGTCGCCGACGCGCACGTCCAGCAGATCGAGCAGCCCCTGGCCGGCCACCGCCTCGTCGGGGCCGTGCGCGCGGCGGCCCTCGGCCAGGGCGTAGGGGTAGGGATCCTGCCGGGTGCCGAGGCCGCGCAGGGCGATCGTCGCGGTCTGGCCCGGCACCAGGGCGGCCACCTCCACACCGGGGTAGGCGGCGGCGATCCGGGGGTTGCCGGCCAGCAGAGCGCGGGTGGCCGCGTCGTCGAGACCGGCGTCGGGCCGGACGGTGAGGGCGGCGGCGAGGCCGAGGTCCGCGGGCCGCGAGTGGAAGCGGTCGATGGTGGTCCACGCGCTCATGGCCACCACGATCAGCAGCAGGGGCAGTGCGAGCCGTACGACTGTCGCCAGCGACCGGGCACGGCGGGTGAACGCCTGGCGCCAGCCCAGGACCAGCGCGGGCGGCAGTCGCAGGCCGAGCGCCGCTCGTGCCATGCCCGTGAAACGGCCGCCGGCCGATGCCGCGGGCCGTGGCACCGGCACCGGGGGCACCTGCCCCGCGCGCCAGGCCGCGAGCCCGGTGGTGGCGGCGATGAACAGCACCGCGGCCACGGGCACGGCGAGCAGAGCCACGGTGTGCCCGGGCAGCCCCTGCCACACCCCGACCGCGTCCCCGAGGCGCCCCGGGAGTCGGCCGCCCAGCCCCTGGGTGAGCGCGGCCGCGACCACCGCGCCCAGCAAGGCGTACGCCACATGCTGGAGCAGAAAGACGCGGACGACCTGGCCGGGAGTGAAACCGATCGCCTTCAGGACCGATATGTCCCGCAGATGTCCCCGGACCCGGGTGCCGATCGCCCCGTGCACCGCGCATCCGGCGGCGACGAGCGCGCCCAGCCCGAACAGCCCGAGGACCTGTCCCAGCAGCCGGTTCTCGCCCTGAGCCTCGGCCCGCGCCTGCTGCCAGGTGGAGACCTCGCTGATCGCACCGGCACCCAGCACGGTGACGGCCCGCTGGACGGCGTAGTCCGTGTCCTCGGGGTCCGTCAGGCGCAACCCGGTGACCTGGCCGTCCGCCTCGCGCAGGGCGGACGGCAGCGCCCAGACGAGCCCCTGCTGTTCACCCGGGCTGTAGCGGGGTTCGGCGCTGTCGGCGATGCCCACGACGGTCAGGGCCCGGGCGGTGCCGGGGATGCTCAGGGTGTCGCCGGGCTCGGCCAGCAGCGCCCGCGCGAGCCGGCTCTCCAGCACCACGCCGGCGGGGTCCGAGGGATCCAGCCAGTGGCCCGCGGTGAGCAGCGGCCGGCCGACGGACGGCGGCCGGAGCGTGCCGCGCAGCTCGACCGAGGCCCGGGTGCCGCGGGAGGTGACGGTCACGGACTCGGTGGGGTAGGGGCCGGCGACGGACTCGACACCGTCCAGCCGGGCCAGTTTCGAGGCGTCGGACGAGCGGCCGGAGTGGATCCACACATGGGCGTCGTGGGCCTGGGTGAAGACCCGCTGCCAGGGGTTGGTCGCATACCCGAACAGGGCGGTGGCGAGGAGCAGCGAGGCGACGATGCCGGCGGAGACGAGCACGAGGAACAGCGCCTCGCCGCGGTGCGCGCGCAGATCGGAGTGCGCCCAGCGCAGGGTGGCCCGCACGGCGTCAGCCCCTCTGCCCGCGGCGGGGGGAACGGGTCGGCGTCGGACGGTCGTGCACCGCGATCAGTCCTTCAGTTCCAGCACACCGGAGGTCCCCCCGCGCGGGGAGGGCGCCCCGTCCAGCTCCGCGTCGTCGACGATCCGGCCGTCGAAGAAGCTGATCACGCGGTCGGCGGCGCTCGCCAGCCGGGCGTCATGGGTGACCAGCACGATGGTCTGGCCGCGCTGGTGGAAGCGGGTGAGCAGGCGCATCACCTCGCGGGTGCCCTTGCTGTCGAGGCTGCCCGCGGGTTCGTCGGCGAGCAGCAGCGGCGGATGGTTGACCAGGGCCCGGGCCAGCGCGACCCGCTGCTGCTCGCCGCCGGACAGTTCGCCGGGCATGCTGCGTTCCTTGCCGGTGAGGCCCAGCTCCGCCAGCAGTTCCTCGCGGCCGGCGCGCGCCTGCTTCGGCGGCACCCCGGCGAGCAGCGCGGGCAGCTCGACGTTGTCCGCGACCGACAGTCCGGAGACCAGGTTGAAGAACTGGAAGACGATCCCGATGCGCTTTCTGCGCTCGATGGCCCAGCGTGCCTCGGTGTAGAAGTCCGTACGCTCGCCGTCCAGCCAGATACGCCCGGCGTCCGGCCGTTGCAGCCCGCCCAGCAGATGCAGCAGCGTCGACTTGCCGGCGCCGGAGGGACCGGTGACGGCCACGAACTCGCCCCGGGTGACGCGCAGATCGACCCCGCGCACCGCGTGGGCGGGTGCGCCCTCGCCGTGATGGGTCTTGACGAGGCCCTCGGCTCGCAGCAGAGGTGGGGAGCCCTCGGTCACTGCAGCCCCTCCAATTCCTCCTGGCACCGCTCCAGCCAGTCGAGATCGGCCTGCAGATGCAGCATCGCGCCCTCGATCAGCAGTTGGGCGATCCGGTTGTCACGGTCTTCGGCGGCGGCCAGTCTCGACAGGCTGCGCATGGTGTTGAGGTACTGGCGCCGCTGCTTGTTGATCAGGGCGATCTGGTCGGCGAGACCGGTCTGCGGAGCGAGTGCCAGCTTCATGAAGAACTCGTCCCGCACCCGCGGTTCGTCCTCGGTCTCCTCGAACCAGGCGGCCAGGGCCTCCCGCCCGGCGTCGGTGAGGTGGTAGATCTTCTTGTTGGGCCGGCTGGACTGCTCGACCTCCTCGCCCTCGATCAGCCCCGACTTCTCCAGGCGGCCGAGGGTGACGTAGATCTGGCCGACGTTCGGCTGAGGGTACGCGGACCCCAGCAGTTGCTCAAGGTCCTGTTTGAGCTCGTAGCCGTGAGCGGGCCCGCGGGCGAGGAGTGCCAGGAGAGGCAGGCGCACGCGTGCAGTCCTCCTGTGCTCGTAATGTGCTCCAGGCCCTAGTATCGCCCATACCTAACAGGTATACATGGCCTCTGACCCCGGGCGAGGGTGCCCGGTGCCGGTGTACAGGGAGGAACCTATGCGGTGGATGCGCGCCGCCGGTAGGGGCCTCCTCGTCCTCGCCGTGGTCCTGACCGGCTATGTCGCCTCGGGGGCCCGCGCCGACGACGGGAGCGGCAGCGGCCGCGGGCCGATCACCCTGGCCACCGCGGGCGATCTCACCGGCTATCTCGGCCCGCTTCTCCAGGGCTGGAACCGCACCCACCCCGGCGAGAAGGTGACCCTGGTCGAGCTGCCGGACTCCGCCGACGAGACCCATGCGCAGATGACGACGGACCTGCGCGGCGGCGACCGCAGCCGGTTCGACGTCCTCAACATCGATGTCGCCTGGACCTCCGAGTTCGCGGCGGCCGGCTGGATCCGCCCGTTGCCGCGCGATCGTTTCCCGCTGAAGAGCTTCCTGCCGCCGGTCGTCGGTACGGCGACCTACGACGGGCGGCTGTACGCGGTCCCGTACGTCACCAACGCCGGTCTGCTGCTGTATCGCAAGGACATCCTCGCCAGGGAGGGCGTGGCGCCGCCGCGCACCTGGGCGGAACTGGAGCGGGACGCCAAGGCCGTCGCCCCGAAGTACGGACTGGGCGGCTACGCGGGCCAGTTCCTGCCGTACGAGGGCCTCACCGTCAACGCGGCCGAGGCCGTGTACTCGGCGGGCGGCTCGATCCTCGGTGACGAGGGCGAGCGCGTCACCGTGGACTCGGCCGCGGCCCGCGAGGGCATCGGGTTCCTGGCCCGCGGTGTGCGGGAGGGGTGGATACCCGAAGCGGCGCTGACGTACAAGGAGGAGGAGTCCAGGCAGGCCTTCCAGGACGGCCGGCTGCTCTTCCTGCGCAACTGGCCCTACGCGTACGTCGCCGCCTCCGCCAAGGGATCGAGGGTCGCGGGCAAGGTGGGCGCCGTTCCGCTGCCGGGACCGCACGGGCCCGGGACCAGCGTCCTCGGCGGCTCCAACCTGGCCGTCAACACACATGCGCGGCACCCGGATTCCGCCGAGCGTCTGATCGCCTATCTGACCGGCGAACGGGTCCAGCGCCAGGTCCTCACCCGCGGCGCCCTGCCGCCCGTACGGGCGGCGCTCTACGACGATCCGGAACTGGTGCGGCGGTTCCCGTATCTGCCGACCCTGCGCGCGAGTGTGCTGGCCGCCGCGCCGCGCCCCAAGAGCCCGCGCTACGACCAGGTGAGCCTGGCCGTGCAGGCGGTCGTCCATGACGCGCTGACCGGGCACGAGACGCCCGAGAGCGCGGTGCGACGGCTGGCGCGGGAACTGGCCGCCGTCTCCGGCCACTGAGCCGTCCCGGTCCCGATACCAGCCACCTAGTTACTTGTTAGGTAACGCGGAGGTCTCACCTGACCCTTGAGTGGGTTGATATATCCCTCTATTACTCCCCAACTGCTCAGTATCTTTCGCCGGTTCGTTGACACCCTTATGACACGCCTACTTAACATGCATGCATAACCACAGGGCCCCTCGCCGGTCATCGTCATGGGCCCTCCCGCACGCACAGACAGGTCGACGGGGTGAGTCTCGAGCGCATCCGCACCCACCGCTGGTGGCGCGACGCAGTGATCTACCAGGTGTACGTCCGCAGCTTCCTGGACAGCACCGGCGACGGCATCGGTGATCTCGCCGGGGTCAGGGCAGGGTTGCCGTACCTGCGGAAGCTCGGCGTCGACGGGATCTGGCTGAGCCCCTTCTACCCCTCACCGCAGCACGACCACGGCTACGACGTCGCCGACTACTGCGACGTGGACCCGCTCTTCGGCGATCTCACCGAGTTCGACCGGCTGACGGCGGCCGCCCACCGGCTCGGTCTCAAGGTCCTTCTCGACGTCGTCCCCAACCACTGTTCCAGCGAGCACCCGTGGTTCCGCGAGGCGCTCGCCGCCGTGCCCGGAAGCCCGGCCCGCGCCCGCTTCCACTTCGCCGACGGCCGGGGACCGGACGGCGCAGAGCCGCCCAACAACTGGCACGCCATGTTCGGCGGCCCGGCCTGGACCCGCGTCACCGAGGCGGACGGCCGCCCCGGCCAGTGGTACCTGCACATGTTCACGCCCGGGCAGCCCGACTGGAACTGGCGGACCTCCGAGGTCGCCGCCGAGTTCGACCGGGTGCTGCGCTTCTGGCTGGACCGGGGCGTCGACGGCTTCCGTATCGACGTCGCCGCCGGGCTCTTCAAGCACCCCGCACTGCCGGACTCCCCGGACCCGCAGGCCGACGCCCGGACCCGCGACTCGGTCAACCCGCTCGCCTGGAACCAGCCCGAGGTGCACGAGGTCTGGCGGCACTGGCGGGCGGTGTGCGAGGAGTACACCGCGCGGGACGGCCGCGAACGCCTGCTGGTCGGCGAGGTCTCTGTGCCGACCGCCCGGGACCACGCCCGATACGTGCGCCCGGACGAGCTGCACCAGGCGTTCTTCTTCGACCTGCTCGGCGCCCCCTGGGACCCCGACGCCTTCCGCAAGGTGATCTCGGAGGCCATGCAGGACATCGCCGGCACGGGCTCCACGGTCACCTGGGTGCTCAACAACCACGACCAGGTCCGCACCGTCACCCGCTACGGAGAACCCGCCACCGAGGGCAGCGGCCTGGGTACCGCCCGGGCACGCGCCGCCGCGCTGCTGATGCTGGCGCTGCCCGGGGCCGCGTACATCTACCAGGGGGAGGAACTGGGCCTGCCGGAGGTCGTCGATCTGCCCGACGACGTCCTCACCGACCCGATCTTCCACCGCACCGGCAGCCGTGCCAGGATCCGCGACGGCTGCCGGGTGCCGCTGCCGTGGTCGGGGCAGGCCTCCCCGTTCGGCTTCACCTCCGGCGCCGAGAGCGCCAAGCCCTGGCTGCCGCAGCCCGAGTGGTTCGCCGAGCACGCCACCGACCGGGCCCTCGCCGACACCCGCTCCTTCTGGCACCTGTACCGAGACGGTCTGCAACTGCGCGCCGCGCTGCCCCAGTTGGGCGAGGGCGATCTGCGCTGGCTGGACACACCGCCCGGCGTCCTCGGCTTCGTCCGCGGCGACGGCCTGGTCTGCGCCGTCAACTTCGGCACCGCCCCCACCCCGGCCCCCGTCTCCGGCACCCCGCTGCTGGCCAGCGGCCCCTGCCCGCCCGGTGTGCTCGCCGGCTCCACCGCCGCCTGGTGGATCGGCGACGAGGCCCTCGCTCTCTGAACCCCTCAGTTTCCCACTCCCCGAAGGGACATCGACGATGATGCGACGACGTACCACCCTGCTCACCGGCTGCACCGCCCTGGCGCTGGCGCTCGGCGCGACGGCCTGCGGCGGCGGACCGGTCTCCGCCGGCGGCGGCGCCAAGGCGCTCAGCGGCCAGACGGTCACCGTGGCCGGCGTCTGGTCGGGCAGCGAACAGAAGAACTTCCAGAAGGTGCTGGACGCGTTCACCGAGAAGACCGGCGCCAAGACGCAGTTCGTGTCCACCGGCGACAACGTCTCCACCGTCGTCGGCAGCAAGATCGAGGGCGGCAACGCCCCCGACGTGGTGATGGTTCCGCAGGTCGGCGTGCTCCAGCAGTTCGCGAAGAAGGGCTGGCTCAAGCCGCTGTCGGCCACCACGCAGCAGTCCGTCGACGCCGACTACGCGCCCGTCTGGAAGAAGTACGGCAGCGTCGACGGCACCCTCTACGGCCTGTACTTCAAGGCCGCCCACAAGTCGACCGTCTGGTACAGCCCCGAGGCCCTCAACCAGGCCGGCGTCAAGGCGCCGAAGACGTACGACGAGATGCTCAAGGCCGGGCACACGGTCTCCGACTCCGGTCTCGCCGCCTTCGCCGTCGCCGGGCAGGACGGCTGGACGCTCACCGACTGGTTCGAGAACGTCTACCTCTCCCAGGCCGGACCCGAGAAGTACGACGCCCTCGCCGCGCACAAGCTCAAGTGGACCGACCCGAGCGTGGTCAGGGCGCTCACCACGCTCGGCAAGCTCTTCAAGGACAAGCAGCTGATCGCGGGCGGCCAGAAGGAAGCCCTTGACACCGACTTCCCGGGCTCCGTCGAGAAGGTCTTCGGACCCAAGCCCGAGGCGGGCATGGTCTACGAGGGTGACTTCGTCGCCGGTGTGGCCCACGACCAGTTCGGCAAGTCCATCGGCAAGGACGCGGACTTCTTCCCGTTCCCGGCGGTCGACGGCGGCACCGCGCCGGTGGTCAGCGGCGGTGACGCGGCGGTCGTCCTGAAGGACGGCAAGAACGCCAAGGCCGGCATGAAGCTCCTGGAGTACCTGGCGACCCCTCAGGCGGCGGCCGTGTGGGCGAAGGCGGGCGGCTTCCTCTCCCCGAACAAGAAGCTCGACCTCGCCTCCTACGGTGACGACGTCACCCGTGCCACCGCCCAGTCCCTCGTCGGCGCCGGGGACTCGGTCCGCTTCGACATGTCCGACCAGGCACCTGCGGCCTTCGGCGGCACCAAGGGCACGGGCGAGTGGAAGCTGCTGCAGGACTTCCTGCGCGACCCGTCGAACCCGAAGGCGACCGCCACGGCGCTGGAGGCCGCCGCGGCCAAGGCCTACCAGGGCTGACCGGTCATGACCGCCACCACGCTCGCGAAAGAGGCGAGCCCCCCGCCCGTCGCGTCCGCCGCCCGCACACGGCGCACGCGACGGCGCGGCCGGACCGTCGCCCTGCTGTTCGTTCTCCCCGCGCTGCTGCTGCTCGGCGCGCTCGTCGTCTACCCGGTGCTGTTCTCCGTCGGCCGCAGCTTCTTCGACGCCTCCGGCACCCGCTTCGTCGGCGGCGACAACTACACCGAGATGTTCCGCGACCCGGCGACGCTGAAGGCCATCCGCAACACCGCGATCTGGGTCGTCGTCGCCCCCGCGCTGCTGACCGGGCTGGGCCTGATCCTGGCAGTCCTGGTCGAGAAGGTCCGCTGGGCGACCGCGTTCAAACTGCTGCTCTTCATGCCGATGGCCGTGTCCTTCCTCGCCGCGGGCATCATCTTCCGGCTCGCCTACGACGAGGACCCGAGCAAGGGCGTGCTGAACGCCGCCGTGGTCTCGGTCCACGACGCCTTCGAGGGCACCTCCTCGTATCCGGCCGCCCGCGCCCGCCAGGGGCAGGGGCTGGCCCAGAGCCGGGACGGCTCCTACGCCACGAGCGAGGCCGTGTCACCCGGTGCCTCGGTGACGCTCCCGATGGTCGGCGTGCTGCCCAAGGACCTGCCCCGGGGCGCCGCTCCCGCCGCTGCGGCGGCCGGGCGCCGGGCCGCCCCCGACGAGCTGCGCGGAGTCGTCTACCTGGACTTCACACCGGGCGGGGGAGGGCGGCAGGGCAAGGTGGACCCGCGGGAGAGCGGCCTGCCGGGGATGAAGGTCGAGGCGGTGAAGGACGGGCGGACCGTGGCGCGTACCGCGACCGCGTCCGACGGCTCCTTCCGCTTCCCGAAGCTGGCCTCCGGCACCTACACGGTGAGGCTGCCGGCGGCGAACTTCGCGCCGCCATACCAGGGCGTCTCCTGGCTCGGGCCGGCCCTGGTCACCCCCGCGATCATCGGGGCGTATCTGTGGATCTGGACGGGCTTCGCGATGGTGCTGATCGGTGCGGGCCTGGCCACCCTGCCGCGGGACGCGCTGGAGGCGGCGCGGATGGACGGGGCGAACGAGTGGCAGATCTTCCGGCGCATCACCGTGCCGCTGCTCGCCCCCGTGCTGACCGTCGTCTTCGTGACCCTCGTCATCAATGTGATGAAGGTCTTCGACCTCGTCTACATCATCGCGCCCGGCCCGGTGCAGGAGGACGCGACCGTGCTCGCCACCCAGATGTGGCTGGTCTCGTTCGGCGGCGGCAACAACCAGGGCCTCGGCAGCGCGCTCGGTGTGCTGCTTCTGCTGCTGGTGATCCCCGCGATGGTGTTCAACGTCCGCCGCTTCCGAAGGAGTCAGCGATGAACGCGGTCAGGCGCGGTCTGGGAAACGGGCTGGTGCAGGCCTTCCTCGTGGTGATCGGCCTGATCTGGCTCACCCCGCTGGCAGGGCTGTTCGTCTCGTCGCTGCGGTCGGCCGAGGACACCGCGAAGGGCGGGTGGTGGACCGCACTGGCCAGCCCGGGGCAGCTGTCCTTCGACAACTACTCGGCGCTGCTGAGGAACGCCGGGATCACCCAGGCGTTCTGGAACACGGTGCTGATCTCCGTGCCGACCACCGCACTGGTCGTCGTCATCGCGGCGCTCGCCGGATACGCCTTCGCCTGGCTGGACTTCCCCGGGCGCGAGCCGCTCTTCCTGCTGGTGGTCGCGCTGCTGGTGGTGCCGGTACAGATCGGTCTGCTGCCGGTCGCCAAGCTCTTCGGGCAGCTGGGGCTGTTCGGCACGATTCCCGGTGTCGTCCTCTTCCACGTGGCCTACGGTCTGCCGTTCGCCGTGTTCCTGCTGCGGAACTACTTCGCCGAGATGCCGAAGGAGATGCTGGAGGCGGCGCGGATGGACGGCGGGAGCGAATGGCGCATCTTCACCCGGCTCGTGCTGCCGGTGGGGCGGCCCGCCATCGCCAGCCTCGCGATCTTCCAGTTCCTGTGGGTGTGGAACGACATGCTGGTGGCCCTGCTGTTCGCCGACAGCTCCTCCCAGCCGCTGACCGTCGAACTCCAGTCACAGATACGGCAGTTCGGCAGCAACATCGACGTCCTCGCGCCGGGCGCGTTTCTGTCCCTGATCGTGCCTGTGGTGGTGTTCTTCGCCTTCCAGCGGCACTTTGTGCAGGGGGTCATGGCGGGGTCGGTCAAGTAGCCCCGCTCCCGGAACAGCGAAACGCCGGACGGACCGTGATGCGGCCCGTCCGGCGTTCGATCCCGTCCGTGTCTCAGGCGGACGCCGGTGGATACAGCGAACGCGGCAGCTGGGCGGCCGCCGCCGCGTCCAGCAGCCACAGCGTGCGGGACCTGCCGTACGCGCCGGCCGCCGGAGCCTGGATCTCGCCCGCGCCCGACAGCGCGATCGCCACGGCCTGCGCCTTGTCCTCGCCGGCCGCCAGGAGCCACACCTCACGCGCCGAACGGATCGCCGGCAGCGTGAGGGTGATCCGGGTCGGCGGCGGCTTCGGCGCGCCGTGCACGCCGACCACCGTCCGCTCCGTCTCCCGCACCGCGGGCAACTCCGGGAAGAGCGAGGCCACATGGGTGTCCGGGCCGACGCCCAGCATCAGGACGTCGAAGGTCGGCACCGAGCCATGGTTCTCGGGACCCGCGGCCCGGGCCAGCTCCGCGGCGTACGCCTCGGCCGCCGCCTCCACGTCGGCCCCGTACGGGCCGTCCGACGCGGGCATCGGGTGCACGCGCTTCGGGTCCAGCGGGACGGCGTCGAGGAGCACCTCGCGCGCCTGGGTGTGGTTGCGCTCCGGGTCGCCCTCCGGCAGGTAGCGCTCATCGCCCCACCACAGGTCGAGCCGGCCCCAGTCGATGGCGTCACGGGCGGGCGCGGCGGCGAGCGCGGCGAGCAGCCCGTTGCCGTTGCGTCCGCCGGTGAGCACCACCGAGGCGGAGCCCCGCGAGGCCTGCGCGTCCACGATCTTGGTGATCAGCCTGGCGGCCGCGGCCTGGGCCATCAGCTCCTTGTCGCGGTGCACCACGAGCTGGGGGGTACTCACTTCGCCGCCGCCTTCGTCTCCGGGGCCTTCGGGGCGGTCGGCTTCGGGGCCGTCTTCGCGGCGGTCCGCCCCGGTGCCCCGGCCGCGGACTTCTCCGCTCCGGGTGCCCCGGCCGCGGACTTCTCCGCTCCGGGTGTCCCGGCCGAGGCCGGTGCGGCCGGGCTGGTCAGTCGGTCGACGCCGTACCGCAGCGCGGACGCGTAGGTGTCGTCGGGGTCGAGCCGGCGCAGCTCTTCCGCGATCAGCTCGGACGTGTCGCGGCGTTTGAGCGCCACCGCCCGGTCCGGCTGACCCTCGATCGAGAGCGTGGCCAGCGCGCCGTCCGCCCGGTCCAGGACGATCGGGCCGCAGTTCGTGTCCATACGGACGGCCGTGAGGCCGGGGCCGGCGGACAGGGAACGCTTGACGGGGACGTCCAGCCGGTCCGCGAGCCACATCGCGAGCAGCTCGCAGCTCGGATTGAACTCCTCGCCCTCCACCTCGACGGCCTTGACCTTGCAGGTGACCTGGTCGAGCGCGGCGGCCAGCATCGAGCGCCAGGGCGTGATGCGGGTCCAGGACAGGTCGGTGTCACCGGGCGCGTAGGCATCGGCGCGGGCGCTCAGCTCCCGCACCGGCGCCTCGGCCGTGTAGGTGTCGGTGACCCGGCGCTGGGCGAGCGCGCCCAGCGGGTCGTTGGCCGGGTCGAGGGGTGCGTCCACCGGCCACCACACGACCACGGGCGCGTCCGGCAGCAGCAGCGGCAGCACCACCGAGTCGGCGTGGTTGACCACCTCGCCGTACAGCCGCAGGACGACCGTCTCGCCGGTGCCCGCCTCGGCACCCACCCGCACCTCGGCGTCCAGCCGCGAGGACGTGCGGTCGCGCGGGGAACGCGACACGCGCTTGATGACCACCAGGGTCCGCGAGGGGTGCTCGCGGGACGCGTCGTTGGCGGCCTTCAGGGCGTCGTAGGCGTTCTCCTCGTCGGTGACGATGACCAGCGTGAGCACCATGCCGACGGCTGGGGTGCCGATGGCGCGGCGGCCGTCCACCAGCGCCTTGTTGATCTTGCTGGCCGTGGAGTCCGTCAGGTCTATCTTCATGGGCGGCGCCAGCTCCGTCCGTCTCGTTCCAGCATCTTGTCGGCCTGGACAGGCCCCCAGGTGCCGGCCGGGTACTGCGCGGGCTTGCCGTGCTTGTCCCAGTACTCCTCGATCGGGTCGAGGATCTTCCAGGACAGCTCGACCTCCTCGGTGCGCGGGAACAGGTTGGCATCGCCCAGCAGTACGTCCAGGATCAGACGCTCGTAGGCCTCCGGGCTGGACTCCGTGAACGACTCGCCGTAGGCGAAGTCCATGGACACGTCCCGGATCTCCATCGACGTGCCCGGCACCTTGGAGCCGAAGCGCACGGTGACGCCCTCGTCCGGCTGGACGCGGATGACGATCGCGTTCTGCCCGAGTTCCTCGGTGGCGGTGGTGTCGAAGGGGGAGTGCGGGGCGCGCTGGAAGACGACCGCGATCTCGGTGACCCGGCGGCCCAGCCGCTTGCCGGTACGCAGATAGAAGGGGACGCCCGCCCAGCGGCGGTTGTCGATCTCCAGCTTGACCGCGGCGTAGGTGTCGGTCTTCGACTGCGGGTCGATGCCCTCCTCCTGGAGGTAGCCGATGACCTTCTCGCCGCCCTGCCAGCCGGCCGTGTACTGGGCGAACACGGTGTCCCGGCCCAGGTCCTTGGGCAGCCGGACGGCCCCGAGCACCTTGGTCTTCTCGGCCGCGAGCGCGTCCGCGCCGAAGGAGGAGGGCTCCTCCATGGCCGTCAGCGCCATCAGCTGGAGCAGGTGGTTCTGAATGACGTCCCGGGCGGCGCCGATGCCGTCGTAGTAGCCGGCCCGGCCGCCGATGCCGATGTCCTCGGCCATGGTGATCTGCACATGGTCCACGAAGGACCGGTTCCAGACCGGCTCGAACAGCTGGTTGGCGAAGCGCAGCGCCAGGATGTTCTGGACGGTCTCCTTGCCCAGATAGTGGTCGATGCGGAAGACCTGGTCCGGCGCGAAGACCTCGTGCACGATCGCGTTGAGCTCCTCGGCCGACTTCAGGTCGTGGCCGAAGGGCTTCTCGATGACCGCCCGGCGCCAGGAGTCCTCCGTCTGGTCGGCCAGGCCGTGCTTCTTCAGCTGCTGGATGACCACCGGGAAGGAGCGCGGCGGCACCGAGAGATAGAAGGCGAAGTTGCCTCCCGTGCCCTGTGCCTTGTCCAGTTCCTCGATGGTGGCGCGCAGCCGCTCGAACGCGTCGTCGTCGTCGAAGGTGCCCTGGACGAAGCGCATGCCCTGGATGAGCTGCTGCCAGACCTCCTCGCGGAAGGGGGTGCGGGCATGCTCCTTGACGGCGTCGTGGACCTCCTTGGCGAAGTCCTCGTCCTGCCATTCGCGACGGGCGAAGCCGACGAGCGAGAAGCCCGGCGGCAGCAGGCCACGGTTGGCCAGGTCGTAAACGGCAGGCATCAGCTTTTTACGTGACAAATCGCCCGTAACGCCGAAGATGACCAGGCCCGACGGCCCCGCGATACGCGGGAGCCGCCGGTCCGCGGCGTCACGAAGCGGATTCGCTCCGTGTACGGATGTCAAGGTGTCAGTCCTCCGAGGGGGCGAGGCGCTCGAGTTCCGCCTCGGTCGACTTCAGGAGGTCGTTCCAGGACGCCTCGAACTTCTCGACGCCCTCGTCCTCCAGGAGCTGGACCACGTCGTCGTACCGGATCCCGAGCTTCTCGACCGCGTCCAGGTCGGCGCGCGCCTGCTCATAGGTGCCGGCGATGGTGTTGCCGGTGATCGTGCCGTGGTCCTCGGTGGCCACCAGGGTGGCCTCCGGCATGGTGTTCACCGTGTTCGGCGCCACCAGTTCCTCGACGTACATGGTGTCCTTGTAGGCCGGGTCCTTGACGCCCGTGGACGCCCACAGCGGACGCTGCTTGTTGGCCTGCGCCCTGTCCAGGGCGAGCCAACGGTCGCTGCTGAACACCTCCTCGTAGGCCTGGTAGGCGAGGCGGGCGTTGGCGATGGCCGCCTTGCCGCGCAGCGCCTTGGCCTCGGGGGTGCCGAGCGCGTCGATCCGCTTGTCGATCTCGGTGTCCACACGGGACACGAAGAAGGACGCCACCGAGTGGATCTTGGACAGGTCCAGGCCGCGCTCCTTGGCCCTCTCCAGGCCGGTCAGGTAGGCGTCCATGACCTTGCGGTAGCGGTCCAGTGAGAAGATCAGCGTGACGTTGACGCTGATGCCGTTGGCGATCGTCTCGGTGATCGCCGGGAGACCCGCCTCGGTGGCCGGGATCTTGATGAACGTGTTCGGCCGGTCGACCAGCCAGGCCAGCTGCCTGGCCTCGGCGACGGTGGCCCGGGTGTTGTGCGCCAGGCGCGGGTCGACCTCGATCGACACGCGGCCGTCCTGGCCCTGCGTGGCGTCGAACACCGGACGCAGGATGTCGGCGGCGTCACGGACGTCCGCCGTGGTGATCATACGGATCGCCTCTTCGACGGTGACCTTGCGGGCGGCGAGATCGGCGAGCTGCTGCTCGTAGCCGTCGCCCGACGAGATCGCCTTCTGGAAGATCGTCGGGTTGGTGGTGACGCCCACGACGTGCTGCTGGTCGATCAGTTCGGCGAGGTTGCCGGACGTGATCCGCTTGCGCGACAGGTCGTCCAGCCAGATCGCGACGCCCTCCTCGGAGAGGCGCTTGAGTGCGTCTGTCATGGAAAATGCATCTCCTACGTGTCGTGTATCAGCGTCAGCGCTGGGCTGCGGCGATCGATTCCCGGGCGGCGGATGCGACGTTCTCGGCAGTGAAGCCGAACTCGCGGAAGAGCACCTTGCCGTCGGCCGAAGCACCGAAGTGCTCCAGGGAAACGATGCGGCCCGCATCCCCGACGAACCGGTGCCAGGTGAGGCCGATCCCGGCCTCCACCGCGACCCGGGCCTTCACCGACGGCGGCAGGACGCTGTCCCGGTACCCCTGGTCCTGCTCCTCGAACCACTCCACCGACGGCATCGACACGACCCGGGTCGGGACGCCCTCGGCCTGGAGCTGCTCACGGGCCTCGACGGCGAGGTGCACCTCGGAGCCGGTGGCGATCAGGATCACCTGCGGCTCTGCGTTCTGCCCTTCGGGCCCTTCCGCCTCGAACATCACATAACCGCCGCGGACGGTGTCCTCGTTGGGCGCGTACGTCGGCACGCCCTGACGGGTCAGCGCCAGACCGTGCGGAGCGCCCTTGCCGAACTCCTTGGTCCAGCGGCGCTGGATCTCGCGCCAGGCGATGGCGGTCTCGTTGGCGTCGGCCGGACGGACGATGTTCAGGCCCGGGATGGCGCGCAGGCTGGCCAGGTGCTCGACGGGCTGGTGGGTCGGGCCGTCCTCGCCCAGGCCGATGGAGTCGTGCGTCCACACGTAGGTCACCGGCACGTGCATCAGGGCCGACAGACGCACGGCGTTGCGCATGTAGTCGGAGAAGACGAGGAAGGTGCCGCCGTAGACGCGGGTGTTGCCGTGCAGCGTGATGCCGTTCATCTCCGCGGCCATGGAGTGCTCGCGGATACCGAAGTGGATCGTGCGCCCGTACGGGTTCGCCTCCGGCAGCGGGTTGCCCTTGGGGAGGAACGAGCTGTTCTTGTCGATGGTGGTGTTGTTCGAGCCGGCCAGGTCGGCCGAGCCGCCCCACAGCTCGGGCAGGACCGCGCCGAGCGCCTGCAGCACCTTGCCGGAGGCGGCACGGGTGGCCACCGCCTTGCCCTCCTCGAAGACCGGCAGCACGTCCTCCCAGCCGAGGGGGAGCTCGCCCTTGCTGATGCGGTCGAACTCGGCGGCGCGCTCCGGGTTGCCGGTCCGCCACTCCTCGAAGGTCTTCTCCCATTCGGCCTTGGCCTCACGCCCGCGCTCCAGCGCCTTGCGGGTGTGCGCCAGGACCTCGTCGGTGACCTCGAAGGACTTCTCGGGGTCGAAGCCGAGGACGCGCTTGGTGGCCGCGACCTCCTCCTCGCCGAGCGCCGAGCCGTGCGCGGCCTCGGTGTTCTGGGCGTGCGGGGCGGGCCAGGCGATGATCGAGCGCATCGCGATGAAGGACGGCCGGTCGGTGACCTTCTTGGCCGCCTCGATCGCGTCGTAGAGCGCGTGAGGGTCCAGGTCGCCGTCCGGCTTCGGCGCCACGCGCTGCACATGCCAGCCGTAGGCCTCGTAACGCTTGACCGTGTCCTCGGAGATCGCGGTCTCGGTGTCGCCCTCGATCGAGATGTGGTTGTCGTCCCACAGCAGGATCAGGTTGCCGAGCTTCTGGTGACCGGCCAGCGAGGACGCCTCCGCGGAGATGCCCTCCTGCAGACAGCCGTCACCGGCGATGCAGTAGATGAAGTGGTCGAAGGGCGAGGCGCCCTGCGCGGCGTCCGGGTCGAACAGGCCGCGCTCGTACCGGGAGGCCATCGCCATGCCCACCGCGTTCGCGACACCCTGGCCCAGCGGGCCGGTCGTCGTCTCCACGCCCGTGGTGTGCCCGTACTCCGGGTGGCCGGGGGTCTTCGAGCCCCAGGTGCGGAACGCCTTCAGATCGTCCAGCTGCAGGCCGAAACCGGCCAGGTAGAGCTGGGTGTAGAGGGTCAGGGACGAGTGACCGGCGGACAGTACGAAGCGGTCGCGCCCCACCCAGTCGGCGTCCGCCGGGTCATGGCGCATCACCTTCTGGAAGAGGGTGTAGGCGGCCGGAGCCAGGCTCATCGCCGTACCCGGATGGCCGTTGCCGACCTTCTGTACGGCATCGGCGGCCAGGACGCGGGCGGTGTCCACGGCCCGCTGGTCCAACTCGGTCCACTCGAGGTCTGTGGTGGTCGGCTTGGTGCTCACCCTGAGTCAGGGCTCCTCTCCACATGTCGAATGCCGGTGCACTGAAGCGCCCACCGGCCGCTGCTGAGCCTACCCCTGTGTGTACGTGCGTCTTTTCGAGTCATTCCAGACTGCCGGGAGTCGCTCCGATCCGCCTCCCGACCGGCCGGAACGGCATGCGACACATGAATACGGAGCCGCTCATCCGTCTGCTCAATCGAGCGGTTCGCGGCTCGTGCATTTCCGCCTTTCCGTCGTCATTCCGTCCGCTCAATGGAGGGGTGCCGCTGCTCACCCGCGCACCGGGCGGCGCTCCCAACACGACCGACCCCCGCGAAGGGCGGGCTGGGGGCAACGTCTAAAGTTGCGTGGGTACGCGCGAGCCTTTACCGCAAGTTCACAGCCCGGGCTCGCTGGGATGTCTCTGTCAGGGGTGTACGTGACGGCCGTCGAATCCCGTCCGCCGGGAGTGCTCGGGACGAGCAGCAGCCGGGGCCAGCGGCCGTTTGGGGCCCGTGTCAAGGCGTTCGTGGCGCTGACCAAGCCGCGGATCATCGAACTGCTGCTGATCACCACCGTTCCGGTGATGTTCCTCGCCCAGCAGGGCGTGCCGAGCCTCAGACTCGTGGTGCTCACCTGTATCGGTGGCTACCTCTCCGCGGGCGGCGCCAACGCGCTGAACATGTACATCGACCGTGACATCGACGCGCTCATGGAGCGCACGTCGCAGCGTCCGCTGGTCACCGGCATGGTCAGTCCCCGTGAGTGCCTCGCCTTCGGCATCACGCTGGCGGTCGTCTCGACGCTGCTGTTCGGATTTACCGTCAACTGGCTGTCCGCCTGGCTGTCGCTCGGAGCGCTGCTCTTCTACGTCGTCGTCTACACGATGATCCTCAAACGACGTACGTCGCAGAACATCGTGTGGGGCGGCATCGCCGGCTGCCTCCCGGTCCTCATCGGCTGGTCCTCCGTCACCGACTCCCTGTCGTGGGCGCCGGTCATCCTCTTCCTCGTCATGTTCTTCTGGACGCCGCCGCACTACTGGCCGCTGTCCATGAAGGTCAAGGAGGACTACGCGCGCGTGGGCGTGCCGATGCTGCCGGTCATCGCCTCCAACAAGGTGGTCGCCCGGCAGATCGTGATCTACAGCTGGGTGATGGTCGCGGTCTCGCTGCTGCTCACGCCGCTCGGCTACACGGGATGGTTCTACACGTCGGTCGCCCTCGCGGCCGGCGGCTGGTGGCTGTGGGAGGCGCACGCGCTGCAGAACCGCGCGAAGGCGGAGGCGACCGGCGTGAAGCTGAAGGAGATGCGCCTCTTCCACTGGAGCATCACCTATGTCTCGCTGCTGTTCGTCGCGGTGGCCGTGGACCCGTTCCTGCGGTAACGGCCTTACGGAGACCTGAACGGGAGTGGGGTCCCCCTGCTCGAGCGAAGTCGAGAGCGCGGGGGAGCGTGGTCAAGGCCACGCACCCCTCCCGTCGCCGTTTGTTCTACTCGTCGGTAGCATCCTGGCCATGGCAGACACGCAGCAGGTTGACGAGGGCACCGACGCCAAGCAGGCCGCCAAGGCCGAGCGCCGGGCGGCCCGGCTCGCCAAGGAGATCGACGCCTTCGCCAAGGCGCACGGCGGCGCCGAGGGCCAGGTGTCGTACATCGGGGAGCGCGGCGCCCGGATCGTGCTCGTCGGCGAGGACGGCGGCTGGGGTGACCTCGTCGCACCTACGTACGACATCGCCGAGAAGGCGGTACAGAAGGCGGGAATCACCGTCCACGAGGCCTTCGACGGCGAGTTCGCGGCCAAGGTCAGGACCGGTCCGTACGAGTGGACGCGCATGGCCGGGATCCAGCTCGGCGGCAAGCGCACCGCCTGAGAGCAACACCTCCCGCCGGTTCACCCGTTAGGACCTTTGGAGACACGGTCCAGTCGCGGGGAGTCCGGATGATCGAAACGCCGTCCCTGGTGGACCAGTACTGCCACGGCGTGCTCCGTACCGAGCTGGGCCTCGGCACCTTCGAGGCCCACCTGGCCCGCACCGAGGGCCCGCCGGCCGCGGGCACCACCCTCTTCGACACCCAGACCGGTTTCGCCGTACGCCGCTGGTGTCCGCCGCTGCTCGGCCTGGAGCCGCACTGCCCACCCGCCCGCTATCTCGCCCGGCGCCGCGAACTCGGCGTCCTGGAGGCGGACCGCAGACTGCTGCGGGGCAGCGGCATCACCACCTATCTCGTCGACACCGGGCTGCCCGGCGACCTGACCGGGCCGTCCGAGATGGCCTCCGCGGGCGACGCCGAGGCCCACGAGATCGTCCGCCTGGAGTTGCTCGCCGAGCAGGTGGCCGACACCTCCGGCACGGTGGAGGCGTTCCTCGCCAATCTGGCCGAGTCGATCCACGGGGCGGCGGCCCACGCCGTGGCGTTCACGTCCCTGGCGGGCGTACGGCACGGTCTGGCGCTCGCGCCGGAGCCGCCGGGGCCGGGGGAGGTGCGGGGTGCCGCGGGCCGCTGGCTCGCCGGTCGCCGGGTGGGCGGCGCCCTGTCGGATCCGGTCCTGCTCCGCCATCTGCTGTGGAGCGCGGTGACCTCGGGCCGCCCCCTCCAGCTCCACGCGGGCCTCGGCGAACCGGGTCTGCGCATCGACCGCACCGATCCGGTGCTGCTCACCGACTTCGTGCGCGCCACGGCCGGGCTCGGCACGGACCTGGTGCTGCTGCACGGCTATCCGTACCACCGGCACGCGGCGCATCTGGCGGGGGTGTTCCCGCATGTCTACGCGGACCTGGGCGCGGTGCTCGCCCGCACCGGCGCCCGGGCCGCCGCCGTCCTGGCCGAACTGCTGGAACTGGCCCCCTTCGGCAAACTCCTCTTCTCCAGCGGCGCCCACGGCCTGCCCGAGCTGCATGTGATCGGCGCCGGTCTGTTCCGGGAGGCGCTCTCCCGGGTGCTGGGCGGCTGGGTCGCCGAGGGGGCCTGGTCGCTGGAGGACGCGCAGCGGGTGGCGGGGATGATCGCCGCGGGGAACGCACGACGGGTGTACGGACTGACGTGACCGTACGTCCGCCGTGCGACCCGGATCAGCGGTGCCGGACGGGGCCCGCGGTCACGCGGTGGTGAGCGCCGACTCCGCCGAGGGACCCGGAAGATCCACCGTCACCGAGGGGCGCTCACGCAGCGACAGCAGCACGCGCAGCGTTCCGATCCACACCAGGCAGGAGCCGAACATGTGGACGCCGACCAGTACCTCGGGGAGGTGCGTGAAGTACTGCACATAGCCCACCACTCCCTGGGCCAGCAGCACCACGAACAGATCGCGGGTGCGGTGCAGCGGTCCCGTGGGCGCGTCGACGGCCTTGAGGACGAACCACAGCGCGAAGGTCAGCGTCACCACGATCCAGGCGAACACGGCGTGCAGCTTGCTGACCGTCTCCCAGTCGATCGGAATGCGCTTGACGTCGCTGGAGTCACCGGCGTGCGGTCCGGCACCCGTGACCACCGTGCCGACCGTGATCAGCAGCGCCGAGGCGACGACCAGGAACCACACCAGCTGCTGCACGGCCTTGCCGACCAGCGGGCGCGGTGCCGCGTCGCCCTCGCGGGTGCGCTGCCACATGACCGCGGCCACCGTGATGAGCGCGGTGGTGAGCAGGAAGTGGGCGGCGACGGTGTACGGGTTGAGGCCGACGAGGACGACGATGCCGCCGAGGACCGCGTTGCTCATCACGATCCAGAACTGCGCCCAGCCGAGCCGGGTGAGGCTGCGCCGCCGCGGCTTCTCCGAGCGCGCGGCGATGATCGCCCAGCCGACCGCCGCGCACAGCACGTACGTCAGCATGCGGTTGCCGAACTCGATGGCGCCGTGCAGGCCCATCGCGCTGGTCGTGGTCAGCGAGTCGTTCGTGCACTCCGGCCAGGTCGGGCAGCCGAGCCCCGAACCGGTCAGGCGTACGGCGCCACCGGTGACCACGAGGACCACCGACATGGCGAGCGCGGCGAACGCCGCCCGCTGCACCGTCCGGGGTTCCGGGGTCCAGCGTGCGGCGATGAAGGCGAGCGGGTTGCGCACGGCCGCTACGGCATCGGCGCGGGTCACGTTTGGCACGCCCCTCATCGTAGGGGGCCGCTTGTGCATGAATTCACTTGGGTCGGGCGATGGCCCGGCCGCTCACTCCCAGCGGAAGAACCGGCCGGCCACGGCCAGTCCCACGACCGCCCACACCGTGAGGATCCCCAGGTCGCCGACGGGCATGCCGGCGCCGTGCTGGAGGACGCTCCGGAGGCCGTCCGAGAGTGCGGAGATCGGCAGGAGGCCGAGGACGTCCTGCGCGCCGGCGGGGAACTTGTCCAGCGGCACGATCACACCGCCGCCGACGAGCAGCAGCAGAAAGACCAGGTTCGCCGCGGCCAGGGTGGCCTCCGCCTTCAGCGTGCCCGCCATCAGCAGACCGAGCCCGGAGAACGCCGCCGTACCCAGGACCAGCAGGAGCAGCACGGCGAACGGGTTGCCGTGCGGCGACCAGCCCAGCGCGAAGGCGATGACCGTGAGCAGGATCACCTGGAGGACCTCGGTGACCAGGACGGAGGCCGTCTTCGCGGCCATCAGGGCCCAGCGGGGCAGCGGCGAGGACGCGAGCCGCTTCAGCACGCCGTAGCGGCGCTCGAAGCCCGTCGCGATGGCCTGCCCGGTGAACGCGGTCGACATCACGGCGAGCGCGAGGATGCCCGGGGTGAGGAAGTCGACGGCCTTGCCCGCGCCGGTGTCCACGATGTCGACGGAGCTGAAGAGGACCAGCAGCAGCGTCGGGATGACGACCGTCAGCAGCAACTGCTCGCCGTTGCGCAGCAGCATCTTCGTCTCGAGCACGGCCTGCGCCGCGATCATCCGCGGCAGTGGCGCGGCGCCGGGCTCGGGGGTGTAGGTACCGGCGGTGGTCATGAGCGCAGCTCCTTGCCGGTCATTTCCAGGAAGACGTCTTCGAGGGTGTGCCGTTCGACGGAGATCCGGTCCGGCATCACCCCGTGCTGGGCGCACCAGGAGGTGACCGTGGCGAGCAGCTGAGGGTCGACCTTGCCGACGACACGGTACGCGCCGGGTGTCAGCTCCGCCGCCGTGCAGTCCGCCGGCAGGGCCTTGAGCAGGGACCCCACGTCGAGGCCCGGTCGGCCCGTGAAGCGCAGCGTGTTCTCGGCGCCGCCGCGGCACAGCTCCTCGGGGGAGCCCTGGACGATGACCCGGCCCGCGTCGATGATCGCGACGTCGTCGGCGAGCTGCTCGGCCTCGTCCATGAAGTGGGTCGTCAGGATCACGGAGACGCCGTCGGCACGCAGATCGCGCACCAGGTCCCAGGTCGCGCGGCGGGCCTGCGGGTCCAGGCCGGCAGTGGGCTCGTCGAGGAAGACCAGTTCCGGGCGGCCGACGATGGCCATCGCGAGCGCCAGCCGCTGCTGCTGGCCGCCGGACAGCCGCCGGTAGGGCGTCCGCCCGCAGCTGCCGAGCCCGAGCCGCTCCATGAGCGTGTCCACGTCCAGCGGGTGGGCGTGCAGCTTCGCCACGTGCCGGAGCATCTCCTCGGCGCGGGCGCTCGCGTACACACCGCCGGACTGGAGCATCACGCCGATCCGGGGGCGCAGCGCGGCGGCGTCGCGGACCGGGTCGAGGCCGAGGACGCGCACCGTGCCGGAGTCCGGCTTCCGGTATCCCTCGCAGGTCTCGACGGTGGTCGTCTTGCCCGCCCCGTTGGGGCCGAGTACGGCGGTGACACCCGCTTCGGCCACCAGGTCGAGGCGGTCCACAGCGGTCTTCGTGCCGTACCGCTGCACCAGGGACTGCACCTGGATGACCGGCTCACTTCGCATGGGCCAGAGTCTAGGTAGGCGCGCCGGGCGCCGGACCAGGGGGTCCGAAACTACTCGTCGCGTGGCCGGTGCACGCCCAGCCACCGCTCCGCGTAGGCCACCGCGTCCGCCACCGGGAAGAGCCGTGCGCGGGCCGCGCCCACGGTTCCGCGGACCACCGGACGGTCCCGCTCGAAGTCATGGCCCAGCTCGTCGAACCGGTCGGAGGTGATCGAGACCTCGGTCACCACCTCCCAGCCCTCCGGTCCGGGCCGTCCCACCCGGACCAGGGGGGAGGGGATCCGGTACTCGGCGAGATGGAAGCTCGTACAGGTGTCGTAGCCCGTGCCCAGCAGGAGCACCCGGGCGCCCATCGCCTCCAGCCGCGCCAGCGGGCTGCGCTCGCCCAGCCGGCAGTCGGTCGCGTGCCCCGCGACCACCTCCGCCGCCCGGGCTCCGACAGCCGCGAAGGAGGTCTGCGGGTGCGCGCTGCGCCGGGCCCCCGGCCATCGTCGGACGGTCTCCGGTATCACCCCGACCCCGAGCGAGGGGGTGACGAGCGGGTCGTACGCGGGCATCGTGGCGCGGATCGTGTCCCACCACTCCTGGGGCACCGGGGGACGGGACCACACCGCCGGGTCCGAGAGGTGCCCGGTCTGGGCGGGGACCACCAGGGTGCCGTCCGGCCCGAGCGCGTCGAGCAATCCCTGCACGACCGCGACGGCGCCTCCGCAGACCCAGCCGAGCGCGCTGAGCGAGGAGTGCACGAGGAGCGTCTCGCCGGGCTGGACGCCGAGCGTGCGCAGCTCCGCGAAGACCGTGTCCCGGGTCACAAGAGGGCCGGTCGGAGGGGGTGTGGGCATGGTCCGGGAGTCTCGCGCAGACCACCGCGGACCGCCACCCGTTTGATCGATCGGAGATCGTTTGCGCAGGTCGGTTTAGGTATGCCTAAGTGATGTACCGCACCGGCGGGCCGCTCCGACGGCGCTTGTCAGTCTTCGAGGAATTACGCAACAATGGCGTTGTGAAAAACGTCGGCGAGGCCCAGGAGGCACCTACGGGGGCCCCTCAGGAGGAACTCGGGACCGGGGAGCGCTCCACGCGCAACCGGGTCGCGCGCTCCATCCTGGACCACGGCCCGTCGACCGTCGCCGAGCTGGCCGGACGGCTGGGACTCACCCAGGCGGCCGTACGCCGGCATCTGGACGCCCTGGTCGCGGACACCGTGGTCCAGGCCCGCGAGCAGCGGGTGTACGGGGCGCGGACGCGCGGCCGTCCCGCCAAGGTCTTCGCGCTCACCGACTGCGGCCGGGACGCCTTCGACCAGTCGTACGACAAACTGGCCGTGGACGCGCTGCGCTGGATCCAGGAGCGGTTCGGCGGGGACGAGGCCGTCGTCGCCTTCGCGCGCGCGAGGATCGCCGAGCAGGCCACCGCCTACCGCCGGGCCATCGAGGCCGCCGACCCCGAACGACGGACCGAAGCCCTGGCCAAGGCGCTGAGCGCGGACGGGTACGCTGCCACGGCGCGCAGCGCGCCGGTCGGCGAACAGCTCTGCCAGCACCACTGCCCGGTCGCCCACGCTGCGGAACAGTTCCCCCAGCTGTGCGAGGCCGAGACGGAGATCTTCTCCGAGCTGCTCGGCACGCATGTCCAGCGACTGGCGACGATCGCGCACGGTGACGGCGTCTGCACGACGTTCATCCCCAAGACGCCCCCGGCGACCAAAACCTCAAAGATTTCCGAGACCACCCACAACGCATCTGCCAGCACGGCCGGGAGGAACCCCGCATGACTCTCCCCACGGAGACTGCCCACCCCGAACTCGAGGGCCTGGGCAAGTACGAATACGGCTGGGCCGACTCCGACGAGGCCGGTGCCGCGGCGAAGCGCGGTCTGAACGAGGACGTCGTCCGTGACATCTCCGGCAAGAAGTCCGAGCCGGAGTGGATGACCAAGCTGCGCCTCAAGGGTCTGAAGCTCTTCGAGAAGAAGCCCATGCCGAACTGGGGCTCGGACCTGTCGGGCATCGACTTCGACAACATCAAGTACTTCGTGCGCTCCACGGAGAAGCAGGCGGAGTCCTGGGAGGACCTGCCCGAGGACATCAAGAACACGTACGACAAGCTCGGCATCCCCGAGGCGGAGAAGCAGCGCCTCGTGGCCGGTGTCGCGGCCCAGTACGAGTCGGAGGTCGTCTACCACCAGATCCGCGAGGACCTGGAGGAGCAGGGCGTCATCTTCCTGGACACCGACACGGCGCTCAAGGAGCACCCCGAGCTGTTCAAGGAGTACTTCGGCACGGTCATCCCGGCGGGTGACAACAAGTTCGCCGCGCTGAACACCGCCGTGTGGTCCGGCGGCTCCTTCATCTACGTGCCGCCGGGCGTGCACGTGGAGATCCCGCTCCAGGCCTACTTCCGTATCAACACGGAGAACATGGGCCAGTTCGAGCGGACCCTGATCATCGTCGACGAGGGTGCCTACGTGCACTACGTCGAGGGCTGCACGGCCCCGATCTACAAGTCGGACTCGCTGCACTCCGCGGTCGTCGAGATCATCGTCAAGAAGAACGCCCGCTGCCGCTACACGACCATCCAGAACTGGTCGAACAACGTCTACAACCTGGTCACCAAGCGCGCCGTGGCCTACGAGGGCGCGACCATGGAGTGGATCGACGGCAACATCGGCTCCAAGGTGACGATGAAGTACCCCGCCGTCTACCTGATGGGCGAGCACGCCAAGGGCGAGACGCTCTCCATCGCCTTCGCCGGCGAGGGCCAGCACCAGGACGCCGGCTCCAAGATGGTCCACATGGCGCCGAACACCTCGTCCAACATCGTGTCGAAGTCCGTGGCGCGCGGCGGCGGCCGTACCTCCTACCGAGGTCTGGTCGAGATCGGCGAGGGCGCGCACGGCTCCAAGTCGAACGTGCTGTGCGACGCGCTGCTCGTCGACACCATCTCCCGCTCCGACACGTACCCGTACGTCGACGTCCGCGAGGACGACGTGTCCATGGGCCACGAGGCGACCGTCTCCAAGGTCTCCGAGGACCAGCTCTTCTACCTGATGAGCCGCGGCCTCTCCGAGTTCGAGGCGATGGCGATGATCGTGCGCGGCTTCGTCGAGCCGATCGCCAAGGAACTGCCCATGGAGTACGCGCTCGAACTCAACCGGCTGATCGAGCTGCAGATGGAAGGCGCGGTCGGTTAAGACCCGCCCCTCGACAGCAGCACGCAGATTTCTGACGTAGGAAGAGAGCAGACCGACAGCCATGGCTGAGGCTCAGAACATCCCCGTGGGCTCCACCACCGCGGGCCAGATCGCGGTCGCCGCCGAGTCGACCGTCGCCACGCGCATGAGTGCGCCGCCGTCCTTCGACGTGGCGGACTTCCCGGTGCCGCACGGCCGCGAGGAGGAATGGCGGTTCACGCCGCTGGAGCGCCTGCGTGGTCTGCACGACGGCACCGCCGTCGCGAACGGCGACGGCGTGAAGGTGACCGTCGAGGCACCCGAGGGCGTCACCGTCGAGACCGTCGGCCGTGACGACGCCCGGCTCGGCAAGGCGGGCACCCCGGTGGACCGCGTCGCCGCCCAGGCGTACTCCGTCTTCGAGAAGGCCTCGGTCGTGACCGTCCCGAAGGAGACCGTCCTCACCGAGCCGATCCGTATCGCCGTGCACGGCCAGGGCGGCACCGCCTTCGGCCACCAGGTGATCGAGCTCGGCGCCTTCGCCGAGGCCGTCGTGGTCATCGACCACACCGGTGACGCGGTGCTCTCCGCCAACGTCGACTACCTGCTGGGCGACGGCGCCAAGCTGACCGTCGTCTCCGTCCAGGACTGGGACGACAAGGCGGTGCACGCGGCCCAGCACAACGCGCTGGTCGGCCGGGACGCCTCCTTCAAGTCGGTCGTCGTGACCTTCGGCGGCGACGTGGTCCGCCTCAGCCCGCGTGTGACCTACGCGGGCACCGGCGGCGAGGCCGAGCTGTTCGGGCTCTACTTCACCGACAGGGGCCAGCACCAGGAGCACCGGCTCTTCGTCGACCACAACACCCCGCACTGCAAGTCGAACGTCGTCTACAAGGGCGCGCTCCAGGGCGACGACGCGCACGCCGTGTGGATCGGCGACGTGCTCATCGAGGCCAAGGCCGAAGGCACGGACACGTACGAGATGAACCGCAACCTCGTGCTGACCGACGGCGCCCGCGTCGACTCGGTCCCCAACCTGGAGATCGAGACCGGCGAGATCGTCGGCGCCGGCCACGCCAGCGCCACCGGCCGCTTCGACGACGAGCAGCTCTTCTACCTGATGGCCCGCGGCATCCCGGAGCACGAGGCCCGCCGTCTGGTGGTGCGCGGCTTCTTCGCCGAGCTGGTCCAGCAGATCGGTGTCGCGGACATCGAGGAGCGGCTGCTCGCCAAGATCGAAGAGGAGCTGGAGGCCTCGGTCGCATGACTGACTCGTCGAAGTTCGTACGCGTCTGTGGGCTCAGCGAGCTGGAGGAGGACACCCCGAAGCGGGTGGAACTCGACGGCACGCCGATCTCCGTCGTGCGCACGGAGGGCGAGGTGTTCGCCATCAACGACATCTGCTCGCACGCGAACGTCTCGCTGTCCGAGGGCGAGGTCGACGACTGCCACATCGAGTGCTGGCTGCACGGCTCGCGCTTCGACCTTCGGTCCGGCAAGCCCGACGCTCTTCCCGCGACGCGCCCCGTCCCCGTATACCCCGTAAAGATCGAAGGGGACGACGTGCTCGTCTCCCTCACCCAGGAGTCCTGAGGCACCCATGGCAACGCTTGAAATCCGAGACCTGCACGTCACCGTCGAGGCCGACAACGCCACGAAGGAGATCCTCAAGGGCGTCGACCTCACCGTGAAGCAGGGCGAGACGCACGCCATCATGGGCCCCAACGGCTCGGGCAAGTCGACCCTCGCCTACTCGCTCGCGGGGCACCCCAAGTACACGGTCACCAGCGGCACCGTGCTGCTCGACGGCGAGGACGTCCTGGAGATGTCCGTCGACGAGCGCGCCCGCGCGGGCCTGTTCCTGGCGATGCAGTACCCGGTCGAGGTCCCCGGCGTCTCGGTCTCCAACTTCCTGCGCACCTCCGCCACGGCCGTCCGCGGCGAGGCGCCGAAGCTGCGCACCTGGGTGAAGGAGGTCAAGGAGGCCATGGAGCGTCTCCACATGGACCCGTCCTTCGCCGAGCGCAACGTGAACGAGGGCTTCTCCGGCGGTGAGAAGAAGCGCCACGAGATCCTCCAGCTCGAACTGCTCAAGCCGAAGGTCGCGATCCTCGACGAGACCGACTCGGGTCTGGACGTCGACGCGCTCCGCATCGTCTCCGAGGGCGTCAACCGCATCCGTGAGACCGGCGAGGTCGGCACCCTGCTGATCACGCACTACACGCGCATCCTGCGCTACATCAAGCCCGACTTCGTCCACGTCTTCTCCGGCGGGCGGATCGTCGAGTCCGGCGGTGCCGAGCTCGCCGACAAGCTGGAGGACGAGGGCTACGAGGCATACACGAAGGGTGGCGTATCCGCGTGACACAGCTGCCGGGCCTCCTCGACACCGAGGCGATCCGCAAGGACTTCCCCGTCCTGGACCGACTGGTCCACGACGGTAAGAAGCTCGTGTACCTGGACAACGCGGCGACCTCGCAGAAGCCGCGCCAGGTGCTCGACGTCCTCAGCGAGTACTACGAGCGCTACAACGCCAACGTCCACCGCGGTGTGCATGTGCTCGCCGAGGAGGCCACGGCGCTGTACGAGGGCGCGCGTGACAAGGTCGCCGAGTTCATCAACGCGCCGAGTCGCGACGAGGTCATCTTCACCAAGAACGCCTCCGAGTCGCTCAACCTCGTGGCGAACATGCTGGGCTGGGCCGACGAGCCCTACCGCGTGGACCACGACACCGAGATCGTCATCACGGAGATGGAGCACCACTCCAACATCGTCCCGTGGCAGCTGCTCTCGCAGCGCACCGGCGCGAAGCTGAAGTGGTTCGGTCTCACGGACGACGGCCGGCTGGACCTGTCGAACATCGACGAGATCATCACCGAGAAGACGAAGATCGTCTCCTTTGTGCTGGTGTCCAACATCCTGGGCACGGTCAACCCGGTCGAGGCGATAGTCCGCCGCGCCCAGGAGGTCGGTGCGCTGGTGTGCGTCGACGCCTCCCAGGCCGCGCCGCACATGCCGCTGGACGTGCAGGCGCTGCAGGCCGACTTCGTGGCCTTCACCGGCCACAAGATGTGCGGTCCGACGGGTATCGGCGTTCTCTGGGGCCGCCAGGAGCTGCTGGAGGACCTTCCTCCGTTCCTGGGCGGCGGAGAGATGATCGAGACGGTGTCGATGCACTCGTCGACGTACGCCCCCGCGCCGCACAAGTTCGAGGCCGGTACCCCGCCGATCGCGCAGGCGGTCGGTCTGGGCGCGGCGATCGACTATCTGACCTCGATCGGCATGGACAAGATCCTCGCCCATGAGCACGCGCTCACCGAGTACGCGGTGAAGCGGCTGGGCGAGGTCCCCGACCTGAAGATCATCGGCCCCACCACGGCCGAGGACCGGGGCGCGGCGATCTCCTTCACGCTGGGTGACATCCACCCTCACGACGTGGGCCAGGTCCTGGACGAGCAGGGCATCGCGGTCCGGGTCGGCCACCACTGCGCCCGTCCCGTCTGCCTGCGGTACGGAATTCCTGCGACCACGCGAGCGTCGTTCTATCTGTACTCCACGCCGGCCGAGATCGACGCACTGGTCGAGGGGCTGGAGCACGTACGGAACTTCTTCGGCTGAAGGGCGTGCTGAGACCGTGCTGAGTTATCCCGGGGGGCAACCCCCGGCCCCCCGGCCGAATGACCACGCAACGGACGACAGGACGCGAGGTTGGTCGCTGTGAAACTGGATTCGATGTACCAGGAAGTCATCCTGGACCACTACAAGCACCCGCACGGGCGTGGTCTCCGGGACGGCGACGCCGAGGTGCACCATGTCAATCCGACCTGCGGCGACGAGATCACGCTGCGTGTGAAGTACGACGGCACGACGATCAAGGACGTTTCGTACGAGGGCCAGGGCTGCTCGATCAGCCAGGCCTCGGCCTCCGTGCTGAACGAACTCCTCGTCGGCAAGGACGTGACGGAGGCACAGAAGGTCCAGGAGACCTTCCTGGAGCTGATGCAGTCCAAGGGCAGGATCGAGCCCGACGAAGCGATGGAGGACGTCCTGGAGGACGCGGTCGCGTTCGCGGGTGTCTCCAAGTACCCGGCACGGGTCAAGTGCGCCCTCCTGAGCTGGATGGCGTGGAAGGACGCGACGGCCCAGGCCCTGGGCGGGGCCGACGCCGAAAGGAAGACGGCATGAGCGACACCGTGGAGATGAAGCCGGTCTCGGAGGATGAGCTCCGCGAGGCCCTGATGGACGTCGTCGACCCCGAGCTGGGCATCGACGTCGTCAACCTCGGGCTGATCTACGGCATCCACATCGACGAGTCGGCCAACATCGCCACCGTCGACATGACCCTGACCTCGGCGGCCTGTCCGCTGACGGACGTCATCGAGGACCAGGCCAAGTCCGCCACGGACGGTCTGGTGAGCGAGCTGCGGATCAACTGGGTCTGGATGCCGCCGTGGGGTCCCGACAAGATCACGGACGATGGCCGTGAGCAGCTTCGGGCGCTCGGCTTCAACGTCTGAGCTGCCCTGACCTCCTCCGAGGTCGCCCCGGCCCCTGAGGTCCCTTTCGGCCTTCCCGGCCGCGGAGAACGGCGACGCCCGACGGGCGTCGCCGTTTCCTGTTGTTCAGCTCAGGCCGTCCACCAGCCGGAACGCGGAGTCCGCCCGGTAGAGGTCGCTGTTCTGGTTCGGATCCAGCTTGAGCCGGAAGTTCTGGTGGCGCAGGAAGCGCCCCGGATAGTTCACCGACTCCAGCATGACCGCGCCGGGGTAGGACGAGACACGGGGACAGAAGGTGGCGTCCTGCGCGAAGAGCGCGGAGCGGTCGTCCGGCTCGGCCCGCAGCAGGAAGTCGCGGTGCCGCAGATAGGTGCCGTCGGCCGTGGTGAAGGAGTAACACGAGTCATCGGCCAGCCCCTTCACCAGTTTGAAGGTCGCGGCACGCTGGGCGGAGGCGGAACCGGCCGGGTCCAGCCGCACGATGTCGCCGCTCACCTGCCAGTAGCGGTCCGGGTAGTTGACCGACCGGACCGAGCGCCAGGTGGCGGACGACGTGGACGTGCTGGGCTTGCCGGAGGAGGCCGGCGCGCCGCCCTTCGGCGGATGGGTGGCGGACCCCGATCCGGCCGTGGGCGAGGCGGGCGAGGCGGAGGCCGATCCGTCCGCCGAGGCCGACGACCGGACGGAGGTCATGCCGCTCTTTCCGCTGGGGGCCGCCACGGGGGCGGCGGGCAGCGAGAAGCCGAGTCCGTCCGGGCCGCTCAGCGCGACCGCGGTGTCCCCGGAGCTGCCGGGTGACGGGCCGTCAGTGTTCCTGGCCAGCAAGGAGATCGCCAGCGCGCTGGAGGAGAGGACGGCCACGGCTGTCAGGCCGGCCGCCCAGAGTCGGCGGCTCCCGGGCGTGCGGGGCTCGCCGGGGGTCACACCTGTCTCCCAGACGGGGGAGTGGGCGGGGCGGTCGGGGGTGAGTGGGGGGTTCTGTTCTGGCATGCGCGGTTCCCTCGGCGTCGCCTGACGGCGTACGCGGAATCGTCGAGTGGGTGTGACCCAGCAGGGGAGCAGGGGAAAGGCAGAGGCGACCCGGTCACGGGCGCACGGAAGGGGGCGGCCGTGGATACCGGGTGGGCAACCGGTGAAACAGTAGTGGACATGACCGGTCGGTAGCACCCTCTTAGAGAGCGGTTTCTCCATGCTGTGATCTGTGCGTCCGGGCAGTGGGCGAACGGCTGTTGACGCCGAATCAGACAGCCCCCGCGCGAGGCCGTGCCGACCGCTCTGGTCACGCGCCGACGGGTTGCGCGCCGGCCCGAGGCGGGCTGCGCGTCATCCCGAGGCGGAAGGGTCCTGGGCGGGGAGGCGAGCTGGGGTTCGAGCGGGATGTGTACGGTCGTACATATCGTGCGTACACTCGTACACATGGGATACGCGTTCCTCGCCGGGGCGATAGCTGCCGAAGTCGCCGCCACCACCGCCATGAAGTACAGCGAGGGCTTCAGCAAGCCGGGGCCGTCCCTGGTGACCCTCCTCGGGTACATCGTGTCCTTCGCGCTGCTCGCCCAGTGCCTGAAGACCCTGTCGATCGGCACGGCCTACGCGATCTGGGCGGGGGTCGGCACCGCGGCCGTGGCCGCCCTCGGACTGGTGCTCTTCGGGGAGGGCCTGGGTCTCGCGAAGATCGCCGGCATCGTGCTGATCGTCGGCGGGGTGGTGGTCCTGAACCTCGGAGGTGCTCACTGATGCCCCGGCGCTACGACCCCGAGCGGCGGCAGCGGATCGTGGACGCGGCGATCCGGGTGGTGGGGAAGAAGGGCCTGGCCGGACTGAGCCACCGCTCCGTCGCCGCCGAGGCCGACGTGCCGCTCGGCTCCACGACGTACCACTTCAAGACCCTCGACGAGCTGATGGTCGCCGCACTGCGGCAGACGAACGAGGGCTTCGCCAAGGCCCTCGCCGAGAACGGTCTGCCGCAGTCCACGGAGAGCGACCTCGCGGCGGACCTCGCCCATGCCCTGGGGACGTGGCTGGGCGGCGACCGCACGGGCGTGGAGCTGGAGTACGAGCTGTACCTCGCGGCCCTGCGCCGGCCCGCCCTGCGCCCGGTCGCCGCGGAGTGGACGGAGGAGACGGCCGAGCGGCTGTCCCACCGCACCGACCCGGTCACCGCGCGGGCGCTGCTCGCGCTGATGGACGGGATCTGTCTCCAGGTGCTGCTGACGGGGGCGGAGTACGACGAGGAGTACGCGCGCGAGATGCTCCGACGGGTACTGGAGGGCTGACCCCCCTGGACAGCCGGTGCGCGGTGCCGGGCCCGGCTCGTGAGACGGCTCGTTCGCCGGTTCGCCCGCGCGCCCCCCGCCACGTTAGGTTTCCCTCATGACCGACACGACTGCTCCCCGCACCACCGGTGCCGTGGCCGCCGGCCTCGCCACCATCGCCACCGACGGCACCGTTCTCGACACCTGGTTCCCCGCGCCCGAGCTGGCCGCCGAGCCCGGCCCGTCCGGCACCGAGCGGCTGTCTCCCGAGCACGCCGTGGAACTGCTCGGCGAAGGCGCCGCGCGGGCGATCGGCCCGGATGCCCGCCGGGGCGTCGAGGTGATCGCGGTCCGCACGGTCATCGCCTCCGTCGACGACAAGCCGATCGACGCGCACGACGTCTATCTGCGCCTGCACCTGCTCTCGCACCGCCTGGTCAAGCCGCACGGCCTGAGCCTGGACGGCATGTTCGGCTTCCTCGCCAACGTCGCCTGGACCTCGCTCGGCCCGGTCGCCGTCGACGACGTCGAAAAGGTGCGCCTCACCGCCCGCGCCGAGGGCCTGCACCTCCAGGTGACGTCCGTCGACAAGTTCCCGCGCATGACGGACTACGTCCTCCCGAAGGGCGTCCGGATCGCCGACGCCGACCGGGTGCGCCTCGGTGCCCACCTGGCCGAGGGCACGACCGTCATGCACGAGGGCTTTGTGAACTTCAACGCCGGCACGCTCGGCACCTCCATGGTCGAGGGCCGTATCTCCGCGGGTGTCGTGGTCGGCGACGGTTCGGACATCGGCGGCGGCGCGTCCACCATGGGCACGCTCTCCGGCGGCGGCAATGTGATCATCTCCATCGGAGAGCGCTGCCTGATCGGCGCGGAGGCGGGCGTCGGCATCGCCCTCGGCGACGAGTGCGTCGTCGAGGCCGGCCTGTACGTCACCGCCGGCACCCGGGTGACCATGCCCGACGGCCAGATCGTCAAGGCCCGTGAACTCTCCGGCGCCTCCAACATCCTCTTCCGCCGCAACTCGGTCACGGGCGCGGTCGAGGCCCGCCCGAACAACGCGGTCTGGGGCGGCCTGAACGAGATCCTGCACAGCCACAACTGATCTTCGGCGGCCGTGACCTGCGGCCGCCTAATCGATCACCGCTCTGACCTGCTGCTGAGCTGTCGGCAGTTGTCGACGTTGGTCACCATCGAGCGCCCTTCCACGGCCCTAGGACGGCCCGGGAGGGCGCTTGTGCGTTGTGGGAGACGGCCGCCTTGTAAGGGCGGGGATGAGGGAGGACCCCGGTGCGCAGGTCACCCCCGCCCTGAAGAGCTCGCAGGCCACCGGCGCATCTCAGCCGATGCGAGCCGCTGTTGACCGTGGTTGACCGCTCTATCTGGCACGGCTGTGGCACGCGCTGTGAGACCAGGCGCTTAGAAGGCGCTTGGCGGGTTGAGGCTCATCCTCGCGTTGACCTGTGTCTATCCCTCAGCTGGACGCCCAACAAGCCGGATTTCGACACGGATTCGACAGGCGCCCAAGTCTGTCTGGCGCCGCAGTCTGTTGCTGCGGGGGCTGATGGGGCTCTAGGTGACTGGTGTTAAGCGGGCCTTCCTGGGCGTGCGGTGTCGCCGTTGAGGGCGTCAGGATCGTGTTGCCGGCTGGTGCTCGGGTGGCCTGTGGGCGGCTCGTGGCCGTCTCGGGGACTGTTGAGGGTCTTGGCGCGGCCGCGTGCGGGTCGTTGGCGTGGTCCTGGGCCTCTTCGGGCGGTCAGCCGGTGGTGACCGCCCAGTTTCCACCGGCTGTGGACATGACTGCGAGCACGCCGAGCCGCGCGATGTTCGTGGCAGCGGCCAGCAGGGAGAAGTCCGCGGCGACCTTGGCGCGGCCACGCACCCGGGCACGGCGTCCACCGTGCCGTCGTCGCATCAGGTGGGCGATCTTGCGTTCGACTTTGGGGCGGGTGGCCCGGTAGGCGGCCAGCCAGGCGGGGTCGGTGCCGCGTGCCCGGCCCCTGGCCAGGTGCACCTCGTGCGGGCCGATGGTGATGACGCGTCCGTTCCTGGCGGTAGTGCACTGGGCCGCTAGCGGGCAGGCGGCGCAGGCGGTCCCGAAACAGGCCGCCCCACCGCCGTCAGGCTTCGGGCGGATCGGAGCGGTCACCTGGTTCGGGCAGGTGACCTGCCCCGCCTCCAGGTCGATGGTGAAAACGTCCTTGGAGTACCGTCCGCCAGGCGCGTTGGCCGCATGCACCTTGACCATCACCTCGACGCCGGCCTGGTCCAGCTCGGCCAGCAGCGGTCCGGTCCCGTAGGCGGCGTCGCCGTAGACCTCGGCCCGCTCGCCTGCGGCCTGCGCGTCCGGGGCGGGCGCGTGGAGGATGTCGGCCAGCAGCTCGGTGGCGGGTTCGGCGTCGCCGGCGTTGCCCGCCGTGATCGCGGTCGCGGTGATGACCTCGCTGTCGGGGTCCTCGGCCACGTGACCCTCGTAGCCGTCGAAGGACCGGCGGACGGTCTTGTGCCCGTGCCGGGCCTCGGGATCGACCGTGGAGATCACCCGGTCCGCGGCCACCTTGCGGGCGATGCGGAAGGCGTCCCCGTCCCGCTCCAGGTCTTGGCCGAGCACGGTGGCCAGCAAGTGCGCGGCTTGAGTCACGTCCTCCTGCAGGACCCGGCCGTCCAGCACAGCCAGCAGCGCGTATCCGTCCCGGGCCCGCGAATCCACCAGGGCCTCCCGCTCGGCCGCGTCCGTCCAGTCGATGACCGGCTTGGCCATGTCGGTGTAGGCGTCGCCGCTGGAGAGTACCGCCCGCAGCTGGGCCCGCAGCACGTGATCGGCCGCCCGCAGCAGACCGCGGATCGCCGAGCGGATCAGCGTGACGGTGTCCTGCGTGGCCACCGCGTCATAGATCGGAGCCGAGTCCAGCACCCGGCGGCGGCCGACCAGCCCCGCCCGAGCGGCGACCTCCACCGTCCGCTGGAAGATCCGGTTCGGGCAGTCAGAAGCGGCCAGCCGCGCCCGCATGTCCACCAAGACGGTGTGCACGAACCCCGGATGGTCGAAGTCCAGCCCGCCGGCGGCGTACTTCCAGCGCACATCGAAGGCGAACCGCTCGACCGCCTCCCGATCGGACAAGCCCTCCAGACGCTGCAGGACCATCACGACCGCCACGATCATCGGCGGCACCGACCTGCGGCCGTCCTCGGCGAACATATCGGCGAACATCTCATCGGGGAACAACGCCCGGCACTCGCGGTGCAGCACCACGTAGATCGAGTTCGGCGCCAGCCGACCCTCGCAGAAACCCGCCGTGGAGGAGAGCAACCCCGGCTGCATCGGAGTCCGGCCCACTGCCATCGCTCAACCTCTCCCCACACCCAGCGACCAACACCCGGCACCCTGGCACATGCTGAAGACCCAATGCGAGCTCACACGATTAACACCAGTCACCTAGAACGGCTCTGACCAGAGTTCCGTGAAGCCCCGTTTCGCCCCGCACACAACAGATGCCCAGTTCGGATGGCCCATGCGCCTATCCGAGTGCCTTCCGGACGTCCCACGAGCGGGGGACGCGCGCTGAGGGGTATGTCGTTTCGAGCAAGGCGGCCCTGGGATCGATGAGGAGATAGCTATGTACGCAGTGGTTCGGCGGTACGAAGGGGTGACGGATCCTGCCGAGGCGGGACGCCGAGTGGACGAGGGATTCGTCCCCCTCCTCCGCCAAGTCCCCGGCTTCGTGGCCTACTACTGGGTTGACGCCGGGAATGGAGTGATGGTCTCTACCAGCGTCTATGAAGACCAAGCCGGGGCCGACGAGTCAGTCAAGCGGGCGACGGACTTCGTACGGGACAACCTCGCGTCGTTGCTTCCCAACCCTCCTCAGGTCACGGCCGGTCACGTCGTGGCTGTTGGGTAGCAACCTCCGCAGTGGGGCTGGATCCCCAGTATCCCCGTGCTGCTGACCTGGCCATTCACAAAACTCCGACCAGAGCCGTTTTGTCTCTGTCCGCAGTCCCGTGATCGGACAACGCCAACGCCCCTCACCAGCGCAGTAGGCTGGCTGGGTAACTGATCACGGCATCGAGTTCCTCGCTTTTCGTCCGCATGTTGTGCCGGCGGTTCTCGCTCTGACGAGTCCCTCATGGCAACGCGACGTGTGGCTTCAGCCGGAGGAACTCGAGGATCTGGGCTACGTGGTCAACGTGCTGTTCGACGACTTCTGCAACGCTGACGACTCGGGTGAGCACCGCTTTAGGAGTTCATCCCCTCGCGCGTGCGCGCTGCCGCGTCCCTACTCCAGGGGCTCAAGGCAGTCCACCTGTTACCGCCAAGGTCCCCATGCGTACGGCTCTGTTGCCGTCATCTTCTGCCGTCAGGAGCCGCAAAGCACCAGCCTCCGTCTGACCCGGGGCGGTTCACATCGCCGAGCACCGCTGGCGCTGGGCGAGAGTAGATCACGGCCGCTGTGCGAGCGGCCCGGCTTCCGGTTCGCCGCCGGTCCGGCGGGGAGGAAGCTGGCGATGTGCCGCCCCGGTGGTGGGGCGGCCGGGCGGGACATGGTCTGCCGCCCGGCGTGTCCGTGCGGGTCAGTCGTGGTCGGTGGTGACGGCGACGTGCCGCCAGGCGTCCATTTCCTTCTTGACGCCGGCCAGCTTGGCCTCGAAGGCCTGGACGGTGTCGCTGCCCAGTTGGAGGCGCAGCGGGGGTTCGGCGGCCGCAGCCATCTCGACAATGGCCTTGGCGCCCTTGACCGGGTCGCCGGGCTGGGCGTGATTGATCCCGGGGACGGCATCGCGCATCGCGCCGGACGTGGCCGCGTAGTCGTCGATGACGTGGACGCCTGTGGTCAGGCTGCTCGGGTCGAGGAAGTCGGTGCGGAAGAAGCCCGGCTCCACAATCGTCACATGCACGCCCAGCGGGGCGAGTTCGTCATGGAGCGCCTCGGTGAAACCCTCCACGGCGAACTTCGTCGACGCGTATACACCCCATCCTGCGAAACTGACGAAGCCGGCGATGGCGCCGATGTTGATCACGTGGCCGGATCGCTGGCGGCGCAGGACGGGCAGGACGGCGCGCTGCACGGCAAGCACCCCGAAGACGTTCGTCTCGTAGACCGCGCGGACCGCGTCGGCGTCGGCCTCCTCCACTGCGGCCAGCAGACCACTGCCAGCGTTGTTGACCAGCACGTCGATGCGGCCGAAGCGCTGAACGGCGGCTCTCACGGCGGCCTCGATCTGGCTCTGATCGGTTACGTCCAGCGGTACCGCCAGCAGGGCATCGCCGGCGTCGGGGAACTGCCTGCTGACACTTTCCGCGCTGCGGGCGGTCGCCACGACGTGGTGGCCTGCGGCCAGTGCCGCGCGGGTGATCTCCGCGCCGAGGCCACGGGACGAACCTGTCACAAACCACACACTCATCGATTACTCCTTCAATGCTCTCCGGCACCATGGCCGGCGGTTCTTGGGTGCCGGCATCGCGGCCTCCTTGCGTGTTGCGCCGCGGCGGGTGGTCCGTCCTCGGGCAGGACATTCAGACAATTAACCTTCTAGGGAACCTGTTTCTCTGTAAGATTTTGAAAAGTCCCGAAAACCGTCCACGTTCTCCGCGACGACGATCGGTCCCGACAGCAGTGACCGGGAGCAGCGGCTGCCGCGATGTATCCGACGACGACCACGGCAAAGACCCGGCCTGGCACCTGCAGGAACCGCTTCCCCTGGCGCCCGAAGACGTCCGAGCTGCCTCGCGGTCGAGGCGTGGGAGACGACCCTGGGGCCCCACCGTCCGGCGAGGGAACCGGCACGGCACCTGACGAGGTACGGCGCGCACCCGTGCGAGGTCCGGTCAGCGGCCTGACGGCGATCCGAGGATGCGTCGGGTCAGCAGCGCGCTGCCGACGCCCACCAGGACGGCTGCGGCGGTCCACGCCGGGTGCCAGGGGTTGAGCCCGAGGGCTTGGTCGATGGACCAGCGGCCGGGTCCGGTGAGCGTGAGTGCGGCCGGCAGGATCATGAGGACGAGCGGGTATTCGTAGCCGTTGTTTTGCACCCAGAGCCCGTTGCGCCATTTCACGGTGATGGCGACGGTCATGACTCCGGCTGCGATGGTGGCGGCCAGGGGGGTGAGCGCTCCAGCGGCCAGCAGCAGGCCCGCAGTGATCTGTCCGCCGCCCGCGGCGGCGGCGGTGAGTCGGCCACCGCGGAACCCGTCTGCCCGGAATTCTGCCGCTCCGCCCTGGATCCCGTGGCCGCCGAGGCGGTGGCTGACCTTCTGGATCCCGTGCCCGGCCAGCAGCAGGCCGACGGCCAGTCTCAGGATGAGCAGTCCGGTGTTCATGACACTTCCTCGTGCGCAGGTAGGGGGTTGGGTAGCGGTGGGTTTGGGTGCGTCACAGGACGAAGCAGGCGTCGAAGATCTCGGGGGCGGTTTCGGGGGTGAAGCCGCGGGCGGCGCGCCACTGGCGGTGCTGTTCGGATTCGGCGACCACCTGGCCGAGGAGTTCGGCCTGGCGGGCGCCGGAGATGCCGGGCTTGACGGTGGCCTGGTAGCCGCCGAAGTGCGCCACCGGGCTCCAGGCCGGGCTGATGTGCGGGAGCTGCTCGTCCAGGCCCTCGTACTCGGCGGCGGCGTAGACGATGCGGCCGCCGGTGACGGTCAGGAGGGACTCGATGTGCGGGATGTCGGGTTCGGGGACGGTGAAGTAGTCGTCGGACAGGATGGCCAGGTCGCCGTAGTAGCCGGGGGCGAGGATGCCCTTGACGTCCTGTTCGCCGGTGAGCTGGGCGCCGGCCTGGGTGTACATCTGAAGCGCCTTCTCGCGGGAGACGCGGTTGTCCGGCGGGTAGAGGGTCAGGTCGCCGACGGTGCGGCCGGCCACCAGCCAGTGCAGCGCGACCCAGGGGTTGTAGGAGGAGACCCGGGTGGCGTCGGTGCCGGCGCCGACGGTCAGGCCGCGCTCCAGCATGGCGCGGATCGGCGGGGCCTCGGCGGCCGCGCCGGCGCCGTAGCGGCGCACGAACGCCTCGCCCTGGAAGGACATCCGGTTCTGGACGGAGAGGGCGCCGCCGAGGGCGGCGATGCGGTCCAGACTGTCGCGGGAGACGGTTTCGGCGTGGTCGAACAGCCAGCGGTTGCCGGCGGGGAAGAGGCCTTCGGCGGCGAGTTTCTCGAAGACGGCGAGGTCGCGGCGGATGGTCTCGTCGTAGGTGGCGTGCAGGCGAAAACCCCAGCCGTTCTCCATCAGCAGGCGCACGGCCTGTTCGAATTCGGCTTCGTAGGGGCCCAGTTCCGGGCGGGGCTGGGTGAAGTTCTCGAAGTCGGCGGCGGCCCAGGTCAGGTTCTCGCCCGCTCCGTTCAGGCGCAGCCATTCGTCGCCGTCGCCGGGGCGGACCATGCCGATCCAGCGTTTGAGGTCGGCGATCTCCTGACCGCCGGTCTGCGGGAAGAGGTGGTAGGCGATGCGCAGGGAGAGCTGTCCGGCCTTGGCCAGGTCGATGACGGTGCCGTAGTTGTCGGGGAAGTTCTGAAAGCCGCCGGCGGCGTCGATGGCGGAGGTCAGACCGAACCGGTTGAGTTCGCGCAGGTAGTGCCGGGTGGAGGTCTTGAGGTCCTCGCCCATAAGGGTGGGTGCCTTGGCCAGGGTGGAGTACAGGATCAGGGCGCCGGGGGCGGCCAGCAGCATGCCGGTGGGCTCACCGCCGGGGCCGCGGACGATCTGCCCGCCGCGGGGGTCGGGGGTGTCCTTGGTGAAGCCGGCCGCCTTCACCGCGGCCCGGTTCATGATCGCCGATTGGTAGAGGTTCAGCACGAACACGGGGGTGTCGGGGGCTGCGGCGTTGAGTTCGGAGATGGTCGGCAGGCGCTTCTCGGCGAACTGGTCGGCGGAGAAGCCGCCCACCACGCGCACCCACTGCCCCTTGGGGGTGCGCCTGGCCTGCTCGCGGAGCATGGCCAGGGCTTGGCGCAGGGTGGGGACACCGTCCCAGCGCAGTTCCAGGACGTAGTTCAAGCCGCCGCGGATGACGTGCAGGTGGGAGTCGTTCAGGCCGGGGATGACCCGGCGGCCCAGCGCGTCCACCACCCGGGTCTGAGCTCCGATCAGGTGCAGGATGTCGGCGTCGTCGCCGACCATCGTGACCTTGCCGTCCTTGATCGCGACGGCGCTGGCCTGCGGGTGTACCGGGTCGCCGGTGTGGATCTTGGCGTTGCGCACCACTACGTCCGCGATGTGGGCCGCGGGGTAGGCGATGCCCAGGTGCACGTTGCGCACCATGGCCTCGGCGTTCTCGGCGTTCTCGGCGGTGGCGGGGGAAAGGCCAGCCACAGGCATAGTGGCCATGGAAATCATCTCCAGTGGGGGGTTCTCAGAAGCTGTGTGGGGGTGGAGCGGCTGCCGCTGGGTCCCGGTGAGGTGGGCAGGGGCCGGGGCGTTGCGTCAGCCGGCGGATGAGCTGCGGGGCACGGCCCAGACGGCGCCGGCGGTGCCGATCGTGCTGGCCAGCAGGGGCCAGCCGAGCCCGACGTGCTGCACGAGCACGGCTCCTGCCAGTGCCCCGGCCAGCATCGCCAGCACCGAGGCCACTCGGCGGGCGGCCCGCGGATTGCTGCCGCCTGCCAGGCTCGAGTCGGATGCCAGGCCGGTCAGGGTGAGGGTGAGGACCGTCGTGGTCACGTCCGGCACGGCGAGTTTGCGGACCGTGGCGTTGCGCAGTCCCATGGCCAGTGCGATCAGGGCGATCGGCGCATAGACCGCATGAGGCGCGGCGAAGGCGACGGTGGTGGCCGTGGCCAGCAGCACCGTTTCGAGCACCAGGATCCGGCGCAGCCGGTGCGGCGCAGTGCGGCGGCGCATCACGCCTTCCAGGCGGCCGGCGAGCACCGCACCGGCCAGGAAGGCGGCCAGCGACGCCAGCGAGCCGAGCACCGAGAAGCCGGGTACGCCGGCGGCGGCGAAACCGATGATGACCACATTGCCGGTCATGTTCGCGGTGAAGACATGCCCCAGGCCCAGATAGCTGACCGCGTCGATGAGACCGCTCACCGCCGTCACCGTCATCAGGGCCGGCAGCAGTGGTTCACGACGGTCCGAGCCGTCCGCCGACCGGGCGCTTGCGGTGTTGCTGGGATGCACGGTGTCTCCATGGAGCCATACCGGGCCGGGACGCCATCTCCCGCGTCCCCTCGGGTGGTGTCCCGGCCCGGTAGCGATGCGCCCTGTAGGGCGGGCTGGTGAATAGCTCAGCCGGCGGCGTGGGCGCCGATGACGGACTGGGCGTAGACGACGCCGAGGCCGTAGGCGCCGCCGTGCTCCTTGACGATGTCCATGACGGGCAGGTAGGTCTCGGTACGGGCCCAGTCGCGCTGCAGCTCCAGCAGGACCTGGATCCAGGTCACCGGCACCGCACCGGCGTTGATCATCCGCTGGAGGGCGTGCTCGTGGGCCTGCAGGCTGATACCACCGGAGGCGTCGGCCACCACGTACACCTCATAACCCTGTCCGAGCGCGGAGAGAGCCGGCAGGACCAGGCAGACCTCGGTCCACAGGCCGGAGAGGATGATCTTCTTGCGGCCGGTGGCCTTGATGGCCTCGACAACCGCGCTGTCCTCCCAGGCGTTCATCGTGGTCCGGTCGATGATCTCCTGGCCGGGGAAGACCTCGGCCAGCTGAGGCAGGATCGGGCCGGAGAACGACTCGGCGGCCACCGTGGTCAGCACCACCGGGACGTCGAACGCCCTGGCCGACTTCGCCAGGCCCACGGTGGCGTTGATGATCGCCGTGCGGTCGCCGCTGCCGGTCCCGAAGAACATCTGCGGCTGGTGGTCGACGAACAGCATCACGGCGTTGTCGGGAGTCAGCAGGTCCGGGCTCGGGGCGGCCTTGACACTGTGGAAGTTGAACATGATCGTGCGCCTTCACATTTGCGGCGGCGGAGCCAACTGATGCTCCGATCCAAGTACGAGCAATTGCTTGAACGCTTAACAGAATCGCTGGCTGTGACAGTCGCGTCCAACGAAGATTGAAGACCGCAACCATCGCTCTGAGCGATACTTGGAGGGTGGAAATGCGCCAGCTCGAGTACTTCGTCGCCGTCGCCGAGGAAGCGAACTTCACCCGTGCCGCCGCACGGCTGCACGTCGTCCAGTCCACGGTCTCCGCCACCATCAAGAGCCTCGAGCGAGAACTCGGCACGCCACTGCTGGACCGCAACTCCAAACGCGTGCTGCTCACCGACGCCGGTGCCGCCCTGCTCCCGCGCGCCCATGCCACCCTCGACGCCGCCCGGGAAGCCGCGGACGCGGTGGCCGAGGTCCGCGGCGGACTGCGCGGCACACTGCGGCTGGGCACGATGATCTCGGTCGGGCTCCTCGACCTTCCCGCGCTCCTCGGCGAGTTCCACCGGCGTCATCCCTGCGTGCTCCTGCAGACCAGCGCCGCCCCCTCCGGCTCCCAGGGCCTGATCGACGCCCTCCTCGAACGGCGGCTCGACCTCGCCTTCGTCTCCCTGCCCGGACCGAGCCCGACCGGCATCACGCTGACCAACCTCACCACCTCGGTGCTCGACCTCGTCGTGCCGACCGACCATCCGCTCGCGAAACACCGCACCGTGCCGATCACCGAACTGGCCGGCCTGGACTTCGTCGACTGCCCCGTGGGCTACGGCAACCGGACCGTTGCCGACCGGGCCTTCGCCGCCGCCTCCGTGGCCCGTCGCATCGCCGTCGAGATCACCGAACTCGCCACCGGCGTGGCCTACGTCCGCAACGGCCTGGGCGTGGCGCTGCTGCCACGGTTCGCCCTCGGCGACGCGGAGAACGTCGCCACGCTGACCGTCGACGACGCCGACCTGGACTGGCCGATGTCCCTGGCCGTTCCGTCCGAGCGCACGCCCAGTGCTGCGGCACGTGCCATGATCGCGATGGCGTGCGAGTTCGTCACCTGACCTGGTCCGTGCCGCGCCCAACTCCGCCACCCCCAGCCACGGCCGTGCGGGGTGGCCGGCGCGCGGTTTTCCGACGGGCGACACCACGACCGCAAGCTCCGCGCGGCGGTGTCGGCGATGGCGCCCAGGCGACCCGGCCGGCGGGCCGGACCGCCTGGGCGCGACGCGACCAGTTCTGGTGCAGCACGGTGTACAACGCCTCGACCTCGTGCGGGAGCACGAGGCCGTTACCGGCGACGGCCCGGACGGCCCAGACCCTCGGGTAGGTGGCTGACCTGCTGGTGCCCTAAAAGTGCAGGTACTGATCAGCCGACCGGCTGACCAGCAAGGCAGAACAGGTCCACGGCTCTGACCAGTTCAGATGCCGTGGGCTTCTGTCATTGTTGGTGGACCTCGGGCACCCTCGCACGGCCCCGTGACGGCCCAGAGATCGCGGCATGCAGCCAAGCGCTTAGAAGGTATGGGCACCACCCTACGAGCTGGCCCTTGGCGCAGACCGTTGCTCACCAACCGCTGCCCAGGTCCGCACCGGTCCAGCCTCGTTGCCGTCAGCCCTGCCGTCAGACGCCCTTCAGCATGGGTGCCGGCTCAAGCGGTTCCGCAGGCCGGTCTGCCTACCGCCACCAAGTGTGCCGCCGGTCCTTGCAGCGGTAGATAGCCCTGCAAATTCGAAGGCCGTCGTCCCCGCGCTCGCAGAGCACCAGCCCGCGGTTCTGCAAGCGCTGGCCACAAGCGGGACAACGGCCAGTCTCGGATGCGTTCACCGGGGCAACCTACCGCCAGGTGCACAGCGCTCCGCGGCCCCATTGTGGTCCCCGCACCTTGCTGATCAGAGTCGCCCGGCCGGGCGGGGATGCATCTGTCCACGAATAGGCCGCGAGCTCCAAGGTGGCCTCCTCTGCGCCGCCAGCGGCCGAGCGTTTTAGAAGGCGCTTCGATACTCACGCCTCCCTAGCAGTCTGACCTGCGCAGACGCCGCCGTCATCGTGCCTCGCCTGACTTGCTTCGACACGCATCCGACAAGGACCGTCGACAGCCCCGATCCAGCTCGCACGCCCGTCGACACGCGTGGCAGACCACTGCCACGTGACGCGAATTGGCCACCCAGGAATCTTGTGGCCTGCCCTCGTCATCCGAAACCGTTCGCTCCAGATATCCCGGGCGGCCCGCCTTTGCTGCGTGGTGCGTCGACTCGACCTACAGGAAGTTGATTCATGGATCTGACCTATAGATCAAGTAGGCGGCTCAGTGCCGTCCTTCTCGCAGTCACGGTCACAAGTGCTGCCATGCTCCCTTCGATGTCGGAGGCGGCCTCTGCGGCTTCTGCCTCCCCTTCTCCGACTTCGGTCTCGAACGGGGATTCCCCGCCTGTGGCGCCTGCCGCCAAGACACCACTGGGCAAGGGCCTTTCTGCTCAGCAGCCTCGGCAGAGCACGGGCGTCGTGCCCGGCCAGGTCGTGGTGACCCTGGCCGCGGGTACCTCGGTTACTGGGAAGCCGCTGACCGATCACCGGTTGTCTGCATGGACTCCTCAGACGGACAACGCGGCGGTGAACGCCGTCCTTCGTTCGGTCGAAGCCAAGACGATGCGCGCTGCCGTCCCCGCACTGTCTGGAACTGTGCTCCGCAACAACGCGGCCTCCCAACCTGCTGGCAGCTCCGCTCTGTCGCGCACCTATGTGCTCCAGACGACAGACCGCGACTCCGTCTCGGTGGCCAAAGAGCTGCGCGCGACGCGCGGCGTCGCGTACGCGGAGCCGGACCGCTATGTCAATACGCTCGACACCCCGAGCCAGCCGCTGCCCGCGTCTGTGGTCAAGGCTGCCGCACGGGCGGCGGCAACGCAGGCTCACGCGACGCCGTCGGATGCGACACGGACCAGCTCTGACTCCAGCGGGATTCCGACCAACTACGCACTGGCCGATTCCGCTCAAGCCCTGCTCAACGCCGGAGGGGTCAACGCCACGGGCGCCTTCGCGACGCTGAAGGGCAAGTTCGGGCAAGAGCCGGGGGCCGGCGAGGTCATCACCAACGTGTCCATCGGAGACCTGGTGGACCAGTCGATGCTGGACGGCAGCAACGCGAAAGCTGTCAACAGCGGGGCCACCACCATCCTCAAGGATGGCCAGCGCTACCTCGACCTGCCGTCGATGCCGCTCATCCCGACCTATGTGTCCGATGGGCAGGGCGGCCTCAGCGGCTCCGCCGCGGTCCAGGGTGAGGACCCCGGGCTGGGCGAGGCTTTGCTGGACTTCAGCGTCATGAGCCCGCTGCCGCACGATCTGCAGCGGTCCGACCGGGTCGGGAGCGGCTACACCGACCTGCTCGGCATCGCGCCCGGCGCCAAGTACCGTCTCGTGGTACCGCAGACCCCGACGACCGACCAGATAGCCTCCGCCCTCATGGCGGCGGCCAACCAGTCACCCCGCCCCAATGTGATCACCGCCAGCCTCGGTTTCGGTACTGACACCCTGGGCTTCGCGGGGCGTTACCTGGAGGACGACCCGGTCGTCCGCGCCGTCGTCGAGCACATCGTCAAGCAACTCGGCATCGTGGTGGTCATCTCCAGCAACGACGGCACCCGCCTGTTCACCACGGCGGCGGTGGGCCCGGACGGTGGCAGCACACCGACCGACCTGGCTTCCGACGACGCAGCGGCCACGAACATGGACGACGTCGCGTTCTCGTCGGTGTCTTCACGGGACCCGGACACCGGCGCCATCGCCGCCGGCGGCACCACCCTGGACGACACACTCGCCGGTCCGGCGGGCAGCCCGACCGTGGCGGAGACCCGTATCAGCGGCTTCGGCACGTTCTCGTCCGGCTTCGGCAGCCGCGTCAACCTCTCCGCGCCCAGTGACAACATTCCCGCGTTCCTCCACCCCGTCAGGACGATGTTCGCTCCTGCCGGCGGGCCCTCGGACGTGAATGTGGTCCTCAACGGCGGTACGTCCGCGTCCGCTCCGGAGATCGCCGCAGCGGCGGCCGTGGTGCTGCAGGCGTCCCGCCTGGCCGGACACCATCTGACCCCTGCCGATGTCCGCGCCCTGCTGGAGCGCACCGGGCGATCGGTCTCCAGCCCGCATCAGATCGACCGGACCCTGCACGTGGGACCGCAGATCGACGTCACGGCAGCCACCCAGGCAGCTCTCGGTGACAAGCTCAAGGCCAAGCCCGCCGTGGTGCGGCTGTCGGTCGCGCACCGGGTGACCCGTGGCAGCCTCGGCGGGATGTTCACTGAGACGACCGATCCGCAGCGTATCGACCTCGGCAACCCCGCCTCCGGCGGCAACGGCGAGGGCCTGGTGGGTTCGGTCACCTTCGCCGGCGACGTGACGGGCCTGCCCAGCAAGGCGGCCGCCCAGTACAGGCTCACCGAAGGCTCCACGGTGTGGCGGTCCAGCACCCCGGCCATCCGCGTGACACCGCGTCAGCTGCTCACCGCGGCCGGTCTGCCGGTGGTGTCCACGAGTGACCGCAGCGTCAAGCTCCGCTACGACGTCCTGATCAAGGGGCACGTGGTGGCGAGCGCGTCCCGTACGGTTGCCATCGGAGCCAGCGACGGCACTTACGGAGAGGCCCAGGCACCGACGGCGCCGGCAGTCGCCCCGCTCGGACGCCCGGTGACCGTGCACTACGACCTCAGGGGCGTCTACGGTGTGTCCGACCCCGCCATCGCCGTGTCCGGTATCGGCCACTGGAATCCCGCTCTCGGGCCGATCTTCTACCCGGCCTGGACGAAGTCGCTGACGGCCACTTCCGGCAGCCTCACCATTCCGGCAAGCGCGTTCCACGGCGGTGCCGGACTCTACGGCATCGGCATCATCCAGAAGTCCGCGACCGTCGCGAACAACGTTTACGCGGAGTTCACTCCGATCCGCATCGGCACCGACACCGCCCGCCCGGCGGCGCCGCTGATCACCGACGCGAGCGGGATCCCCGGCCACAACGCCGCCGTCGACCGCGCCAACCCGATCCTCGGCCTCAGGTACGACGTCCGCGCCGTCCACGATGCGGCCGCCGCCGAGGTCGAGTTCTCCGCGCCCGGTCCGGCGCCAACCACCAACCGGTACAACACGTTTGACAACCCCAACGGGTCGCAAGTGGACCATGACGGCATCAACACGCCGTCCACCCTCCACCGGACGCTGCCCGGAACCTCCGGCACGGCCAGCCTCGACCTCGTCAAGCTGGGTCTGCCCACGTCCGAGCTGTACAACGTGCGCGTGCTCGCCCTGGACAGCCACCACCACGTCATCGGACAGGCATCGCCGACCGCGGAGTTGGAGGTCGACGACGGCCTGGCTCCGGACGGCGCTTCGGTGGTCGACTTCGCCTTCGCCGGCAAGGACTCGCTGGTCTCCCTGATGAGCCGGGACGGTGCGGCCGTGGTGAAGCCGTACGACCCGGCGACAGGCACCTACGGCCCCGCCCTGACCGCGGACCGCACCTACGGGGCGACCTACGCGGTGATCGGGGCGACAGCCACCACACACCGGGCCCTTGTGGCCCACCGGGCCGATCCGAACGGCGATGTCGACCTGCAGATCTGGGACACGGCAAGCCGGACGATGGTCGCACAGCAGACGGTGTCCGCATCGGAGTACACCTTCGTGAACGGTCGGTTGGATTCCGCCCGGAACCGAGGCGTCGTTCTGCTCCACCGGGTGTCCGACGATGTCGACGTCCTGCTGCCGATCAGTCTGACGACAGGCGCCCTCTCCCCGGTGATTCCACTCCCGGTCTCCGGCGCGGGAGTCACCGATCCGGGCGCCGCCCACGTCCAGTGGTCGCAGATGGCCGTCGACCCCAAGGACGGCACGGTCGTCGTGCTGCCCACGGGTATCGTGGTCTGTTCGGGCAGCGTGTCCGCCCCTCGCGTCGACCTCGATACCGCCACCACCACGCTGGCCGGGACCACGTCCCGGTGCAGCCACGGCGTCGCGATCGACGATGCGGGCAACGCCTACAACGCGTCGAATACGGGATGGAGCACCAAGCTGCCCGCTCCCAGTGTGATCACCAAGATCGATCCCAGTGACTCGTCCGATCCAATCTTGGTCCGCCCGGACAAGGGTTCTGAACTCACCGTTGACGGTGGGCGCGACCTCGCCTTCGAGAAGTTCGGCGGGCCTGATGGCACTCACCTCTTCGGGTTTCCGACGCTGATCTTCGACAACAACGCGATGGGGCAGATGGACGTCGTGGACCTCAGCACCGGCAAGCATGTGGAGACGATCAACGGTAACTACGCGTACGGCGACGGCAGCCCGCTGATGACCATCCAGGCCCCCCAGGCGATAATCCCCCAGGACGGACAGTCCATTCAGCTGGACCCCGCCACCCGCACGGGATACACGATCGGCGTGAACCGCCAGGAGATCCAGCAGTTCTCCTACTGATGATGAGATGACCACCGTCAGGTGACGGGGGCGAGGAACGGTCGTCCGTTCCTCGCCCCCGGCCGCACTTCACGGTGAACCGCGCTCACGTTCTTCCTCTTGTCGCGATCAGGGGTGTTGACACACGCCCGAAACGTTGACGCATTCGCTGCGGTGGCAAGCAAGTTGGCGAGAATCCGGAACACGAGCAACGGAGCCCGAGGAGCAGGAAGTGCGCCACGACTGTCTGCCACCTACGGAGTTCCGTGGTCTGCACGCCATTGTGCCCTGCCGTCTGGTCTGACGACCGTCTCCCGCGACTTCACGGTGGCCAGGGGCCGTTTCGCTCCCGGCCATCTGGGCGAGCTGCCTAGGTCCTGGCGTTCGATCTGGTCGACGCGGTCCCGGAAGAGACGAGGAGTGTGCAGCGCTGGCCGCGGGCCCCGCCTTCATGGGCCGAGGTCTACTTCGTGATCGCGATGTGTCTGTTCCCGGAGGTCGGCTGCCTGCTGGTCTGACACAAGCTAACGGCGAGACTCGTGGGCGGGGCTGAAGCCTGCCAAAGCCCTCAGAGGCGCACAGGGCAAACTGCTCGATCGGCCGGCGGTCCGCGCGAATGCCCATCCGAGGGACCGTCAGGTGACTACACGCACAATCATGCGTCTGACCAGCGAAAATAGCGAACCGCTACTGGAGTACCTAGAGCCAACCGCGGGCCTGGGCGCTGCGACCCAACTGGAACCGAGTGTTGACCCCCAGTTCTTCCATCAATGCGCGAATGCGGCGTTGCGTGGTTCGAGCGGACCAGCCGAGCGAACGTGCAATCCCTTCGTCGGTGAGTCCGGAGTTGAGAAGTGCGAGCAATGCCCTAACTTCGTCATGATGCGATTCCTCAGACTCATTGGAACAGACCGGCGTTCCGCGCTCCCACTCATCCTCAAAGAGTGTAATTAGTGCATCAAGCAAAGATGAGGGATGAACGATATATGCGGCATCAATAACATGTTTGCTGGAACTGATAGATATGACCGCCAAACGTTCGTCGGCGAGGAACATTTTCACGGGCAAGTGCGGCCTCACTCGGGCCAATTCGCCTTGGCGCACCGATTGGAGCACGTCGGACTGCAGTCGCCCCGGCCAGGAAATGGCCTCTCTTGTGTAGATGACTCGATAGCGGATTCCTTCGCGAAGGCGCCGACGCTCGCTTTCCAGGTTGTGACCGGGAGGAATGGCGTACGGTGGTTTGTCGAATACTCGAACCTGATGCCGAGAGTTGTTCTGGATCTGCATGACTCGTTGAGTTACGCTGTCTTGACCCAAAAGAACTTCGAGGGACTGGTCGGGGAGAATGTAGCGGGAGGCAGCCCTGTGGGCCTCCATAAGATTTTGTGCGGCTTCTCGTGCTTTCCAGAGATCCGATTCGATGGCTGCGATCCGGCTGCAGACTGCAGCATCGGGGGGAGCGGCGAGAAATTTTATCGGGCGCCCAGGGAGCCTGCTGACCATCCCCTCCCCGGAGAGGTTCGCAAGGGCTCTCCTGGTCTGGCTTTGTGACAGTCCGGTCACCTCAGCCAGTTGATCAATGTCAGCTTTGGGGTGGTTGACCACCGCCACGTACACGGTGCTGTCGGCGGGCGAGAGCCCAAGAGCTTCAAACAAGCTGTCTACCAACCCTGGTCGTCGAGGTTCAAGTGCCCGCAGGCGTGGATCGCCGCCACTCAGTCTGGCAGACCTTCGCCAACTGGCAACTATCCGTCTTTTGGCGAGGTTGCGTCACAGATCCTTTGGCAAGCCCACTAGCCTGACGGAGACTGATCTTGTTCTCCCCGAGACGGGCTGGGGGTCTGCACTGCTTCACCGGACTCGTCCGTCGGTTGGCAAGCAGTGGACTGACTCGGGGGAGACCCATGGTGATCGCGGGCTCAAGAACCGGCCGAGCGAGGATGTGCGGCCTGTACCGCAGCGGCATCCAGCAGCGCGCTCTTTCGACCACACCAATCGACCCCGACGACAGTGGCCGGGAACAGTGGTTCGTCGCCGCGACGATCCTGCAGCCTCCACGGCGGCGTACCCAGCGGAGCGCCCACGACGGGCTCAGCCACAGCGCGGCAGCAGGCGGCTCCCCCTCAGCCCATCTCTCGGCGGTGGTCCGCTCACGCTGTCGCATCCGTGACGGCGGCGGTACGGCGCTCGTCCCCCGCCGGCCTTTCGGCTCCGGCGACGTCGCCCGGCCCGGACGCCACCCCTCCGCAGCCAGCCTGGCTTGACAGCACTATGGCCATGGCCGCAGACGGCCGCGCTCGTGCCACGTAGACCGCCCGGCGATGCCGCCGTGCTGACCTTCCGGGCTGTGCGGGCGTTCTCGTCTTGCCCGCTGCACGTGGCGCGCCGCCGGGCGCGGCCAGCCGGGGCGGAGACAGGAGGCAGGCCGCGCCGCAGAGGCGGCGCGCGCCCGCGCCGTGCGCGGGCCTTGATGGACGTAGGGAAAGTTCTACCGCGCTCTGGCTGATCGTCCCTGACGGGCGTCGTATGCAACCCGTAGGCTATGGCGTACGCCATGGGTTATGGAGGAGCGTGCTTAGGGGATGGGACCGAAGTCTGAGCGGGTCTACCGCACGGTTCGCGAGTGGATCACGGCAGGCAAGTACCAACCCGGGGCCAAGCTCCCGTCCGAGCGGACCTTGTCCGAAGACTTGGAGATCGGCCGTACAGCACTGCGCCAGGTCCTGGCGAAACTGGTTGCCGAAGGTACGATCGAGGTGCATGGCCGCAGTTCCTACCGCGTCCCTGACCGCTCCGTCACGACTGAGGCTCCGACGGACATCGAGCCGTGGCAGATCCATGGTGAGCGGACGCTGTACGACAGCCGTTGGGTGAAGCTCACTATGGTCGACGTCGAACCGCCCGGCGTCGACCGCTTCGAACATCATGTCGTCCGCTTGCACCACGTGGCCATCGCTGCCGTCATCGACAACCAGGACCGCGTCCTGATGCTCTGGCGCTACCGCTTCGTCCCCGAGTCCTTCGGCTGGGAACTGCCCGGCGGGATCGTTGACGAGGGTGAAGACCCCCTGCAGACGGCAATGCGGGAGGTTGAGGAAGAGACCGGCTGGCGGCCGAACTCTCTGGAGCACGTGGTCACCTATCAGCCCATGGTCGGGATGGTCGACTCGCCGCACGAGATCTTCGTGGGCCAAGGTGCCAAGCTCGTTGGGGAGCCGACAGACCTTGAAGAGGCGGGGCACATTGCATGGGTGCCTCTCTCGGACATCCCTGGGCTCATGGCGCGCGGTGAGCTCATGGGTTCGGGAACGCTCGTCGCTCTCCTGCATGTTCTGTCCTCGCGCGGCGCCGGCACTTCGCCTACAACTGCTGCGTGAGCTGCTCGATCCTCCGCCGCTGACGGACTGATCCCGTGCGGTTCGCTATCAAGCGGGCCTGGCGGAGGTGCTCGTGCGCCTGGTCGTACTCGCCGCGGGCCATGTGTGCCTGGGCGAGATCGCAGCGGAGTCCGGCGGACGCCCGTATGAACGTGGAGTCGGCGTTGTCGAGGGCCGTGTAGAGGCTGCCTACCGCCTCGTCGTTGCCGATCAGGGCGAGCGCGTTGCCGCGCCACCTGGTGAGGTGCCCTTCGTTCAGGAAGATGCTCAGCATGTCCGGATCGCGGGCTTCATCGCCTGGCGGGAGAGATCGCGCTGCTTTCTCCAGCGCGCGCTGGCAGTCGTCGGGAAGGCCTGCCCGGGCGCAGATTTCGGCTTCGGCTGCGTACAGCCAGGCGGTGAGGCGTGGGGACATGGTCTTGCCGCCGAGTCGCTGCGCGTCGTGTATCAGCTGCACTGCCATGGGCGCCCGGCCCGCGTCACAGAGCACGTATGCCTGCTCGGCGGTGGCGTGCGCCAGGTACATCGGCTCTTCGGCTTCTTGGGCAGCTCGTTTGCCTAACTCGTAGTGGCGCCAGGCGCGTTCAACGGCTCCGACGTCGAGTGCCTGCCAGGCCGCCAGCGTCGCCGCTCCGGCCAGTGCTCGGGCAACTGGACGCCGGGTTTCTGGCAGCACGGCGAAGGTGAGGGCGTCCTCAAGGGTCGCCAGGTGGGCCGTCATCTGATCGACGAGGCTCGCGGCACCCATCTGCCGGTCCATGGTCCTGAGCAGCTCGGTCTGGTCCATGAATGTGTTCACCATGGTCAGGCTGATACTGCGAGCCGCGTCTATCCGGCCCATGAGGTCGTCGTATCCGTCCGTCATGGTCATCGGCGTCAGCAGCTCGGCCCTGCCGCTGAGTTCGTCGTCAGTGATGCCGAGCAAGGCTCGCAGTATCTTCGCGTAGCGTGCCGAGATGGCGCGTCGGCCGTTCTCCCACTCCGAGACGTACACGCGCAGGCTGGCGGTGGATGCGACGTCGAGCATGTGCTGTCGCGCATAGCGCTCGATCTCTCGGACCAGCCGCTCTTGCGACCACTCCCGTGCGCTCCTTGCTGCCTTGAGTCCGTTCGTCACGTCATGCCGCCCAGCCTGGGTTACAGGGACCTCATTGCAGCATGCCTCACATCAGCGCAGGTCGGCAGGGGTTAACGCGTCAGGTGTTAACCCCTGTTGGCTACCGGGGTGTTGGCGGAGGCGCTTCCCTAGAACTGTCGCAGTAAGGCGAGTTGAGAAGCCATCGCGGCGACACTGCTTGACATCTGGTGCGCACCAGATGCAACCTACTGGTGCGCACCAGTTGGAAGCGCAAATCCCCGCAGCTTTGCTGCGGTCATCGGCCAACGCACGGAAGCGGCGACCCACCGCCAAGCAAGTACGCCGCTCCCGCCCCTCTTCAAGGGAGTTCCAGCATGCGTCAGATTCCCGTCGACACCTCCGCCGCGACCGTGATGGTCGCCAAGACCCCGCAGCCGAAGGTCAAGGACCGCCGTACGGGCGAGATCGCCACGGACGTCGAGACCGGAGCGAAGCTGATGACGGTCGATGTGATGTTCGCGGCGAACGACGAGGTCGAGATCCTGTCCGTCACCGTCCCCGAGCCCGGTATCTCCGGTGAGCTGGCGATGGGCACGCCGGTCGCGCTCACGGGCTTGATCGCCCGGCCGTGGGAGAACGACTTCAACGGCCAGAAGCGGCACGGGATCGCCTTCCGCGCGGTCGCGGTCACCTCGCTCGCCGCTGCTGCGTCGAAGCCCGAGGCGGCCTGATCATGACCGCCATCATGGTCACGCTCGTGCTGGTCGTCGCCGCTGCGGGTCTCCTGCGGTGGCGGCGCCCCGCCTGGTACTGGCTGACCTTCGGGGTCACCCTCGCCACGCTGCGGGTCTTGTTCCGCTACGGCTCCGTCATGGATGCCTGCGGGCTGACCATGCCGCCCTCACGCTGGCGCCTGGCGTTAGCCCGGGCCACCAACCGACCCGTGCCCGAATCCCGCCCGCCGCGCATCCTGCGCCTGCGCCCGACAAGGACTGGCCTGGTCCTGCGGCTCAAGCTGCGGCCCGGGCAGGACGCCTTCGACGTCGCCGCCGCCTCCGACCGGCTGCGCCACTCCTTCGCGATGTACGGCGTCACCTCGCGTGAGGTGCGCTCGGGTGTGGTCGAGGTCCGGATGACCGGCTACGACGTCCTCAAGCGGGTGCAGATGCCCGCCCAGACCGACCCGCGCCCGATGCGGGTCCCCGTCGCCCTGCGGGAGGACGGCGCGGTCCACTACCGCGACTACCGGGCGATACCCCACGCGCTGACCCTGGGCGCCACCGAGTCCGGGAAGTCGGTCTACCAGCGCAACCTGGTCACCGGGCTGGCTCCGATGGACGTCGCCCTGGTGGGCATCGACTGCAAACAGGGGGTGGAACTGTTCCCGCTGGGCCGCCGGTTCTCCGCGCTCGCCGACAACCCTGACACCGCCGCCGAACTCCTCGAAGCCCTCGTGGCCCGGATGGAAGGCGTCTACCAGCTCATCCGCACCGAGCAGCGCATCACCGCAGACGTCCCCGACGCCGAGATCGCCGCCGATATCTGGGACCTGCCCGATCACCTGCGCCCCACGCCGGTCGTGGTCCTGGTCGACGAGGTCGCCGAACTTGCTCTCTTCGCCACCAAGGAGGAGGAGAAGCGCCGGGACCGCATCATCACCGCCCTGGTCCGGCTCGCCCAGCTCGGTCGCGCCGCCGGCATCTATCTGGAGATCTGCGGGCAGCGCTTCGGCTCCGAACTCGGCAAGGGCATCACCATGCTCCGCGCCCAGCTCACCGGGCGAACCGCCCACCGCGTCAACGACGAAACTAGCGCGAACATGGCCTTCGGCGACATCTCCCCGGACGCCGTCCTCGCCGCCATCCAGATCCCCGCCGCAATGCGCGGGGTCGCCATCGCGGGCGACTCCTCCGGCGGCTGGCACCGCATCCGCGCCCCGCACACCTCCCTGCGCCAGGCCGTCAACACCTGCAACCGGCACGCCGACCACACTCCGGACCTGCCTGAACTGGCCCCCTTCCGGCCCGCCCTTGGCGTCCCGGCTCCGGCCGAGGCCCCGGCCGTGGAGTCCATCCCGGCCACCACCTGACCTTCCCCGCTCCACGGTCGGCGCGACCGCCTTTGCGCCAGGTCCCTACCCCCGCCATGCCTGATGAAGGGAGCCCCCGGCATGTGCCCCAACTGCGAGGACTTCGCCCGCACCGTGCTCCTCCTGGGCCAACTCGCCCTCTACGCCGACATGACCGGCGCAGACCTCGACTTCGTCGAAGCCGTCAGCCCCTCCCTGGCCGTCTCGCTGCCCGAACCGCCGCCGGGCCTCTTCCCGCCTGGCTACGACCCCAAGGACGGCCCCGCCTATCCCGGCGAGGACTCCTGATGGCCCGGCCCGGCCTGCGTGTTGACGCGGTCCTGGTCCAGGCCGTCATCGCCGGAGCCCTCTCCTTCGCCCACCTCCACGACCTTGCCGCCGCGGCCGGGCAGGACGGGTGGAAAGCCTGGGCCTACCCGGTCAGCGTCGACCTGCTCCTGGTCGCCGCCTGGCGACGCCTCCGCTCCCAGGGACCGTCCCGGCTCGCCTGGTGCTGGTTCATCGTCGCCCTGTTCGCCTCACTCGGCGCCAACATCGCCACCGCCGGATTCCTCAACCTGGCCAACCCGCCCGCTCCACTCCGCCTCGGCATCGCCGGATGGCCCGCCCTCGCCTTCCTCGGCGGCACCCTCCTGGCGCACTCAGCCGAACACCGGATGCCGGTCCCGCCGGCACCCGCCCCCACCCCAACACCCGATCCCGATCCCGAACCCGAGCAATCCACCACCCAGACTCCGGAGCCCCAGCACGAACCCACTCCGACACCCACCCGGGACGCCGCCCCAGCTCTGCCCGTATCCGCTCCGGCGCCTGCGGTTCCGGCGGTGCTGGTCGACCACGCCCGCAAGGTCGCAGACGAGTACCGCACCCGCACCGGCTCCCCGATCGACACCGACACGCTTCGCGCCCGCCTCGGCGTCCCGCCCCATCTCGCCGACGCCATCGCCGCCCACCTCGCCTGACCAGCAAGAGAGGAAGACCGATGACCCATGACCCGGCCGACCTGACCGCCTCCGACTACCTCGACGGCGCCCGCGAGATGACCGCCGCCAACCGGCCCTTCCTCGCCCACCTGCTCGCCGAGGAAGCCGCCCGCCTCACCGCCGACCCCGCCACCGCCGCCGGTATCCGCGCCAGCTTCCCCGACCCGACAACGGCCCGAGAGGAGACCGACTGACATGCCCGCCCGCGACCACTTCCACTCCGTGATGAGCATCGGTCCGGTGCAGATCGGCACCCACCGCGACCGCAACGGCCAGACCAAACACGCCGCCGTGTGCACCGCCGACCGCTGCGGCTGGTCCGCCGACTACTCCAGCGCCTCCGCCGCCCAGCTCGCCGCCCGCACCCACCGCTGCCGCGTCCGCTAGGAGACCACCCGCCATGCAGGTCCCTCTCTGGTTCGCCCTCCTCGTCGTCGGCTACCTCGGCATCAAGCTCATCCGCCCGCCCTGGTGGCTCATCGCCGTCCTGCTCCTGGGCGGCTACCTCCTCGCCGACAGCCTCCTCGCCCCCGCCATCAACGCAGCCGTCAAGTAGCCAGCCCCGAAAGGAGATCCACCATGCTCCGCCCCAAGATCCCGACCATGCCCACCCCGACCGGGCGAGTGACCCCGCCCGCCGTCGTCGAGCCCACCGCCGTGGTCCAGCACCGCCTGGCCCCTGCTCCGGCCGAGCCCACAACGCCCCGTCCGACGGTCCAGCTCACCCCCGGCGCCGTCGTCGCCCTGGTCGGCGGTGGCACGGCCGTGGTCCTGGTCGTCGGAGCCGTCCTCGTCTCGATGCTCCTCGCGGTCGCCATCACCGGCGCGTCCGTCGCCGTCTGCGCGCTGGTGATCCGCTCCCTGATCGCCGCCGAAGCCAAGCGACGCTGACCGGCCCCCGGGCGGCCTCGATACCGCCAAGCATCCGCCGCCCGGGCGCCGTCCCTACCCGATCACGTGAACCGGAAGGAACGTCCAGCATGACCCACCGCACCACGCCCCGGCCCCGCATCTGCGGCAACTGCGACGGCTTCGCCTCCGTCGCCATCACCCTCGGCGGCCGCGACGCCCGCGGCCACCTGCGCACCATCACCGCACACTGCCCCGCCTGCCACGGCACCGGCACCGTTCACCGCCCGGCCGTCCGGGAGGGCGCCCGTGCCTGACACGCTGCTCGACCCGACCACCCTCAGCGACCTGCTGAGGGTGGCCTCGGCCCCCGACTACACCCGCTGGGAAGACCAGATCCGCCGCACCGGCGGCTGCGCCGACCCCATCCACCTGCGCGGCTGGACCCTCCACAAGGACAAGACCACCGGCGAGACCCTGCGCCACTACACCACCGAGAACGAGCCCGGCGGCCGACTCCGCGTCGCCTGCGGCAACCGCCGCGCCTCCCGCTGCCCCTCCTGCGCCTGGACCTACGCGGGCGACACCTACCACCTCATCCGCGCCGGACTCGCCGGAGACGACCGCCGCGACGTGCCCGCCACCGTCCGCGATCACCCGCGCGTCTTCGCCACCCTCACCGCCCCCTCCTTCGGCCCCGTCCACAACCGCCCCGACCACGGCACCTGCCGCTGCGGCACCCGCCACGGCGCCGACGATCCCGCCCTCGGTGCCGCCCTGAACCCGGCCACGTACGACTACGCGGGCGCCGTGCTGTTCAACAATCACGCCGGGCAGCTCTGGCAGCGCTTCACCAACCGGCTGCGCCGCGAGATCGCCGCCCGCGCCGGCCTTTCCCAGAGGGAGCTGAAGGAATGCGCTCGGCTGTCCTACGGCAAGGTTGCCGAGTTCCAGAAGCGTGGGGCCCTGCACTTCCATGCCGTGATCCGGATCGACGGAGCGGACGGACCGCACACCCCACCCCCGGCCTGGGCGACAGTCGCCCTCCTCGCCGACGCCATCCGGGCCGCAACCGCTCACTCCTACACCTCCGTCTCGGTGCCCGCCGCCGAGGGCCAGCCCGCCCGTACCTTCCGCTGGGGCACCCAGCTCGACGTGCGGCCGGTCAAGGCCTTCGGGGACGGCTCCGACATCACCGAACAGGCCGTCGCCTCCTACGTCGCCAAGTACGCCACCAAGGCAGCCGAGACGACCGGCACCCTCGATCGCCGCATCGGGGAACTCGCCGAGCTCGACCGGTACCAGGTGCCCGACCACACTCGTCGTCTCATCCAGACCTGCAAGGAACTCGACCCGCTCTACCCGGACCGGCGTCTGTGGGCCTGGGCGCACATGCTCGGCTTCCGCGGCCACTTCTCCTCCAAGTCCCGTCGCTACTCCACCACCCTCGGCGCCCTCCGCCAAGAACGCGCCGACTACCGCGCCGCCCAAGAACGCGAGGCCCTCGGCCTCGACGACTCCGAGCCGGACACCGTGCTCGTCCTGGCCGACTGGCAGTACGCCGGACACGGCCACACCCCCGGCGAGTCCGCCCTCGCCGCCACCATCGCCCGCGACCTCCAGCTGAACCGCGAAACCGCCCGCGAAGCACTCGCGGATCTGCTGGACGAAGGGGAGTGGTGACCATGGCGATACGCCTGCCAGACCGGTACCTGACGCCGGAGGACCTGGTCGAGCTGTTCGAACTCCCCAGCGTCGAGACGCTCTACCAGTGGCGGAGAAAGCGCATCGGGCCCCGCGGATTCCGTGTCGGCCGGCATCTCCGCTACGACCCCGATGACGTCCGCGCCTGGGTCCAGTCCCGCATGGAAGGAGCCGCTGCCTGATGGCCGGACACATCCAAGACCGGTGGTACAAGAGCGTTCCCGGAGCGGACGGCAAGACGGTCAGGGTCAGGACTGATCGCCACGGCGTCGGCCACCGCTACCGTGCCCGGTACATCGCGCCAGACGGCTCCGAGAAGTCCAAGAGCTTCCCGGACAAACAGAAGCGCAAGGCCGAAGCCTGGCTGTCCAACATCGAAGCGGACATGTCGCAGGGGCGATACATCGACCCGGCCGCGGGCTCGATCACCTTCGGCCAGTACGCCAAGGAATGGATGGCGGCGCTCACCATCGATCCGGTGACCCGCGAGAGCGTCGAGATCCGGTTGAGGGTCCACGCCCTTCCGTACCTCGGTGACCGGCCGATGGCGTCATTCCGGCCGTCGCACCTTCGTGCGTGGATGCGAGAGCTGGAGGCGACGGGACGCGCGGCGTCCTACCGGCGGTCGATCTTCGCCAATGTGTCGGCGGTGTTCACGGCGGCCGTGGAAGACCGGATCATCGCCGAAAACCCCTGCCGGGCACGTTCAGTGCGAGCGCCTTCCCTCGATGCCCGCAAGGTCAAGCCATGGTCCATCGAGCGCGTCATGGCCGTGCACGAGGCGTTGCCAGATGCCTACCAGGAGATGGTGTCCCTGGGGGCGGGCTGCGGCCTCCGTCAAGGCGAGATTTTCGGTCTGGCGGTAGAGGATGTCGACTTCCTCGGCGGCACGGTTCACGTCGTCCGGCAGATCAAGGTCATACGAGGCGTCCACCTGGTGTTCGGCCCGCCCAAAGGCGGCAAGGAACGTCAGGTGCCGTTGCCCGAGACGGTCTCGTTCGCACTTGCAGCGCACATCACGAAGCACGAGCCGGTAGAGGTCACCTTGCCTTGGAAGACCCCGGACGGCCCGCCCGTCACGGCCTCGCTGCTGTTCGTCAACACTCGGAGTCAACCGCTGCACCGGTTCCGCTTCAACAGGTCGTTCTGGCGTCCTGCCCTCACTTCCGCCGGCATCCCGCTCGGACGCGAGAACGGCATGCACGCCCTTCGCCACTTCTACGCCTCCGTGCTCTTGGACGCGGGGGAGAGCATCAAGGCCCTGAGCGAGTACCTAGGTCACCACGACCCGAGTTTCACCCTGCGCACTTACACGCACCTGATGCCGAACAGTGAGGCGCGCACCCGGGCCGCCGTGGATCGGGTCTTCCGGGACCCGGGTGACGCCGATGACGGCCCCGATACGGCCCATGGGACGAGTTGAGCCCCTGACCTGCATCGCAATCAGAACAGCCACAACTGACGGCCTGAACGCCCGCTCGACGGGTGCCCCGTCTCAAGAGCGCCCCGCCGGCCCGGCGGGGCGCTCGTTCATGTCGTCACCGAGGCCGCGAACTCCGTCAGCGTCGCGAAGTCCTCCCGGCGCAGCCCGATTCGTGGGTCCACCTGGTGGAGCAGGGCCGGTGCCGTGTGGTGGGCGGTGACGTATGCCTGGTCCGCGGGGGTCTGTTCGTCGTCCACCCAGGCGAAGGGGCGGCCCCGGGCGTACGCCACGATCGCCTCGGTCTTCCAGTGCACGCCGTCCGGGCGCAGGGCGAACAGTCCCGCGCCGAAGTCGACGTAGGGAAGCTCCGGCAAGCCGATGACCGGGCCGATCCAGCGGTTCGCGGCGTCCATCCACGTGGACGCCCAGCACAGGTCGTACCCGAGCGCCAGCAGCGCCGGGCCGTGTCCGGGGTGCAGCCACACGCGCAGCGCCCGCCCCGGGTGCAGGGCGACCCTGATCGTCGTATAGCCCTCCGGGCGCCGCTCCGGCTGGGCCGCCCAGGGGTTGAGGGGGCCGTCGACGTCGAGGAAGAGCAGGGGCCGGTCCACGCGGCCACCGTACGGCAACGGCGGCGCGCGGCCCGGGTGCTTTTCTTGCCCTCCCGGCGCTGATCAACCGGCCGTCAGTTGTTCGTACGCCGTCAGCAGTCCCTCGGTCGCCTCGCGGTCCGCGGGCCGCAGCGGTGCGCGGACCGGGCCCGCGGGCAGGCCGAGAGCGCCGAGCAGCGCCTTGGCCGTGACCGCGCCGGGCAGGCCCGCCGCCGTCATCGCCTCGATCAGGGGCAGGGCCCGGTGCTGCAGCCGGGCGGCCTCCGCGGTGTCGCCCGCGTCGAAGGCGTCCAGCACGGCCCGCATCCGGCTCGGGGCGACGTTCGCCACCGTGCTGACGTAACCCGCGCCGCCCACCGCGTACAGGGCGAGGTTGTGCTCGTCGCAGCCCGCGTAGTAGGCCAGGTCCGTCCGGGAGAGCACCTTCTGGATGCCGAGGAAGTCGTAGGAGCAGTCCTTGACCGCCACGATCCTGGGGTGTTCGGCGAGACGGAGCATCGTGTCGGGCTCGATGCGGGTGCCGGTGCGGCCGGGAATGTCGTACAGCGCGAGCGGCAGCCCCGACGCGTCCGCGACCTCCCGGAAGTGCCGTGCGAGGGCGTCCTGCGGGGGCTTGCTGTAGTACGGGCTGACCACCAGCAGGCCGTTTGCACCCGCCTTCTCGGCCGCCAGGGCCAGCTCGACGGTGTGCCGGGTGTCGAACGTGCCCACGCCCGCCACCAGCGACGGCCGGTCGCCGACCGCCTCCCGTACGGCTCCGATGAGGGCCGACTTCTCGGCGTCCGTCGTGGTCGGGGACTCGCCCGTCGTTCCGTTCAGCACCAGTCCGTCGCATCCCTCGGACACCAGCCGGCCGGCGAGCCGCTGGGCCCCGCCGAGGTCCAGCGCGCCCTCCTCGGTGAAGGGCGTGACCATGGCGCAGAGGGAGCGGCCGAAGGGTGGGGGAGTGGATGCAGTCGTCGTCATGGGAGAAGTGTCGACAGGTCGATCGTGAAGCTCCACTTAATTCTTCTACATGGTATTGGTTAGGGATTCTGGGGTGTGGGGGAGATCGGGCGCAGAGAGGTGGAAGCACTCGGGGCGCGTTCTGGGGCGCGAAGCGGTATGCGGTGGTGCCGAATCGGGCGGGGTGGGTCACCATGGCCGGGACGGTCACCAACCGTGGGAGGCGTCATGAAGCTGGGCAAGGCACTCGCCACCGGGGTCGCGGAGGAGCGTCCGGAGGTTCCCGAGGAGGAGACGGGTCTTCCCGCGGCGGACGTCACCGACGTCGTCGAGGAGCCAGCGGCGCCCGCCCTCGAAGAGGTCCCCGCCGCCCGATGAGGCTGCGGCTCCCCGAGGAACGCCCGACGGAGCCGCCGACCGGATACAAGATCGCCCACCCGGTGCTGTCCCAGGACGGCGGCCGGGCCGGGTTCACCGGTGTGTCCCTGGGCGGTGCACTGCCCTACGGAGTCCTCGACGACGCCCGGTGTGTGTACGGGCGTCGGCACCGCGCACCGCACCGCCGCTGCGACTGCGGCTTCCACTGTGTGCACGACCGCACGGACGCCGAGGCGTTGCAGTGCACCGAGGAGCACCGGGGGGCCGTGCTGCTGGAGGTCACCGTGCTCGGCGCGTACATCCGCTTCGAACAGGGCTTTCGGTACGCCCGCCAGCGGGTGCGGACCATGACGGTCGGCCCGTGTGTGTGCGGCGGAGCGGCGGTGGCCCTGGCCGACGCGGGCTGGGGGCGCCCGGGTTGGCGCGCGCTCCGGCCGGCGTGCGCGGGGTGCGTACGCGGGCGTACCTCACTGTCGCCCGCGGTGTTCGCGCGGCTCGCGGGTGACGGGCTGCGGGTGCGGCCCGGCCGGGGAGGCGGGGGCCACCCTGCCACCGGCCTCGATGTGTCCGAGCTGGCCGCCGAGGCGGTGCTGCTCCAGGCGCGGCTCGACTGGTTCCAGACCCAGCTGGCCCGCCTGCAGGAGCGGGGGCCGTAGGGGTAGGTAGGGTCGCCGCGCCGTGTTCCCAGGCCGGGGCTCGGTGATCAGTCCGGCTTGGGCAGGGAGCGCAGGTGCCGCATCTGCGCGTGGCTGAGGTCGTAGGCCTGCCGCATATGGCGGGTGATCACCTCCAGCTCGTCCTCGGTGTGGCCGTCGAGCAGGGTCCCCCAGGCCCGGCCGAGGTCGTCCCACACCGCGGTGACCCGGGCGATGCGCTCGGGGACCGGGGTGACCAGCACCCGCCGGCGATCCTGCCGGTCGGGGGTGCGGGCCACATAGCCCCCTCGTTCGAGCCGGTCCACCAGTCGCGTGGCCGACCCCGTGGTCAGGCCCGTCATATCGGCGATCTCCCGCACGGTCAGCGGCCCGGGCTCGGCCGTCAGCAGGCTCAGGCACTGCACATCCGTCGGATGCAGACCGAGGTGATCGGCGACGGCCTGGTTGAACAGCACATATGCCGCGAGATAGCGGCGGGACTCCAATGACAGCTCCTCGTACAGCCGCTCCCGACGCGACTCCGCCATCCGGCTCACATCCCCTTTGCTGTGTGACGCAGCGTTTCTGTATTCTGCCGCGTGACGCAGTTAATGCGTCTCGCAGTCATTCTATTCTGGGGGAGAACCATGCTCACCGTTGCCGTCAGCGGAGCCACCGGAGTCCAGGGCGGGGCCACCGTCCGCGCCCTTCTCCTTGCGGGCCACCGGGTGCGCGCACTCACCCGCGCTCCCGACTCGCCCGCCGCCGACACCCTGCGCGCCCTCGGCGCCGAGGTGCGCCGCGCCGACTTCGACGACCGCGCGTCCCTCGACGCGGCCCTCGCCGGAGCGGACTCGCTCTTCGCCGTCACCACCCCGTTCGGCACCGACACCGCCGTCGAGACCCGACAGGGCAAGGCCCTCGTCGACGCCGCGGCGGCCGCCCGTCTCGGGCACATCGTGCTGACCTCCGCCGCGCACGCTGACCGCGGCACCGGTGTCCCGCACTACGAGAGCAAGCACCTGGTCGAGAGGCATCTGCGTACGGCCGGCGTGCCCTGGACCGTGATCGCTCCGGCGGCGTTCATGGAGAACTACTCCGGCGGTTGGACGCTCGACACCCTGCGCGAAGGCGTCTTCGCCTGGCCCATGCCCTCGGGCCGGCCGTTCACGCTCATCCCCGCCGAGGACATCGGGGCGTTCGCCGCGCTGACCCTCCAGCGCCGCGACGAGTTCGCCGGACAGCGCATCGACATCGCCTCCGACGTACGCAACCCGAGCCAGATCGCGGAGACTCTCGCCGCGGCTGTCGGCCGCCCGATCGTCCACCGGGAGGTGTCCCTGACCGATGTGCGGACCCGGTCCACCGACCTGGCCGCGATGTTCGAGTACATCACCGCCTCCGGCCTGGACATCGATGTGGCCGGGCTGCGCCGCGACTACCCCGAGGTCGGCTGGCACGGCTTCACCGACTGGGCCGTCGGCCAGGACTGGACCGCACATCTCGCCTCCGTGCCCGCGCACCGGTGACGCCCGCGCGGGGAACGAACCGCCCCCGGCGTCACCCCGCCCCGGCCGCGGGTCTGCGCGGGGCAATCACGCGGACCCTCCGCGCGTGGCAACCGCGCGGAGGGTCCGCGCGGCATCTATGCAGAGAGTCCGCAGGGCAACCACGCCGACACACGCAGAAAGGCACCGCACCTCCATGAAGCCGATCGGCTACTGGCTCAATCGCACCGACCGAGCACTCACCCGCTCCATGGACGCCACGCTGGAGGAGTTCGGTCTCACCCGGATCGCCTGGCAGGTCCTCAACACCCTTCGGGAAACCCCCGATTCCGCCGACGCCGAAGTCCTGGAGGCGCTCTCCGCCAACGCCGACGCGCACACGCTCACCACCGCCGTCGACACCGTGCTCGCCGACGGCTGGGCGGTGCGTCCCGCGCCGGGCCGGCTCGCCCTCAGCGACGGTGGCCGCGAGCGTCTCGCCGCTGTCGCGCAGCGCGTCGACGCGTTCCGCGCCATGGCCATGACCGGTATCACCCCGGACGAGTTCCGTGCGGCCGTCCTTGTTCTGGAACGCATGACTCACAACGTCGAGACGGGGATGAGCGCGGCTTCCCGGTCCTGACGGCCGCGGCGTCGTAGGCCGTCCGCAGCAGGTTCCGTCGCACTCCGTCCCGCCCTCACGCCCACGGCACCCACCGAACATTTCACCCGTCTGGACAAAAAAAGTTTTCGGTGGGAGGGTGGACTCCATGCTGGACGTGACCGTGATCGAGGACGCCGAAGCCGCAGCCGTGTCGCTGGACCCCGTGCGGGCCCGGTTGCTCGCCGAACTGGCGGCCGGGCCCGCGTCGGCCGCCATGCTGGCCGGCCGGGTCGGACTGCCTCGGCAGAAGGTGAACTACCATCTCAAGGCCCTGGAGCGGCACGGCCTCGTCGAACTGGCCGGGGAGCGTCGCAAGGGCAATGTCACCGAGCGGCTGATGCAGGCCACCGCCGCCTCGTATGTGATCAGCCCGCTGGCACTCGCCTCCGTGCAGCCGGACCCGGACCGGTTCCGCGACCAGCTCTCCGCCCGCTGGCTGCTCGCCCTCGGCGCCCGCCTGGTGCGGGACGTCGGCTCGCTGATCACCGGCGCCGCGAAGGCCCGCAAGCGGCTCGCGACCTATGCGCTGGACGGCGAGGTGCGGTTCGCGTCGGCCGCCGACCGTGCCGCGTTCATCCAGGAGCTGACGGCGGGCGTCAGCGCCCTGATCCGCAAGTACGACGCCCCGGACGCCGAGAGCGGCCGTGACCACCGGATCGTGGTCGCCGTCCACCCCACCCTCAAGCCCGGGTCCGCCGAGCCCGCACCCGAGCCCGAGCCCGGGCCCGCCGCGCCCCCGGCCCGCGAACTCACCGACTGACCCACCCACTTCGCGCAGGAGCCATCATGTCCAAGGAATTCGAGATCGCCCGAGAGTTCGAGGTCGACGCCACGCCCGAGGAGGTGTGGGAGGCGATCACCCGTGGCACCGGCGGCTATCTCTGGCCGATGGAGCCCCCGGAGCCCCGGGTGGGCGGCGCCGGACCCTTCGGCTCCGAGGTCGTCGCCTGGGACCCGCCCCACCGCTACGTCAACCGGGTCGCGAACGTCGAAGGCATCTCCCAGCAGACCCTCAACCAGCTCGACCACACCATCGAGCCGCGCGACGAGGGCCGTCACGCCTGGGTGCGGTACGTGCACAGCGGGATCTTCGTCGACGACTGGGACAACCAGTACGACGGGGCGAGCAAGCACACCGACTTCTATCTGCACACCCTGCGCGAGTATCTGACCCACTTCGCGCCGCGCCCGGTGACCTTCGCGACCCTGAACGGCCCGGAGGCGTCCACCGGTGCCGACGCCTTCACCGTCGTCGCGGGGGCCCTCGGCCTGCCCGAGGACGCCGCCGAGGGGGCCCCGGTCAGCGTCCGGGGACCCGGCGGACAGTCCCTGGACGCCGTGCTGGACTTCCGCAACCCGTATTTCATCGGGCTGCGCACCGAGGACGCCCTGATCCGCTTCTTCGGCCGCAATCACTGGGGTGCCCCGGTGGGCGTCAGCGTCCATGACTTCGCCCCGGACGCCGACGCGAAGGCGAACGAACTCGCCTGGCAGCAGTGGCTGGACGAGGCCTACGCCTGACCCCGTCCAGCACACCCCGCGGGTGCTACGGGCGGAACCGCAGCACCTGCGGGTCGTGGTCGCTGATCTGGTCGTGGAACTCCGAGTTGATGTGCACGCTGTCGTAGTCGAGGTCGCAGCCACGGCGGATGGACGGGCTCACCAGGATCTGGTCGAGGACCTGGCTGTTGCCCTGGTAGTCGTACGTGTACCGCTCGCTCTTCGGCAGCGACTTGATCGCCGACCACAGCTCGCCGTCACCCTCGAGGATCTTCGTGGTGTCGGAGAACTGGAAGTCGTTCATGTCGCCGAGCGCGATGACCTCGGCGTTCTTCTGGGTGTCGAGGATGTCCTTGACGAAGGTGTGCACCTCGGTCGCCTGAAGGTGGCGCTGGGTCTCGGAGCTGCGCGTCGGCGGCTGGTACTGCGCCGTCAGCCCCTGGTCGCCGCCCTTGGAGGTGAGGTGGTTGGCGATCACGAAGACCGTCTTGCCGCGGAAGACGAACTCGCCGACCAGCGGCTTGCGGCTGGCCTTCCAGGCGTCGCTTCCCGGGTCGATCCGGCCGGGGGAGGCCGTCAGCTGCGCCTTGCCGTGCACCTTGGTGACACCCACGGCGGTCGTGGAGTCGCCGCCCGGGCGGTCGGTGAACGAGACCCGCTCGGGGTTGAAGAGGAAGACCTGACGGATGTTGCCGCCGGGCTCGCCGCCGTCCTGGTCGTTGACCGGGTCGATCGAGCGCCACTCGTACTTCGGGCCGCCCGCCGCGACGATCGCGTCGATCAGCTTGTTCACCGTCTGGCTCGCGTCGACCGTGCCGTCGTCCTTGGCACCGTTGTTGTCCTGGATCTCCTCCAGGGACACGATGTCCGGCGACTGCAGGTTGTTCACGATCGCGGCGGCGTGGGCCTCGAAGGTGGCGTCGGACGGGTCCAGGTTCTCCACGTTGTACGTCGCCACGGCCAGCTCGCCGCGCGCCTGCCTGCGGGTGGTCTCGCGCTCGAGGCCCCCGCTCTGGAGGGTGCCGAGCTTGCTCGCGACCAGCGTGTAGCCGCCGAACTGGTTGTAGTCCAGCGGACCCGTGGTCGCGCCGGTGAGCGTGTCACCGACGTCGGCGGCCGGGAAGTCGGCGGTCGAGCCGAGCGACTGGATCTGCAGCCGGCCCGAGTTCTGGGACGTGTAGGAGCCGTAGACCGTGCCGCCGCGGCGGTCGGCGTGCTCATGCGGCTTCACCGTGACCCACAGCTCGGTGTAGCGGTCGGTGGCGGTGACCACACGGGCGTCGGCGACCTGGACGTTCATGTCCTCCAGGGACTCGTAGTAGTCCAGGGCGTACTTCGACGGCTGCAGGGTGAGGCCGTTGATCGAGCCGCTCGCGGCGGTGTCGCCCGCCGGGGCGTACGCGGCGGGCACCGACTCCGCGTCGATGACGACGGGCGCCGGAACGGCGTTGCCGCTGGAGAGGACCGTCACCGTCGGCTTGGTGATCTCCGTCACCGACTGGTTGCCGGACGCGGTGCCGCCCGGGACGTACTCCGAGACCGTGCCCGTCACCGTGACCGAGTCGCCCGCCGCGACCTTCGGGGTGGAGCTGGTGAAGACGAAGACGCCCTCGCTGGTGGCCGGATTGTCGTCCGGGTTCGGGTCCTGCATCCAGAACCCCTTCGACGAGCCGTACGTCCGCACACCCGTGACGATTCCGGCCACATCCGTGACCTTCTGGCCCGCGAGCGGAGATATACGGGTGGTGCCCTGGATGTCATGGATACGCACGGTGTCCGCGTGAGCCGGCGCGGTGAGCACCACACCGGACAGCGTGGAACAGACGGCAGCGACGGTGAGCGCGGCGAGACGCGCGGAAGACTTGCTCGGCAACGGGATCCCTCCGGGGACATACGTGGGCGCCGGGACGAGAGTGGAGCGTGGAACGGTGGCGGCCGCGACCGGTGGGGCGGTGGCGGCACAAGTTGGGCAGGTTGCGCAAGTTGCACACGTTCCACGCGTGGAACATGTGGAAGGCGAAGGGCACCGATGAGCACGCGTGAGCACCGCTGAACGCACGGCGAGCACCGGTGAACGTCATGACCACCGACGGCGTCGATGACCGCCGACGTGCACAGGCCGCACGCTCACGATCACCGAACGCATCTTGGTGAACAAGTGTCCCCCGACTTCTACGCGCGTCAATCTCCTGTGTATCCGGGCCAGTTGTCAAGGTTTCGGCCATGTACGGGGCCCGGACGGGAGATGAACCGGGCGGCATGGGTGGAAATCCGTCTAGGCTGAGCCGTGTGTTTCGGGGTGCCCCCTCGGCCACTACGTACGTCCCAAGGAGACCCAGCCGATGTCAGACAGCTCCCCCTTGCCGCCTGTTCGGCTTCGCTCCGAAGCGGAGCTCGCACGGGACGCGCTCGCCGCACCGCTGCTCTCCCGCGCCGCCCGGCTCGCCCGCTGGGCCGGGCCGGACACCCGCGTCGGCGGCGGGGGCGAACTCGTCGAGGAGCAGCTGCCCGCCGCGGCCGAGGTCCTCGGCCTGACCGGCGAAGACGCCGCCGCGCTCGCCGGTGAGGCCTGGCGGGTCGCCGTCGACACCGCACTGGTCGAGATCGTCGACGAGGAGGAGGGGACGGTCACCCCGGGCGCCGACCTGGCGCTGCTCACCTCCGGCAGCCCGAACGACGTGCTCGCCGTGTGGCTCGGCGCGCTGGAGACCGTGCTCGCCGACGCGAGCGTGCCCAACCTCGACGACCTCGTCGACGCCATGGACGAGGGCGGCGAGATCGACCTCTCGTCCCTCGACTGGGACCCGGAGGCCGAGGCCGACTTCCTCGACGGTGTGCTCGCCAACCTCTATCTGCTGACGGTCAGCGAGCAGGGGCCCGGCGACGGCCCGGTGCCGCTGCCCGCGCTCGCCGCGTCGATGATCGTGCCGGACGACATGGGCGACCCCACCAACGACGTCCTCGAGCAGGTGTCGGACGCCATGATGCGGCTCGACGACCAGTTCCGGATCCTCGAACCGATCGGACTCGTCGACTTCCAGCCGGTCGACGAGGCGCTGATGGCCGACCCCGAGGAGGACCCGGCCGCGGCCGTCGACGAGACGGACGTCAGCCGGTACGGGATGGTGCGGCTGACCCCGCTCGGTCTGTACGGGATGCGCGCGCGGCTGCTGGAGGCCGGGATGGCCGCCCCCGCGGTCGGCGAACTGGCGGACAAGGGCGCGGACGCGCTGCTCGACGGCACCTCGGTGTTTCCCCCGGCGGCGGCGCAGGCCGAGACCGAGCAGTGGCTCGCCCGCCGCGAACCGCTCGCGGCCGCACAGGAGTTGCTGGTTGCGGCGCGCGGTTCGGACGCGGGTGCGCCGCTGCGCCGGCTGCGCTGTCAGCAGGCGCTGTCGCTGGTCGGGCCGGAGGCGGAGCCCGCGCTGCGCGAGGTGCTGGACGACGCGGAACTGGGCGGCCTGGCACGGGTCTGGCTCGCCGAGCGCGGGGTGGCCGATGTGCCCGCGCCGCCGGAGTCGATGGTCTTCTGGCTGACCATCGACACCGTGGCCGCGCAGCTGGCGGCGGAGGGCAACTCCGCCGAGCTGCAGGGCCTGGTGGAGGGTCTGGCGGCACAGCACAGCGGTTTCTTCGCCACGGCGTGGCGGGTGGACCACCCCGCGACCCCGGACGTCCTGGAGGCGATGGGGCGCCTGCACCCGGACAAGAAGCTGGCGAAGGAGGCCCGGAAGGCGGCGTTCAAGGCGCGCAGCCAGCAAAGCAATTGAGAAGCGGGGGTTCGGCCGCGGGCGGGTGCCCGGTGAGTCCGCGGCCCGGTGGAAGCCGAGGGCCGGCTGAGTCCGGAGGCGGCTGAGTCCGAGGACCGGGTGAGTCTGCGGCCCGGCGGCGTCGGTGAACGTCGTGGAGGAGAGGGCGGCGGGTCCCCTCGTCATTGCCCTGTCATGGCTCGTCGTTGAGACGCGGGAGCTCTTCCTGGGCAGGGCTTGGGGGATTCATGGAACAGCGTCCCCGGGCGTCGGCGGGTGTTCAGCCGGAGTTCACGGCCGGGGGGAACTGTGTGCCCGGCGACGAGGTCCGCCGAGCCACCCCCCGACCGACTCACTCCCCTCTCCCAGGAGCCAGCATGTCGCTCACCCGCAGGGACTTCGCCAGACGCTCCGCGCTCACCGGCGCGGGCATCGCCCTGGCCGGCAGCGTCGGTGCCCTCGCCACCGCGCCGGGCGCGCTCGCCTCCACGGACACCGAGACAGTGGGCGACCAGACGGAGGACCGGCACACCGGCCTCGGCTACGGACCGCTGATCCCCGACCCCCACGGCATCCTCGCGCTGCCGGCCGGATTCACCTACCGGATCGTCACCTACAGCGGGAAGACCAAGCTGGAGTCGGGCGAGTTCACGCCCTCCAACCACGACGGCACCTCCGCCTTCGACGGACCGCGCGGCGCGACCCTCCTCGTCAACAACCATGAGCTGAAGGGCCCCCGCGCCGACTGGGCCCACCCCGTACCGCTCACCGAGGGACTCGTCTACGACCCGGCCGCGTCCGGCGGCTGCACGGTGGTCGAGGTCCGGCACGAGCATGTCGCCGAGTGGGTCGGCATCGCGGGCACCTCCACCAACTGCGCGGGCGGCAACACCCCGTGGGGTACGTGGCTCACCTGCGAGGAGACCGAGGACAAGGCCGGCAAGAACGGCATGACCAAGGACCACGGCTATGTCTTCGAGGTCGACCCGGAGGACCGCCGCGCCAACCGCGACCCCAAGCCCCTCAAGGCGCTGGGCCGTTACGCCCACGAGGCCGTCGTCGTCGATCCCAAGCGCGGTCACCTCTATCTGACCGAGGACGCCTCCGGCCCGAACGGCCTGCTCTACCGCTGGACCCCGCCCGAGGGCTTCCATCACGGCCGCGGCAGGCTGCGCACCCTCGCCGACGACGCGGGCCGTCTCCAGGCCTTCAAGTGCTTCGACTCCGGCGGCCGGTTCGTGGACGACCTCTCCCGGGCCACGAGGATCGGCACGGTCTACGGCGTCGACTGGATCGACGTGCCGGACCGCGACGCCACGACCGTCTCCGTGCGCAAGCAGTTCGCGTCCGGGGAGGTCACCCGCGCCCGCAAGCTGGAGGGCATGTGGTGGGGCGACGGCGGCACGTACATCGTCTCGTCCTACGCCCGCGAGGAGAGCCCCGTCCAGCATGACGGCCAGGTCTGGTTCTACGACCCCCGGCGCCGCACCCTGACACTGAAGGTCCTGCTCGGTGTGAACCCGGACCCGGCGAAGGACGGCGGCTTCGACGGTCCGGACAACATCACCGTCTCGCCGTACGGCGGCCTGGTCATCGCCGAGGACGGGGCGGGCGTCCAGCACCTCTTCGGCGCCACCGACAGTGGCCGCACCTATCCGATCGCCCGCAACGAGCTGAACATCGGCTCCGCGGAGGAGCCGGAGTACAGCGAGTTCACGGGCGTCACCTTCTCCCCCGACGGGAAGACCCTGTTCGCCAACATCCAGGAGCCCGGCATCATGCTGGCCGTCACCGGCCCCTGGAAGCGCCAGAAGCGCCACTGATCTCCGGCGTACCGTTCCCCGCAGGGCCCGCACTCCGACGCGGGCCCTGCCCCGTGAGGGGGCGACCCGCCCTGCCCCGGTCACCCGGACCGGCGGCCGTCGAGCAGGGCGGCCACGGCGGGCAGCCGCCCCAGCGCCCGGGCCATGCAGAGACCGTCCATGTAATCGCGCACCCGCACGAGCGCACCGCCGCGGACCCGCATCACCACAAGCCCCGGAAACGCGAACGGCTCTCCCGTGCCGGTCACGGTCCCCGTGACGGTCTGCTCGACGATGATCACCTCGGGGTCGGTGGACGTGTGGACGGCCACCTCGAGGATCCGCTCGGGCAGCGCCGGGCTCGCGTCCCAGGCGGCCCTGTACCCCGCGCGCACCTCCTCGCGTCCGTGGAGGCGGGCGGGCATGCCCGGGAAGAGGAAAGGGAACTCGTGCACGCCGTCGACCGCGTACAGATCGGCCAGGTCGTCCGCGGACCGGTCGAGGATCGCGCGGCGGTAGCGGGCCAGTACGCCGAGAGGGCCGAGCCCGGCCGGAGGAGTGGGGGACATGCCGTCGGGGTCCCTTCGGTCGCCGTGGCGGAGCGGTCCCCTTCCGGGCGGTGGCGTACGGTCCCGGGAATTAAGCGGGGACTGTCTCCGGTTGACTCCCGTTAAAGTACGGAAGGGATCCCCGGTTCGCAAGGAGTGTCCGGATGGCACACGTCAGGCCCATGCGAGCGGACGCCAGGCGCAACTACGAACGGTTGCTGAAGGCGGCTGCCGCCGCCTTCGCCGAGCACGGCGAGAACGCGTCGCTCGATGACATCGCCAAGCGGGCGGGCGTCGGATCAGGCACCCTGTACCGGCACTTCCCCACGCGTCAGGCGCTGTTGGAGGCGGCCTACGTCGACCGGATCGAGGCGATCGCGGCCAGGGCCGACGCGCTCGCGGCCGAACTGCCTCCGGGTGAGGCCCTGACGCAGTGGCTGCACGAACTGTGCGTCGGGACGATCCAGGTGCGCGGGCTCAAGGCCCTTGTGGGGTCGGCCGTCGCGGACGGCGGTTCGGCCGCGCTCACGGTCTGCGGCACCTCGATCAAGGGGGCGGCGACGCGTCTGGTGGAGGCGGCGCAGCGAGAGGGAACCCTGCGCGCGGACATCGAGCCGATCGAGGTGCTGAGGCTGGCGCACGGCGTGGCGACGGCATCGGAACTGGCGGACGGCGAGGGCACACACATCCGCCGCTATCTCTCGCTGCTCACGGAGGGGCTGCGGCCTTAGAGCCCCGGACGAAATGGGCGCCCGGCTCGCGGCGTCTGGCACGCACGCTCGCGGCGTCGCCGAAAGGCCCTGGTAGCGGAGCTACCAGGGCCTTTCGGCGACTTGCGATCGCACGCACCAGACGCCGCGAGCTGATCGGACTCCCATTTTGTCCGGAGCTCTTAGAGCTCCGCTGCGGAACTGCGGGCCCCGGCCGAGGGCCCGCAGGTGTCGTACGACTGTCTACAGGGCCCCCGCCGCCGGCTTCACCATGTTGCGCACCGTGCGCGCCTCGACGAAGTCGCCCATGGCGGTCATGTCCCACTCCCCGGAGAACTGCCGGACCAGCTTGGCCATCATCACGCCGGTCCGCGGCTCGGCGTTCGTGAGGTCGAAGCGGACCAGTTCCTCGTCGGTCGCGGCGTCCACGAGACGGCAGTAGGCCTTGGCGACCTCCGTGAACTTCTGCCCGGAGAAGGAGTTCACGGTGAAGACCAGGCCCGTGACCTCCTGGGGAAGGCGTCCGAGGTCGACCGTGATGACCTCGTCGTCGCCTCCGCCCTCGCCCGTGAGGTTGTCGCCGGAGTGCTTGACCGCGCCGTTGAGAATGCTCAGCTTGCCGAAGTAGCAGCTGTCGATGTGGTTGCGCTGCGGACCGTAGGCGATGACCGACGCGTCCAGGTCGATGTCCTTGCCCCGGAACGCGGGCTCCCAGCCGAGACCCATCCTGACCTGGGACAGCAGCGGACGGCCGGCCTTGACCAGGGACACGGTCTGGTTCTTCTGGAGGCTGACCCGGCCCTTGTCGAGGTTGATCTTCCCCGCGCCGGGAGCCGGGGCGGGCGGAGCCGGGGGCACGGCCGGCGCCGGGGGAGCGACGACGGCCGCGGCCGGCGGGACGACCGGGGGCTGTGCCGCGGGCACGGGCCCCGCCACCGGTTGCGGGGGTGCGGCCGGCTCCTCCACCGTGACACCGAAGTCCGTGGCGATGCCCGCCAGCCCGTTCGCATACCCCTGCCCGACCGCGCGGGCCTTCCACGCGCCGCCTCGCGCATAGACCTCCACGACCACCAGTGCCGTCTCCGTGCCCAGTTGCGGCGGTGTGAACGTGGCCAGGACGGTGTTGTCGTCCGCGTTGCGGATGGTGGCCGTCGGCTCGATGCCCTGGAAGGTCTGGCCGGCGGCGTCGGGGCTCGCCGTGACGACGATCTTCTCGATGCCCGTGGGGACGCCGGTCGTGTCCACCGTGATCGAGTCGGGGCTCGTACCCCCGCCGGAGCGGTAGGTGACCCCCGGGCCCGCGGGCTGGTTGTAGAAGATGAAGTCGTCGTCGGAGCGCACCTTGCCGTCGGCGGTGAGCAGCAGGGCCGAGACGTCGAGCCGCACCGGGGCGGCGACGTCGACCGTCACGCGAGTGGCTCCGAGCGGGATGTTCGAGCCAGGGGTCATAGCTGTCATGCCTCGTGAACGAACGAGGCCGCTTTACCGTTCCCTTACCGACGACCGTCCGGCTGAGACGGCAGACCCCCGGCCCGCGCCGCTACGGCAGGACCACGAGCGCCGCCCCTACGGCACGACCACGATCTTGCGTCCCACTCCCGCCGCGAACTGCTCCAGCGCCTCGGGGTACCGCTCCAGCGGGATGCGGTCGCTGATGAACACGCCGGGGTCGAGCACCCCGCCCGCGAACAGCTCGGCCGCCCGCTCGAAGCTGTGCAGCACCGCCATCGAACCGGTGATGGTGATCTCCTGGTTGTAGATGCGGTACGGGTCGATCGAGACCCGGGTCGCGTAGTCCGCGACACCGAACTGAAGAAACGTGCCCGCCTTGGCCACCCGCCCGAGGCCGTCCTGGATCGCCGCCGCGTTGCCCGTGGCGTCCACCACCAGGTCCCAGCCCTGCGGGCGGTCCAGCTCGTCGGCGCTCGCCGCGGACGCCGTGACACCGAGCCGGCGCGCCGTCTCCAGCCGCGCCGGGTTCACGTCCAGCACGTCCACGCTCGCCGCGCCGGTGCGCTTGGCCAGCTCCAGCATCATCAGGCCCATCGTCCCGGAGCCGTAGATCAGCACATGCGCGCCCAGCTGCGACTTCAGCACGTCGTAGCCGCGCACCGCGCAGGACAGCGGTTCGATGAGCGCGGCGTCCTCGGTGCGGACGTGCTCGGGGAGCTTCACACAGTTGGCCACGGGCGCGACCGCGTACTGCGCCGCCCCGCCGGCCGTCGTCACCCCGATCGCCGCCCAGCGTTCGCAGAGGTTGTTGTGTCCCCTACGGCAGTAGCGGCACTCGAAGCAGTACAGGGACGGGTCCACCGCCACCCGGTCGCCGACCGACACCTCGGTGACCTGCGTGCCCACGCCGACCACCACGCCCGCGAACTCGTGCCCGGGCACGATCGGCAGCTTGGGCGCGAACTCGCCCTGGAGGATGTGCAGATCGGTGCCGCACAGCCCGCAGGCCGCGACCTCGACGACGACCTCGCGAGGCCCGGGCGCCGGGTCCGGGACCTCGGTGACGACGGCGCGGCCCACGGACTCGATGACGGCGGCCTTCATTTCACAGCTCCCAACGACAGGCCCTGGACCAGCTTGTCCTGGGCGGCGAACCCCGCGGCGAGCACCGGCAGGGAGACGACGAGCGACGCGGCGCACACCTTCGCCAGGAACAGTCCCTGACTGGTGATGAAGCCGGTCAGGAAGACGGGGGCGGTCTCGGCGACCACACCCGTGAGCACCCGGGCGAAGAGCAGTTCGTTCCAGCTGAAGATGAAGCAGATCAGGGCGGTGGCGGCGATACCGGGCAGGGCGATCGGGGCCACCACGCGCGCGAGGATCGTGGGCAGCCGGGCGCCGTCGATCTGCGCCGCCTCGATCACCGCCATCGGGACCTCGGCGAGGAACGACTGCATCATCCACACCGCGATCGGCAGGTTCATGGAGGTGTAGAGGATGACGAGCAGCCAGATGTTGTCGAGCATCCCGGTGTTCTTCGCGAACAGATAGATGGGCAGCAGTCCCGCCACCACCGGCAGCATCTTGGTGGACAGGAAGAAGAACAGGACGTCCGTCCACTTCTTCACCCGGCGGACGGACAGCGCGTACGCCGCCGGGAGGGCCAGCAGCAGGACGCACAGCGTCGACACCAGGGACGCCGTCATCGAGTTGATCAGTGCGGGCCAGGGGCTCGCGCCGCCGCCCGCGCCGAAGAAGTCGCGGTAGCCGTCCAGGGTCAGGGCGGCCCCGAAGGACGGCGGGTTGGTCGCGGCGTCGGCCTCCGAGTGGAACGACGTCAGGGCCATCCAGGCGATGGGCAGGAAGAACACCACAGCGACCAGCCAGGCCAGCAGGCCGAGCCCCGCTCCCCGGCGGCGCCGGGTGCGTACGGTGGCGGTGCGACGGCCGGCGGTACGTTCGGCGACGGCACTCATGCGCGGGTCACCTCCTCGCGGAACAGGGACGACACCACGCGCAGGGCGAAGGTCGCGATGATGATCGAGCCGATGACGACCAGGACGCCGGCGGCCGAGGCCAGGCCGTTCTCGTGGGCCTGGTAGAAGCTCTGATAGACGGTGTAGGGGAGGTTCGCGGTGCCCAGCCCGCCGGAGGTGAGGGTGAACACCGCGTCGAAGTTCTGGACGATGTAGATCGAACCCAGCAGGGCGCTGAGTTCCAGGTAGCGGCGCAGGTGCGGAAGGGTGAGATGGCGGAAGATCTGCCAGTCGCTCGCGCCGTCCACCCGCGCGGCCTCGATCTGCTGCTGGTCCCGGCTCTGCAGGCCGGCCAGCAGGATCAGCATCATGAACGGCGTCCACTGCCAGACCAGCGAGGCCTCGACCGCGAGCAGCGGGGTGTTCGAGATCCAGTCGGGCTGGGGGCCGCCCACGTAGTGCAACAGCCCGTTGAGCAGACCGTATTCGGGGTTGTAGAGCACATGCTTCCACAGCAGGGCCGCGGCGACCGGGACCACCAGGAAGGGGGCGATCAGCAGGGTGCGAACCACGCCGCGGCCCCGGAACCTCCGGTTGAGCAGCAACGCCATGACCAGGCCGAGGACCAGGCTGACCAGGACCACCGTGGCCGTCAGCAGGACCGTCGTCCACACCGAGTGGCGCAGATCGGGGTCGGTCAGGACCTGGCGGTAGTTGTCGACACCGGTGAAGTGACGGTCCTTCGGGTAGAGGGCGTTCCAGTCGAAGAACGAGATCACCAGGGTGGCCACGAACGGCAGCTGGGTCACCACGATCATGAAGATCAGCGCGGGCAGCAGCGGGGCCCGGGTGGCCCACGCGCGCATACGGTTCGGCGGCCGGGTCGCCGGCCGCGCGGGGGCGGCGGCGATCCGGGCGGAGGTGGTGATGCTCATGATCCCTCGTACTTCTTGGCGACGGCCTCGGCGAGCGCCTGCGACTTCTTCAGCGCGCTGTCCACGGACTCCCGGCCGGCGATGGCGGAGCTGATCTCCTGGGAGACCTTGGTGCCCAGGTCGGTGAACTCGGGGATGCCGACGAACTGGATGCCGGGGGCGGGACGAGGCTGCACACCCGGGTCGTTCGGCTTGGCACCGGATATGGCGTTCCGGGTGACGTCCGCGAAGGCGGACGCCTCCTTGCGGTACTCCGGGATGTCATAGGTCGACGAGCGCTTGCCGGCCGGCACGTTGGACCAGCCCGCCTTCTTGCCCACGAGGTTCTCGTAGCCCTTGCCGGACGCCCAGGAGATGAACTTCCAGGCGTCGTCGGGGTGCTGGGACGCCTTCTGGATGCCCCAGGCCCAGGTGTAGAGCCAGCCGGAGCTCTCCGTCTTCTCGACCGGGGCCGGGACGTAGCCGATCTTGCCCTTGACCGGGGAGCCGGCGGCCTCCAGCGAGCCCGCGCCCGACGTGGCGTCGTACCACATGGCCGTCTTGCCCTGCGTCATGTTGTTCAGGCACTCGGCGAAGCCGGACTGCGCGGCCCCGGACTCTCCGTGCCTGCGGACCAGGTCGACGTAGAACTGCGTGGCCTTCTTGAACTCCGGGGAGTCCACCTGTGCCTTCCAGCTCTTGTCGAACCAGGTGCCGCCGAAGGTGTTGACGACCGTGGTCAGCGGCGCCATGACCTCGCCCCAGCCGGGCAGCCCGCGCAGGCAGATGCCCTTCATCCCGGGCTCGGCGCCGTCCGCCTTGGCGGCCAGGTCGGCGACCTGCTGCCAGGTCGGCTTGGCCGGCATGGTGAGGCCCTTCTTCTGGAAGACGTCCTTGCGGTACATCAGGAAGGAGGACTCGCCGTAGAAGGGCTCGCCGTAGAGCTTGCCGTCCGCGGCGGTGAGGGCCTGCCGCATGGGGGCGAGGATGTCCTGCTGGTCGAAGGCGGTGTCGCTCTTGACGTACGAGTCGATCGGGTGGAGCCAGCCGTTCTTGGCGTAGATCGGGATCTCGTAGTTGCTGAGCGTGGCGACGTCGTACTGGCCCGCCTGGTTGGCGAAGTCCTGGCTGATCTTGTCCCTGACGTCGTTCTCCGGGAGGACGGTGAAGTTCACCTTGATCCCGGTGTCCTTGGTGAAGTTGTCGGCGGTGAGCTTCTGCAGCTCCACCATCTGCGGGTTGTTCACCATCAGGACGTTGACCGTGTGGGCGGAGGAGCCTCCGCCTGCGCCGCCGGCGCCCGAGCAGCCGGTGAGCAGTGGAGTGATCAGCGTCCCTGCGGCGGCCACGGCGTACAGGGTTCGGGGGGTTCGTCGGCTCTGGGTTCCCATGGGGTGCTCCTGGACATATGGGGAGATACGGGGGTCACACGGGCGTGGGTGTGCCCCCTGGGGGACGGTGTCGGGTCGTTCGGCGGTCTGTTTCAGACGCGGATGACATGCGGGCCCTGCAGCGAGTAGCGGTGGGCCTCGGACGCGGGCAGCAGCGTGCTCGTGACGATTGCCTCCAGGGCGCCGACCTCCGCGAACCGGCAGAAGCTCACCGCCCCGAACTTGGTGTGCACCCCCGCGAAGACCGTGCGGCGCGAGGCCCGGATCGCCTGGGCCTTGACCTCGCTGACCGCCGGGTCGGGCGTGGTGAGCCCGTGTTCGCGGGAGATGCCGTTGGCGCCGATGTACGCCAGGTCGATGACGAACCCCGCGAGCATCTTCGTCGTCCAGTGGTCGACGGTGGCGAGGGTGCCGGGCCGCACCCGGCCGCCCAGCAGCAGGACCGAGGTGTTCTCGGCCTCCGCCAGCGCGCCCGCGGTGGCCAGGGACGCGGTGACCACCGTCAGCGGACGGTCCCGGGGCAGGGCCTCGGCGATCAGCTGCGGGGTGAAGCCCTCGTCCACGAAGACGGTCTCGGCGTCCCCGAGCAGCTCCGCCGCGGCGGCCGCGATCCGGCGTTTCTCGGGCACATGGCTGGTGGCGCGGAAGGCGAGGGTCGTCTCGAAGCCGGCGCTCTCCACGGGATACGCGCCGCCGTGGGTGCGGCGGACCAGCCCGTGGTCCTCCAGGGCGCGCAGATCACGGCGTACGGTCTCCTTGGCCACGCCCAGCTCGGCGGCCAGTGCGGTGACGTCGACCGAGCCCGCCCGGCGGGCGGCCTTGACGATCTCGCGCTGGCGTTCTTCCGCACTCTTCGCGGCCATCGCCGACACCTCCCTGCTGTGCCCTGTGCCTGTGCGCCCCGTGCTCGGGCGCTTTTGCGACGCCCGAACCGGTGCCGCCCGTTCGGGCCCGAACAGGCCCGAACGGGCCCGGTGGGGACCATGGGGGAAGTTCTACAGCGGTCGTGCGGCGCTGACCAGGTCTGTTGCTTGCCCGACTGTGCCCGATCGGGCCCGTATGGCTGAAAGTGCGTCCGCCTCGGACCTGCGGCGGAGCGGGGTGATCGGTGAGATCGGGCGCATTTGGTGCCCGAAAAGCGGAGCGGGCGGGCCCGTTCGGTGCCCGCCCGCCCGTCTCGGCGCGTTCCGTCAGTACGGCCAGATCGGAGGGTCGGTGACGAAGTGGCCACCGAGGCACGCATGGGCCGGGTTGTCCGGGTCCAGCTCGCCCTGCTCGGCGATGAGCGCCGCGGCGTAGGGCTCGGAGTCGTCCTGCGGGTCGTAGCCGAGCGCCCGGGCGGCGGTCAGGTCCCACCACAGGCGGGTGTTGGCGGAGGAGCCGTAGACGACGGTGTGTCCGACGTGCTCGGCGGTCAGGGCCGCGTGGAAGAGGCGGGCGCCGTCCTCGGGGCTCATCCAGACGGAGAGCATGCGCACGCTGGTCGGCTCGGGAAAGCAGGAGCCGATGCGCACGGACACCGTCTCCAGGCCGTGCCTGTCCCAGTACAACTGGGCGAGGTCCTCGCCGAAGGACTTCGACAGCCCGTAGAAGGTGTCCGGGCGGCGCGGGGTGTCGATGGGGATCAGCGGGTCGTCGCCCTGGGGACGCGGGGTGTAGCCGACCGCGTGGTTGGAGGAGGCGAACACGATCCGGCGTACGCCCTCCTCGCGCGCCGCCTCGTACAGGTGGTACGTGCCCTCGATGTTGGACTTCAGGATCTTCTCGAACGTGGACTCCAGGGAGATGCCCGCGAGGTGGATGATCGCGTCGACACCCCGCACGGCCTCCCGCAGGGCCTCCCGGTCCGCGAGGTCCGCGGTGATCGCATCCGGCTCGTCCTCGATGGGCCGCAGGTCGAGGAGGCGCAGCCGGTAGCCGTACTTCGGCAGCAGGTCCCGCATCAGGGTGCCGAGTCCGCCGGCGGCGCCGGTGAGCAGGACGGTGCGGGGAGCGGACATCCTCGGGTCTCCTCTGATCGACCGCATTCGTGTACAGCATTCACATTCATGGACACGCTAGGGATCTCTGGTCCGGCCCGTCAAGTGTCGCGTGTCGACGCGGAATCCGCCTCTGTGTTGCCGGTTTGCGCGCTTGACCCGCCCTTAGGTGGCGCCTTAGCGTGGGCGCGTTCAGAAATATGGACATGGATCAGAAACATGCACTGATGCGGACGGTCCGCGTGTCAGCGCCTGTTCAAGGGAGAGCCCGTGACGTCAGCCCCTCTCGCCGCTCGACTCAGCATCCCCAGCGGGCCGCTGTTCTTCCCCGTGACCGCGTACGGGCCCGACGGCTCCCTCGCCCTGGACGCCTTTCGCGCGCATGTGCGCAAGGGGGTGGAGGCGGGTGCCGCCGCCGTCTTCGCCTGCTGCGGCACCGGTGAGTTCCACGCGCTCACGCCCGAGGAGTTCGAGCAGTGCGTACGGGCCGCCGTCGAGACGGCCGCCGGCCGGGTGCCGGTCGTGGCGGGCGCCGGATACGGGACCGCGCTCGCGGTGCGCTACGCCCGGCTCGCCGAGGAGGCCGGGGCCGACGGACTGCTCGCGATGCCGCCCTACCTGGTGGTCGCCGGTCAGGAGGGCCTGCTGCGGCACTACCGGGAACTGGCCGCGGCGACATCGCTGCCGGTCGTCGTCTACCAGCGCGACAACGCGGTCTTCACCCCGGACACCGTGGTCGAACTGGCCCGCACGGACGGCATCATCGGCTTCAAGGACGGACTCGGCGACCTGGACCTGATGCAGCGCATCGTCAGCGCCGTACGGACCGAGGCCCCCGGTGACTTCCTCTACTTCAACGGACTGCCGACCGCCGAGCAGACCCAGCTCGCCTACCACGGCATCGGCATCACGCTGTACTCCTCCGCCGCGTTCTGCTTCGTGCCGGAGATCGCCCTCGCCTTCCACAAGGCGCTCAACGCCGGCGACGACACCACCGTCCACCGCCTCCTCGACGGCTTCTACCGCCCGTTCGTCGAACTGCGCGCGGAGGGCCGTGGCTACGCCGTCTCGCTCGTCAAGGCGGGCGTCCGGCTGTGCGGCCTCGACGTCGGCGAGGTACGGCCGCCGCTGCACGAGCCGGCCCCGGAGCACGTCGAACGGCTCGCCCGCCTCATCGACCGGGGCCACGCCCTGCTGCGGGAGGGCATGTGAGGGCATCGGCGTTCCTCTACCCCTGGGACGTCGTCGGGGACCCGGAGGCGGCCGGCCGCGTCGCCGCGCTCGGCGTACGCCAGGTGACCCTCGCGTCCGCGTACCACTCCACGCGCGCGCTCACGCCCCGCCACCCGCGCCACCGCGTCGTGACCGCCCGCCACGCCGCCGTGCTCTACCCGCCGGACGGGCGCTGGGACGGCCACGAGCTGCGGCCCCACCCGCCCGGGGACTGGGCCCCGGGCGACGCGTTCGGCGAGGCGGCGAAGGCGCTCACCGCCGCCGGCCTGGAGGTGCACTCCTGGGTGATCCTCGCCCACAACTCCCGCCTCGGCGAGGAGCATCCGGACACCTCGGTCGTCAACGCCTACGGCGACCGCTACCCCTGGGCCCCCTGCATCGCACAGCCCGCCACGCGCGCGTACCTCGTGGATCTCGCCGCCGAGGCGGCCGTGCGGCCGGGCGCCCGGGGCACCGAACTGGAGTCGCTCGGCTGGTACGGCCTCGCGCATCTGCACGCCCACGACAAGATCGGCGGGGTGGGGCTCGGGGAGGCCGGGCAGTACCTGATGTCACTGTGCTTCTGCGCCGTGTGCCGTGAGGGCTACGCGGCGCGGGGCCCGGACGCCGACGAGCTGGCGGCGGCGGTACGGGCCGCCCTGGAGCCGCTGTGGCGCGGCGCGTCCGCCACCGAGGGCGGGGCCGGGGGAGGCTGGGCGGAGATCGAGAAGCTCCTGGGCGAGGACCGGGCGTCCGCCACGCGCGTGTGGCGCGACGACACCGCCCGCAGCCTCCAGGAGGCGGCAGTGACGGCGGTCCGTGCGGCCGCACCGGACGGCTTCCAGGTGCTGCTGCACGCGGACCCGGTGTCGTACCACTGCGGGGCGAACGCCGGCGTGGACCCCGCGCACATCCTGTCCGTCGCGGACGGGGTGGTGGTGCCCTGCACGGGCGGCACGGGCCCGCTGACGCCGTTCGCGGAGCAGCGCCGGGCGGACGCCGTCCTCGCGGCCAACTTCACCGTGATCTCAGGGATGGGCGGCAGCCCGGCGACCCTGGAGCGGGACGCTCGGGCGGCGGCGGAGCGGGGCGCCACGCAGCTGCGGCTCTATCACGCCGGGCTGGCCTCCGACGGCGATCTGGAGGCCGTACGGAAGGCGCTCGCCGCGCTCTGACCGGCCCGACGGGAACCCGTTGGAACCTGTCGGTAATGCCCCTGGGGTGTGCGGGTGCGCGGTCCTAGCGTGGGTGTCCGTTCCCGCGCCGGCCGGCCGCGCAGCCCGTAGCACTCCAGGAAGAGGCACCCCCATGCAGTACGTCATGCCGGTCGTCATCGGCGTCCTCTACGCGCTTGTGAACTCCCTGCTCCGCGAACCGCACCGACGGCGGTTCAACGCGCTGATGATCGCCGGGGCGGGCGCCGTCTACATCAGCGGCGGAGGGCTCGGGGGCTGGGAGCTCGCGTTCACCGCGCTCCTCACCTATGTCGCCTACCGGGGCCTGGAGTCCTGGACCTTCATCGGCATCGGCTGGCTGCTGCACACCGCGTGGGACGTCGTGCACCACTTCAAGGGCAGCCCCATCATCCCCTTCGCCCACAGCTCGTCGCTGGGCTGCGCGATCTGCGACCCGGTGATCGCCCTGTGGTGCCTGCGCGGCGGACCCTCGCTGCGCGAACTCGTCCGCGGCGGGCGGCCCGCCGTCCCGGACCGGTTCGCCGCTTGAACAACGCCCCCGAGTCTGGAGCATTGACGGCTCGTCAACACGCGCCTACGGTCGTCGCGTCGTACTTCATACGTCATATATGAGACGCGATACGCGACATATGAGAGGCGCGCGATGACGTCTGTGCCCGCACCGATCCCCTCCCGCACCCAGTTCGTGCTGGAGGGGATCAAGCACCGCATCCTCACCGGCCGGCTCACGCCCGGCCAGGCGCTGGTGGAGACCGAACTCGCCGCACAGTACGGGGTGTCCAAGACCCCCGTGCGCGAGGCGCTCAAGACCCTGGCCGGGACCGGGCTCGTCGTGATGAGTCAGTACAAGGGCGTCACGGTGCGCACGGTGGACGCCGACATGGCCCGCGAGGTCTACGACGTGCGGCTGCTGCTGGAGCCGGAGGCGCTGCGCCGGACGGTGCGCCGGGGCGCCCCGCTGGACGCCGCACTGGACGCGCTGCACCGGGCGGACGCGGCCGCCGACACCGCCGAACGCTCCCTGGCCAACCGGGAGTTCCACCGCGCCCTGTACACACCGTGCGGCAACCCGCTGCTCGGCCGGATGCTCGACGAGGTCCGCGACCAGGCCGCCCTCGTCTCCGCCGTCGCCTGGGCCGCCGACCCCTCCTGGCAGCGGGAGGCCGCCGAGCACCGGCGGATCCTGCGGCTGGCCCTGGAGGGCGACGCCGAGGGAGCGGCCACCGCCCTGCACGCCCATATCGCCTCGTTCGTCCGACGGGCCTTCCCCGAGGCCGGCACCCAGGGAGAGGACGGTCCGGCATGACCACCACGTTCACCACCCGGCGCGCGGCCCTGGCCGGCGTGGTGGCGATCCCGGTGACCCCGTTCGCCGAGGACGGCTCCGTGGACCGGGACGCCCATCGCACCCTGCTGCGCCGGCTGCTCGACGCCGGGGTCACCACCGTGACCCCGGGCGGCAACACCGGTGAGTTCTACGCCCTCACCCCCGAGGAGCGGCGCCTGGTCACGGAACTGACAGTGGCGGAGGCGGGGGAACGGGCCGCGGTCCTCGTCGGAGTGGGGCACGACGTGCCCACCGCGGTCGCCTCCGCCCGGCACGCCCGCGAGCTGGGCGTGGCGATGGTGATGGTGCACCAGCCCGTCCATCCCTACCTCTCGCCCGGCGGCTGGGTGGACTACCACCGGGCCGTCGCCGAGGCCGTGCCCGAGCTGGGCGTGGTCCCCTACATCCGTGCCGCGCAGCTGCCCGGCGCCCGGCTCGCCGAGCTGGCCGACCGCTGCCCGAACGTCATCGGCGCGAAGTACGCCGTCCCCGACGCCGTCCGCTTCGCCGCCTTCGCCCGGGACGCCGGGCTGGAGCGCTTCACCTGGGTGGCGGGCCTCGCCGAGCCGTACGCCCCCTCGTACTTCTCGGCCGGCGCCGGTGGATTCACCTCCGGGCTCGTGAACGTCGCCCCGGCCCTCTCCCTCGCCATGCTCGACGCGTTGCGGTCCGGTGACCACCCGGGCGCCATGAAGGTCTGGGAGCGGATCCGCCGCTTCGAGGAACTGCGCGCCGCGAACGGCTCCGCCGACAACGTCAGCGTCGTCAAGGAGGCCCTCGCCTCGCTCGGCCTGTGCCGCCGCGATGTGCGCCCGCCGAGCACACCGCTGCCCGAGGAGACGCGCGCCGAGGTCGCCGCCATCGTCGCCGGGTGGCCGGTATGAGCCTTTCCAGGAGGCGTCCGGAGGACCTCAGAAGCCACCAGTGGTACGGCACGGACGGGCTGCGCTCCTTCAGCCACCGGGCCCGCACCCGTCAGCTCGGCTATCTGCCCGAGGAGCACCTGGGCAAGCCGGTCGTCGCGATCCTCAACACCTGGTCGGACATCAACCCCTGTCACGTCCACCTCCGCGAGCGCGCCCAGGCCGTGAAGCGGGGTGTGTGGCAGGCGGGCGGTTTCCCGCTGGAGTTCCCGGTCGCCACGCTCAGCGAGACCTTCCAGAAGCCGACCCCGATGCTCTACCGCAATCTGCTCGCGATGGAGACCGAGGAACTCCTGCGGTCCTACCCGGTCGACGGGGCCGTGCTGATGGGCGGCTGCGACAAGTCCACGCCCGCGCTCCTGATGGGCGCCGCCTCCGTCGACCTGCCCACCGTCTTCGTGCCGGCCGGTCCCATGCTGCCCGGCCACTGGCGGGGCGAGGTCCTCGGCTCCGGTACCGACATGTGGAAGTACTGGGACGACAAGCGTGCCGGGCTGCTCGGCGACTGCGAGATGGCGGAGCTGGAGAGCGGACTCGCGCGGTCGCCGGGGCACTGCATGACCATGGGGACGGCCTCGACGCTCACGGCCGCCGCCGAGGCGCTCGGCGTCACCGTGCCCGGCGCGTCCAGCATCCCGGCCGTCGACTCCGGCCATGAGCGGATGGCCGCCAGGGCCGGACAGACGATCGTGGAACTCGTCCACCAGGACCGGAGGCTGAGCCGGATCCTGACCCGCGAGGCCTTCGAGGACGCGGTCACCACCGTCCTGGGACTCGGCGGGTCGACCAACGCCGTGATCCATCTGATCGCCATGGCCGGCCGCGCCGGGGTCCGGCTCACCCTCGACGACTTCGACCGCATCGCCCGCACGGTCCCGGTGCTCGCCGACGTCCGCCCGGGCGGCCGGACCCATCTGATGGAGGACTTCCACTTCGCCGGCGGCCTGCCCGGGTTTCTCTCCCGCATCCCGGACCTGCTGCACCTGGACCGGCCGACGGTGTCGCACGACACCCTGCGCGAACAGATCGCCGGTGCGCGGGTGTACGACGGCGATGTCATCCGGCCCAGGGACAACCCGGTCGCGAGCGAGGGCGGGGTGGCCGTGCTGCGCGGCAACCTCTGCCCGGACGGCGCCGTCATCAAGCACATCGCCGCCGAGCCGCGGCTGCTCCGGCACACCGGCCGCGCGGTCGTCTTCGACGACTACCGGACCATGCAGCGGACCATCGACGACCCCTCCCTCGGCATCACCGCCGACAGTGTGCTGGTACTGCGCAACGCCGGCCCCAAGGGCGGCCCGGGGATGCCCGAGTACGGCATGCTGCCCATCCCCGGCCATCTGCTCAGACAGGGGGTGCGGGACATGGTGCGGATCTCCGACGCCCGGATGAGCGGCACCAGTTACGGCGCGTGTGTGCTGCATGTGGCACCCGAGTCGTATGTCGGGGGACCCCTGGCGCTGGTATGCACGGGGGACTCGATCACCCTGGACGTCGAGGCACGGACGCTGCGGCTCGATGTGGACGACGCGGAGCTGGAGCGCCGCAGGACACGGTGGACGCCGCCGCCCGAACGGTACGAGCGGGGCTACGGCGCGCTCTACGCCGACCAGATCACCCAGGCGGACACCGGGTGCGACTTCGCGTTCCTGGCGCGGCCCGGCAACGTGCCCGACCCGTACGCGGGGTGAATACCCCTCACCGAAGGTATCGATCGCGCAACGGACCTCGCGCTCGAAGGGGTGACGCGCGTAGAACACCTGTCATGCATAAGTCACTTCGTATCGCGGCCCTCGTTGCCGCCTGTGTCGTCGCCGGCGGGGCCCTGTACGGTGCCGGCGCGGCCACCGCCGGTCAGTCGACGGCGAACTCCACCCACGAGCCGTACAACATCGGGCTCCTGGTCAAGGACATCGACACCTACTACGGGGCCACGCTCGACAGCGGCGGCGTCTACCAGGCGTCTGCCGACAGCCCGTACGCCAAGGACCTGGCGCACATCGAGTCGTCCGCGGAGCGCTACATCGACAAGGCGGCTCGCAAGGCGCACCGCCACGGCGAGAAGCCCGCGGTCGTGTTCGACATCGACGACACGCTGCTGCTCAGCCTCGACTACGAGAAGAAGACCAACTACACGTACAACTCGGCCACCTGGGCCGCTTACGTGGGCAAGGCCGACCGCCCGGCCGTCCCCGGCACCCCGGCGCTCGTCCGGTACGCCGAGTCCAGGGGCGTCGAGGTCTTCTACAACTCGGGTCTGACGGAGGCCCAGCGCTCCGCCGCGGTCGAGAACCTGAAGAAGGTCGGCGCCGACATCGACCTCGACGCCGGCCACATGTTCCTCAAGGACGCGGCAAACCCGCCGTCGTACCTGAAGGACTGTGCCGCCCCGGGCAGCTGGAAGTGCACGACCGTCCAGTACAAGTCCGGCACGCGCGGGCACATCGAGGACCTCGGGTACGACATCATCGCCAACTTCGGCGACCAGTACTCGGACCTCGAGGGTGGCCACGCCGACCGCACGTACAAGCTGCCGAACCCGACGTACTTCGTCGGCTAGTCCTTCTCGTTCTTCGGCTCGCCTCGGCGAACGCCCCCGCCGGTCGTCACCGGCGGGGGCGTTTCCGCTGTCCGGCCGAGGGGGGCGTTGCCCGGGCCACCCCCGTCGATTCCGTAACACGCCGAAAACCTGAAACCGATGCGGCGAGGGAACAATCCAGCCAGCATCCCGCACCGGTTCACCAGGCAACGAGGAGTGTCGTCATGCCCGACGGACAGCAGGTGGTCGAACACGAACGCAGCGCCCCCCGAACGGAACGCTGTCGACCGGTTTTTCAGAATCTCGGAACGGGGCTCCACCTTCGGCCGTGAGATACGCGGCGGTTTCGCCACGTTCTTCACCATGGCCTACATACTTGTGCTGAACCCGATCATCCTCGGGAGCGGCAAGGACAAGTTCGGGCACCATCTGGACGCGGGCCAACTGGTCACCGCCACCGCCCTGGTGGCCTGTGTGATGACCGTCGTCATGGGCGTCGGCGGCAATCTGCCACTCGCCATCGCCGCGGGGCTCGGTCTCAACGCCGTCGTCGCCTTCCAGATCGCCCCGCTGATGAGCTGGCCCGACGCCATGGGCCTGGTGGTCATCGAGGGTGTGCTGATCTGTGTGCTGGTCGTCACCGGCCTCCGGGAGGCGATCATGAACGCGATCCCCCAGCAGCTCAAACAGGCCATCGGCGTCGGCATCGGCCTCTTCATCGCCTTCATCGGCTTCGTGGACGCCGGGTTCGTCAGCCGCGTCCCGGACGCCGCCGACACCACGGTGCCGGTACAGCTGGGTGCCGTCGGACGGCTGACCGGCTGGCCCGTGCTGGTGTTCTGCCTCGGTGTGCTGCTGACCATCGCCCTGCTCGCGCGCAAGGTCAAGGGCGCGATCCTGATCAGCATCGTGACCATGACGGTCGTCGCCATCGTCATCGACTCCGCGGCGGACATCAAGAGCTGGGGCCTGACCACCCCGAAGGTGCCCGACACGATCGTGGCCACTCCCGACTTCGGACTCCTCGGTCACTTCAGCCTGTTCGGCGCCTTCGGGAAGGCCGGGGCACTCACCGTCGTACTGCTGGTCTTCACGCTGATCCTGTCGGACTTCTTCGACGCGATGGGCACCATCGTCGGCATCAGCGCGGAGGCGGGGCTGCTCGACGAGAACGGCACGGTCCCGGGCATCGGCCGAGTCCTGTTCATCGACGGCGCGGCTGCGGTGGCCGGCGGTGTCGCCTCCGGCTCGTCCAACACCGCCTACATCGAGTCCGCGGCCGGTGTCGGCGAGGGCGCCCGCACCGGCTTCGCCAATCTGATCACCGGCGGCCTCTTCGGCCTCGCGCTCTTCCTCGCCCCGCTGCTGACGATCGTGCCGCTCCAGGCGGCAGCACCCGCCCTGATCGCCGTGGGCTTTCTGATGATGACGCACGTCAAGCACATCGACTGGGACCGGTACGAGATCGCCGTCCCGGCCTTCCTGACCATCGCCGCCATGCCGTTCACGTACTCGATCACCGACGGCATCGGTGCGGGGTTCCTGTCGTACGTCGTCGTCAAGACGGTCCTCGGCAAGGCCAAGGAGGTCAACTGGCTGCTGTGGGGAGTGTCGGCGCTGTTCCTCGTGTACTTCGCGATCGATCCGGTGGAGCAGCTGCTGGGCGTCAGGTGAGACGGGCGGACGGCCCCGGGGCGGGGCCGTCCCACCGGAGTCCTACTTCTTCAGCGCCGCCCGCATCATGGCCTGGGCGACCGGTGCCGCGAGCCCGTTGCCGCTGACCTCCGAGCGGGCCGCGTCCGACTGCTCGACCAGCACCGCGACGGCGACCTCCTTGCCGTTCGTGTCGGACTTGGCGTACGACGTGAACCAGGCGTACGGCGTCTTGCTGTTGTTCTCGCCGTGCTGGGCCGTACCCGTCTTGCCGCCCACCGTCGCGCCCGTGATCCGGGCGTTCGTGCCGGTGCCCTGCTCGACGACCGTCTGCATCGCGGACCGCAGCTGCGCTGCGGTCGAGGAGCTGATGATCCGCCGGTTCCCCGGGGCGTCGTCGTAGTTCTTGAGGACATCGCCACCGCTGTCGGTGATCTGCGCGACCATGTGCGGCGAGACCAGCTTTCCGTCGTTGGCTATCGCCGCCGACACCATGGCCATCTGCAACGGGGTGGCCGTGACATCGAACTGCCCGATGCCCGACAGGGCCGTCTGCGCCTGGTCCATGCCCTTGGGATACACGCTCGGGTACGCCCGCACCGGCACGTCCTGCTGGTCGTCGTCGAAGCCGAACTTGTCGGCCATCGCGCGGACCTTGTCCTGGCCGAGGTCGACGGCCATCTTGCCGAAGACGTTGTTGCACGAGTAGCGCAGGGCCACCCGGATCGGGGCGTCGGCACAGGGGGCGGCGGGGTTCTCGTTGGCCAGGGGGTGGGTCGAACCCGGCAGCCGGTAGGGGTTCGGGCTGTCCGTCTTCTGGTCCACCGAGGAGTACAGTCCGTCCTCCAGCGCGGCCGCCGCGACGACCAGCTTGAACGTCGAGCCCGGCGGCAGCGGCTGGCGCAGCGCACGGTTGGTGAGGGGTTTGTCCGGGTCGCTGTTCAGCTGCTTCCAGGCCGCTCCGGCGGCGTTGGCGTCGGTGAGCGAGGACGGGTCGTAGGACGGGGTCGACACGACCGCGAGGATCCGGCCGGTGGCGGGGTCGATCGCGACGGCCGCACCCTTCTTGTCGCCCAGCGCCCGGTAGGCCGCTTTCTGCACGTCCGGGTCGAGGGTCGTCACCACGTTGCCCGGGTCGGCCCGTTTGGCGGTGACCGTGTCCAGGACGGTCTTGAGGCGGGTGTCCGTGCCGTTGAGCACGTCCTGGTAGATGCCCTCCAGCTGGGTCGGCGCGTAACTCTGCGAGGCGTAGCCCGTCACCGCCGCGTACAGCTTGCCGTCCGTGTACGTGCGTCGGTACGCGAGGTCACTGCCGTCTGTCCGTGCCGAGCCCGTGACCGACCGGCCGCCCACGATGATGTTTCCGAGCGGCCCCGCGTAGGTCTGGATCGCGTTCCGCCGGTTGTCCTTGTCGTCTGCAAGCGCCTTGCCGTCGTAGAACTGCAACCAGGTGGCCCTGACCAGCAGAGAGACCACAAGGAGCAGCGTGAAGACGGATGCGCGTCTGATCGTCTTGTTCATCCCGCCCGGAAGACGAACGGGATCGGGTGGAACGTTCCCTTCCGCCCCGCTTTCTCATCGGGACTTCATCAAGGGACCGGCCCCCACCTTCAGAACAAGGGGCCGGTCCTCACGCCCTCACGCCTTCAGAACGAGGACGATCTCCTCGATCTCCTCCCCGCGGGCGTGGGCGTACCCCGTGGCCCGGGCAGTCTCCTCGAAGCCGCACTTGCCGAGGACCCGGGCGGAGGCCACGTTGTCGGCGGCGGCACGGGCGTACAGCGGACGCTCCGGGATCTCCTCCAGCAGCATCCGCAGGGCGGCCGTCGCGATGCCCCGGCCCCACAGGGCGCGGTCGATCCAGTACGTCACCTCGCGCTCGCCCGGTTCGCCGTACACCGCCGCCGTGCCCACCACGTCACCGTCCGCCAGGACCGTGCGCACATCGACGTCACCTGAGTCCCGCAGCCGTGCCCAGTGGGCGTCGAAGCCGGACCGGTCGGCCGGGTCCTCGGGGGTGAACGCGGCCATCCGGAGCGCCACGGGGTCGTTCAGCTGCCGATAGAAGACCGGCAGATCGCTGTCGTGGACCTCGCGCAGCACGACCTCCATGTCACAGCCTCCGCGTCGCCAGCGTCAGCCGGTCCCGGGCGTCGAAGAGCGCATCCTTGATCATCTGTTCGTGCGCCGGGGTCAGCCGGGCCACCGGAACCGAGCAGCTGATCGCGTCGCGGGCCGGGGTGCGATAGGGGATGGCGACCCCGAAGCAGCGCAGCCCGAGCGTGTTCTCCTCGCGGTCGACCGCGTAGCCCTGCTCACGGACCTGGTGCAGCTCCTCGATGAGCTTCTCACGGTCCGTGATGGTGTGCTCGGTCAGTGCGGGGAGCGTCTCGGGGAGCATCTTGCGCACCTGCTCGTCCGGGTAGGTGCTCAGCAGCGCCTTGCCCAGGGAGGTCGAGTGGGCGGGCAGCCGGCGGCCGACCCGGGTGAACGGCCGCAGATAGTGCTGCGACTGGCGGGTCGCGAGGTACACCACGTTCGTGCCGTCCAGCCGCGCCAGGTGGATCGTCTCCGTCGTGTCGTCCGACAGCCGGTCCAGGGTGGGGCGGGCCGCCGCCACCACCTCGTCGCCGTCGATGTACGACGTGCCCACCAGCAGCGCCCGCACCCCGATGCCGTAGCGCGTGCCGGTCGCGTCCGTCTCCACCCAGCCCAGCTCCACGAGTGTGCGCAGCAGCATGTACAGGCTGGACTTCGGATAGCCCACCGCCTCCTGGACCGCGGCCAGGGAGTGCATTCCGGGGCGTCCGGCGAAATACTCGAGCAACTCGACCGTCCGCACCGCGGACTTGACCTGTGCTCCGCCGCCTGTCTCGCCTGCCGACATCGCCCTTGACCCCTTCGTTCGACGGGAAGCCGGAGATATAGTCTCCGAGCAGCATATTCATCATCAGAGACAGCGTTCAGTATATCGAACGCCGCTGATGGCTGACGGACGAACTGCGGCATGACAACTGGAGGACCCGCCGTGGCAGCAGCACCAGTCTGGAGCGTCGACCCCCGAACCGGGAAGCAGCGGGAACAGGTTGCGATCGAGGCCACGGCCGAGGCGGTGGACGCCGCCGTCCGCGCGGCCCACGCCGCGCGGGGAGCCCTCGCCGACCGCACGGTCCGAGCCGCCTTTCTGCGTACCGCGGCCGACCAGTTGCAGGCCGCGGGGGACCGGCTCGTCGAGACCGCCGACGCCGAGAGCGCGCTCGGCCCGGCCCGCCTCACCGGCGAACTTGCCCGCACCTGCTACCAGTTGCGGGCCTTCGCGGACATCGTCGACGAGGGCGCCTTCCTCGACGTGATCATCAACCACCCCGACGACACCGCGACCCCGCCGATCCCTGACCTGCGGCGCTACAAGGTCCCCCTCGGCGTCGTCGCCGTCTACTCCGCCTCCAACTTCCCCTTCGCCTTCTCGGTCGCCGGTGGGGACACCGCGAGCGCGCTGGCCGCCGGCTGCCCGGTGGTCGTCAAGGCCCACCCGGACCACCCGGCCCTGTCCGGGCAGGTCGCGGCGGTCCTGCGCGAGGCCGCCGCCGAGCACGGCATCCCGGAGGGCGTCGTCGGGCTCGTCCACGGCTTCGAGGCGGGCGTCGAGCTCGTCCGGCATCCGCTGGTGGCGGCCGCCGGGTTCACCGGGTCCGTGCGCGGTGGCCGGGCGCTCTTCGACGCGGCGGCCGCGCGCCCCGTGCCGATCCCGTTCCACGGCGAGCTGGGCTCGCTCAACCCGGTCCTGGTCACGGAGGCGGCGGCCGCCGAGCGTGCCGAGGCGATCGGGACGGGGCTCGCGGGCTCGATGACCCTGGGCGTCGGCCAGTTCTGTGTGAAGCCCGGTCTGGTCCTCGCCCCCACCGGCGCGGCGGGCGACCGGCTGGTGAAGTCCCTGACGGAGGCCGTCGGCGGCGCCGGGGCCGGAGTCCTGCTGGACCACCGTATGCGGGAGAACTTCCTCAGCGGCATCGCCGAGCGCGCCGGACTGCCGGACGTGGAGACCCCGGTGACGCCGGGCGCGGGCGGCGAGCACACGGTGAGCCCGGGATTCCTGACCGTCCCGGCCGCGAAGCTGACCGCCGAGGGCGCCTACGACCTGCTGCTGGAGGAGTGCTTCGGGCCGGTCACCGTGGTGGCCCGGTACGAGGACGACTCCGAGGCGCACACCGTGCTGTCCCGTCTGCCCGGCAACCTCACGGCGACCGTGCATCTGTCCACGCAGGAGGCCGCCGGTGCGGGCCGCGGCGCGGAGATCCTCGCGGAGCTGACCCCGCTCGCGGGCCGTGTCCTGGTGAACGGCTGGCCGACCGGGGTGGCGGTGGCGCCAGCCCAGCACCACGGCGGCCCCTACCCGGCCACGACCTCCACCTCCACCTCGGTCGGCGGCACGGCGATCGAGCGCTGGATGCGGCCGGTCGCGTACCAGGGCGCCCCCGAGGCGCTGCTTCCGCCGGAGCTGCGGGACGACAACCCGCTGGGGCTGCCGCGACGGTTCGACGGGCGGCTGGAGCGCTGACCGGTTTCGGACGGGCGGGGCGTGCGCGGTCCTCCGCGCGGCGCCCCGCCTTTCCGAAAGGACGAGCTCCCCGTCAGGACCTGGGAGACTCTCCCCATGGACCTCGAACTTCCCGAACTCCCCTTCCTGCTGCGCACCTACGGACCCGGTGGCAACTGGTCCTACGAGGACGGGGTCCTCACCGGCTGGGCGGGGGCCCGGCAGGATCGTTTCGTTCCGCCCACCGGTGAGGGACTGGACCCGGCCTCGGACGCGCCCCGGCTGCTCGGCGCGCCCGAGGGCGACTTCCAGCTGATCGCCCGGGTCACGGTCGGCTTCAACGCGTCCTTCGACGCGGGCGTGCTCTATGTGCACGTGGGGGAGCGGGCGTGGGCCAAGCTGTGCCTGGAGTACTCGCCGGACGTGCCCACGGTCTGCACGGTGGTGACGCGTGACCACTCCGACGACGCGAACTCCTTCACCGTGGAGAGCAGTTCGGTGTGGCTCCGGGTCAGCCGCACGGGCCGGGCGTTCGCCTTCCACGCCTCCCGGGACGGGCAGCGGTGGACGTTCGTCAGGCTGTTCACCCTGGCGGAGGAGAAGGAGACGGGTGCGGCCCTGGTGGGCTTCATGACGCAGTCGCCGGTGGGGGAGGGGTGCGTGGTCACCTTCGACCACCTGGAATACCGGAACTCCTGGCCGGAGAGCCTGCGGGACGGTTCCTGACGCGCCACCCCCCTCGGGGGTGAGCCTGCCGGTCCGCGGTGAGCCGGCCGGGAACCTTCCCCGGCCGCGGCACGTCCTCCGTTGCATGATCGAAGACCGTGTGACCGGACGCCGGGTGATCCGTACCGCGCTGTCCGCCGACACGCAGGCCGTCGCCGCACTGCACGCACGGGCCCGGGCGACGTACTACCCGGACGGACTGCCGCAGGACGGCATCGACTGGCCCGCAGCCTGGCTGAGCGCCGTCCGGCGGCCGGACGGCCAGGTGCTGTGCTTCGTGGAACAGGGCCGTATCGTCGGCGTCGCCTCCTTCCGTGTCCCGGAGGGCTCCCCCGGGCGGACCGTCAAGCTCTTCCAGTTCCATGTCGACCCCGACCACTGGCGCCGGGGTGTCGGCAGTGAGCTGCACGCGGCCTGCGTCGAGGCGTGGCAGGCGGACGGCAGGCGCACGGCCGTCCTCGACGTGCATGTGGACAACCGGCGCGCCCAGGCCTTCTACGCCCGTCACGGCTGGCTCCCCGACCCGGAGAACCCGCCCGCCGAGGGTGCTCACCACCTGTTCCTCCGCTACGCCGTGCCAGGGGAATGAAACCGGTCGCTTGAACGTTCACTTACGTTCGCGGGGGAGGTCTCCGCGGCCGTACGACCTGGAGAGAAGCCGAAGACATGCGCGTGGAGATCTGGTCCGACATCGCTTGCCCGTGGTGTTATGTCGGAAAGGCCCGCTTCGAGAAGGCGCTCCAGGCCTTCCCCCACCGCGACGAGGTCGAGGTGGTGCACCGCTCCTTCGAACTGGATCCGCACCGCGCCAAGGACGACGTCCAGCCGGTTCTCACGATGCTGTCCAAGAAGTACGGCATGAGCCAGGCACAGGCGCAGGCCGGGGAGGACAACCTGGGCGCGCAGGCCGCCGCCGAGGGCCTGGAGTACCGCACCACCGGCCGTGACCACGGCAACACCTTCGACATGCACCGGCTGCTGCACCTCGCCAAGGAGCAGGGCCGGCAGGACGAGCTGATCCAGATCCTGTACCGGGCGAACTTCGCCGAGGAGCGCTCCGTCTTCTCCGAGGGCGACGAGCGGCTGGTGGAGCTGGCCGTGGAGGCCGGACTCGACACCGAGGACGTCCGCCGGGTGCTCGCCGACCCCACCGCCTACGCGGACGCCGTGCGCGCCGACGAGCGCGAGGCCGCCGAGCTGGGTGCGAACGGTGTGCCGTTCTTCGTCCTGGACCGCAAGTACGGCGTCTCCGGTGCCCAGCCCGCCGAGCTCTTCGCCCAGGCGCTCACCCAGGCCTGGGGCGAGCGCTCCCCGCTGCGGCTGATCGAGGACGGCGGAGCGGAGGCCTGCGGCCCGGACGGGTGCGCGGTTCCGCAGAGCTGAGCGAAGACCCAGGTCACGGCGGTCGCATAAGCGTTCCTTCGGGGAACTGCGTAGGAACCCGCGATGGACTGTGACTTCTCCGGGCCGCAGAGTGGTCTCATGGAGACCTTCGAGACCCTCGTCCGGACCGAGTTCGCCCCGAAGAACACCTATCTGAACACCGCGAGCACCGGGCTGCTGCCCGCCCGCACGGTGGCCGCCATGCACACCGCCGTGGAGTCGTCGGCCGCCGGGCAGCCGACCGACATGTTCGCCGACGTCGAGGCCACCCGCGCCTCCTTCGCCCGGCTGGCCGGGGTCCCCGCCGGCCGGGTGGCGGCCGGGGCCTCGGTCGCCGTCTACACCGGCCTGATCGCCGCCTCGCTGCCCGAGGGGGCCGAGGTGCTCACCGCCGAGGGCGACTTCAGCTCCGTGGTGAACCCCTTCCACGTCCGCCGCGATCTGAAGGTGCGCAGTGTGCCCCTGGAGCAGATCGCCGAGGCCGTGCGGCCCGGCACGGCGCTGGTCGCCGTGAGCGCCGCCCAGTCGGCGGACGGCCGGATCGCGGACCTGCCCGCGATCCGCGCCGCGGCCCGGGAGCACGGGGCACGTACCTACATCGACGCGTCACAGGCCGCCGGCTGGCTGGACCTCGACGCGGGCGCGAACGACTATGTCGCAGCCGTCGCCTTCAAATGGCTGCTGTGCCCCCGGGGCGTGGCCTTCCTGATCGTCCCGGAGGACCTCGGGGGCCTCAGCCCGCTGTTCGCCGGCTGGGTCGCGGGGGAGCGGCCCTGGGACAGCTGTTACGGCCCGATCGACGAACTCGCCCATTCCGCCCGGCGGTTCGACGAGAGCCCCGCGCTCTTCTCCTACGCCGGCGCCCGCCGCTCCCTCGAACTCCTGGAGGAACTCGGGGTGGACGCCGTACGCGCCCATGACCTCGCGCTCGCCGAGCGTTTCCGCACCGGCCTCGGCTCGCTCGGCCATGAGCCGCTCCCCGCGCCGGCCTCCCCGATCGTCTCTGTGCCGGGACTCGGCCGGAGGCAGGGCGAGTTGAGCGGGAAGGGTATCGAGGTCTCCGACCGCGCGGGCAGTCTTCGCGCCGCCTTCCACCTGTACAACACGCCGGAGGACGTCGAACGGCTGCTGGGAGCGCTGGCCGGATGAGAACCGGGCCCGGGCCTCCCGTCCCACACGAGGAGGCCCGGCCCGGCGGTCAGAGCGGCGCCGACATCGGCTCAGCGCACCGGAGTGAAGTCCCGCGCGCCGATGAACTCGGGACGTCGCACCGGTGCCGCGAAGGGCTCCACCGCCGCGTTCTCCACGCTGTTGAACACGATGAAGACGTTGCTGCGCGGGAACGGGGTGATGTTGTCCCCCGAGCCGTGCATGCAGTTGCAGTCGAACCAGGTCGCCGAACCGGCCTTGCCCGTGAACAGCTTGATGCCGTACCGGCCCGCCATCTCGGTGAGCGCCTCGTCGGAGGGCGTGCCCGCGTCCTGCATCTGCAGCGACTTCTTGTAGTTGTCCTTCGGCGTGGCCCCGGCACACCCCAGGAACGTCCGGTGCGAGCCCGGCATGATCATGAGCCCACCGTTGGTGTCGTGGTTCTCGGTCAGGGCGATCGAGACGGACACTGTCCGCATGTTCGGCAGACCGTCCTCGGCGTGCCAGGTCTCGAAGTCGGAGTGCCAGTAGAAGCCGCTGGCGCCGAAGCCCGGCTTGACGTTGATCCGCGACTGGTGGACGTACACGTCCGAGCCGAGGATCTGCCGCGCCCGCCCGACCACGCGCTCGTCGCGGACCAGCCGCGCGAACACCTCGCTGATCCGGTGGACCTCGAAGACGGACCGGATCTCCTTCGACTTCGGCTCCACGATCGACCGCTCGTCGGCGCGGATCGCCGGGTCGGAGACTAGCCGCTCCAGCTCACGGTGGTAGACCTCGACCTCGTCCGGGGTGATCAGCTGGTCGACGGCGAGGAAGCCGTCACGCTCGTACGCCTGGAGGTCGGTGGTCGAGGCCGGGCCGGGCGTGTCGGGGGAGCCCCAGACGACCGGGTCCTGACGGGGGACGGACACCTCGGTGGTGCCGCGGCTGGGGTACAGATCGGTGGTGGTCACGGTCACTTCACACCTCCTCGGTCAGCAGCGGGTAGACGCCGTTCTCGTCGTGGTCCTCCCGTCCGGTGACGGGCGGGTTGAACACGCAGATGCAGCGGAAGTCCTCCTTGACGCGCAGCGTGTGCCGCTCGTGTCCGTCCAGGAGGTACATGGTGCCGGGAGTGATCGAGTACGTCTTCCCGGTCTCGTGGTCGGTGAGTTCGGCCTCGCCCTCTACGCAGACGACGGCCTCGATGTGGTTGGCGTACCACATCGACGTCTCCGTGCCCGCGTACAGGACCGTCTCGTGGACGGAGAAGCCGACCCGCTCCTTGGCGAGGACGATGCGTTTGCTCTCCCAGGTCCCGGACGCCGCCTTCACATGCCGGTCGGTGCCTTCGATGTCCTTGAACGAGCGGACGATCACGGTGGTGTTCTTCCTTCTTGCTAGACGGTTTCCCGGACGGCGCGGGCGAGGACGCTCATGCCCTCGTCCAGTTCCTCCGGGCTGATGGTGAGGGCGGGCAGCAGCTTGGCGACCTCGCTCTCGGGGCCCGAGGTCTCCACGAGCAGCCCGAGCTCGAAGGCGCGGTTCGCGACCCGCCCGGCGCGCTGCTTGTCGTGGAACTCCAGGCCCCACACCAGCCCGCGCCCGCGGTACTCCTTGACGTCGGCGAGGTTCTCCTCGGTGATCGAGATCAGCCACTGCTCGATCTGCTCGCCGCGCGCCCGGGTCTGCTTCTCCATGGCGGATCCGTCGGCCCAGTACATCTCCAGGGCGGCGGTGGCCGTGACGAACGCGGGGTTGTTCCCGCGGAACGTGCCGTTGTGCTCGCCCGGCTCCCAGATGTCCAGCTCGGGCTTGAACAGGCACAGCGACATGGGCAGCCCGTAGCCGCTGATGGACTTGGACACGGTGACGATGTCCGGCACGATCCCGGCCTCCTCGAAGGAGAAGAAGGCGCCGGTACGGCCGCAGCCCATCTGGATGTCGTCGACGATCAGCAGCATGTCACGGCGTGCGCACAGATCGGCGAGCGCCCGCAGCCACTCGGGCCGGGCCACGTTGATGCCGCCCTCGCCCTGCACGGTCTCGACGATCACGGCCGCCGGGCGGTTGAGCCCCGAGCCCTGGTCCTCAAGCAGCCGCTCGAACCACAGGAAGTCCGGGACCTTGCCGTCCAGGTAGTGGTCGAAGGGCATGGGGGTCCCATGCACCAGGGGAATCCCGGCCCCGGCGCGCTTGAAGGCGTTGCCGGTGACGGCCAGGGAGCCCAGGGACATCCCGTGGAAGGCGTTGGTGAAGGACACGATGGCCTCGCGCCCCTTCACCTTCCGGGCCAGTTTGAGGGCGGACTCGACCGCGTTGGTGCCCGTGGGCCCCGGGAACATGACCTTGTACGGCAGATCGCGGGGGCGCAGCACGAGGTCCTGGAACGTCTGGAGGAACGACCGTTTGGCGACGGTGGACATGTCCAGACCGTGGGTGAGGCCGTCCCGCTCCAGGTAGTCGATCAACGCCCGTTTGAGCACGGGGTTGTTGTGGCCGTAGTTGAGGGAGCCCGCACCGGCGAAGAAGTCCAGGTACTCGTGGCCGTCCTCGTCGTACATACGGCTGCCCTGCGCGCGGTCGAAGACGGTGGGCCAGCCGCGGCAGTAGCTGCGCACCTCCGACTCGAGAGTCTCGAAGACACTGAGGTCCGGCTGGGTGATGGTCACGGCGAAATCGCTCCTCGTGCGTGGGGGGAGGGAGTGTGTCCGGGGAGTGCGGAGTGCGGGGCCCGGGGTGCCGGTGGGCGGTCCGGGATCGTGGGGGTCAGACGGACAGGGGACCGATGCGGTAGAGCACCTCGGGGTCGTGGGGTGCGTCGGGGAACTGGCCCCGTTCGAAGAGGACCTCCGTCTCGACGGCCGCGCCGTGGCGCCGGGCGTACGAGCTGAACAGGCGCTCGGAGGCGGTGTTGCCCGGGGTGATCGTCGTCTCGATCGCGGTGACCCCGTGCTCGGCCGCGACCCGTTCCGTCAGCCCGTCCAGCAGCCGTGCCGCGAGCCCGCGCCCGCGCTGGTCGGCGTCCACCGCCACCTGCCACACCAGAAGGGTGTGCGGGCGGTCGGGCCGGAGGTAGGCGGTGACGAAACCGACGGGGCGGCCGTCGGGGCCGCTGCGTGCCACGGCCGAGGTGCCGGCGAAGTCACGGCACCACAGCAGATAGCTGTAGGAGGAGTTCAGGTCGAGTTGTCCGGAATCCCTGGCGATGCGCCAGAGCGCGGCCCCGTCCGCCACCTCCGGACGGTCGATCCGGGGCTCCTCCGGCTTTTCCAGAAATTCCGCTTGCAGGTCTGCTTGTGCGGCGGTCATGCCGTTGGAACTTACCCAGCGAAATGGAAAATTGCATCGCCGAATTCGGTTACGGACGGGCAGCACATGTGTTATCACGCGGGCGCGTGCGGGCGTGCGAGATCGATGGCGGTTTTGCCGGGTATGTGTGGAAGATATCGTGACAAAAAGGGTGCGGTGTGGAGTCGGTCACATCCGTGTAATCATCACGGGATCTGCTCGAATTGTGCCGCTCCGCGTTCGCAGAATCTTTGCGTTTAGGTTCGGGAAGAGCGGGCAGAAGAATGCTGGGTTCTATCCTCGCGCGAATTCGATAATTGCGCGTAAAGATTCCGGGCGCAATGCCTATTAGGTTCGCGTTGTCCGGGGGAGGCGACATACTCGGGAAAACACGCCTCCGTTCCCGCCCTCTGGCTCGGGGAGAGGGCGGGAGCGGAGGTGGGGCGGGAGGCGGTGCCGTCCGTCGTCAGTCCTGCGGCCAGGCCTCGGCCGCCGCCTGCCGGGCCGCCGCCAGGTCCACCGTGGCCCCGGACTCGCGCAGCGCGGCCCCCAGCGCGGCCAGGCTCGCCCCGACGACCTCGGGCGTCGCGTCGGCCCCGTAGTGGTTGACCCGGATCATCTCCTTCGCCAGCACGCCTCCACCCGCGGCCAGCGGCAGCGCGGGCTCCGACCTGAGCGCCGCGGCGACCAGCTCCGACGCGACCACCCCGGACGGAGCCCGCAGCGTCGTGGCGACCGGTGCCGCCTCCGCGTCCCGGTGCACGAACGGCTCCAGACCCCCGCCCAGCGCCAGCGCGCCGGCCCGGGTGGCCGCGGCGGCGGACCGGTGCCGGCCCGTCACGATGTCCAGGCCCTCCGTCTCGATCCGCTCGACGCACGCCTCCAGGGCCAGCATCTCCAGCTGGGCGGGCGCATGCAGCAGCGCGGAGCGGCCGCCGTCGATCCAGCGCTCCTTCCAGTCCAGGAGCGACAGATACGAGCGGCGCGGCGCCTCCGGGTTCGCCGCCATCCGGGCCCACGCCCGCTCGCTCACCGACACCGCCGAGACTCCGGCGGGCCCGCCCATGGCCTTCTGGGCCCCGATGACGCACAGGTCCACGCCCCAGGCGTCCGGCAGCACCGGCTCCGCGCCGATGGACGCGACGGCGTCCAGATAGAACAGCGCGCCGTGCTCCCGCACCACCGCGCCGATCTCCTCGACCGGGTTGGTGTTGCCGGTGGCCGCCTCCGCGTGCACCAGCGACACGAAGTCGATCTCCGGGTGCTCGGCGAGGGCCCCGCGGATCTGCGCCGCCGTGACCGCCGTGTGGAACGGCACGGCCAGGTCGTGCACGGTCGCCCCGCAGTCCCGCAGCCAGTCGCCGAAGGTCTGCCCGTAGGGGCCGGTGATCACGTTCAGTGCCGTCGTGCCGGGCCCGGCGCATCCGCGGATCGCGCCCTCCAGCGGCAGCAGCGCCTCGCCCTGCATGATCACGACGTTCTGCTCGGTGGACATGAGCCGTGCCACACCGTCCTCGATCGAGGCGAAGCGGTCGGCGCTCAGCGGAGGGAGGTCCAGGAAGGGGTGCGTCACGGCGGTGCTCTCTTCGGTCACGGGTGGATCGCGGGGTGGATCACCAGGGGGATCGCGGGGTAGATCGCGGGAGTGGACGGGTCGAGCGTACCGGCGGGTCTTTCACCCTTTCGGCTGGTTGGTTCTTAGGTCGGACGACCTTGGAGCCATCGGAATAATTTGAGAGACCCAAACATCTCCTTATAATCGGAACCCGCACACCACCCCACACCCCCACAGAGAGGTCCCCCGTGAAGACGCTCCTCGGGCGCCGGGCCCGCTTCCTGGCCGCCATCACCGCGACGGCCGGCGCCGTGCTCGTGGCCGGCTGCACCTCCAGCGGCAGCGGCGGCGCAGGCAAGTCGGCCGCCGGCGGGGTCGACCTCGTCAAGGCGGGTCAGATCACGACCTGCACGCACCTGCCGTACCCGCCCTTCCAGTCCGAGATCAACGGCAAGGTGCAGGGCTTCGACGTCTCGCTGATCGACCTGGTCGCCAAGGACCTCGGGGTGAAGCAGCAGATCCTCGACACGCCCTTCGAGAACTTCAAGACCGGCGCGTTCCTCAACTCCGGCGAGTGCGACGTGGCCGCGGCCGGCATGACCATCACCCCCGAGCGCAAGAAGAACGTCGACTTCTCCGACCCGTACTTCGACGCCACCCAGGCGGTCCTGGTCGACAAGAAGAGCGGCGTCAGCTCGCTGGCCGACCTGAAGGCCAAGGGCAGGAAGCTCGGCGCCCAGGCCCAGACCACGGGTGAGGACTACGCCAGGAAGCAGGGCTTCGACCCCATCTCCTTCGAGTCCTCCGACGCCGTCATCAACGGTCTGCGCACCGGCCAGGTACAGGCCGTCATCATCGACTACCCGGTCGTCCAGGGCTGGCTCAAGGACAAGGCCAACGCGGACGCCTTCAAGGTGGTCGACAACCTCAACACCGGTGAGCAGTACGGCTTCACGGTGAAGAAGGGCAACAAGAAGCTGCTCGCCGCCGTGAACAAGGCGATCGCCGGAGCCAAGGCCGACGGCACGTACAAGAAGCTGTACGAGCAGTGGATCGGCCCGTACACCCCGTCCGTCGCCTCGCCGTCGGCCTCATGAGCGACTCCACGGACACGGCCGTCCCGACCCTCGCGCCGCGCAGGACGGGCCTGACCCGACGCCAGAAGCGCAGGCTCTCGCGCGGCCTGCAGTACACCGTCTTCGTCGCCGCCGTGATCGCTCTGGCGGTCTCGGCGGACTGGGGGCGGCTGCAGAACCAGTTCGCGCAGGCGGACATCGCGAAGCAGATGTTCCCCGACGTCATCACGCTGGCGTTGAAGAACACCGTGCTCTACACCCTGTCCGGCTTCGTCGTCGGCCTGGTGCTCGGCATGGTCATCGCGTTGATGCGGCTGTCGTCCGTGGGTCCCTACCGGTGGGTCGCCGGCATCTACATCGAGATCTTCCGCGGTCTGCCCGCCCTGCTGATCTTCATCTTCGTCGGCGTCGCCGTGCCGCTGGCCTTCCCCGGGACGGAGATCGTCGGCGGCACCTACGGCAAGGTGGCCCTCGCGCTCGGCCTGGTGTCGGCGGCCTATATGGCGGAGACCATCCGCGCGGGCATCCAGGCGGTGCCCAAGGGGCAGCTGGAGGCGGCCCGTTCGCTGGGCTTCTCGCCCGCCCGGGCCATGGTCTCGATCATCATTCCCCAGGCGTTCCGGATCATCCTCCCGCCGCTGACCAACGAGCTGGTCCTGCTCTTCAAGGACTCCTCGCTGGTGCTGTTCCTCGGCGTCACCCTGGAGGAGCGCGAACTGTCCAAGTTCGGCCGCGACCTGGCCAGCCAGACCGCCAACTCCACCCCGATCCTGGTGGCCGGCCTGTGCTATCTGCTGGTCACGATCCCGCTCGGCTTCGTCGTACGCCGTATGGAGGCCAAGGCCCAGGAGGCCGTCAAGTGAGCCGTACCCCAGAGATCCGGATCCAGGACCTGCACAAGTCCTTCGGCGACAACGAGGTGCTGCGCGGCATCGACCTGGAGATCGGCCAGGGCGAGGTGGTCTGTGTCATCGGCCCGTCCGGCTCCGGCAAGTCCACCCTGCTGCGCTGCGTGAACCTCCTGGAGGAGCCCACCCGGGGGCAGGTCTTCGTCGGCGGTACCGAGCTGACGGATCCCGACGTGGACATCGACGCCGCACGCCGCCGCATCGGCATGGTGTTCCAGCAGTTCAACCTGTTCCCGCACCTCACGGTGACCGAGAACCTCGCGCTGCCGCAGCGCCGCGTCCTCAAGCGGGACAAGGCGCAGGCCGCGCGGATCGCCGCCGAGAACCTGCGGCGCGTGGGCCTCGCCGAGAAGGCGGACGCCTACCCCTCCTCCCTCTCCGGCGGCCAGCAGCAGCGCGTGGCGATAGCCCGCGCGCTCGCCATGGGCCCCGAGGTGATGCTCTTCGACGAGCCGACCTCCGCGCTCGACCCCGAGCTGGTGGGCGACGTGCTCGCCGTGATGCGGATGCTCGCCCACGAGGGCATGACGATGATGGTCGTCACCCACGAGATGTCCTTCGCCCGGGAGGTCGCCGATCGGGTCGTCTTCATGGACGGTGGTGTGGTCGTCGAGGACGGCACCCCCGACCAGGTCATCGGCGCCCCCCGGCACGAGCGCACCCGCCACTTCCTGGCCCGGCTGCTCGACCCCGCGATGGCCGAGGTGGAGGAGGGGACCTCCGACCGGGCCGGTGGGAAGGCGTAGCGGGCGGACTAGGGTGCGGTACATGAGCGATCACGCGGTACTGCACGTGAAGGGGCGGGTGCTCGTCGGGCCGGAGGAGGTCCGGGACGAGCTGTGGGTGATCGACGGCCGGGTCTCCTACCACCGGCCGTCCGGGGCCCGGGACGTCCGTACCGTCGAGGGCTGGGCGCTGCCCGGTCTCGTCGACGCGCACTGCCATGTCGGCCTCGACACCCATGGACCGGTCTCCGAGGACGTCGCCGAGAAGCAGGCGCTCACCGACCGGGACGCCGGCACCCTGCTGATCCGGGACGCGGGGTCCCCGTCGGACACCCGCTGGATCGACGACCGCGACGACCTGCCGAAGATCATCCGGGCCGGCCGGCACATCGCGCGCACCCGCCGCTACATCCGCAACTACGCCTGGGAGATCGAGCCCGAGGACCTGGTCGCCCATGTCGCCCAGGAGGCCCGGCGCGGCGACGGCTGGGTCAAGCTCGTCGGCGACTGGATCGACCGGGACGCCGGGGACCTGACCGCCTGCTGGCCGCGCGAGGCGGTCCGGGCGGCGATCGAGGAGGCGCACCGGCTGGGAGCGCGGGTCACCGCGCACTGTTTCGCGGAGGACTCGCTGCGCGATCTGGTCGAGGCGGGCATCGACTGCATCGAGCACGCGACGGGCCTCACGGAGGAGACGATCCCGCTGTTCGCGGAGCGGGGCGTCGCGATCGTCCCGACCCTGGTGAACATCGCGACCTTCCCACAGCTCGCCCGGGGCGGGGAGAGCAAGTTCCCGCGCTGGTCGGCTCATATGCGTCAGCTCCACGAGCGGCGCTACGACACCGTGCGCGCCGCCTACGACGCCGGGATCCCCGTGTACGTCGGCACCGACGCGGGCGGTTCGCTGGCGCACGGTCTGGTGGCCGGCGAGGTGGCCGAGCTGGTGACGGCGGGCATCCCGCCGGTGGCCGCCCTGTCCGCGACCGCGTGGGGCGCGCGGCGGTGGCTGGGTCGGCCCGGCCTGGAGGAGGGGGCGGCGGCGGACCTCGTGGTGTACGAGGCGGACCCCCGCGCGGACGTCCGGGTGCTGGCGGCGCCGCGGCGCGTGGTGCTGAACGGGCGGATCGCCGGTTAGGGGGCCCACGGGGAGCTGATCGGGTCTGGGCCGGCCGGGGCGCCCACGACCACGCGCGCCCCCTCGCGCCCCCGGTGTGGGGGATGCCCGGGAGACGCGGGTGAACAGACGTGCCGTCGTTTTCGAAAAAACGCGCGAAACATCCACGATGGGGTGAAGTCGTCCCGTATCGCTGACGGTGTGCTCGCGGTGCCGCGATTCTTTCCGGGTCCCAAGCCTGACGTACCTGGGGGTCCCACCCGTGAACGGCACCACTTCCCGCCTGCCCGCCCGCCGACTGGCCACCGTCGCACTGGCCACCGCCCTGGCCGCCGGTCCCACCGTGCTCGTCGGCGCCGGTTCCGCCGCCGCCACCGAGAACCATGGGCGGGCGAGCGCGGCCGTCCTGCGCACCGGACTGGAGGTGTCCCTGGTCAACAAGACGGTGAACGTCCCGCTCACCGCGTCCCTCAACGCCGTGGAGGCGCCGGACAGCGCGGATCGCACCGCCCTGTCGGCCCGGCTCGACGGCGTCGACGGCGGCCAGCCGTTCAATGTGCTCACCGCCGACGTCGCCACGGCGAACGCCACGGTGACCGCGACCAGGGCGGAGGGCTCCACCCGTCTCGCGCACGCCCGGGTCCATGTGCCCGGACTGCCCCTGCTGTCCCTGATCGAGGTCGACGGCGTCACCTCGAAGGCCGTGTGCGAGGCCGGGAAGAAGCCGGTCGCCACGGCGAACCTGCTGGGCGCGGTGACGGTGCTCGGCCGCAAGGTGAGGGTGACGGCGGGCGGCCCCTCCGACGTGAAGGTCCCCGGTGTCGGAGAGGTCCGGCTGGAGGTGTCGCCGACCAGCACGACGTCACGGACGGCGGCGGCCGCGGCGCTGCGGCTGACGGTGACCGTGAACCCGCTGAAGCTGAACGTGGCGGAGGTGCAGGGGACCATGACGCTGGGCGGTGTCACCTGTGAGGCACCCGGGGCCCCTGCCACGGACGGCGGCGCCTCCGCGACCCCGACCGCGGACGGCGGCGCACCGGCGGCCCCCACCGACTCCGGCACCCACCCCGCCGAGGACCTGAAGCCGCAGGGGGCGCCCGTGAGGAAGTCCGGGCTCGCGGAGACCGGAGCGAGCACGGTGACCCCGTACGTCCTGGGCGGCGCGGTCGTCCTGCTCGTGGCGGGCGGGGGAGCGGTGGGCCTGGCACGCCGCCGACGCGGCTGACCTCAGTCCGGCGCCGGTCCGTCCGGCGCCGGACTCATCGCCCCGCCAGCGTCACCGCACGGTCCAGGGCCTGCACGAAGCGGTTCACCGTCGTCCGGTCCCGCACCGCCAGCCGTAGCCACTCCTCGTTCAGGCCCGGGAACGTGTCCCCGCGCCGCACCGCGAAGCCCAGGTCCCGCAGATGGCGGCGCACGGCCGCCGCCCGCGCCAGACGGATCAGCACGAACGGGCCCTCGGCGGGCTCGACCACCTGCAGTCCGTCGGGCCCGAACTCCCGCAACCCCGCCACCAGATGGGCCCGGTCCGCCGCCACCCGGTGCGCGGCGTGCGCCGCCTCCGCCAGTGCCCGGGGCGACACACACGCCTCGGCCGCCGCGAGCGCGGGCGTGGACACCGGCCACAGCGGCTGTGCCCGTTCCAGCTCGGCGATCGTCCCCGGGTCGGCCAGGACATAGCCGATGCGCAGGCCGGCCAGCCCCCAGGTCTTGGTCAGACTGCGCAGGACCACCAGACCGGGCACGTCCGTGCGGCCCGCCAGCGCCTCCCGCTCCCCGGGCACCGCGTCCATGAACGCCTCGTCGACCACCAACGTGCGCCCGGGGCGGGCAAGTTCGACGATCGAGGCGGCCGGGTGCAGTACCGACGTCGGGTTCGTCGGATTGCCGATCAGCACCAGGTCCGCGTCCTCGGGCACCAGCGACGGATCCAGACGGAAGTCGTCGTGCTGCCGCAGCAGAACCCGGCCCACCGCGTACCCGGCGTCCCGCAGCGCCGCCTCCGGCTCGGTGAACTGCGGGTGCACCACGACCGGTTGACGCACCTTCAGGGCCCGCGCGAGCAGCACGAACGCCTCGGCCGTGCCCGCCGTCAGCAGCACCCCCTCGACGGGCAGACCGTGCCGCGCCGCCACCGCCACGCGGGCGGCCCGCCCGTCGGGGTACGCCGCGAGCCCGTCCAGCGACCCGGCGATCACCTCGCGCAGCCACGCCGGGGGCGTGTCCGCGCGCACGTTCACCGCGAGGTCGGTCAGCGCCGCGCCGTCGTCCCGGACCTCGGCGTCCCCGTGGTGCCGCAGATCATGTGGGCCGCCGTCGTGTTCAGTGTGCATGGGAGTGGGGGTGCCCCCCGTGGTGGTGGTGATGCCCATGACCATGGTCGTGGCCGTCGTCGTCGGGATGGAAGTGCGGCTGCTGCGGCAGCCCCACCTTGTCCTCGAAGCCCGGCAGCGCGATCCGGTACACACACGAGTCGCAGTTCATCCGCAGATCGCCCCGCACCGCCTCCCGGTACCGCTCCATCACCAGATCGAGCAGCTCCGGCTCCGGCCCGATGACATCCGCCGAGCGCACCTCGACGTCCGGGTGCGCCGCCGCCCAGCCCTCGGTCTGCTGCCGCACCCGGTCCGGCAGGATGCCGGTGAACAGGAAGTACGGCAGCACGACGATCCGCTCGGCGCCCAGCCTCGCGCACCGGTCGAGGCCGCTCGGCACATCCGGCGCCGCCAGCGACACGAACGCCGTCTCCACGCCCGCGTACCCGCGCCCCTCCCACAGCAGCCGCGCCGCCTTGTGCACCTCGGCGTTGGCGTCGGGGTCGGTGGAGCCGCGGCCGACCAGCAGCACGGTCACCTCGGCCCGGTCCTCGGGAGAGCGGGCCGAGCCGCCCAGCGCCTCGTCGAGCCGCCGCTCCAGCACCGACAGCAGCGCCGGGTGCGGGCCGAGCGGACGGCCGTAGGTGTACGAGATCCCCGGGTGACGCTCCTTCTCGCGGGCCAGTGCCGCCGGGATGTCGCCCTTGGCGTGCCCGGCGGACACCAGCATCAGCGGCACGGCGGCGAACCGGCGCACCCCCCGCTCCACCAGCTCCGCCACGGCCTCGCCCAGCGGCGGCGGCGACAGCTCGATGAAGCCGCCCGCGACGGGCAGTTCGGGGTGGCGGCGCCCCAGCTCCCGTACGAAGTCGCGGAACGCCTCGGCTCCGGCCTCGTCCCGGGTGCCATGGCCGGCGATGAGCAGGGCGGGCGGCGGGATGGTCACAGGCTCTCCTTCGAAGTGGGGTGGTACAGCAAGGCGTTGAGCGCGGCGGCGGCGACCGCCGAGCCGCCCTTCTCGGACACGTTGCTCACGGCGGGCAGCCCGCTCTCGCGCAGCGCGGCCTTGGACTCGGCCGCGCCGACGAAGCCGACGGGCAGACCGATGACGAGCGCGGGGGAGGCGTCCAGGGTCAGCAGTTCCTCCAGGGCGGTCGGTGCACAGCCGATCACCCAGATCGCTCCGGGGCCCACGTCCTCGTACGCCAGCCGGACCGCATGCGCCGAACGCGTCATCCCGGGGCCGGACCTGGCGTCCTTCAGCCGGCAGACGGTCTCGCGCCGGGTGATCCCGGCGGCCACCATCTCCACGTCCACGACCACCGGCGCCCCGTCGTGCAGCGCGGCGTGCGCCCGGACCAGCTCGGCCTCGTCCAGCACGAGATCGCTCGCGTACTCCAGGTCGGCGGCCGAGTGGATGACCCGCTCCACCACCGCCCGCGTCAGCGGAGGGAAGTGCGAGGTGTCCAGGCGGGCGCGCAGCCGCCGGAACGACTCCTGCTCGATGGGGTGGACCACACGGTTCACCGGGGCTCCTCCTGCCAGCGGTAGCCGCGCGGCGTGACCATGCGCCCCGCGATCTCACGGGTCGCCGTGTTGCCCACGGTCACGACCGTCATCATGTCGACCGTCGCCGGGTCGAGACCGGCCAGGGTCGTCACCCGGCTCGACTCGTCCGGCCGGGACGCGTTGCGTACGACACCGACCGGCGTCGCCGCCTCCCGGTGCCCGGCGAGGATCGCGAGCGCCTTGGGCAGCTGCCAGTCGCGGCCCCGGCTGCGCGGGTTGTAGAACGTCACCACGAGATCCGCCTCGGCCGCGGCGCGCACCCGCCGCTCGATGACCTCCCAGGGGGTGTGCAGGTCGGAGAGGCTGATCGACACATGGTCGTGGCCGAGCGGCGCGCCGAGGATCGCCCCGGCCGCGAGCGCCGCCGTGACCCCGGGCACCCCGATCACGTCGATGTCGTCGGACGCCTCGGCCAGCGCGGGCGACGCCATCGCGTACACCCCGGCGTCCCCGCTGCCGATCAGCGCCACCGCCTGGCCCTTGCGGGCCTCGGCGACCGCCGTGCGCGCCCGCTCCTCCTCGGCGCCGAGCCCCGACTGAAGGACCCGGGTGCCGGGCCGCAGCAGATCGCGGATCTGGTCGACGTACTGGTCGAGCCCGACCAGCACCGAAGCGCGCCGTAGTTCCGCCTTCGCGCGCGGCGTCAGCAGGTCCCGGGCACCGGGGCCGAGGCCGACGACGGCGAGCCGCCCGCGCCCCGGCCGGCGGACCACGGCACAGGTCGCCGTCGCCGGGGTCCCGGCCGACTTGCGCTTGGGGACCAGGAGTTCACCGCCCCCCGCCAGCGCTGCGGCCTCCGCGACCGACGGCGTGCCGACCGCGGCGAGCGGCGCGTCGGAGGGGTTGGGCACCTCGACCCTCGCCAACTCCTCGGCGGGATACGTCACCACGGGAACCCCGAGCCGCTCGGCCGCCGCCACGATGCCGGGCTCGCCGGCCTTGGCGTCGACGGTGGCGAGCGCGGTGAGCGACGCGGCGCTGAGCCCGGCGTCCCGCAGCGCGTCCTCGACGAGCTCCAGGACCTCCGCGACGGGAGCGCCCCGGGAGGCGCCGACGCCGGCGACCAGGGTCGGCGGCCGCAGCACCACCTCACGCTCGGCGGGTACGACGGCCCGGTCCGTGACCCGGATCGTGTACGCGCCCTCCGTGGCGAGGGGCAGCGGCGGCAGCGGCCAGTCCACCTCCGCCGCCAGGGCCACCGGCTCCCCGTCGAGCAGCGCCCGCGAGACCCCGGCGACATCGCCCTCGACCGGGAGCCCGAGCGTGTCGAGGCCCGGCAGTCCCACCGCGTCCGTCGCGGTCGTCACCACGGGCGTGGCCCCGAGCACCTCGCCCACCGCCCGGGCGAGTTCATTGGCCCCGCCCGCGTGCCCGCCGACCAGGGACACCGCGAACCGCCCGCCCTCGTCGACGCACACCACACCCGGGTCGGACACCTTGTCAGCCAGCAGCGGGGCGAGCAGCCGGACGACCGCGCCGGTCGCCAGGAAGCACACGAGCTGCTCGCACTCCGCGAACGCGGCCCGTACGGCGTCCCCGACCGGGCCGTCGTACACCCGCGCCCGGCCGGGCCAGGCCGCCGCCAGCCGGTCCCGCGCAGCCGCCCCCGCCGCGGTGGCGGAAATGAGGCCGATCACTGAGCAACTCCTTCGCTACGCGCCGGAGGCCGCGTGCCCCACAGCAGAAAAACAGGGTTGGTCGCCGCGAGCCGGGTCACGTCCCCCGGCAGCGGCGCGAGCCGCGACGACTGCAACAGCACGCCGTCGCAGCCGAACCCGGCGGCGACGAGCGCCTCGCGCGCCGCGGGCACGCGGTCCAGCGCGGCCATGGCGACCACCACCGCCCGCCGGGCCCGCCGCGCGCACGCGGTCACGATGGCGGGCAGCTCGCGTCCGCCGCCCCCGATGAACACGGCGTCGGGCTCGTCCAGACCGGCCAGCGCATCGGGCGCCATGCCGTGCACCACCTGGACCTCGACGCCGTGCGCCGTGGCGTTGGCGCGGATCCGGGCGACCCCGTCCGCCGTCTTCTCGACCGCGGTGACGGCCGCACCGAGCCGTGCGCACTCCACGGCCACCGAGCCCGAGCCCGAGCCGATGTCCCAGACCAGATCGCCGAGCCGCGGCCCCAGCCGGGCCAGCGCCAGCGCACGGACCTCGAACTTGGTGATCATCGAGTCGCGGTGGGCGAACGCGCTCTCCTCAAGGGCCCAGGCGCTCGGCCCGGGCTGCGGCCCCGCGACCGTACGGACCGGCCCGAGCGCCGCCGCCGGATCCAGGCACAGCACCACGCTGACCGCCGTACCCCAGTCACGCCCCGCTGCCTCGGCGGGCGTCACCCGCTCCACGCGCTCGTGCTCCGGATCGCCGAGCCCCCTCGCCACGACGAGGACCCGCTCGCCGGGGGCGCCGGCGAGCGCCGCCCCCAGCTCGGCGGGGCCGGCCCCCGGACCGGTCAGCACGGCGACCTTCGGCCGCGCCCGGCACACCTGCACCGCGGTCCGCAGCGCACGGCCATGTGCGCTCACCACCACCGCGTCGTCCCACGGCAGCCCGAGCCGCGCGAAGGCGGTGGCCACGGAGGAGACCCCGGGCCGCACGTCCAGCCGCTCGGGCCCGAACCGTTCGGCCAGCGCACGGACGATGCCGAAGAAGGCGGGGTCCCCGGAGGCGAGCACGGCCACCCGCCGCCCCTTGTCGAGGTACCGCTCGATCGCGTCGAGGGCGGGCGCCAGCGGCCCGAGGACGATCCGCTCCGCCTCCTCGGGCAGCCGGGCCGCCGCCAGATGCCGCCGGGCGCCCACCACCAGGTCCGCCCCGGCGACCGCCTCGGCGGGGAGGGGCGCCCCCGTGCCCGTACCGACGACCGTGATCATGTGCTCGCGCCCTGGGAGCGCAGCGCCTTGCGGGCCTCGGGATCGGCCTTGCGGAAGCCGTGGAAGTGACCGGGGTGGTACAGATGCGAACGGGTGCCGTGCGCGTCCAGCGCCGGGCCGACCAGGAACAGCGTGTGCTTCCACAGCTTGTGTTCCTTGACGGTCTCCTCCAGCGTGCCGAGGGTGCACCGGACCACCAGCTCCTCCGGCCAGGTCGCCTGGTACGCGACCACGACCGGGGTGCTCGTCGGATAGCCGCCCTCCAGCAGCTCCCGCACCAACTGACCGCTGCGGGCCGCCGACAGGAAGATCGCCATCGTGGTGCCGTGCCGGGCGAACTCGCGCACCTCCTCGCCGGGCGGCATCGGCGTCTTGCCACCGCCGAGCCGGGTCAGCACGACGGACTGGGCGACCTCGGGGATCGTCAGCTCCCGCTGCGCGAGCGCGGCGACGGCGGAGAAGGCGGAGACACCCGGTACGACCTCGGTCTCGATGCCGATCCCGGCACACCGGTCCAGCTGCTCCTGCGTACCGCCCCACAGGGCCGGGTCGCCGGAGTGGATCCGGGCCACCCGCAGGCCCTGCGCACGGGCCCGCTCGTACACGGCGACGACGTCCTCCAGGGACATGGTCGCCGAGTCCAGGATCTCGGCGCCCTCGCGCGCGTGCTCGAGGACCTCCGCCTGCACCAGGCTGGCCGCCCAGATCACGACGTCGGCCTCGGCGATGGCACGCGCGGCACGGAACGTCAGCAGATCGGCGGCGCCGGGGCCGGCGCCGACGAAGGTCACCTTGCCGGTGGGGGCATCGGCCATGGGGAATCGGTCCTCTCCTACGGAAACTCGGGCGGTGCGGAACACGGGTGCGCACTCGGCCGCCCATCCGGCGCGCAGCGGGGGTGATCGGGTGGCGAGGGGTCAGGGCGGCCTTCGCCGCGAGCCGTCCGCGCCCGCGGCCCGAGGACCCCGGGACCGCGACCGGGCCGGTCTGCCGCCGGTCACAGCTTGCCGCCGCGGGTGCCGTCGCGGCGGGCCGGCGAGATCAGGGTGGACAGATAGGGGAGAGGACCCTCGTCGAGGTCGGTGGCCGGCCCGACGGTCTCCTCCGGCAGCCCGAGCGACGCCCCCCAGACGGCGTCGCCGATGCGCCCGGTCTCCCGCAGCGCCTCGGCCACCTCGTGCGTCTGCCGCCCGAACTTGTAGGCGACGACGGTCCCCGGACCGCTGAGGGCGTCCTTGAGCACCGCGGAACCCGCCGTGACGGGTACGAGCGTGAGCGGTTCGGTGCCCTCGGTCAGCACGGCCCCCGAGCGCGCGGCCAGGTCCTGCATGGCGGTGATGCCGGGCACGGTCTCGACGCGGACGTCCGGCACCGACTCCTGGACGGTGTGCGCGAGATACGTGAACGTGGAGTACACGTTGGGGTCACCGATGGTGGCGAAGGCGACGGCGGAGTGCCGCCCCAGAAGCCCGGCCACGCGCTCCCCGGCCGCGTCCCAGGCCGCCTCGCGCCGCGCCCGGTCGCCGCGCTCGTTGAGCGCGAACACGACCCGGACGACCTTCTCCTCGGGCACGTAGTGCAGCACGGTCGCCTCGGCGCGCCCGCGCTCCCCGCCGTCCCGTCCCTCGGCGTCACCCATCACGGGCACGACGACCACGTCGGCCTCCCGCAGCGCGTTGACGCCCTTGACGGTCACCAGCTCGGGGTCGCCGGGGCCCACCCCGACTCCGATCAGCCTGCTGCTCATGACGTCCGGCACCTCTCCACGAACCGACGGGCCGCACCGGGCGCGGCGGCCCAGTGCGTGTGCAGATAACTGGCGTGCACACCTTGTTGTACGAAACCTTCGACGCGCCGCTCGGGGGCGCGTACCCCCCAGGCGGGAGCCGCCCCCGCCGCGGGCTCCACCACGGTCCGGTGGAACTCGTGGCCGCGCATCCGTGTCCCGGCCGCGGCGAGGACACTGTCGCTCACGGCCACCGCGGCCCGGTAGCCGAGGGTCAGCCGTTCGCTCATCCGGGCGCTCGCGTCGAGCACCCCGCACATGGGCTGCCCGTCCAGCTCCCGGCACAGGTACAGCAGTCCGGCGCACTCGGCGGCGACCGGCCCGCCGCCGAGCGCCAGCTCGGCCACCGCCTTGCGCAGCGGCTCGTTCGCGGACAGCTCGGCGGCGTACACCTCCGGGAAGCCGCCGCCGATCACCAGCCCCGCCGTACCGTCCGGCAGGCACTCGTCCCGCAGGGGGTCGAACACGACGACCTCGGCCCCGGCGGCGGTGAGCAGCTCGGCGTGCTCGGCGTAGGAGAACGTGAAGGCGGGACCGCCGGCCACGGCGACCACCTCCCGCGCGCCGGTGTCGTACGCCGGCGGCTCCCAGGGCTCGTCCGGCAGCGCACCCGCACTGTGCGCCAGCGCCCACAGCGCGTCCAGGTCGCAGCCTCGGCGCACCTGCGCGGCCATGGCGGCGACCGCGCCGACCGCCTCCGCCCGCCGCTCGGCCACCGGTATCAGCCCCAGGTGCCGCGACGGCGTGTCCATCTGGGCCACCCTGCGCAGCACCCCCAGCACGGGCACCCCGGACGCGTCCAGGGCGTCCCGCAGCAGTTCCTCGTGCCGGTCCGAGGCGACCTTGTTCAGGATCACGCCCCCGATCCGCACCTGCGGATCCCAGGACGCGAACCCGTGCACCAGCGCCGCCACCGACCGCGACTGCGAGGACGCGTCGACGACCAGGACCACCGGCGCCCTCAGCGCCTTCGCCACCTGCGCCGTGGAGGCCAGCTCCCCTTCGCCGGCGGCCCCGTCGTACAGCCCCATCACGCCCTCGACCACGGCCAGGTCGCAGCCGCGCGCGCCGTGCAGAAACAGCGGAGCGATCAGCTCCGGCCCGCACAGATACGCGTCGAGGTTCCGTCCCGCACGCCCGGTCGCGAGCGCGTGATAGCCGGGGTCGATGTAGTCGGGCCCCACCTTGTGCGGGGACACGGCGAGCCCCCGCTCGGCGAAGGCCGCCATCAGACCCGTGGCCACGGTGGTCTTGCCGCTGCCCGAGGAGGGCGCGGCGACGACCAGCCGGGGGACGGAGGAAGGGGAGGACATCACCACTCGATGCCCTTCTGGCCCTTCTGCCCCACGTCCATCGGGTGCTTCACCTTGGACATGTCGGTCACCAGGTCGGCGCACTCCACCAGCTTCTCGGGCGCGTTCCGCCCGGTGATCACCACATGCTGGGTGCCGGGGCGGTTCCGCAGCACCTCGACGACCTCGTCGGTGTCGACCCAGCCCCAGTGCATCGGGTACGCGAACTCGTCCAGCACGTACAGCCGGTACGTCTCGGCGGCCAGGTCACGCTTGACCTGCTCCCAGCCCTCCCGGGCCTTCTCCTCGTTGTCCGTCTGATCGTCCCGCTGCACCCACGACCAGCCCTCGCCCATCTTGTGCCAGTCGACGGTCCCGCCCTGCCCGGACGCCCCCAGCACCCGCAGCGCGTTCTCCTCGCCGACCTTCCACTTGGCCGACTTGACGAACTGGAACACCCCGATCGGCCAGCCCTGGTTCCAGGCGCGCAGCGCGAGCCCGAAGGCGGCGGTCGACTTCCCCTTGCCGATGCCCGTGTGCACGACGACGAGCGGACGGTTACGGCGCTGACGGGTCGTCAGTCCGTCGTCGGGTACGGCACTCGGCTGTCCCTGCGGCATCACGCGGCCCTCCTTGCGGTCCCCTGTGTCCCCTGCACATGGCGTACGAGCCCGGCGATGCTGTCCGCGCGCAGCTCGTCCAGCGTCACCGCCGTACCGCCCAGTTCCTCGGCGAGCCGCCCGGCCAGTCCCAGTCGCACCGGCCCCGACTCGCAGTCCACGACCACGGACGCGACGCTCTCGGCGGCCAGCAAGGAGGCCGCCCGCCCCGCGAACGCCACCGGTTCGGCGCCCCCGGTGGCCCGCCCGTCGGTCACCACCACGACCAGGGCGCGCCGCGCGGGATCCCGCAGCCGCTCGACCCGCAGCACGTCATGGGCCTTGAGCAGCCCGGCGGCCAGCGGCGTCCGGCCGCCCGTCGGCAGCGACTGAAGCCGGACCGCCGCCGCGTCCACCGACGACGTCGGCGGCAGCGCCACCTCGGCCGCCGTGCCCCGGAAGGTCACCAGACCCACCTTGTCCCGCCGCTGGTAGGCGTCGAGCAGCAGCGACAGCACGGCGCCCTTGACCGCGCTCATCCGCTGCCGGGCCGCCATCGACCCGGAGGCGTCGACCACGAACAGCACGAGATTGCCCTCGCGCCCCTCCCGCGTCGCCTGCCGCAGATCGTCCCGGCGCACCACGAGCCCGGGCCCCGAACGTCCCCGCGCCCGCTGGTGCGGTGCCGCGGCCCGCACGGTGGCCGCCAGATGCAGCTTGGTCAGCGCACCCTGGGGCCGCCGGGCCCCGGTGGTCCGCCCGTGCTCGGTGCGCGCCCGCGAACGCCGCCCCGCGGCGCCGTCGCCGAGCCCCGGCACGGTCAGCACCTTGGTGCGAAAGGGCTCCCCGGCGCGCACGGCCTGCTGTTCCCCGGTGCCCGAGGACTGCGGCTGCCCGCTCTCCCCGGCCTCGGGCTGTGCGGCCGTGTCACCGCCGCTCTCGGGACCGTCGTCCGGCGTGGGCTGCCCGCCCCCGCCGCCGGGCCCGTCCGGATCCGGGTCGTCGTCCTCGTCGCCGTCCCCGAACTGCTCCAGCGTCTCGTCGAGCTTGTCCTCGTCGAGCCCCGGCGCGTCGAAGGGGTTGCGCCGCCGCCGGTGCGGCAGCGCCAGCAGCGCGGCCTGCCGGACGTCCTCGGCGAGCACCTCGGTCCGCCCGGCCCACGCGGCCAGCGCGGTCGCCGTGCGCGCCATCACGATGTCGGCGCGCATGCCGTCCACCTCGAACGCGGCACAGGTCGCCGCGATCTGCCGCAGCGCCCCGTCCCCGAGCCGCACGGACGGCAGCAGCTCCCGGGCCGCCACGATCCGTGCCCGTACGGCGGCCTCCTCCTCGGCCCAGCGCGCCGCGAAGCCGTCGGGGTCGTCGTCGTAGGCGAGCCGCCGTCGTACGACCTCCACGCGCTGGTCGGGCTCCCGCGAGGCGGACACCTCGACGGTCAGCCCGAACCGGTCGAGCAGCTGCGGCCGCAGCTCGCCCTCCTCCGGGTTCATGGTGCCGACGAGCAGGAAACGGGCGGCGTGCCGTACGGAGACGCCCTCGCGCTCGACGTACGACGCGCCCATCGCGGCCGCGTCCAGCAGCAGGTCGACCAGGTGGTCGTGGAGGAGGTTGACCTCGTCGACGTAGAGGATGCCGCGGTGCGCCTGGGCCAGGAGCCCCGGCTCGAAGCTCTTCACGCCCTCGGCCAGCGCGCGTTCGATGTCGAGGGCCCCGACGAGCCGGTCCTCGGAGGCGCCGACGGGGAGTTCGACCATGCGGGAGGGCCGGTGGGCGCCCGGCCCCGGCTCGTGCGGCCCGTCGGGACAGACCGGGTCGGGTGCGGCGGGGTCGCAGGAGAACCGGCAGCCGACGACGACGCCCACCTGCGGCAGCAGCGCGGACAGCGCCCTGACCGCCGTGGACTTGGCGGTGCCCTTCTCGCCGCGTACCAGTACTCCGCCGACCGCCGGTGACACGGCGTTCAGCAGCAGCGCGAGGCGCAGATCGTCCTGGCCGACGACGGCCGTGAACGGAAAGGGGGTGCTCACTTCTCGTCGCCCTCCAAGTCGCCTTCCAGCTCCAGATAGGTGGCGCGCAGCCGCTCCAGCGTGTCCGCGTCGGGCTCGGCCCACAGGCCGCGGTCGGCGGCCTCCAGCAGGCGCTCGGTGATGCCGCGCAGCGCCCACGGGTTGGACTTCTTCATGAAGTCGCGGTTCTCGGCGTCGAAGACGTACTCCGCGCTGAGCTTCTCGTACATCCAGTCGTCGACGACTCCGGCCGTGGCGTCGTAGCCGAACAGGTAGTCGACGGTCGCCGCCATCTCGAACGCGCCCTTGTAGCCGTGGCGCCGCATGGCCGCCATCCAGCGCGGGTTGACCACGCGGGCGCGGAAGACGCGATGGGTCTCCTCGCCCAGGGTGCGGGTCTTCACCTGGTCGGGCACGGCCGAGTCGCCGACGTACGCCTCGGGGGACGCGCCGGTCAGATGCCTGACCATCGCGACCATTCCGCCGTGGTACTGGAAGTAGTCGTCCGCGTCGACGAGGTCGTGCTCCCGGGTGTCCACGTTCTTCGCCGCGACGGCGATCCGCCGGAACGCGGTCTCCATGTCCCCGCGCGCCGCCCGCCCGTTCAGCCCGCGCCCGTACGCGTAGCCGCCCCACACCGCGTACACCTCGGCGAGGTCGGCGTCGGAGCGCCAGTTGCGGGCGTCGATCAGCGGCAGCAGACCGGCGCCGTACGCGCCCGGCTTGGAGCCGAAGACACGAGCCGTCGCGCGCCGCCGGTCGCCGTGCTCGGCGGTGTCCTCGTCGGCGTGGGCACGGACGAAGTTCCGCTCGGCGGGCTCGTCCAGCTCGGCGACGGCGCGTACGGCGTCGTCGACGAGACCGACGACATGCGGGAAGGCGTCCCGGAAGAAGCCGGAGATGCGCACCGTGACATCGATCCGAGGACGGTCCAGCTCCGCCAGGGGGATCACCTCGAAGCCGGTCACCCGGCGCGAGGCGTCGTCCCAGACCGGGCGGCAGCCGAGCAGCGCGAGGATCTCGGCGATGTCGTCGCCCTGGGTCCGCATGGCCGACGTGCCCCAGACGGTGAGGCCGACGGACCGGGGGTACTCGCCGGTGTCCTGGAGGTAGCGCGCGACCAGCGAGTCGGCGAGCGACTGCCCGACCTCCCAGCTCAGCCGCGAGGGAATGGCCTTGGGGTCGACGGAGTAGAAGTTGCGGCCGGTCGGCAGCACGTTGACGAGACCGCGGGTCGGGGAGCCGGAGGGACCGGCCGGGACATAGCCGCCGTCGAGCGCCTTGAGGATGTGCCCGATCTCGTCGGTGGTACGGGCGAGCCGGGGTACGACCTCGGTGCAGGCGAACTCCACGACGGTCACGGCGTCCGGCAGTTCGGTGCCCAGGACCTCACGCACCAGCGCCGGCGCGGCGGCCGCGTCCCAGGCACGCTCCTCCATGCCCTCCGCGATCCGCCGGCACAGCTGCTCCAGCAGGTCGATCGCGTCGGCGGCGGTACGGGACGGGCCCTCGACCAGGTCGGTCAGCTCCACCGGCACCTTCACCGGCGTGCCGGGCTCGGCCAGCAACTCCTTCTCCACCAGGCCGAAATGAGCGGCGAGCGAGGCCCGAAGCCCCGGCAGGGCGTTCGCCTGCCCGCCCCACACCTGCGAGGCGCGCAGCACGGCGAGCACGAGGTTCACCCGGGGCTCGCCGACCGGGCCGCCGCCCAGGATGTGCAGACCGTCGCGGATCTGCACGTCCTTGATCTCGCACAGATAGCCGTCGATGTGCATGACGAACTCGTCGAAGTCGCCGTCCTCCGGCTGCTCGTCCACATGCAGGTCGTGGTGCAGCTCCGCGGCCTTGACCAGGGTCCAGATCTGGGCCCGTACGGCGGGCGCCTTGGCCGGGTCCAGATCGGAGACGAGCGCGTACTCGTCGAGGAGCTGCTCCAGCTTGGCCAGGTCGCCGTAGGTGTCGGCGCGCGCCATCGGCGGCACGAGGTGGTCGACGACCGTGGCGTGCCCGCGCCGCTTGGCCTGGGTGCCCTCGCCGGGGTCGTTGACGATGAACGGGTAGATCAGGGGCAGTTCACCGAGGACGGCGTCCGGGGCGCACCCGCGCGACAGCCCGAGGCCCTTGCCCGGCAGCCACTCCATGGTGCCGTGCTTGCCCATGTGGACGATCGCGTCGGCGCCGAACGAGTTCTCCAGCCACCTGTACGCCGCCATGTAGTGGTGCGACGGCGGCATGTCGGGGTCGTGGTAGATCGCGATCGGGTTCTCGCCGAAGCCGCGCGGCGGCTGGATCATCACGACGACGTTCCCGAACTGCAGGGAGGCGAGGACGATGTCGTCGCCGTCGACGTACAGCGAGCCCGGCGGCTCGCCCCACGCCTGGAGCATCGCGTCCCGCAGCTCGGGGTCGAGGGTGTCGAACCACGCCCGGTAGTCGGCCAGGGGCACCCGCGCGGGCGCGGCGGCCAGCTGCTCCTCCGTCAGCCACTCCACGTCGTGGCCGCCGGCCTCGATGAGCCGGTGGATCAGCTCGTCGCCGTCCGACGGGTACTCGGTGAGGCCGTACCCGGCGTCCCGGAGCGCGTCCAGCACCCGTACGGCCGACGCGGGCGTGTCCAGGCCGACGGCGTTGCCGACCCGCGAGTGCTTGGTCGGGTAGGCGGTGAAGACGAGCGCGAGCTTCTTCTCGGCGTTCGGCCTGTGCTTCAGCCGGGCGTGCCGCTCAGCGATTCCGGCGACGCGCGCGGCCCGCTCCGGGTCGGCGACATACACCGGCACGTCGTCCGGGCCGTGTTCCTTGAAGGAGAACGGAACCGTGACGAGGCGGCCGTCGAACTCCGGGATCGCCACCTGCATCGCCGCGTCCATGGGCGAGAGCGCGGCGTCGGACTCCTCCCACGCGGCGCGCGAGGAGGTCAGGCACAGGCCCTGCAGCACGGGAACGTCCAGGTCGGCGAGCGCCCCGATGTCCCAGGCCTCCTCGTCGCCGCCTGCCGACGCCTGAGAGGCGTGCGTACCGCCCGCGGCGAGCACGGTCGCCACGAGTGCGTCGGCCTTCGCGAGCAGCTCGTACAGCCCCGGGGCGGCGCCGCGGAGCGAACCGCAGTATACCGCAAGGGCGTTGGCGCCCCGCTCCTCGATCGCGTCGCACAGCGTGTCCACGAAGGCGGTGTTCCCGCTGAGTTCATGGGCGCGGTAGAAGAGCACGCCCACGGTGGGACGGCCCTCGGAGTACGCACGCTCCCCGTGGACGCCGTACTCGGGCATCTTCTGCGGCTCGGTGAAGCCCTCGCCGGTCAGCAGCACGGTGTCGGACAGGAAGCGGGCCAGTTCGGTGAGGTTGGCGGGACCGCCCTCGACGAGATACCGCAGCGCCTCCGCCACGACACCCGCGGGCACCGACGACTCGGCCATCAACTCGGCGTCCGGCACGGTCTCCCCGCCGAGCAGGACGGTGGGGATGCCGGCGGCCCTGAGGGCGGCGAGCCCGTCCTCCCAGGCGCGCTTCCCGCCCAGCAGCCGAACCACGGCGATGTCCGCGCCCTGGATCAGCCGCGGCAGCTCCTCCGCGACATCCACGCGGGCCGGGTTGCCGATCCGGTAGGGCGCGCCGGAGGCGCGGGCCGCCAGCAGATCGGTGTCGGCGGTCGACAACAACAACACTGTGCTCATGCGGGCGCTCCCGGTGGAATGAAAGGCAGTCCTTGCGGCGCGCCCGACTCGATGAGCCGCCACAGCGCGTCCGTGTCCGCGTGCTGTTCGATCAGGTCGCCGAGCCGGTCGAGCTGCTCCTCGCGCAGTGCGGCGAACGACGTGTCGGCGGCCGGCACGAAGCGGCGGCCCGCGGCGGCGGCCACCTCGCGCAGGAACGCCCGCCGGAAACCGTCCGACTCCAGGGAACCGTGCCAGTGCGTGCCCCAGCTCTGGCCGACCCGGCAGCCGTCCAGGAAGGGCTCGCCGCCCGTCACCTCGGCGACACCGTGGTGGATCTCGTAGCCCTCGACGCGCTCGCCGAGCGCCTCGCCGGCCGGACGGGTCAGCGTCTTCTCACGGGCGAACCGCACCCGTACCGGCAGCACTCCGAGCCCGTCCACGTCACCCCTGCGGCTCTCCACCTCGTCCTCGATGTGCTCGCCGAGGATCTGGAAACCGCCGCAGATGCCGAGGATCGGACGCCCCTCGGCGGCCCTGCGGGCAAGGGCCTGCGCGAGACCGCGCTCGCGCAGCCACTCCAGGGCCCTGACGGTGCCCCGGGTCCCCGGGACGACGACGAGATCGGCGTCGGCAAGCTCCTCGGGCCGGTCCACGAACCGCACCACGACGCCCGGTTCGGCGGCGAGGGCGTCGACATCGGTGAAGTTGGACATGAGCGGGATCGCGCACACGGCGACCCGCAGCACGTCCTCGCCGAGGGGCGCGGCCACCGCCGACTCGCGCACGGCGCCCCGCAGGGACACCCTCAGTCCGTCCTCCTCGTCGATCCCGAGGCCGTGCCGGAACGGCAGCACGCCGTACGTCCGTCGCCCGGTGAGCCCGTGCAGCATGTCGAGCCCGGGCTCCAGCAGGGAGACGTCCCCGCGGAACTTGTTCACGAGAAACCCCGCGATCAGTTCCTGGTCCTCGCGGGAGAGCAGGGCGACGGTCCCGAAGAAGGAGGCGAACACCCCGCCGCGGTCGATGTCGCCGACGACCAGCACGGGCAGCCGCGCGCCCCGCGCGATGCCCATGTTCACGATGTCCGTCCGCCGCAGATTGATCTCGGCGGGACTGCCCGCCCCTTCACAGATCACCGCGTCATACGTGCCCCGCAACTCGGCCAGACAGTCGAGGACCGTGCCGAGGAGCCGCTGCTGCCGGCCTCCGTGGTAGCCGCGCGCGCTCAGCTCGCCGACCGGCCTGCCGAGCAGCACGACCTGGCTGCTCTGCTCACCGCCAGGCTTGAGCAGCACGGGGTTCATCAGCGCGGTCGGCTCGATACGGCAGGCCTGCGCCTGCATGGCCTGGGCGCGCCCGATCTCGGCGCCCTCCCGCGTGACGAACGAATTCAGGGACATGTTCTGCGCCTTGAAGGGCGCGACCTTGACGCCCTGCCGCACCAGCCACCGGCAGATCCCGGCGGTGACGACGCTCTTGCCCGCGTCGGAGGTGGTGCCGGCGACGAGGAGACCACCGTTCATGACGTACGTCCCTTCGCGAGAAGCCCTCGGGTGAACCGCCGGCCGACCAGGCGGCCGGCGACGGTGGCACCCAGCGCGAGCACGGTCACACGGCGGGAGAGCCGCACCGCGCGCTCGATGTCGTGGGTACGCACGGCGCGCCCCGGCGCATTGAGCAGCGGCCGGTGCTCCAGGCGCCCCCCGTACGACAACGTGCCGCCCAGCCGCACCCCGAGCGCCCCCGCGAACGAGGCCTCCACGGGACCGGCGTTGGGGCTCGGATGCCGTCGGGCGTCCGCCCGCCAGGCGCGCAGGGCTCCCCGCCGGTCCGGTCCCGTCGCCGCCGCGAGGAGCGCGGTCAGCCGGGCCCCCGGCCAGCCCGCGAGGTCGTCGAGACGCGCCGAGGCCCAGCCGTAGCGCCGGTGGCGCGGCGACTTGTGCCCGACCATGGCGTCAAGGGTGTTGACGGCCCGGAACCCGACGAGTCCGGGCACCCCGCCCACGGCTCCCCACACCAGCGCGCCCACCACGGCGTCCGAGGTGTTCTCGGCGACGGACTCGACCACGGCCCGGGCGATCCCGTCGGCGTCCAGCGCCTGCGGATCCCGCCCGCACAGATGCGGCAGCCGTGCACGGGCACCCTCGACATCCCCGGACGCGAGGGCGTGCCCGATCGTCCGGGCCTCACGCGCCAGTGATGTCCCGCCGACGACGGCCCAGGTGGCGGCGGCGGTCAGGGCGACGGACGCGGTACGGGAGCGACGGACGGCCGCTGCGGCGAGCGCCGCGGACGACACCGCACCCCCCACGCACACGGCGGTGTGCAACGCACCCCACCCGCGATGGTCCCGCCACAGCACCTGCTCCACGGCACCAGCGGCCCGCCCGAACGCGGCGACCGGATGTCCCCGGCGCGGATCGCCGAGCAGCAGGTCGCCCAGGAGGCCGGCGGCGGCGCCGTACGCGAAGACGCGATCGGCACCCATCGGCTCAGCCGAGCGTGGGGGAGAGCAGGATCCGGGTACGGGACCTCAACCGGCAGCCGCGCATGGCGATATGTCCTCACTCAGGGTGTCCACGCCCTGGCTCGACGAGACCGGCGGTGAGAGTTCCTGGCTCCCGGGGCGTGTGGTGCCCCGGTGACAGTGGCGGGACCGCGCCGGAATCGCACCGGCTTCCTCTCCTGCCGCCGTATTGGCCCCGGAAGTCCACCACGCTCCCCGAACACCCGTCAACTTGCTCTTGACCTGCGACGCAGCGGTGTGCCGAGCCCCACATCGCTGAAATGTCGTCAGCCGCTCGAATCGGCGCCCTCTGTTCTCTTTCCGGCCGTGGAACCTGGGAAGACTCAAAGAACAGCGGCAGGACGAACGTGAGAGCGCCGACGAGCGGCATTGGGTGATTCGTTGCGGGGAGACGACCCTGGTGTGGCCGGCCTCCGCTGCCCCGGCAGCGGTGGGGCACGGCGCTCGGGAGCGTCGCGGTGAGGACGCCTGGTCGGTGCGCTGACTGGTGAGACGGAGGTCGGTGTGGTCGGCAGGGTGGCGTCGGGGCGTGTGTGGCGGAAGAGCAGTCATTCGGAAGGTGACAACACCGACTGTGTCGAAGTGGCCGTCGAGGGGGCGCACGTACTGGTGCGTGACTCGAAACGGCGCACCGGCCCGGTGCTCGTCTTTCGCCGTACCGCGTGGTGTGGTTTGCTGGCTGGACTCGATGACCAGGCAGTTCAGGCAGTTCGAGAAGTCCGGGCAGCGGACAGTCTCTGAAAGTCCGTCCAGAGGGCGGGAGGAGCCGGCATGGGGGATGCCAAGAAGGTTTCGGCGTGTGCGGGAGGATCCCACACTCCACGATCCGCACTGGCGGCGGCGGTCCCGCTGACGCTCTTCTCCCTGACCACGGGGGTGTTCGCGGTGGGTCTCGGCGCGCTGGCCGCACTGCTCGTGCCGGGGTCGACGGCACGGGCCCTCGTCTGGCTGGTGGTGACGATCGTCGCGGCGGCCTGTGCCGGTCTGTGGTGGGGCCTCACCCCGGTCATGGAACGTCGCCGTGTTCTCGGCGCTCTGGGCGTTCGCGGCCGGGCTGCGGCGACGGTTCGTCCCCGGGGCTCGGGGACCCGCTGACTCCCGGTTCGCGCGCCGCTGCCGAGCGGCCGCGCAGTGCCCGGCCGACCCGTGCGGCGAGGGCGGTGACGACGGCCGCGCCGAGCGCTGCCAGCACCGTCTCGGTCAGGGGTGTCAGCGTCTCCGGGCCCAGCCTGGGCGCCACCCGGGCCGACACGGCGATGCTGAGCAGCAGCGCGCTGCCGCACGTCGTGCCGAGCAGCAGACGGGTCGTGGTCGGGCCTGACCCGTCCGCGCCGGGGGAGTGCGCCTCCTCCATGAGGTGTGCCTCCTCTATGAGAGGGCCCGCATCGGGCGGGGCGGCGGATACCGCCGGGGAGCCGGGAGAGTCGTCCGCGGCCGGGAAGCGGCACGCGCGCAGCTGCCTCCACCACTCAAGGAACCCGAGGACCGCCATGGGCCATTCCTCCCCGTTGTCCGCCCGGGCCGTCCCTCCCGGGATTCAGCTGTTGCCGAGACTCTCCTCGACCGCGTCGATCAGTTCGATCATCCGGTCGCCGTCGTACGCCTTGGTGCTGATGTCCTCGAAGCACTCCTGGTAGCGGGCCGTGAGACCGAGGTCGTCACGGTTGGCCACGCTGCCGGTGGCGCCCTCGAGGTAGAGCAGGTCGTCGCCGTCCGTGAAGCCGAGCAGGGTGAAGGAGGCGCCCATGCTGTAGTGCGCGCCGGCCGAGAACGGCAGCAGACGCAGGCTGACCCGGGGGTGCCGGGCCATCGTCTTGAGGTGCTCCAGCTGCCGGCGCATCACCCCCGGCCCGCCGATGACCCGTCGGACGACCGCCTCGTCCAGGACGATGTGCACGTCCGGGCCGCTGTCCCCGTCGAAGATCCGTTCCTGCCGTGTGGTGCGCAGCTCCGCCGAGCGACGGGCCAGCTCCCCGTTCTCCCGGGGCGCGAGCTGGGCCAGCGTGTAGTCCTCGATCTGCAGCAGCGGGCAGACGACGGAGGGGTGGTAGAAGCGGATCGAGGTCGCGGCGCTCTCGTAGCCCAGGTACTGGGCGAACTGTGCCCGCACCATGTCGTTGTACGGCGCCCACCAGGACGGTCCCTTCGACCCGCGGGCGGCCCCTTCCAGTTCGGCCACCAGCAGGGGGTCGGTCACGTCGTACAGCTGGAGCAGCGCGCGCAGATCGGTGACGCTCAGACTGACCGTCCCGGCCTCCAGCCGGATGAGCTTGGACAGGGACCACTCCAGCGCGTCGGTGGCCTCCCGCTGGGTGAGACCGGCTCCTTCGCGCGCCTTGCGTAGTTCGACGCGGAGCCTGCGTCGGTTCAGGCTCGGATCGATGTCCCTGGCCATGTCGCTCCCTGCTACACGTCGTCTTCGTGTGGTCGGGCGGCCGACGTCGAGCAGCAACTCGCCCCCTAGACTAGGTGAGTTGGGCGTGGGCGGCCAGACACCTGCGTTCTGCCACCTGTCTTTTCGACGTGGTCGCGATGCGGGGGAGAACGTAGCAAACCGGCACATCTCCCACCAAAGACCAAGCCCCGCAGCGGGGATCGCTGCGGGGCTTGAGGTGAGGCCCGGGAGGGCGCCGTGGTGCGCCGGTCAGGACACGATCAGATAGATCCCGTACGCCACCGCCGCCGCGCACGCCGCGAAGCAGGCGTACGCGCCGGTGACCGCGAGGGTGCCGCCGCCCCGGGGCGACTCCTTCTTCGTGAGGCCCACGACGCCCAGGGTGAACAGGCTCACCAGGGCCACCGTGACCACGAGACTGACGCCGAAGACGGAGCCGAGTGCTGCCCAGTCGATCTTCATGAGGGGTGTGCTTCCTTAAACCGTCGCGGGGCGGGTCGGCTCCGCCTCCGTGGAAGAGCCGGTGGACTGGGCGGGGATGGTGATCCTCGGGCCGGTCGGGCCGGCCGCCGGGGCCGTCACGGCCTCCGCCGTGAGCGGGCCCGCCGGCGGCGGGGTCACCGCGGCGATGGCCGTCGTGACGACGCCCGCGGGCTCCGTCTCGACGTCGTTGACGTTGTCGATCGTGACCGGGGCCCGGCGGGCCAGGGCCCAGATGACACCGGCACCGGCGACCAGCAGCACGCCGGTGGCGACCGTGCCCCAGGTGCCCTGCTTGGTGAGCAGTTCGGCGCCCGCGCCGACCAGACCGGCGGCCGGGAGGGTCATCACCCAGGCGACCAGCATCCGGGTCGCGGTGGACCACCGCACCACGCCGCCCTTGCGGCCGACGCCCGCGCCCATGACGGCACCGGAGCAGACCTGGGTGGTGGAGAGCGAGAAGCCGATGTGCGAGGAGGCGAGGATGGCGGTCGCCGCGCTGGTCTGGGCGGCGAAGCCCTGCTGCGGGGCCAGGTCGGTCAGGCCCTTGCCCAGGGTGCGGATGATGCGCCAGCCGCCCAGGTAGGTGCCGAGCGCGATGGCGAGACCGGCGGAGACGATGACCCAGGTGGGAGGGTTCGAACCGGGGGCGATGACACCGCCGGTGACGAGCGCGAGGGTGATGATGCCCATCGTCTTCTGGGCGTCGTTGGTGCCGTGCGCCAGGGAGACCAGGGCGGCGGAGGCAATGGAGCCGGCGCGGTAGCCCTTGGCGGTCGCCTTCTCGTCGGCTCGGTTGCCGATGGCGTAGGAGAGGCGCGTCGCCAGCAGCGCGGCGAGGCCCGCCACGATCGGTGCGGCGACCGCGGGGATCAGGACCTTGGTGACGATGGTCGAGCCGTTGACCGCGGACCAGCCCGCCGAGGAGACGGCCGCGCCGATCAGACCTCCGAAGAGCGCGTGCGAGGAGCTGGAGGGCAGACCGAGAAGCCAGGTCAGCAGGTTCCAGAGGATGGCACCCACCAGGGCCGCGAAGATGACTTCGACGCGTATGCCCTGTTCGTTGATGATGCCGCCGGAGATCGTCTTGGCGACCTCGACGGAGAGGAAGGCGCCGACGAGGTTCAGCGTGGCGGACATCGCCACCGCCGTCTTGGGCCTCAGGGCGCCGGTCGAGATGGTGGTCGCCATCGCGTTGGCAGTGTCGTGGAAACCGTTCGTGAAATCGAACACGAGAGCGGTGACGATCACGATTCCGAGGAGGAGCGTGATGTGTTCCATTTACCCAGGCTTCTGTGGGAGGTCAGTGGCTGGTTGACCGTAGGCAACCTGAGTGAACGGAAGATGAACTAAGAGATACCTGAGGGTGTATCAAGCCGGGTCTCACCCCTCCGCTTGGATGTAGTGGCGCCGGTCACGTTGTCGAACAAAGCCGGAATTTCAGCCTCCGTAAGCCTTGGTGGGCTTCCGGCTCCCCCCTGGTGGGTGTTCTCGCCCGGCTTCGGGGGCCGTTGAAGAGACTTTGGTCACCCGTCAGATGGTCGATATAGAAATGCTGACATGTCGGATAAGACGGACAAGCCGCCCAGAAGATACCGGGCGATCTTCGCAAGCAGGTCGCCTCACCGGTCTCCCCGGGGTGCCGCGTACACCCGTGGACGCGCCTCTTGCGGACGTACGGCTCGCGGCCTGCGGTCCGCCCGGGCGCGGGTGGGCCGGACGCCCGCCTGGGAGGATCGCGGCATGGCGGAACAGCGACGCGACGCACAGGACGCGCGGGAGGACGGACGCGGGGGAGCGGGGGCGGTGGTGCCGGAGACGGGGGACACGGTGGCGCGCGCCTGGGACGAGCTGGTCGCGACGGCCCGCCGGACCGTGGCCGACGGACTGGTCGTCGGCACGTCCGGCAACGTCTCCGTACGCGTCGGCGACACCGTCCTGGTCACACCCACCGGAATGCCGTACGAGCGGCTGACGCCCGGCGACGTCGTGGGGGTCGGCCTCGACGGCCGACAGGTGCTCGGCTCCCTGCGGCCGACGAGCGAGCTTCCGATGCATCTCGCCGTCTACCGCGCCACCGGGGCGCGGGCCGTCGTCCACACCCACGCCGTGCACGCGACGGCCGTCTCCACGCTGGTACCGGAGCTGCCGCTGATCCACTACATGGCGGGGGCGCTCGGCGGCGCGGTCCGGGTGGCTCCCTACGCGACCTACGGCACCGAGGAGTTGGCCGAGAACATGCTCGGCGCCCTCACGGACCGCACCGCGTGCCTGCTGCAGAACCACGGCACGATCGCCTACGGGTCCTCGCTCGGCCAGGCGTACGACCGCACGGCCCAGCTGGAGTGGATGTGCCGGGTGTGGCTGACGGCGTCGTCGGTGCCGGGCCTCACCCCGGCCCTCCTCACCCGGGCACAGCTGGCGGAGGCTGAGGAGCGCTTGCGGGGGTACGGGCAGCAGTAGCAGGAAGGCCACGTCGGGGAGGCCGCTGCCGGGGCCGCACCGCCGCGCGCCCCGCACGGCGGTGCGGTCCTCCGGCTGGCCGGGGGCGACCCGCGACGGGAGACTGGACAAGTGCGCACCGTGAAAGCGGCGGCCGCAGCCGCCACCGTAGCCATAGCCGCGGGCGCGGCCGGCGTCGCAGCCGGTCGCTTCGCCAGCAACGCCGCACTCAAGGCGCCGCCCGGCCGCCCGCTGCCCACCGAACCGCGGCTCACCGTGCACTCCACGGCGGCCGGGCAGATCACGCTCACCCGCGCCCTGGCCTCCCAGCGCCCCGGTGTCTACGGCCTGTCCGGCGACGACTCCCACGCCATCGTCGGCCCGGTGCTGAACACCGCCTCCCGCTCCGCCGACACCGTCGTACGCCGTCTCGAACGTGTGCTCAAGGGCACGCTGGAACCCGGCGACCGGGCATGGCTCACCCCGAACCTCTACGTCGGCGACCCGGGCGCCGCCCTCGGCCTCCGCCACGACGACGTCGAGATCCCCGGCGAACTCGGGGCACTGCCCGCCTGGTTCGTGCGCGGTGCCCGCGACACCTGGGTGATCACCGTGCACGGGCTCGGTGCCACTCGGGAACACCCGATGAACGTCATGGACTTCCTCAACCGGCACCAGTTCCCGGTGCTCGACCTCGCCTACCGCGGCGACCCCGGGGCGCCGCGCCCGCTGGACGGCCTGAACCACCTCGGCGAGACCGAGTGGCGCGACGTGGAGGCCGCCGTCCGCCATGCCGTGCACCGGGGCGCCGAGCGCGTGGTCCTGCACGGCTGGTCCACCGGCGCCACCATGGCCCTGCGCGCCGCCGCGTACTCCGAGCTGCGCGGGCGGATCTGCGGGCTGGTGCTGGACTCGCCCGTGCTGAACTGGGAGGCCACGCTGCGTGCCCTGGCCGCGGCCCGCCGCACCCCGGGCGCACTGCTGCCGCTGGCCGTCCGCGCCGCCCAGGGTCGCACCGGCCTGTACGGCGACCACGTCCACGGGCCCGCGGACCCGCACCAGCTCTCGGTGCCGACCCTGATCTTCCACGGCCCCGACGACGCCGTCGCGCCCTGGGCGCCCTCACGCCGTCTCGCGGAACGCCGTCCCGATCTCGTCACCCTGCACACCGTGCGGGAGGCCCCGCACGCCGCGATGTGGAACGCCGACCCCAGGACCTACGAAGAGGCCCTGCGGCGCTTCCTCACCCCGCTGATGTGACCTCGCCGGCGTGACCCCGCGCCCCCGTGCCGCCGCATGGCCCGCGACGGCCCCCGCCCCGCCCCGACACCTCGACCCGTCCCGGTCGGGGCCCTTCCGCTTAGCCCCTCCTGAGGCGCGGCTGCCCGGTCACACACGGTTTTCGGACCCAGTGCGTTGGCCAGCCCTGTCGCGGCCCGTGACATTCCGTTTGGGTTTTCGGACCGTCAACCGGAAGACTGCACCTGTGACGTCCCGTACCCCGCGCGACTCCAGGCTCCGACTCGTACGCCCGCGGCCGCTGGCCGCCGCTCCCCGAGCGGTGGCCCAGGGCCGCTCGCGCCGCCCCGCCCCTCGGCCCCCCGAGGGCACGCCCCCACCCGCGGAGCTGGCCGGAATGGCCCGTGCCCGACTGGCCGGCGCGGCCCGCGTCGCCCGCTGGGCCGACAGCTCGCTCGGGCCGGGCCGTGACGGCGCGACCTCCGACGGCAGGGGCACCCTCTCCGTCACGACCGCCGAACGGGCCGCCGCCGACCTCGGCCTGACCGACGCTCAGGTGCGCGCCGACTGGGACACCGCGCGCCTGTCCGGTCTCGTCGAGGTGCACGGCGACATCGCCCGCCCCGGCTGGCGGCTGCGCGCCTGGAACCGCGACGACTCGGCGGTGCTGCGCGGCTGGGTCGCCCTCTTCGACGCCTGGTCGCTGGCCTACCCCGAGCCCGCGGACCGGGAGCACGCGGCCGTCGCCGAGGTCGTCTCGGCCATGCCCCAGGTGCTCTCCTTCCTGCAGTTGTCCGCAGGGCCCGTCCCCGTCGAGCAGCTCCTCGACCTCCTCGAGCAGCGGGTCACCGAGCTGCGCACCGAACGGTGCGAGATCGACTACGTGCCACCCGTCGCCTCGCACCCATACGAGGAGCAGCTCCGCGCCACACCCGTGGCTGCCGGGACGGCAGTGGCCCAGGGCCTCGCGCAGGAGCCGGCCGAGGACACCCCGCTCGCCCCGCTGCTCGACTGGGCGCTCGACGCGCTTGCCTCCGTCGGGGCCCTGACCTGCGCAGACGGACAGGCCACCCTGACCCCGCTCGGCAGCTGGGCGGTCTGGGTCAAGCTGGAGCAGATCTGCGTCGCCGCGCAGAGCCCCGCCGGGAACATCGAGCAGAACGCGGAGGGCATGCTGCGCGGCTGCGCCGGGCTCCGCCCGAACGCGGCCCGCGCCGAGTACCGCGCCTGGCTCGCCGCCCGGCCCGTCGGCAGCGCGGTCACCGAGCTGCTGGACGCCGCCCGAGGCGAGGACGCCCTGCTGCGCGGCCTGGCCTTCGAGGCGCTGCGCGTGGTCGGGGCGCCGGCCGAGTCCGCTGTGCGCGCCGCCGCCGACGAGACCACGCTGCGCCCCTACGCGCTGATGTGGCTCGCCGAGCAGGAGGGCACCGACCCGGAGGACGCCCATGAGGTGCTCACCCGGGAGGAGGCCACCTGGCTGTGGGTCGACACCGCCGCGGCCGTCGCCGACCACGGCGAGGCCCCGCTCCTGGTGCGCCACCTGGAGTCCGCGGTGCAGGCCACCGTGCCCGCGCTCCTCGACGAGGTCCGCGCGGTCGGGCATCCCCGCACCGTGCAGGTCCTGGTGGCGCTCGCCGCCGCGCACCCGGACCCGGCGCTCGCCAAGGCCGTGCGCCGTGCCGCGTTCCAGGTGCACACCGGGGGCAGCTGACCGCCGCTCAGACGGTCGGGTCGGGGGCGTAGGTGCCGAAGCTCCAGATGTTGCCCTCGGCGTCGCGGGCCAGGTACTCCCGTGAGCCGTACTCCTGGTCCGTGGGGGGCATCAGGATCTCCGCGCCGTGCTCCGCGGCCCGCTGGTGGTGGGCGTCGACGTCGTCCACGACGACGTACACCGCGCTCGGGCCGGCCCCCTTCATGGCCTGGTCGAAGAGGCCGCCGCGGCCCTTCGAGCCGAGCATCACCGCGCCGTTGCCCTGCACCAGCTCGGCGTGCAGCACCGAGCCGGCCTGTCCGTCCTGTTCGTCGGTCTCGTAGACCGAGAGCTCCGTGAAGCCGAACGCCTCCGTGAGCTGTCTGATCGCCGCCTTCGCGTCCGCGTACAGCAGCGTCGGGTAGATGCTCGGACGCCTGCCGTCCATGCCCGCCATCCCGCTCACCCCTCCCGCAGTACCGGCCGGGGACCCGGCCCGTCATCCAGTCTGGCACCGGCCACCGACAACGCCCCGCCGCGCGCCGGGAGACCGCCCGGCCGGGCCGACGCCCCGGCCCCGGACGGCGACCGCACAGCAATGAGCATCACAGTGCCGAAGGGCCGCGTACGAAAATGCGCTTGCACGCCACCGTTAGACTGGGGCCCATGGCCATTCTCCTCGCGCATTAGACGGCGGGAACGTCCTCAGCCGTCCATCCCGCCACCCTCCCCCGCCGCCCGTGCTGCGAGCAGGGGGATTCCGAGCCCTGGAGTCTGTCCGTGATCTCCGCCTCCGGTATCGAGCTGCGCGCCGGTGCCCGCATCCTCATCGAGAACGCCAGCTTCCGTGTCGCCAAGGGCGACCGCATCGGCCTGGTCGGCCGCAACGGCGCGGGCAAGACCACCCTCACCAAGGTGCTCGCCGGCGAGGGCATCCCCGCCGCGGGCACCGTCACCCGCTCCGGCGAGGTCGGCTATCTGCCCCAGGACCCGCGTACCGGCGACCTGGACGTGCTGGCCCGCGACCGCATCCTCTCCGCGCGCGGCCTCGACGTGCTGATCCGCAAGATGCGCGAGAACGAACAGCGCATCGCCACCGGCAAGGGCTCCACCCGCGACAAGGCGATGAAGCAGTACGAGCGCCAGGAGACCGAGTTCCTCACGAAGGGCGGGTACGCCGCCGAGGCCGAGGCCGCCACCATCGCCGCCGCGCTCAATCTGCCCGACCGTGTGCTCGGCCAGCCCCTGCACACGCTCTCCGGCGGTCAGCGCCGCCGTATCGAGCTGGCCCGCATCCTGTTCTCCGACGCGGACACCCTGCTGCTCGACGAGCCGACCAACCACCTCGACGCCGACTCCATCGTCTGGCTGCGCGACTACCTGAAGACCTACCGCGGTGGCTTCATCGTGATCTCGCACGACGTGGAACTGGTCGACACGGTCGTCAACAAGGTGTTCTACCTGGACGCCAACCGCGCCGCGATCGACATCTACAACATGGGCTGGAAGCTCTACCAGCAGCAGCGCGAGGCCGACGAGAAGCGCCGCAGGCGCGAGCGGCAGAACGCCGAGAAGAAGGCCGCCGCGCTGAACGCGCAGGCGGACAAGATGCGCGCCAAGGCCACCAAGACGGTCGCCGCGCAGAACATGGCCCGCCGCGCGGACAAGCTGCTGGCCGGCCTGGAGGCCGCCCGCGTGTCCGACAAGGTCGCCAAGCTCCGCTTCCCGGAGCCCGCGCCCTGCGGCAAGACCCCGCTGATGGCCGAGGGCCTGTCGAAGTCGTACGGCTCGCTGGAGATCTTCACCGACGTCGACCTGGCCATCGACAAGGGCTCCCGGGTCGTCATCCTCGGCCTCAACGGCGCCGGCAAGACCACCCTGCTGCGTCTGCTCGGCGGTGTGGAGCAGCCGGACACGGGTGCCGTCGTGCCCGGTCACGGTCTCAAGCTCGGCTACTACGCCCAGGAGCACGAGACCCTCGACCCGGAGCGCACGGTCCTGGAGAACATGCGTTCCGCCGCCCCCGACATGGACCTCGTCGAGGTCCGCAAGGTGCTCGGCTCCTTCCTGTTCTCCGGCGACGACGTCGACAAGCCGGCCGGAGTGCTCTCCGGCGGCGAGAAGACCCGTCTCGCCCTCGCCACCCTCGTGGTGTCGTCGGCGAACGTGCTGCTGCTCGACGAGCCCACCAACAACCTCGACCCGGCCAGCCGCGAGGAGATCCTCGGCGCGCTGCGCACCTACAAGGGCGCCGTCGTCCTGGTCACCCACGACGAGGGCGCGGTCGAGGCGCTCCAGCCGGAGCGGATCATCCTGCTGCCCGACGGCGTCGAGGACCTGTGGGGCGCCGACTACGCCGACCTCGTCACCCTCGCCTGACGCCCGCACCCGCGGGCGTCAGCCCCGGTCGACCGCACGGATGATCCCCTGCGTATGGATCATTCGGCCGATCCGTGATCCATCATCTGTGTGAGATCTCCTCGTACCGGGGTGTGTCCTACACGCATTTCGCGGCCGAGCCCTTTTGTCCCAAGGGCTCGGCCGTGGTGCGTCGCTGACCTGGTGGTTCCCGGATGAACCCGTTCGGGCGTACGGACGCGACCGGGCGGAACCCCTGATTCCACTCGTGGGGACGCGCTCCTGTCGTCACAAGCTTGTGGCACGGACCTTGCCGAATGGGTGGCCATCGCGCCCCCGAGGGGTGATCATGAGGAGACCAGAGCGCACTTCCCATGAGGAGGCACGGGTGGCCGAGACTCTGAAGAAGGGCAGCCGGGTGACCGGCGCCGCGCGCGACAAGCTCGCGGCAGACCTGAAGAAGAAGTACGACTCCGGTGCGAGCATCCGGGCGCTGGCCGAGGAAACCGGCCGCTCGTATGGCTTCGTTCACCGGATGCTCAGCGAGTCGGGCGTCACGCTGCGAGGGCGTGGCGGGGCGACAAGGGGCAAGAAGGCCACGACGGCCTGACGCCGGGCGGCTCATCGGCTTCGACGGTGGCCACCCGGTCGGTCGGGTGACCGGCCGGGTGGTTACTGTGCAGTCACTTACGGATGTGATGTCGTCGTACGACATCCTCTCCTGACCGCACCCATCGGAGGCGCCGCATGGCTTCGCTCGACCCGGAATTCGACAAGGACGGCCCGGTCCTCTACACGGACGGCGTACGGCTCACCGTCGACGGCGCGATCGCCACGGTGACGCTGACCAACCCCGACAAGCGCAACGCGCAGAGCCCCGCTCTGTGGCGGGCGCTGGCGGAAGCCGGCCGTGCGCTGCCCGGTTCCGTTCGTGTGGTGGTGCTGCGCGGCGAGGGCAAGTCGTTCTCGGCGGGGCTGGACCGCCAGATGTTCACGCCCGAGGGGCTGCCCGGCGAGCCGAACTTCATCGACCTCGCGCGCAGCAGCGACGCCGAGCTGGACGCGGCCATCGCCGGGTTCCAGGAGGCGTTCACCTGGTGGCGCCGCAACGACATCGTGTCCATCGCCGCCGTGCAGGGACACGCCATCGGTGCGGGGTTCCAGCTCGCGCTCGCCTGTGACCTGCGGGTCGTGGCGGACGATGTGCAGTTCGCCATGCGCGAGACCAGCCTGGGCCTCGTCCCGGACCTGACCGGCACGCATCCGCTGGTGAGCCTGGTCGGGTACGCCCGCGCACTGGAGATCTGTGTGACGGGCCGCTTCGTCCTGGCCGAGGAGGCCGTGGCCAGCGGGCTCGCGAACATCTCCGTGCCGCGGGAGGAACTCGACGGCACCGTGCGCGACCTGGCATCCGCCCTGCTCGCCGCGGACCGGAACGCGGTCATCGAGACCAAGACACTGCTGCGCGGGGCCCAGGAGCGGACCTACGAGGAGCAGCGCGCCGCCGAGCGGGCCGCGCAGGCCCGACGCCTGCGGGACCTGGCCGGCAGCGGCGACTGAGGCACGACGGCCGTTTCCCCTGCCCGCCCGCCGACCGGACCGGTCGACGCGGCGGGCGTGGAAGCGTGGCGCGTCGTGGCGTCCCGGGGGCAGGCCCGCGTGCCCGACGGGAGTTCGAACACGCCCTAGAAACCGTGCCGGAAGCCGCCGTCCACCGGGAGCATGACGCCCGTCAGATACGAGGCCGCCGGTGACAGCAGGAACGCGGCGGCGCGGCCGAACTCCTCCGGGCTGCCGTAGCGGCGCAGCGGGATCCGGGCCTCGTTGGCCGCCCGCGTCGCCTCCGGGTCCGCCGAGAGCGCATCCAGCTCGCGCACCCGGTCGGTGTCGATGCGGGCCGGGAGCAGGGCCACGGCACGGATGCCGCGCGGGCCCAGCTCGTCCGAGATGGACTTGGTGAAGCCCGCGAGTCCGGGGCGCAGACCGTTGGAGATGGTCAGACCCGGGATCGGCTCGTGCACGGAACCGGACAGCACGAATCCGATGACGCCGCCCTCGGTCAGCTCCTCGGCGGCCGCGCGGGCCAGCCGTACCGCGCCCAGGAACACCGACTCGAAGGCCGTCGTCCACTGCTCGTCGGTGTTGTCGGCGAGATAGCCGGGCGGCGGTCCGCCGACGCTGATGAGGATGCCGTCGAAGCCGCCGAAGTGCTCGCGCGCGGCGGAGATCAGCCGGGCGGGCGCCGCCGGGTCGGCGTTGTCGACGGCCATCCCCACCGCGTTCGCACCCAGCTCGGCCGCGGCCTCGGCGGCCCGCTGCTCGTCGCGGCCCGTGACGACCACCTTCGCCCCGTCGGCGACGAGCTCTCTCGCGGCCGCGTTGCCCAGCCCGCGGGTGGCGCCGGTGACGACGTACACCCGGTCTTTCAGTCCAAGATCCATGGCCCCTATCCTGCCGTCCGGTCCCCGTAGAGAGCGAGGGCGGTCCCCACCAGACCGAGGTGGCTGAACGCCTGCGGGAAGTTCCCGAGCTGGCGGCCGGCCGCCGGGTCGTACTCCTCGGAGAGCAGCCCGACGTCGTTGCAGAGCCCCACCAGCCGGTCGAACAGTTCGCGGGCCTCTTCGGTGCGGCCCGCGCGGTGCAGGGCCTGGGCCAGCCAGAAGGAGCAGACGACGAAGGCGCCCTCACCGCCGGGCAGCGGGTCCACATCGGAGTTCTCCGTGCTGTACCGGCGCAGGAGGCCGTCGACCGCCAGCTCCGCGCGCACCGCGTCGATGGTGCCGACGATCCGGGGGTCGTCCCCGGGCAGAAAGCCCACGCGCGGGAGCAGCAGCAGCGAGGCGTCGAGCGCGCGCGAGCCGTAATACTGCGTGAACGTGTTGCGCTCGGGGTCGAACCCGCGTGCGCACACCTCCTCGTGCACCTCGTCCCGCATGGCCCGCCATCCCTCCAGATCGCCTTCGAGCCCGGGATCGGACTCCAGGGCCCTGACGGCCCGGTCGGCGGCCACCCACGCCATGACCTTCGAGTACACGAAGTGGCGGCGCTTGCCGCGCACCTCCCACAGCCCCGCGTCCGGCTCGCGCCACGCAGTGCGCACGAATTCCATCAGCGCGCACTGCACCCGCCACATGTGCGGCCTGACCGGCAGGCCCGCGCTCCGGGCCAGCGACAGCGAGTCGATGACCTCGCCGTACACGTCCAGCTGAAGCTGTCGCACCGCGTCGTTGCCGACCCGGACCGGTGCCGAACCCCCGAAGCCGGTCAGCCAGGGCAGCTCGTACTCGTGCATGCGCCGCTCGCCCGACAGCCCGTACATGATCTGCAGATCCGCCGGATCACCGGCCACCGCGCGGAGCAGCCAGTCGCGCCAGGCCTCGGCCTCCTCGTGGTAACCGGCCGTCAGCAGGGCCTCCAGGGTGAGCGTGGAGTCACGCAGCCAGCTGTAGCGGTAGTCCCAGTTGCGGACGCCGCCCAGCGCCTCCGGCAGGGAGGTGGTGGGGGCGGCGACGATACCGCCGGTGGGTTCGTGGGTGAGGGCCTTGAGGGTGATCAGGGAGCGGACCACCGCGTCCCGGTGCGGCCCCCGGTAACGGCAGCGGGCCGCCCAGGCACGCCAGTCGCCGACGCTGTTCTCCAGTGCCTCGAACGGGTCGATGAGCGGGGGACGGGGGTGGTGCGAGGGGTGCCAGGTGAGGACGAAGACGACCTTCTCGCCCTTGCCGACGGTGAACTGGGAGTGGGTGGCGAAGTCCTGGCCCCAGGTGTGCACCGCCGGCTCGCTGCGCAGCCACACCGCGTCGGGTCCCGCGATGGCCAGGCGGTCGCTGTCGGTGCGGCGCACCCACGGCACGATCGATCCGTAGTCGAAGCGCAGCCGGAGCCGGCCGTGCAGGGTGACGCGGCCTTCGAGGCCCTCGACCACGCGGACGAGGTCGGGGGCGCGGTCGCGCTGGGGCATGAAGTCGGTGAGGCGGACCGAGCCGTCGGGGGTGTCCCACTCGGAGTCGAGGACGAGGGTGTCATGGCGGTAGGCGCGGCGGGTGCAGGGGCCGGCGCCCTCCGGGGCGATGGTCCAGTGGCCGTTCTCCTCGTCGCCGAGCAGTCTGGCGAAGCAGGCCGGCGAGTCGAAACGGGGCAGACACAGCCAGTCGACGGAGCCGTCGCGGCCGACCAGGGCGGCGGTCTGCTCGTCGCCGATGAGCGCGTAATCCTCGATCCGGGGATGCACGGGGTGCGGGTTCCCGGCGCACCGCACCTCAAATCAGCCTGATCGTGCCGGTGGCCCGGTCGGCCTACCGGCCTTGAGGCTCCGGCGGTCGCGCCGGGGAGCCTGGATGGCGTGGCCGGTGCGGCGGTCAGGCCGTGGCCGGTTCGGGTTCCTCCACCGGCTGCTCGGCCGCCTCGGTGCGGTCGCGCGCCTCCCGTCGGGCCAGGACGAACCAGCCGAAGGGCACGCCCGCCGAGAACAGCCACCACTGGATGGCGTAGGCCATGTGCGGGCCGATGTCGCTGTGCTCGGGGTCGGGCAGCAGCTCGGGGCTGCCGTCCTTCGGGGCGGGCGAGGTCAGCTCGACATAGCCGCCGAGGACCTGCTTGCCCAGACTCTGCGCCTGCTGTCCGCTGCTGATCAGCATGACCTGGCGCTCCGGCAGGCCCTGGACGTTCTTGATGCCGCTCTCCGCCGTCGTCTCGTCCGGCATCAGCCGGCCCGTGACGGTGGTCTCGCCCTGCGCGGGTGCGGGGATCCTGGGGAAGGCGGTCTGCGCGCCGTTCGCCGGGATCCAGCCCCGGTTGACCATCAGGACCTTCCCGTCGTCCAGGACGAAGGGGGTCAGGACGTGGTAGCCGACCTCGCCGTCGGCGTTGGTGCGGCGGCGCACCACGACCTCGTGGGCGGTGTCGAAGGTGCCCTTGGCCGTGACCCGTCGGTACAGGTCGTCGTGCGGGATCCTGGCCCCGGGCGAGGTCAGCGATTCGGCCGGCACGGGCGTCGCCGCCAGCGAGGCGGTGATCACCTTGTTCAGCGCGACCTTGTGCTCATGGCGGTGCAGCTGCCAGAAGCCCAGATCGATCATCGTCGGGATGAGCGCGACGGCGACAAGGGTAAGGATCACCCATTGCCGGGACAACAGGAAGCGGTACACCCCACGACCGTACATCTCGGTACGTGGGGCGCCGTGAGGGGGGTCTCCTCAGACCCGGTCGACGATCCCCACCCTCCCCTCGGCGCGGGCGCAGTGGGCTCCGCAGTACCAGTGGCCCTCCGCCTCGACACCCTGACCGATGATCTGCACACGACAGTGCTCGCAGATCGGCGCCATCCGGTGGATCGCACAGGAGAAACAGTCGAAGACATGCACCTCGCCCTGCGCGTGCACCTCGAAGGTCATTCCATAGTCATTGCCGCACACTTCGCATCTCGCCATGCGCCACAGGGTGAGCCGTCGCCGGGGCGCGGGCGAGCGGGCGGCGGGCGAGTCGTACGGTAATCACCCGTACGCCGACCGCCGGTCCGTCCGTCAGCGGCCGCCGGGCCCGCGCCCCGCGGCGGAGGCCGCTCTGTCCGCCGCCGGCTCGACGTCTCGCAGCAGCTGGCCGAACGCCGCCTCGTCCATCACCGGTGTGCCGTACTGCCGCGCCTTGACCACCTTGGACGTACTCGAGTCCGGATCGTTGGTGACGAGCAGGCTCGTCAGCCGGGACAGGCTCGTCGAGACATGCAGGCCGGCCTCCGTCGCGCGGTCCTCCAGCAGTTCCCGGTCGACCGAGGTGTCCCCGGAGAAGGCGACTCGCATGCCCTGCTTGAGGGGTCTGCCCTCTTCGTACCGCCCGGGGTTGGGGAAGGGGCATGCGGGCCTCTTACGGGAGGGGCGCCAGCTGCTCGGCCGGTAGCCGCCGTAGCCGCCCGGCTGCTGTCCGATGAGCGGCGCGGGCCGGTCCGCCCATTCGGTCAGCGCCCGGCACTCCTGCAACGGCAGCCGCAGATCGTCCGCCGCGGCGGCCCGCAGGCTGGGCCGGAACGCCTCCGCCAGCACCCGGGCGTCGTCGAGCGCGTGGTGGGCGCGCTGCTGGACCACGCCGAAGTGCGCGGCCAGCGACTCCAGCTTGTGGTTGGGCAACGGAAGGCCCAGTTCCTTGGAGAGCGCGATGGTGCACAGTCGCTGACGCACCGGCGCCTCGCCTCGCGCACGCGCGTATTCCCGCGCGATCATCTGCCAGTCGAAGACGGCGTTGTGCGCGACGAGCACCCGGTCCGCGAGCCGAGTGGCGAACTCCTCGGCGATGTCCCCGAAGAGCGGGGCGCCTTCGAGCATCTCGCTCGTCAGACCGTGGATCCACACCGGGCCCGGGTCGCGCTCCGGGTTGACCATCGTGTACCAGTGGTCCTCGACCTCGCCGCGTGCGTCCAGGCGGTAGACGGCCGCGGAGATTATCCGGTCGTCCCGGGCCAGGCCGGTGGTCTCCACGTCAACGACCGCGTATCCCTTCGGATACGCGGCCGGCCACGGTGTGGGGGAGGACGCTGCGGTCGTCTGGTCTTCGAGCATGGTCACTGAGGATACGGGCCGCGGCTGACACCAGCGCGCCTGCCCGGCCCGGCGGGGCCCTTCGCGCACCCTGCGCGCGGGGGTGCGCACAACCCCGCGGCCCCTCATCGGAGTTCGCCCCCGGTCGGCCGGCAGGGCGTCGGCAGGGCGTGTCGTGAGCGGGGAGCTGCACACGGATCCCCAGAACTCCGGTGCGCCGCCGCCCGCTTCGCCGTGCCTTCGGGCCGGTGCGGACGACGGCACCGGAATCCTCCTTGCGCCCGTCGGCGTGGCCCGCTGTCCCTTCCCGCCCGGAATGAGACCCTCCCGGCGTGAGCGATGCGGTATCCGGTGGAGCGCCCATGGGCGGCCCGGCACACGACGAGGCCCATGCGGGCGCGCTCGGCTCGCGGCTGAACTGGCTGCGGGCCGCGGTGCTCGGCGCCAACGACGGCATCGTCTCCACCGCGGGACTCGTCGTCGGCGTCGCGGGCGCCACCACCGACCGCGGGGCGCTGCTGACGGCCGGGCTCGCGGGTCTGCTCGCCGGGTCCATGTCGATGGCCGCGGGCGAGTACGTGTCCGTCTCGACGCAGCGGGACTCGGAGAAGGCGGCGCTGGCCCTGGAGCGGCGGGAGCTGACGGAGCAGCCGGAGGCGGAGCTGGCGGAGCTCACCGAACTGCTGGAGCGCCGGGGCCTCACGCGGGAGGTGGCCCGTGAGGCCGCCGCCCAGTTGACGGCACGGGACGCGCTGCGCGCCCACGCGCGCGTGGAGCTCGGCATCGACCCCGACGAGCTGGCGAACCCGTGGCACGCGGCATGGGCCAGCTTCCTCGCCTTCACGGTGGGCGCGCTGCTGCCGCTGCTCGCCATCGTGCTGCCGCCCATGGTCTGGCGGCTCCCGGTGACGGTCCTGTCCGTCCTGGCCGCCCTGGTGGTCACCGGCTGGACCAGCGCCCGCCTCGGCGCGGCGAGGCCCCGCCGCGCCGTGCTGCGGAACGTGGCGGGCGGGGCGCTGGCGATGGGGGTCACCTATGCGGCTGGGGCGCTGCTGGGCGCGGCGGGGGTGTGAGGGGGTCCACCCCCCGGCACGGGCTGTCTCCGCCGTTGCGGCGGCGCTGGTCCGAGGCCCCCTCGGCGCGCGACCGAAGACCGTCACGGCGTACCGTGAAGTGCGCTCGACCACCCCCCGAGCGCACCCCGAACGATCGCACGAGAAGGATCCTCGCCATGCGCGCCACCACCATCCACGCCCCCTTCGACATGCGGGTGGAGGACGTGCCCGAGCCCGTGGTGCAGGAGCCCACCGACGCGGTCGTCCGTGTGCTGCGGGCCTGTATCTGCGGCAGCGACCTGTGGGCCTACCGCGGTGAGGCCGTCCGGCAGCCGGGACAGCGGATCGGGCACGAGTTCCTCGGTTTCGTGGAGGAGACCGGCTCCGACGTCACCGGCGTCCGGCGCGGTGACCTCGTCGTCGCGCCCTTCATGTGGTCAGACGGCGTCTGCGACTACTGCCGCGAGGGACTGAACACCTCCTGCGAGCACGGCGGCTTCTGGGGCTCCGTAGGCTACGACGGCGGCCAGGGCGAGGCCGTGCGCGTGCCCTTCGCCGACGGCACCCTCGTCCGGCTGCCCAGGGAGGCCGCCTCCGACGACCGTCTGCTGTCCGCGTTGCTGACGCTCTCCGACGTCATGGGCACCGGCCACCACGCCGCCCTCGGCGCGGGCGCCCGCCCGGGCGCCACGGTCGCCGTGGTCGGTGACGGGGCCGTCGGCCTGTGCGCCGTGCTGGCCGCCAAGCGGCTCGGCGCCGAGCGGATCATCGCACTGGGCCGCCACCAGGTCCGTACGGACATCGCCCGCCGCTTCGGCGCCACCGACGTCGTCGCCGAGCGCGGCGACGAAGCCGTGGAAGCCGTTCGGGAACTGACCCGAGGTCAGGGCGCGCACGCCGTCGTCGAGGCCGTCGGCACCGAGCAGTCGATGCGGACCGCCGTGAACATCGCCCGCGACGGCGGCGCCATCGGCTTCGTCGGTGTTCCGCACGGCAGCGGCACCGGCCTCGACCTGAGCATCATGTTCGACCGGAACCTCGCCCTGCGCGGCGGCGTCGCGCCGGTGCGCGCGTACATCCCCGAGCTGCTCCCGGACATCCTCGACGGCACCATCGACCCCTCGCCGGTCTTCGACCGGACGGTCGGCCTGGAAGGCGTGCCCGAGGGCTACCAGGCGATGGACCAGCGCACGGCGCTGAAGGTGCTCGTCACGGCCGGCTGATCACGAGCGGCGGATCGGCAGCGGCAGCGCCGTCAGCGGTCCGGACACCGCGACGACCAGGCCCGGCGCCGCCACCTCCGCACGCGCGGGAGTGGCGGCGCCGAGCGGGCCGGGCGCGCGCCGCAGCCGCCGCCGCGCGCTCAGGGCGAGTACGGCGACCACGGCCACCAGCAGCACCTCGGCGAGCAGGGCGCGGCAGTACGCCGTGGACGTCAGCCGGTCGGGGAGCCTGTCCGGCGGCATCCGGCGCAGTGAACTGCGGACCCCCGTCGCGGTGATCGCGGCGAGCAGGGCGGCCGCCACGCGCGCGTAGCGCCCCAGCAGCGCGGCGCCCGCCTCCCGGGGGCATGTGCCGCAGCGTCCGCAGCACATGCGCCAGACCCCGCCCACAGGGACGCGCACCCGAGGTGGACGAGGGTCGGTGCGAAGCCGAGCAGCGGGCTCGGTTCCGCCGGGAGCGCACGGCGTCTCGGCGACGGCGACCGCGGCGAGCGGCCACGGCCGCCGGGGCAGCGCGCACAGCCCGGCGGCGAGGAACGCGTCGACCTCCAGGAGGGCCGGCAGGCCGTCCCGGGTCCCGTACAGCCCGCCGACGTCGATCCCGGAGAGCCGGTGCGGGATCAGATCGCCGGTGGGCACGACCGCGTGCGGCAAGTAGGGGAGCGGCATTCCGGCGACACGCCCCCGCCCGGGCGCCGCCCGATGCCCCGGCGCCCGGTCCCGTCTCCGGCTCGTTCAGCCCGCCGACGCCGCCGTGGCCCACCGGACCGGATCCTGCCCCCACTGCCCGGGCGGCCGTGTCCAGTCGGACGGTCCGTCCGTGAAGTGCACCGGTGGCAGGGAGTACCGCAGCCGTCCCAGGGCGCTGTCGGTCTCCGCCAGCCAGGGCTCCGGGCCGTCGTACGCCGCCGCGACCGCCGGGCCGTCGTACCCGGCCCCGGTGCGCTCGGCCGCCCGGTCCCTGCCGTCCGTCAGCCAGGCCGCCGTCCGTGCCAGTGCCAGCCGTACGACCCGGGTGCCGCCCTCCTCCGTCTGCTCGGTGAGCGACCGCAGGACCGCCGCGGCCAGCACATACCCCGAGCCGTGATCCAGCGCCTGGGCGGGCAGGGCACCCGGCTCCTCCACCGACCCCTCGGTCACCGCGATCCCGGTGGCGACCTGAACCAGGCTGTCGAAGCCCCGTCGCCCGCCCCAGGGCCCGTACGCCCCCCACGCCGACAGCTGCGCCACGACGAGTCCCGGCCGCCGCTCGGCCAGTTGCCCGGCGGTGAGCCCCCAGCGGTCGAGCGCGCCGGGCCGGTAGCCCGTGACGACCACGTCCGCCTCGGCCAGCAGTTCCTCGAAGGCCCGCCGGTCGGCGGGCGCCGCCAGGTCGAGGGCGGCGGAGCGCTTCCCGAAGTTCATGTCGGCGTGGTGATCGGGGAGTTCGGGAAGCTGCGGACTGTCGATCCGCAGCACGTCCGCGCCGAGCAGCGCCAGCGTGCGGGTGGCCACGGGGCCGGCGATGACCCGGGTGAGGTCGAGCACCCGCAGACCGGCGGCGGGGAGCAGCGGCTCGGCGGCGGAGCGTACGAGCGGGACGAGGGGGCGTACAGGCGCCTTGTCGAGCCGCTCACGGCCCACCAATGGTTGCGCGGCCACTACGCGCCCCTGCTCGTGCGCCGCCCACTCCCCGGGCGTGCGCAATGCGACCGCGAGCCCTCCGGCCGCGTAGACGCTGTCCTCCACCTCGACGGCCGACCGCTCGGCGATCGCGGCGGCCACGATGTCCACGGACGCGTCCGCCGCCAGTCCGAGAGCGCCGAGCAGCCGCGCGCGGTGATGGGGATAGTTGGCGTGCGTGCGCACCCAGCCGTCCGTCGCGCGCCAGAACCGGGACAGAGGTGCGAAGTTGACCGGGGCGCGGCCGTCGACCCGCAGCTGCCGCTCGCTGTGGAAGGCGGTGGCCACGGCCCCGTCGTCCACGCGTACCTCGGGCACGTCCGGCAGCCCGGCCCGCCGGGCGCCCCACTCGGCGGCGGCCAGCGCGCAGACCCCGACACAGGCCCGCGCCACCTCGCGTACCGGCAGCGTCGAGGGCAGCGTCCCCTCGCGTACGACGTTCGAGATCCTGTGCACCAGTGCGGGGTCCCCGCCCAGTGCCGCCCATGCCACGTCCGTATCGGTCATGGACGGACTATGCCCGGTGTACTGGATCATGGCCAGAGGGCGCCGGGACAGGCCCCGGTGCGGCGGCTTCACCGGGGCCTGTCGTCGACGGCGCGGAAGCCCGCGCCCTTCGGCGAACTCGCGCTGTAGAGGGCTACTTGACCGCGCGCAGCGCGTTGACGATGCCGAAGCCGTAGAACCCGTTCACGCGCTTGCCGCCCACGCAGGTGGCGTCCACGACCCCGTCGCCGTTGCCGTCGTAGGGGCCGGCCGGGCAGCCGGGGTTGTCGGCCTGCGCCTTGAGCAGTGCCTGGAGCTGGCCCGGAGTCGCCCGCGGATGGGCCGACTTCAGCAGCGCGGCCACGCCCGCGACGTGCGGCGACGCCATCGAGGTGCCCTGCAGATAGGCGTACTGGCCGCCCGGCATGGTGGAGAGGATGCGGCCGTTCTTCGACGGGGTGTCCGGGATCTGGTACTTGTCACCGCCCGGCCCTGCCACGTCGATCACGCCGTCGCCGTAACTGGAGTAGTACGACTTGGCCTTCGTGACACCCGTCGCGCTGACCGTGACCACACCCGGCAGCTGGGTCGGCACGTCGAAGCACTCGTGCGGGTCGACCGTGCGGGTCGTCGCGGTGGAGTCGTCCGGGCTGGAGGCGTCGACCAGGGAGTGGGAGTCGAGATCGTCGTTGGAGTTGCCCGCGGAGGCGATGCTGAGGGTGCCCTTGTGCTGGGCGTACCGCTGAGCCCGGTCGACCGCGTCCACGATGGCCCGCTGGTCCGGGTCGTCCATGCAGTTGTAGAGCCACGGGTCCACGTAGTAGCTGTTGTTCGTGATCTCCACGCCGTGGTCGGCGGCGAACACGAACGCGCAGACGACGCTCTCGGGGTAGAACAGCTCGTTGACCGGGTCGGCCACCTTGATCGCGGAGACCTCGACGTTCGGCGCGACACCGGCGACGCCGATGCCGTTGCGGGCCGCCGCGATCTCACCCGCGACATGCGTGCCGTGGTAGTGATCGGGCTTCGCGGGCCGCCAGGCGCCGTAGGAGGTGTCCGCCTTGCCGCCGACGCAGTTCGCGGACTGCGACGCGGAGAAGTTGGGGGCGAGGTCCGGGTGGGTGTCGTCGACCCCGGTGTCGATGACGGCGACCGTGACCTCGCGGCTGCCGGGGTTGATCTTCGCGGCCTTGTCGGCGCCGATGGCGCGCAGGTCCCACTGGTCGGCTTCGAGGGGCTCGCTCTCGCCCGCACTCGCCGAGGCGCTCGCGGCCTTCGCCGCCTGCGTCTTCGTCAGGTACTGGGCCGCGCCCTCGTCCGTCGTGCCCGCCGCGGTCAGCGGGGCGGTCCGGGTCGCGCCCGCGGACTGCACCCCGCGCACGCCGCGCAGCGTCCTGGCGAAGTCGGGGTTCGCGGAGTGGACGACGAACACACCGATCCTGTCGTACGTCACCACGATCGTGCCGCCCGCCGCGGTGATCGCCCGCTGCACCGAGGTGAGCGTGTGACGGTCCGTCCGGGTGTTGACGACGTAGGCGAGTTCGGGCGCGTCGGCGGTCCGTGCCACGGTGTCGGTGCGCGGGGCGGCGGCCGACGCGGCGCTCGGCAGGAAGCCCAGAGAGGCGGTGAGCGACAGCACGGCCGGCACGGCGAGGGCGAGCCGGCGTCTGGAACGCAGATGAGCCATGGGATCTCCACATCATCCGGAAACGTGAACGTGCCGGAACGCGGTGGCATCCCGGCAGGTACATGACGGGTGGTGCAGTGCGACGCTATCCGGGTCCCGACCGGTGGGCAATGAGATTGCGGAGACCACGTAAAAAAGAAACCAAGAGAGTTGAACCGGCCCATGAGTCGCGCCGTGACCTCGGGCAGGGGGCACCCCGGCGGTCACCGCCCCCTGTCGGATCACACATCGGAGCGTTACGTTCGCATTCGGTGATGTGACCCGCGTCACTATGAGGTCCGCAATGCGAGGAGACATCGTGGCCACCGACGCACCTCCCCCCTCCAAGACCGGAACAGGTCTTCCGTCCACCGACGCGTTCATCGCGGTCCAGGAGAGCGCCGAGTTCGGTGAACTGCGCCGCTCCCACCGCTCGTTCGCCTTTCCGCTGACCGTGGCGTTCATCGCCTGGTACCTGGCCTATGTGCTGCTGTCGAACTACGCGGACGGGTTCATGGGCACCAAGCTCTTCGGCAACGTCAACGTCGCCCTGGTGCTCGGCCTCGCCCAGTTCCTCACCACGTTCCTGATCGCGTGGTGGTACTCGCGCCACGCCGCCGCCCAGCTCGATCCCAAGGCCGAGGCCATCAAGTCCCGGATGGAGGGCGGCGCATGAGCCCGGACCTCGTCCTGGCCGCCGGTGAGGCGAGCGAGCACCGACCGCTGATCATCACGCTGTTCGCGGTCTTCGTCCTGGCGACCCTCGTCATCACAGTCTGGGCGGGCCGCCAGACCCGCAGCGCCGCCGACTTCTACGCGGGCGGCCGCCAGTTCACCGCCTTCCAGAACGGACTCGCGGTCTCCGGCGACTACATGTCCGCCGCGTCCTTCCTCGGGATCGCGGGCGCCATCGCCCTCTTCGGCTACGACGGCTTCCTGTACTCCATCGGCTTCCTGGTCGCCTGGCTGGTGGCCCTGCTGCTGGTCGCCGAGCCGTTGCGCAACTCCGGCCGGTACACCATGGGCGACGTCCTCGCGTACCGCATGCGCCAGCGCCCGGTCCGCACCGCGGCCGGCACCTCCACGATCGTGGTGTCGATCTTCTACCTGCTGGCCCAGATGGCGGGAGCGGGCGTCCTGGTCTCCCTGCTCCTCGGCATCACCAGCGACGGCGGCAAGGTCGGCATCGTCGCCCTGGTCGGCGTCCTGATGATCGTCTACGTCACCGTCGGCGGCATGAAAGGCACCACCTGGGTGCAGATGGTCAAGGCCGTCCTGCTGATCCTGGGCGCCCTGCTGCTGACCTTCCTGGTGCTGCTGAAGTTCCACTTCAACCTCTCGGACCTGCTCGGCAAGGCCGCGAGCAACAGCGGCAAGGGGTCGGCCTTCCTGGAGCCCGGACTGAAGTACGGCGCCACCGGCACCAGCAAGCTGGACTTTCTCTCCCTGGGCATCGCCCTGGTCCTCGGCACCGCGGGCCTGCCGCACATCCTGATCCGCTTCTACACGGTGCCCACCGCCAAGGCCGCCCGGAAGTCGGTGAACTGGGCCATCGGCCTCATCGGCGCCTTCTACCTGATGACCCTCGCCCTCGGCTTCGGTGCCGCCGCCCTGATCAAGCCCGACGAGATCATCGCCTCCAACAAGGCGGGCAACACGGCGGCGCCCCTGCTCGCCCTGCATCTGGGAGGCACGCACTCCGACTGGGGGGCGATCCTGCTCGCCTCCATCTCCGCGGTCGCCTTCGCCACGATCCTCGCGGTGGTCGCGGGCCTGACCCTCGCCTCGTCCTCCTCGTTCGCGCACGACATCTACGCGAACGTCATCAGGAGGGGGCAGGCGAGCGAGAAACAGGAGGTGAACGCGGCCCGCTGGGCGACGGTCGGCATCGGCGCCGTCTCCATCGCCCTGGGCGCCCTCGCCCGCGACCTGAACGTGGCGGGCCTGGTCGCCCTCGCCTTCGCGGTCGCCGCCTCCGCCAATCTGCCGACGATCCTCTACAGCCTCTTCTGGAAGCGGTTCACCACCGCCGGCGCCCTGTGGTCGATCTACGGCGGCCTGGTGACCGCCGTCGGCCTGGTGCTGTTCTCGCCGGTGGTCTCCGGAAAGGAGACGTCGATGTTCCCGCACGCCGACTTCCAGTGGTTCCCGCTGGAGAACCCCGGGATCATCTCCATCCCGGTCGGCTTCCTGCTGGGCTGGCTCGGCACGCTCCTGTCCAAGGAGCAGCCGGACCCCGGCAAGTACGCGGAGCTGGAGGTACGGTCCCTGACCGGCACCGGGGCGCACTGACCGCCCGCCGAGGCCGTGTCGCGGAGAGCTCCATCCGCGACACGGCCGTCGCGCACCGCATGGGATCGGGCCGCTGCCGTTGTCTGCGCCGTCGCGTAGGCTCGCAGTTGACGGAAGAGTGATCCGCGACGAGGGAGGGGGCCCCGTGCTCATCGACACCTATGGCCGGGTGGCCACCGACCTGAGAGTCTCCCTGACCGACCGGTGCAATCTGCGGTGCACCTACTGCATGCCCGAGGAGGGCCTGCAGTGGCTCGCCAAGCCCGATCTGCTGACGGACGACGAGATCGTCCGCCTGATCGACATCGCGGTCACCACCCTCGGGATCGAGGAGGTCCGCTTCACCGGCGGCGAGCCGCTGCTGCGCCCCGGCCTGGTCGGCATCGTGGAGCGGGTCGCCGCGCTGGATCCCCGGCCCCAGATATCCCTCACCACCAACGGCATCGGCCTCAAGCGCACGGCCGCGGCCCTGAAGGCGGCGGGCCTGGACCGGGTGAACGTCTCCCTGGACACCCTCCGCCCCGACGTCTTCAAGGCGCTCACCCGCCGGGACCGCCACCGGGACGTCATCGACGGCCTCCGGGCCGCGCACGAGGCGGACCTCGTCCCGATCAAGGTCAACACCGTCCTGATGCCGGGGCTCAACGACGACGAGGCACCGGACCTCCTCGCCTGGGCGGTCCGCGAGGGGTACGAGCTGCGCTTCATCGAACAGATGCCGCTGGACGCCCAGCACGGCTGGAAGCGCGAGGGCATGGTCACCGCGGGGGACATCCTCGCCTCCCTGCGCACCCGCTTCGAGCTGACCGCCGAGAGTGCCGAGGAGCGGGGCTCGGCTCCGGCCGAGCGCTGGATCGTCGACGGGGGCCCGCATCGCGTGGGCGTGATCGCCTCGGTCACCCGGCCCTTCTGCGCGGCCTGCGACCGCACCCGGCTGACAGCCGACGGCCAGATACGCACCTGTCTGTTCGCCACCGAGGAGACCGATCTGCGCGCGGCGCTGCGCTCGGGCGCCCCCGACGAGGAGATCGCCCGCATCTGGCGCCTCGCGATGTGGGGCAAGAAGGCGGGCTCGGGACTGGACGACCCCTCGTTCCTGCAGCCGGAGCGGCCGATGTCCGCGATCGGCGGCTGAGGGCCCCGCGCAAATGGGTGCTCAGCCCGCCGAGGGGCCGCTCTCGGGGGACTCCCACTCCGCGAGCGCCACGACGTCCTTGAGGAACCCTCGTACGCTCAGGAACTTCGACAGATACTCGCGGTGCTCATCGCACGCCAGCCAGGTCTTGCGGCGCTCCGGTGTGTGCAGCTTCGGGTTGTTCCAGGCGAGCACCCACACGGCGGCGGCTCGGCAGCCCTTGGCGGAGCAGATGGGGGAGTCGGGATCAGGGAGCATCACATGCCCGACCCTAACGTGCTCCCGCGCGCGCTCCATGAGCCGGTCGACACGTGACAGCGCGACGGCACCGAAAGGCGACGCCGAGCAGCCACGGGGGGAGCTGCCCGGCGTCGGTCTTTCGCTCCGACGGGGGATGCGGAGCGCGTACGAAGTATGTCACGGGTGACCCGGTGCCCGGCACCGGAACAACATGATTGTCCTGAGCTTTTCTTGAGCTTCGCGAAGGGCGGAATTCCGTATCCGGCGCCCGCCGTGCTCAGGCCCGCTCGCGCGGCTCTTCCCGGGCGTCGGCCGAGGGTTCGGCCGGCTCTTCCTCCGGGACGGATTCCGTGTGCTTGCCCGCGTCGGGCGGCGTGATCATCGGGCGCACCGGGACGTTGAGGAACGACGACGGCAGCGACGGCGCGTTCTCCCGGCCCGCGTTCGCGACGACCACCGCGACATAGGGCAGGACCGCCCCCAGGACCAGCGCGACGACGGCGAACGGCCGCTCCACGTTCCAGAGCGTGGCGGCGAGGATCACCGCGACCGTGCGGATGCTCATGGAGATGACATAGCGACGCTGCCGGCCGCGTACGTCCGCCGCCAGTCCCTGCCGGGCGCCCGTGATCCGGTACACCTGGGTCTGCTCACCGCTGTGCAGCTTCCGCATCACATTCCACCACCCGCCTGCATCGGACCCTCCCCGGCCCGTACCTGGTCCGTAGCCGGTCAGGGGCCGAGCCCGAACACTCACCACGTTACGCCGCGCCTGCGGCGGCCACGAGACCGGGGGCACCCTGCCTGGGCGTACGCGCTGCGCACTCGCGCGTACGGCTGCACCCGACATGCGCCGTATGGCGGACCCCCCGAGACTGGGCGTACCGCTCGCGTCGAGCCGTACGAGGAGGCAGCCATGGGCTGGTTGTGGGCGATCATCGTCGGATTCATCCTGGGTCTGCTGGCCAAGCTCATCCTGCCGGGCAGACAGCACAGCCCGCTCTGGCTGACCACCATCATGGGCATGATCGGCGGCATCGTCGGCAACGCCGTGGCCCGCGCCATCGGGATCGCGGAGACCCGGGGGATCGACTGGGGCCGGCACGGTCTGCAGCTCGCCGCCGCGGTCGTCCTCGTCTTCCTCGGCGAGATGGCGTACATGTCGACGAAGGGCAGACGCCGGGAGAGGGTCTGAAGCACCGAGAGAAGAGGGGCGTTCCCCGACGGGAACGCCCCTCTTCAGGCGCCCGTGACCTCGACCGCGGCCAGGTTCTTCTTGCCGCGGCGCAGCACCAGCCAGCGCCCGTGCAGCAGGTCCTCCTGGGAGGGCACCGCGTCCTCGGAGGTGACCTTCGCGTTGTTCACGTAGGCGCCGCCCTCCTTCACCGTGCGACGCGCGGCCGACTTGCTGGCCACAAGGCCGACCTCGGCGAACAGGTCCACGACCGTCGGCAGCTCGGAGACCTGCACGTTCGGCACCTCGGAGAGGGCCGCGGCCAGCGTCGTCGCGTCGAGGTCCGCCAGCTCGCCCTGGCCGAAGAGGGCCTTGGACGCGGCGGTCACGGCGGCCGTCTGCTCGGCGCCGTGGACCAGCGTCGTCAGCTCCTCGGCGAGTGCGCGCTGCGCGGCACGGGCCTGCGGACGCTCCTCGGTCTGCTGCTCCAGCTCCTCGATCTCCTCACGGGACCTGAAGCTGAAGATGCGCAGGAACTTGGAGATGTCACGGTCGTCGGCGTTCAGCCAGAACTGGTAGAAGGCGTACGGCGTGGTCAGCTCCGGGTCGAGCCAGACCGTGCCGGACTCCGTCTTGCCGAACTTGGTGCCGTCCGCCTTGGTGATCAGCGGCGTGGCCAGCGCGTGCACCGGGACATGCGGCTCCACCTTGTGGATCAGGTCCGCACCCGCCGTGAGGTTGCCCCACTGGTCGCTGCCACCGGTCTGGAGCGTGCAGCCGTACCTCCGGAACAGCTCCAGGAAGTCCATGCCCTGAAGGATCTGGTAGCTGAACTCGGTGTAACTGATGCCCGCGTCCGAGTTCAGCCGCCGGGAGACGGCCTCCTTCGCGATCATCTTGTTGACCCGGAAGTGCTTGCCGATGTCCCGCAGGAAGTCGATGGCCGACAGGCCCTGGGTCCAGTCCAGGTTGTTGACCATGGTCGCGGCGTTCGGGCCCTCGAAGTCGAGGAACTTCTCGATCTGGCCGCGCAGCCGCGCCACCCAGCCGGCCACGACCTCGGGGTCGTTCAGCGTGCGCTCCGCGGTCGGCTTGGGGTCGCCGATCAGGCCCGTGGCACCCCCGACCAGGCCCAGCGGGCGGTTGCCCGCCTGCTGGATGCGGCGCATCGTCAGGATCTGCACGAGGTTGCCGAGGTGCAGGCTGGGCGCGGTCGGGTCGAAGCCGCAATAGAACGTGACGGGACCGTCCGCGAACGCCTTGCGCAATGCGTCCTCGTCCGTGGAGAGGGCGATCAGCCCGCGCCACTTCAGCTCGTCGACGATGTCCGTCACGGTTCTCGTATCTCCTTGGATGACCTTGGATGGCCCTGGATGACGTCGGCGGCGGTCGAACGACCACCGGCTACGAGGTTATACGCCCTGGCTGACAGAGCTCATATTGAAGTCCGGCACCCGCAGGGCCGGCATCGCAGCCCTAGTGAACCAGTCGCTCCACTCCCTCGGCAGCGTCTTTTCCGTGCGCCCGGCCTCCTCGGCCCGCCCGAGCAGGTCGACCGGGGACTCGTTGAACCGGAAGTTGTTGACCTCCCCGGTGACCTCGCCGTTCTCCACGAGGTAGACGCCGTCCCGGGTCAGTCCGGTCAGCAGCAGCGTCGCCGGGTCGACCTCGCGGATGTACCAGAGACAGGTCAGCAGCAGTCCGCGCTCGGTGTCCGCGACCATCTCCTCCAGGGAGCGGTCGGAGCCGCCGTCCAGGATCAGGTTCCCGATCGCCGGGGCGAGCGGGAGGCCGGTCAGGGCCGCGCTGTGCCGGGTGGTCGTCAGACGCCTCAGCTCTCCGTCGCCGATCCACTCGGTGGCCGTCAGCGGCAGCCCGTTGTCGAAGACCGACGCGGCGTCGCCGGAGGAGTGCGCGATCACGAAGGGCGCCGTCTCCAGGCCGGGCTCGTTCGGGTCGCTGCGCAGGGCCAGCGGCAGACGGGAGAGCCGCTCGCCCACGCGGGTGCCGCCGCCGGGCTTGCTGAAGACCGTGCGGCCCTCGGCCGCGTTCCGGGCCGTCGACGACCACATCTGGTAGATCAGCAGGTCCGCGACCGCGGTCGGCGGCAGCAGCGTCTCGTACCGGCCCGCGGGCAGCTCGACCTTGCGCTTCGCCCAGGCCAGCCGCTGCGCCAGCTCGGCGTCCAGCGCCGCCGGGTCGACGTCCTTGAAGTCCCGCGTCGAACGTCCCGCCCACGCCGAGCGCAGGCGGTCCGGGGACTTGGCGTTGAGCTCCAGGGTGCCGCTCGGCTGGTCGTGGCGCAGCCGCAGCCCGGTCGACGTGCCGACATACGTCGAGACGAGTTCGTGGTTGGCGAAGCCGTACAGCTCGCGGCCGCCCGCACGCGCGCGTGCGAAGGACTCGCCGAGCGCCGGCGCGAAGTCCGTGAACACGGCGGAGGAGGTCTCCACGGGCGGCTCCGTGAAGTCCGGGGACTGCGTCACCCCCGTCACCAGCGGCTGCGCGTCCTCGGCGGGGCCCGCGCCGCGCGCGGCGGCCTCCGCGGCCAGGACCAGCGACTCCAGCTCGTCCGCGGTGACGGCCGAGCGGGAGACCACCCCGGACGCCGTCCCCTGCGCGCCGTCGACGGTCGCCACGACGGTGAGGGTGCGTCCGCGCGTGACCCCGTTGGTGGTCAGCGCGTTGCCCGCCCAGCGGAGGTTGGCCGTGGAGTGCTCGTCGGCGATGACGACGCACCCGTCCGCGCGGGACATCGCGAGGGCGCGCTCGACGATCTCGTGCGGCTTGTTCGTACGGGCGCTCATCGACCGGCCTCCTGCGTGGTGTTGAGAATGTTGACTCCCCTGAACAGGGCGGACGGGCAGCCGTGCGAGACCGCGGCGACCTGGCCCGGCTGGGCCTTGCCGCAGTTGAAGGCGCCGCCCAGGACATACGTCTGCGGACCGCCGACGGCCGACATGGAACCCCAGAAGTCCGTGGTCGTGGCCTGGTAGGCGACATCGCGCAGCTGGCCGGTGATCCGCCCGTTCTCGATCCGGAAGAACCGCTGGCCCGTGAATTGAAAGTTGTAGCGCTGCATGTCGATGGACCAGGAGCGGTCCCCGACGACGTAGATGCCGCGGTCCACGCTGCCGATCAGGTCCTCGGTCGACAGCCCGGCCGGGTCCGGCCGGAGCGACACGTTGGCCATGCGCTGCACGGGAACGTGCCCGGGCGAGTCGGCGTAGGCGCATCCGTTGGACCGCTCGAACCCGGTCAGCCGGGCCATGCGCCGGTCCAGCTGGTAGCCGACCAGCGTGCCGTCCTTGACCAGGTCCCAGGACTGGGCCTCGACGCCCTCGTCGTCGTAGCCGATCGTCGCGAGGCCGTGCTCGGCGGTGCGGTCGCCGGTGACGTTCATCAGCTCGGAGCCGTACCGCAGCTTGCCGAGCTGGTCGAAGGTGGCGAAGGAGGTACCGGCGTACGCGGCCTCGTAGCCGAGCGCCCGGTCCAGCTCGGTGGCGTGGCCGATGGACTCGTGAATGGTCAGCCAAAGGTTGGAGGGGTCGACGACCAGGTCGTACACGCCCGCCTGCACACTGGGGGCGCGCATCTTCTCGGCGAGCAGCTCCGGCATCTGCTCCAGCTCCGCGTCCCAGTCCCAGCCGGTGCCCGTCAGATACTCCCAGCCGCGGCCGGCCGGCGGCGCGAGCGTGCGCATCGAGTCGAACTCACCGGTGGACTCGTCGACCGAGACCGCGGTCAGCTCCGGATGCAGCCGTACGCGCTGCTGGGTGGTCACGGTGCCCGCCGTATCGGCGTAGAACTTGTTCTCGTGGACGGTCAGCAGCGAGGCGTCCACATGGTCGACGCCGTCGGCCGCGAGCAGCCGCGCGCTCCAGTCGGCCAGCAGCCCCGTCTTGTGCTCGTCGGGCACGGTGAACGGATCGATCTCGTACGAGGACACCCAGGTCCGCTCCGCGTGCACCGGCTCCTGGGCCAGCTCCACGTGCTCCTGCGACCCAGCCGCCTTGATCACCTGCGCCGACAGCTTCGCCATCGCCACCGCCTGCGACGCGACCTTGGCGGCGGCGTCGAGCGTCATGTCGACACCCGAGGCGAACCCCCAGGTCCCGCCGTGCACGACCCGCACCGCGTACCCCAGGTCGGTCGTGTCCGACGACCCGGCGGGCTTGCCGTCACGCAACCGCCACGCGGCGCTGCGCACCCGCTCGAAGCGGAAGTCCGCGTGTTCGGCCCCCAGCGCACGCGCGCGTGCCAGCGCGGCGTCGGCCAGGGCCCGCAGCGGCAGTGCCGTGAAGGCTTCGTCGATGGAATGCGGCACGGAGGTCTCCCTGCTGTCGTGGCCTGTCGGATCCGATCATGTCTCGCGAGTGACCGTACGGACCACACCTTTGCGTCCGGCGACCGGACCTTCGCCTCCCAGGACCGTCCCGACTCACTCCACGGCCGCCGATTCTGTAGGGATCCGACAGCGTGCCCCCGGCGCCACTGTCGGTGCCCGATTGTCCGCGCGGCGGCCCGGACCGATAGGTTTTCGATGAAGGCGCCTGTCTGTGCAGGGGTTCCAGACCGCTATCGAAAGGGTGATCCGTTGAGCCGCTCGGTTCTCGTCACTGGAGGCAACCGGGGCATCGGCCTCGCCATCGCCCGCGCGTTCGCCGACGCCGGCGACAAGGTCGCGATCACGTACCGCTCGGGCGAGCCGCCGGCCGGCTTCCTCGCGGTCAAGTGCGACATCACCGACACCGAGCAGGTGGAGCAGGCCTACAAGGAGATCGAGGCCGAGCACGGCCCGGTCGAGATCCTGGTCGCCAACGCCGGCGTCACCAAGGACCAGCTTCTGATGCGGATGTCCGAGGAGGACTTCACCTCGGTCATCGACACCAACCTCACCGGCACCTTCCGCGTCGTCAAGCGCGCCAACCGCGGCATGCTGCGCGCCAAGAAGGGCCGCGTCGTGCTCATCTCGTCGGTCGTGGGGCTGCTCGGGTCCGCCGGGCAGGCGAACTACGCCGCCTCCAAGGCCGCCCTGGTCGGCTTCGCGCGCTCCCTCGCCCGTGAGCTGGGCTCGCGCAACATCACCTTCAACGTCGTCGCCCCCGGCTTCGTCGACACGGACATGACCAAGGTGCTCACCGACGAGCAGCGCCAGAACATCGTGTCGCAGGTACCGCTCGGCCGGTACGCGCGGCCGGAGGAGATCGCCGCGACGGTGCGGTTCCTCGCCTCCGACGACGCCTCGTACATCACTGGAGCCGTCATCCCCGTTGACGGCGGACTGGGAATGGGTCACTGATCACCATGAGCGGAATTCTCGAGGGCAAGCGCGTCCTGATCTCCGGTGTGCTGATGGAGTCCTCCATCGCCTTCCACGCCGCCAAGCTGGCCCAGGAGCAGGGCGCCGAGATCATCCTGACCGCCTTCCCGCGGCCCACGCTGACCGAGCGCATCGCCAAGAAGCTCCCCAAGCCCACCAAGGTCATCGAGCTCGACGTCACCAACGACGAGCACCTCGGGCGTCTGGCCGACATCGTCGGTGAGGAGCTGGGCGGCCTCGACGGCGTCGTCCACTCCATCGGCTTCGCGCCGCAGGACGCGCTCGGCGGCAACTTCCTGAACACGCCGTTCGAGTCCGTGGCCACCGCCATGCACGTCTCGGCGTACTCCCTGAAGTCGCTGACCATGGCCTGCCTGCCGCTGATGCAGAACGGCGGCTCGGTCGTCGGCCTCACCTTCGACGCGCAGTTCGCCTGGCCGCAGTACGACTGGATGGGTCCGGCCAAGGCCGCCCTGGAGGCCACCAGCCGCTACATCGCGCGTGACCTGGGCAAGCAGAACATCCGCTGCAACCTGATCTCCGCGGGCCCGCTCGGCTCCATGGCCGCCAAGTCCATCCCGGGCTTCGGCGAGCTGGCCTCCGTGTGGGACAACCGCTCTCCGCTGGAGTGGGACCTGAAGGACCCGGAGCCGGCAGGCCGGGGCATCGTCGCCCTGCTGAGCGACTGGTTCCCGAAGACCACCGGCGAGATCATCCACGTGGACGGCGGTCTGCACGCCATCGGCGCCTGAGCCGCCACGGGCCGACGCCGCCTGTGCGGCTCAGGCTCCCGTCGTACGAGGTCGATGCCCCGTTTCCCGCTGTGCGCGGGGAGCGGGGCATCATCCGTTCGGTCAGCCCTTCGCGGCCTGCGACCGGCCGGGGCGGCACATGAACGGATAGCTCGCAGCCTCCGCGGCCGCCGCGGCGGCGTCGCCCGCGCGGATCGCGTCCACCAGCCCCGTGTGGTCCATGTACGTCTCCGGCGTGAGCTCCCCGCCGACGTCGTCACGCAGCCAGTCCCGCAGCACCTCGCCCAGGTCCGCGTACATCGCCGTCATGACGTCGTTGTGGGACGCCGCCACCACGGCCATGTGGAACGTGGCGTCGGCGGTCACGAACGCCTCCGCGTGCCCGGACTCCCAGGCCTCCTCACGACGCAGCAGAAGCGCGTCCAGCTGCTTGAGGTCGCGCTCGGTGCGCCGCTCGGCGGCCAGCTGCGCGGCACCCGACTCCAGGGTGGAGCGCAGCTCGGCGACGTGGGTGGGGTCGGCGTCGGCGAACCGCCGGTGCATCACGCCCGCCAGCTCGCTGGTCGCCGCCACATAGGTGCCCGATCCCTGGCGGATGTCCAGCAGACCGTTGTGCGCGAGCGCGCGGACGGCCTCACGGACCGTGTTCCGCGCGACCCCGAGCTGGTCGACCAGCTCGGTCTCGGTCGGGATCCGGGAGCCCACCGGCCATTCGCCCGAGGTGATCTGGTTCCGCAGTTCGGCGATGACCTGTTCGGACAACGCGGATCGGCGGGGGTGGCTCAGCGGCATGACGGTCCTTCGTGCGGGCCTGGTTGCGGGGCCGGGGTATCCGGAGCGTAACGCAAGGGAAGTGGCCTCGGATTCATCCTATGATTCTATGATGAGCCCTATGGCTTTCGATGAGACCGGGACGGCGACGTCCGCACCTGCCCCCACGTCCACACCGGTCCCCGGCTCCGCCCCCGCACACGACGGCGCGGGCGCGCGCCCCGGGGGCGGGGCGGCCGGCACGCACACGTGGACCACGCGTGTGCTGGTCGTCGGCGTCGTGCTCACCGCGCTCAACCTGCGGCCCGCCATCACCAGCTTCGGCGCCCTCCTCGAAGAGGTGCGCGACGGGCTCGGCATGAGCGGCAGTGTCGCCGGACTGCTGACCTCCGTCCCCCCGCTGTGCTTCGCCGTCTTCGGCGTCATGGCCCCCCGGCTGGCCCGCCGCCTCGGCCCCGGCGCCGTGGTCTGCGCCGGAATGGTCGCGATCACCGCCGGGCTCGTGATCCGCCCCTACACCGGGAGCACCGCGGGCTTCCTGGCCGCCAGCGCACTCGCCCTGATGGGCATCGCCGTCAGCAACGTCCTGATGCCGGTGATCGTCAAGCGCTGGTTCCCGGACCGGGTGGGTTCGATGACCGGCCTGTACTCGATGGCGCTCGCCCTGGGCACGTCCGCCGCGGCGGCGGCCACGGTCCCCCTGACCGACGCACTGGGCGGTCACTGGCAGTCGGGTCTCGCGCTCTGGGCGGCGCTGTCGGCGGCGGCCGTGCTGCCGTGGATCCCGTTCGTCCGCGCGCGCGGCGCCCGTTCCGCGCAGAGCGCCCCCGCCGCCGACACCGACCGGGGCGAACCCGACGGGCTGCGGATCACCCGGAGCCGCACCGCATGGGCGCTGGCCGTCTTCTTCGGGCTCCAGGCCACGGCCGCCTACATCACGATGGGCTGGATGGCGCAGATCTTCCGTGACGCCGGGGTGTCCGCGGGCGCGGCCGGAGTGCTGCTGGCCGTCACCATGGCGATGGGCGTGCCCCTCGCCTTCGTCATCCCGCGGCTGGCCACCCGGCTGCCGCACCAGGGGCCGATCGCGGTGGTGCTCGGCATCTGCGGTCTCGCCGGGTACGCGGGCTTGTACTGGGCCCCGGCGGCCGGCGCCTGGGCCTGGGCGCTGCTGCTCGGGATCGCCAACTGCTCCTTCCCCCTGGCCCTGACCATGGTGGGCATGCGGGCCCGGACGAGCGCGGGCGTGGCCAAACTGTCGGCCTTCGCGCAGAGCACCGGCTATCTGCTGTCGATCCCGGGGCCGCTGCTGGTGGGCGTCCTCTACCAGCACAGCGGCGGCTGGGGCCTGCCGCTCGCCCTGATGGCCGGGCTGATGGTCCCGCAGGTCGCGGTGGGCGTCCTGGCGGGCCGCGACCGGACGGTGGAGGACGAGGCGGTGCGCTGAAGGAGGGGGTGATCTTGGGACCCGGAGTGCGTGGACCGGGCACGAACCGGCCGGGCACGAACCGGCCGGGCGAACCCGCCGGGTGCGGTCCGCCGGTGGGTGGCGACCCCGCCGGAAGAGGGGCGGGGGAGGGGTGCGAAACTGACCGTATGCCCGTGCTCGACCCGAATCCCCAGAACGGCCAGAAGAAGATGCTGCTCGTCTTCGGCGCGTTCTTCGCCATCTTCGTGATCATCGCCATCATCGCCACGATCGCCTCACCCTGACGGGGGGTGCCCCCAGCCCCCGGGCGGGGGTTGTCCCCCGCAACCCTTAGGGGGTGAGTGTCAGGGTCAAGTGGGTGGATCACCGGATGGGTTGACGGCCTCCGAATCCCTACCTTCGAGATGTGTCCGCGAACAGCGGACCACGGACCGTTCGAAGACCCACGGAGGCACCCATGTCGGCCCCTGCACACCCTCGGCCCCACCCGGCGCCCACGGGCCCGGGCGGCATCGACATGCGACTGCCCTGGTGGGCCCTCGCGCTGCCCACGCTGGCCTTCGTGCTGCTGCTGGCGCTGATACTCAATCCGGCGGACGCGCGGGCGGGTGGTGACCCCGCTCTCGGCCATCTCGTCGAGCGGATCCAGCAGACGATCACCCACCACGCGCGGTGACGCCTCCGACGCCCGCCGGTGACGGCCCGCGTCTGCCGAGGTGGGCCCCGGAAGGGCCTGGTCGGACGCCCGGCCGCGGGTGTGCTTCCGACGAGGTCAACTGCCTGCGCTCCCCGGCCTCTTTCATGCAAAGCTGGGACCCATGAGCTCCGCAGAACCTCGCAGGATTGTCCTCTTCCGGCATGCGAAGGCCGACTGGCCGCAGGTGGCCGACCATGAGCGGCCCCTCGCAGACCGGGGCCGCAAGGACGCGGCCGTCGCCGGCCGCAAGCTGGCCGACACCGGCATCCTCCTCGACCTGGCCCTCTGCTCCACAGCGACACGGACCCGGGAGACCTGGAAGCTCGCGGTCCAGGAGCTTCCGCACCGGCCGAAAACCATCTATGAGGAGCGGATCTACGACGCTTCGCCCGGCGAGCTGATCGCCGTGGTCAACGAGACCCCGGACGACGTCCAGAACATGGTCCTGATCGGCCACAATCCGGGCATCCACGGTCTCGCCGAGGTCCTTGCGGGAGCAGCCGAGGACGAGGCCGCCGAGCGGATGGGCCGACGCGGCTTCCCCGCCGCAGGCTTCGTCGTGCTCTCCCTCGACGGCTCCTGGAAGTCACTGGAGCCGGGCACGGCCACCCTGCTCGACTTCTGGGCGCCGAGCGAGTAACCCCCTCACGGACGGCAGCGGGGGCCGGCACCGGTGACGGTGCCGACCCCCGGCGGAGTCCGAGGCCCTCGGAGACGCCGTGCGGCTCAGGGCCCTCAGAGGATGTCGTCGTGTATGTCCGCCGCCTCGACCTCTTCCCGGGTGACACCGAGCAGATACAGGACGGTGTCCAGGAAGGGGAAGTTCACGGCGGTGTGCGCGGCCTCGCGGACCACGGGCTTGGCGTTGAAGGCGACGCCCAGGCCGGCCGCGTTCAGCATGTCGAGGTCGTTGGCCCCGTCCCCGATCGCCACGGTCTGCGCCAGCGGCACACCCGCCTCGGCGGCGAACCGGCGCAGCAGCCGCGCCTTGCCCGCCCGGTCCACGATCTCGCCGACGACCTTGCCGGTCAGTTTTCCGTCGACGATCTCCAGCGTGTTGGCCTGCGCGAAGTCCAGGCCGAGCCGCTCCTTGAGGTCGTCCGTGACCTGGGTGAAGCCGCCGGAGACGACACCCACCTGGAAGCCGAGTCGTTTCAGCGTGCGGATCAAGGTGCGCGCGCCCGGAGTGAGCCGCACCTCGGCACGCACCTTGTCGATCACCGACGCGTCCAGCCCCTTGAGCAGCGCCACGCGTGCGTGCAGCGACTGCTCGAAGTCCAGCTCGCCGCGCATGGCGGCCGCCGTCACCTCGGCCACCTCCGCCTCGCACCCGGCGTGCGCGGCGAACAGCTCGATGACCTCGTCCTGGATGAGCGTCGAGTCCACGTCCATGACGACCAGACGCTGGGCCCGCCGGTGCAGACCGGCCGCGACGACGGCGACGTCGACACCGAGTGCCGCGGCATCGGTCACCAGGGCGGTGCGCAGCGGCTCGGTCTCCACACCGGACACGGCGAACTCGACAGCCGTCACCGGGTACTTGGCGAGCCGGAAGATACGGTCGATGTTGCCGCCTGTGTCGGCGATACGGGCGGCGATGGCGGCCGTCGACTCGGCGGTGAGCGGATGGCCGAGCACCGTGACCAGGGAACGTCCGAGGCCGCGCGGACGGTTGTCGCCGATCCCGGAGATGATCTCCGCCTGCATCTTCATGGACTCCGCCCAACTGTGGACGGTCGCCCGAAGATCACCCTCCACCCCGGACGGGGGCATCGTGACGAGGACGCACAACACCATCCGGCCCCGGGTGACGACCTGCTCGATGTCGACGACGTCGACGCTGTAGGCGGCCAGGGTGTCGAACAGTCCGGCCGTCAGGCCGGGCCGGTCCTTGCCGAAGATCTTGACAAGGAGGGTCGGGGCGTCGGTGGTCTGCGAAGCGCTCATGGTGTTTCCACCGTATCCGGCACCCAGTGCCGACCGCGTGCCCGGTCCGTCTAGCGGACACGGAACAGTGGATGGCGGGCGGGTGACGAACGGCTGGCCCGGTGACGAAGACGCAGGACGGGGCGGGCGCGCGGGCCTGCGCGCGGGCCCGCGCCCGGGGAGGCGGGCCCTCGTAGGCCGGTCAGCCGCGCCTCCGGGGCCGCTCGGGTGGCGGAGACGCAGGGGGCGGGGGAGGCGGCGGGGGCGGTCCAGGGTCCGAGGGCGGCAGTGTCCCCCGGGGACGGCGTCCGGGCGGCGAGGCGGGTCGCTCGATCGGCCCGATCACCGTGGGCGCCCCGTACACGCCGTCGCCGCCGGGCCGCGTGCCCCCGTCCGGCGGCTCGGGCCGTGCGTCCTCCGGCTCACGGAGCTGCTCCGGCAGCCGTAGATAGGGATTGGTGTCCGGGTTCGGGGGACGGTAGGGACTGCCCGGAGCGTAGGGACCGGCCGGGCGTGGTGCGAACGGGGGTGCGACGGTCGCCCGCGACGTCGTGTCACCTCGTGCCAGGGGCGCCGCCCGGCTCCCCGCCGCCCCGGTCGCCCACGCCGGCAGAGCCCCGGCCGCCCCGGCGCCCGCACCCCACGCCGCGCCCAGCAACAACGCCGCGCCGAGGTGCCCGTGCAGTTCGATCCCGGCGCCGAACGCGTCGAATCCGAACACGGACAGCGAGGCGTCCACCGACACCTCCGTCAGCCAGGCGAGGAACGGCAGCACCACCGCCGTCGCGATCCCGAGCCGAAGCGCACAGCGCCCTGCGAAGCCGAGGGGACCCGGGGCCCGTACGACAGAGCCGGTCGTGCCCGGTACGGCCGCGGCATCCCCGGCTCGTACGAGAGGCGTACGCACCGCCGTCAGCACACCGGCGAACAGCATCATGAGCGCCGCGGCCACCGCCAGCAGCCACACCCTGCCGTCCAGCCCGGCCAGCCGGTCCAGCGTCACCGGCTGCTGCGTCCGCACGCCGAGCAGCCGGTCCAGCGGATACGGCAGCACGGTCGCCAGCGCGCCCGACGCCGTGCCGTCCCACGGGACGAACAGGCCGAGCGGGACCGCCAGCCACACCCCGTTGGGCGCCCCGAGCAGCGCCGCCCCCGCGATCCGCGCCGGATGGTCGTCGCCGACCGCCGCGTACGCCGCCGCCGCGAGACCGGCGACCACGGCGACCAGCGCGACCGTCACCAGCGACGACGCGGCCGGGCGGACGACCCGGTGCACGGCGTCCCAGCCTCGGGGCAGGGGCGTGCGCCGGGACGCGAGCAGCGCGATCACCAGGACACCCGCCGCCCATGCGGCGCCCCCGAGCAGTGTGGGCACCGTATCGACGCTGAAGCCGACCGAGGCCTTCGCCCGGACGAGGTCCCCGATCCGGTCCGGCAGCAGCCCGCCGATGTTCCCGAGTCCCGGGACGTCGATGCCGCCCCCGCCCCCGCCGCCCGGCAGTCTGTCCAGCCCGAGCGAGCTCCCGTCGAGGGTGACCACGTCGTGGCCGACCCAGGCGAGGCCGCCCAGCATCGCGACGAACAACCCCACCACCGCACCCACGCGTGCGAGGAGTTCCGACGGGGCGACGACCGCTCCCGCCGCCCGCAGGGAACGCAGGAAGAACCACGACAGCAGCAGCGCACCCACCAGACCGACGCCCAGTGGCGTGATGTCGACGGCGGTCGTCGTCTCGGCCCCCTTCAGACCGAACGCCGACACGTCCCCGGACGGCCGGACCGACCCGTTCACACCCAGCGTCACGAGGGCCGCAGTCATCGGCCCGAGCGAGCCGGCCGCATCCGCCTGGAGCAGATGCAGCCCGAGCGCCGCCGTCCCGGTCATGCCGATCAACGCCCAGCTCACGGAGGCGATCGCGGACAGCAGCAGATCCGTCCAGGGCAGCCTCCCACCGCCCTTCGCGGTCTTGTCGCCCATCGCCAGCCCCCCGGTCCGCCCCGCGGCGTTCCACCGCGGATGTCCCTCTCGCGTCGGATTACCACTCTCCGGCCGGGTTTAAGCTCCGTCAACGGCGCGCACCGAAACGCCCGTTCACGCCTGTCACAAGGCCCGACTTTCAGTCAGAGCGCTGAGCCTGAAATAGTTCCCCACGATGTTCGACATCCCTACACTCCCCGTGATGGGGGTAACTCGGGGGACAACTCAGTGGGGCATGGAGTGCCTGAACTCGTAGTGGAATTCAATGGACGCACCTGGACGCTCGACGCGTCCAGGCCGTATGCCCTCGGACGTGATCCGGAGGGGGACATCGTGCTCGAGGACGCCAGGGTCTCCTGGCGCCACGCCACGATCAGCTGGAACGGCCGCAGTTGGATCCTCGAGGACCGGGGGAGCACCAACGGCACGTTCGTCGGGGGCCGGCGCATCCAGCAGCTGGAGATCGGCGCGGGCACGACCGTGCACCTCGGCAACGCGACCGACGGGCCCGGACTGAGTCTGTCCAATGCCGCGACCGCAGTGGCCGCCCCGCAAGCCGGGCCGCGGCAGCAGCCGTACGCGGCCCAGAGCGCGGGGGCCGGCTGGGCCCAGTCGGCCCCGCAGCAACAGGCAGCCCGGCAGCAGGCACCTCAACCGGCTCCCCCGCAGGCGCCGCAGCAGTCCGCTGCCCGCGTCCCGCAGCAGCAGGGTGCCGGCGCCGACGCGGGGGCGTCCCCCGCCTACGGCGACCGCAGCCCGACCACGTTCCACCAGTTCGCCCTCGGCCGGGTGATGCGCATCGGGCGTGCGCTGGAGAACGATCTGGTCGTCTCCGACCTCCAGGTCTCCCGTCACCACGCCGAGTTCCACGCCACGCCCGACGGCCGTTTCGAGATCCGCGACCTGGGCTCGCACAACGGCACGTTCGTCAACGGTATGCCGATCGGCAAGGGCGGTTCGGCGCTGCTCGGCCCGAACGACATCGTCGGCGTCGGCCACTCGACGTTCCGTCTGGTCGGCGACCGACTCGAGGAGTTCGTCGACACCGGTGAGGTCTCCTTCTCCGCCCGCCATCTGACCGTCACGGTCGACGGCGGCAAGCAGATCCTCAAGGACGTCTCCTTCGGCGTCCCGGAGAAGTCGCTGATCGCGGTCATCGGCCCGTCCGGCTCCGGCAAGTCGACGCTGCTGAAGGCGCTCACCGGTTACCGCCCCGCGAACCAGGGCGACGTCCTCTACGACAACCGGAACCTGTACAAGCAGTTCGCCGAGCTGCGCCAGCGCATCGGTCTGGTCCCGCAGGACGACATCCTGCACAAGGAGCTGACCGTCAAGAAGGCCCTGAAGTACGCGGCCAAGCTGCGCTTCCCCGCCGACACCACGGCCGCCGAGCGCGAGGCCCGCATCGACGAGGTGCTGCGCGAGCTGAAGCTGGACGTGCACAAGGAGAAGAAGGTCACCTCGCTCTCCGGCGGTCAGCGCAAGCGTGTCTCGGTGGCTCTGGAACTGCTCACCAAGCCGTCACTGATCTTCCTGGACGAGCCGACCTCCGGTCTCGACCCGGGCATGGACCGCGACGTCATGCAGCTGCTGCGAGGTCTCGCCGACGACGGCCGTACGGTCCTCGTCGTCACCCACTCCGTGGCCGAGCTGGCCCTGTGCGACAAGCTCCTGGTGATGGCGCCGGGCGGGGCCGTCGCCTACTTCGGCCCGCCGGAGGAGGCGCTGAACTTCTTCGGCTACGCATCCTGGGCCGATGTCTTCTCCGCCTTCGAGAACTACCGCGACTACGACTGGTCGGGTCGCTGGAAGGGCTCACAGCACTACCAGATGTACGCCGCGGAGATCGACGCCGTGGCCCCGCAGTCGGTCCATATGCCGCCGCCCCAGGCGATCAAGCCGGCCAAGCCGCAGGGCTGGTTCTCCCAGCTCGCCACCCTGATCCGGCGCTATGTCGCGGTCATAGCCTCCGACAAGGGCTTCCTGGCGCTGACGGTGATCCTGCCGGCGGTGCTCGGCGCGGTCAGCCTGCTCATCGACAGTGACAAGACCCTGCTGGTCAACCCGGTCAACCCGAAGACCGGCGTGCCCGTCCCCAACGGCACGGCCACCACGGTCCTGCTGATCCTCGCGGTCGGCGCGTGCTTCGCGGGCGCCGCCAACTCCGTCCGCGAACTGATCAAGGAACGGGTCATCTACGAGCGGGAGCGCGCCACCGGCCTGTCCCGCTCGGCGTATCTGATGTCCAAGGTGGCCGTGCTCGGCGCGATCACCGTGCTGCAGGGCCTGATGGTCGGCCTGATCGGCTTCTCCAGCCGGACGATCCCGGACCAGGGCCTGATCCTCGGCCATGCCACGCTGTTCGAGCTGTGTCTGCCGGTCATGGCGCTCGGCTTCACCTCGATGATGGTCGGCCTGGTCATCTCCTCGCTGGTGAAGACCGCCGAGAAGACGATGCCGCTGCTGGTCATGTTCGCGATCATCCAGGTCGTGTTCACCGGCTGCCTGTTCACGCTGAACGGCACGATGGGCGTCAACCAGTTCTCGTACCTGATGCCTTCCCGCTGGGCGGTCGCCGCCGCCGGCGCCACGCTGGACTTCAACAAGATCGCCCCGAACACGGACGATCCGACCAGCACCGATCCGCTGTGGAACCACACGGCGTCGGCCTGGACCCTGGACATGGCCGCCCTGATCGTGCTCGGCGTGGTCTGCGGCTTCCTCGTGGCCCGCTTCCTGCGCCGCCACGAGCCGGAGGTCATGCGGAAGTAACCGTCCCCGAGACGCGCGGAAGGGCGGCACCCCCAGGGGATGCCGCCCTTTTCCGTTCTCAGGCGAGAAGAGGCCCCGCGCCGGCCTCAGTACGCGCTGTTGACGTTGTCCATCGAGCCGTACCGGTGCGCCGCGTAGTTGCAGGCGGCGGTGATGTTGGCGACCGGGTCGTAGATGTTCCAGGACGTGCCTTCGACGTGGTACGTGTTGAAGGTCGGCTGGATGACCTGGAGCAGACCCTTGGACGGGATGCCGTTCTGGGCGTTGATGTCCCAGAGGTTGATGGCCATCGGGTTGCCCGAGGACTCCCGCATGATGTTGCGGTACAGGCCGTTGTACGAGCCCGGGATGCCCTTCTGGTGCATGATGTCGAGCGACTGGCGGATCCAGCCGTCGAGGTTGTTGGTGTAGCTCCTCGGGGCAGGAGTGGCCTGCTGCTGGATCTGCGGGCGCGCCGCGGACCGGCTCGCGGCCTGCTGGGCCGGACGCTGCTGCACCGGCTGCGCGACGGCCTGCCGCACGGGCGCCTGCTTGACGGCGGCCGTCTGCTTGGCGGCGATGGCCTCGGCCTTGAGGGACTGGGCAGCCATCTGGTCGGTGACGCTGACCTTGATCGCCTTGGCCGGCTGGTTGCCGATCTTCACCGGGACGGAGGCGGCGGGGGCCGCCTGGGTCTTGCTCTGTGCCTCGCTGGGTGCGGCGGTGGCCGCGAGGGCGCAGCAGCCGAGAACGGCCACACCGGCGATGGACATCTTGTGGGCCTTGGTGAGCTCACGACTGCGGGCACGGAGAGCGGTGATGTTCTTGGGCATGTTGAGGGACCTCTTTGTATGAGCGCGGAGGTCGCTTCTGGTGCCGGCGGAAGACGGATGTTTCCAGCACAAGCGCCGCGGGTAGAGCCCTGCGGCGCCGAGCGACGGGGGTAATTCTTAGCTGCCGCAAAAACACGTGGCAAAGGCGTGACGTACGATCCCCGGTAGTGGACACAGGAAGGGCAAAACGGGACAAAATCTCCGGTCTTCCCCGTTCATCACGGGCTTCTTTGTCTCCTATGCGCATTCGTACGTGATGTGGGTCCTATGCGCGGCCTCACATCCGGGTCGGGCACGTCTCACCGAGAGTTGCTGGAGCAACGCTCTGTGTGAGGGCCGGTTCCACGGCGGATCGCGGGGGTCGGCCCGGCTGATCCGGGCCGTGCGGCAGGCATGCGCCGTGCGGGCCGCAGCCGTACATGAGGAGGCGGTGCGGACCCCATATAGCGGACCCCATATAGAGGAGACGGGGTGCCGCCCGAGCTGGCGGTGGCGGCTCGGGCGCAAGGAGCAGAGCCCCTTCGGGCCCGGGCCCGTGAGCCCTTCGGGCCCGGGCCCGGGCGAGGCCGGGCCTCAGGGCCTGTCGTCAAACTCCCGCCTGCCCCGCGACGCCATGCACGCTCCCCCACGCTCGGCTTCGCTCGCGCGGGCGGTGCCCCCAGCGCCGCACCGGGCTCGGACCCGAGTACGTCCAGTACGAGGGTCCGAGCCCGGCCCGCCGAGAGCACGCACCTGACGCCGCACGGCCGCCCCCCGGGCCGACGACGCGAGTTTGACGACAGGCCCTAGGCCCACCGGTGTAGAAGACGGTGGTCGGCGGGCGGATACGCCCTGTCACATCTCGCCGGTACGGTGAGGTCATGAGCCATGGACCCCGGTCGGGCCTGTACGCGGTGAGCTCCGCGCTGCTGGCCATGAGCAGGCATCTGGAGGTGCGCGACGTCCTCAAGACGATCGTCGCCTCGGCCCGCGAGCTGCTCGACGCGGAGTATGCGGCGCTGGGCGTCCCGGACGACCACGGGGGCTTCGCCCAGTTCGTCGTGGACGGTGTCTCCGAGGAGCAGTGGAAGGCCATCGGTCCGCTCCCGCGCCAGCACGGCATCCTCGCCGCGATGCTGCGCGAGGCGAAGACGGAACGGCTCGCCGACGTCCGCGAGGACCCGCGCTTCGAGGGCTGGCCGAGCGCTCACCCGCAGATGTCCGATTTCCTCGGCCTGCCCATCCGCGACGGCGACGAGACCATCGGCGCACTGTTCCTGGCCAACAAGAGGTGCGCGAGACAGGAAGGCGGCTGCGGCTTCACCGAGGACGACGTGGAACTGCTCTCGATCCTCGCCCAGCACGCCGCGATCGCCCTCACCAACGCCCGCCTCTACGAGCGCAGCCGCGAGCTGACCATCGCCGAGGAGCGCTCCCGGCTGGCCCACGAGCTGCACGACGCGGTCAGCCAGAAGCTCTTCTCCCTGCGGCTCACCGCCCAGGCGGCGGCCGCCCTGGTCCACCGGGACCCGGAGCGGGCCAAGGGCGAGCTGCAGCAGGTGGCCGCGCTCGCCGCCGAGGCCGCCGACGAACTGCGGGCCGCCGTGGTCGAGCTGCGCCCCGCCGCGCTCGACGAGGACGGGCTCGTCAACACCCTGCGCACCCAGGTCCAGGTCCTCGACCGCGCCCACACCGCGCGTGTGACCTTCGTCAGCCTGGGGGTCCGCGCCCTGCCGGCCGCCCAGGAGGAGGCGCTGCTGCGGGTCGCCCAGGAGGCGCTGCACAACGCCCTGCGGCACTCCGGCGCCCAGCGGGTCGGGGTGACCCTGGAGAAGAGCGGCCCGGGCGCCGTCCTGCGCGTCACGGACGACGGCGGCGGATTCGAGCCCCAGGCGGTGCGCCGGGCGGGACGCCACCTCGGCCTGGTCTCCATGCGCGACCGGGCGAGCGGGGTCGGCGGCACGCTGACCGTGGAATCGGCGCCCGGGAAGGGCACCACCATCGAGATGGAGGTCCCTGGTGGCTGACACAATCAAGGTGCTGCTCGTCGACGACCACCAGGTCGTCCGCCGGGGGCTGCGCACCTTCCTCGAGGTGCAGGACGACATCGAGGTCGTCGGAGAGGCCTCCGACGGCGCCGAAGGAGTCGCCCTCGCCCAGGAGCTGACCCCCGACGTCATCCTCATGGACGTCAAGATGCCGGGGATGGACGGCATCGACGCCCTCCGCAGGCTCCGCGAACTCGACCACCCCGCACGCGTGCTGATCGTCACCAGCTTCACCGAGCAGCGCACGGTGGTGCCGGCCCTGCGCGCGGGCGCCGCCGGCTATGTGTACAAGGACGTGGACCCCGATGCCCTGGCCGGAGCCATCCGGTCGGTGCACGCGGGCCACATCCTCCTCCAGCCGGAGGTGGCGGGCGCGCTGCTGTCCCAGGAGGAGACCAATGCCGGCCAGGGCAGGGGCGGCTCGCTCACGGAGCGGGAGCGGGAGGTGCTGGGTCTGATCGCGGACGGGCGGTCCAACCGGGAGATCGCCCGCGCGCTGGTGCTCTCGGAGAAGACGGTGAAGACCCATGTCTCCAACATCCTGATGAAGCTGGACCTGGCCGACCGTACCCAGGCCGCGCTCTGGGCCGTCCGCCACGGCGTTAACGGCTGAGCGGATCTTCATACCGTCGGGTGTATGTCCCCCGGGTGGCGCATCCTCGATCGATCCCGGCCGTTCTCCAAGGCGTACTGCGGCGCCTGCCGCAGTGATCGCAAGGAGAGGGCTCAGAAGTGAAGAACCTGAAGAAGGCCGCAGCCGTCACCATGGTGGCCGGGGGACTGATCGCCGCCAGCGCCGGCCTCGCCTCGGCCCACGACGGCTCTCACGCCGACGGACGGGCCGTGGGTTCCCCGGGCGTCGTGTCGGGCAACGTCATCCAGGTCCCGGTGCACGTCCCCGTCAACGCGGTCGGCAACACCGTGAACGTGATCGGCCTCCTGAACCCGGCCTTCGGCAACCTGGGCCTCAACCGCTGACGCCGGCGACGGTCCACTCTTCCTGACCGGCCTCCCGGGGACTCCCGGGAGGCCGGTTTCGGGTGCGGCCACGGATCACCGCATCTCCCGCTGCTCCACGATCGCGTTGTAGGCGGCCACCTGCGCCCGCCGGGCCGTCCGCTCCACCGGGCGCAGCGCCTGGGTCCGGGCCGCCATCTCGGAGGCGCTCACCGCGCCCCCCTGCCCGTTCTCGTACGCGACCGAGATCAGCAGCCCCACACGCCGGGCCAGCTCCAGCACCCGCACCGCCCGCGGCGGATACCCCGGTGCCAGAACCTCCCGTCCCCGCTCGGCCCGCGCCCGGTACGCGTCGATCGCCGCCTCCGCCACCGGACCCGACGCCGCCACGTCCAGCCGCGAGAGCACCTCCGTCGCCTCGCGCAGCGCCTCCGCCAGCTCCCGCTCGGCCTCCCCGAGCGAGGGCACGTCGGCGGGCGGCGCCTCCCGCACCGGCAGACAGTGCCAGACGACCTCGACATGCACATCGCCGTCCGGCCCCGCCTCGTCGACCTGCGGCACCAGCCCGAACGCGGCCCCGTGACAGACCACCGCCTCCTCGGCCTCCAGCGCCCGCGCGTTGAACTCCGGCGGGCCGCTCAGCCCCAGCGGATGCCCCGGCGCGGGCAGCGCCACCCGCAGACCCGTCACCCCGAGCGTGCGCAGCCGCCCCAGGGCGAGGGTGAGACCGACGGGCGCCGACTCACCCGGCAGCCCCTCCACCCGGTGCACCGCGTCCTCCCCGACGATGGCGGACGCGGCGTCGTCCGGCGAGACAAATCCGGCCAACAGGGCATTCCCCCATGCGGCCAATCGACCTGAGCGTGGTTCCGAGAGCATGCCTCCACCCTACGGACCGGACCTACGGAATCGACCGGGCGACCAGTGGCGTAGATTTCATGGGGGCCCCGCCCACCGGCGTGGCGGACCACGCCCACAGGCGTACGCGAGAGCCGACACCGGCCACACTGCAAGGGGAGACAACGCGCTCATGAGCGATGTTCTGGAGCTGGAGGACGTATCCGTGGTCCGCGAGGGCCGGGCTCTCGTGGACCAGGTCTCCTGGTCGGTCAAGGAGGGCGAGCGCTGGGTCATCCTCGGCCCCAACGGCGCCGGCAAGACCACCCTTCTGAACGTCGCCTCCAGCTACCTCTACCCGACCAAGGGCACCGCCACCATCCTCGGCGAGACCCTCGGCAGGCCCGGCACCGACGTCTTCGAGCTGCGCCCGCGCATCGGCGTGGCCGGCGTCGCCATGACCGAGAAGCTCCCCAAGCGCCAGACGGTCCTGCAGACCGTGCTGACCGCCGCGTACGGCATGACGGCCGGCTGGCAGGAGGAGTACGAGGACGTCGACGAGCAGCGCGCCCGCGCCTTCCTCGACCGCCTGGGCATGAGCGAGTACCTGGACCGCAAGTTCGGCACCCTCTCCGAGGGCGAGCGCAAGCGCACCCTCATCGCCCGCGCCCTGATGTCCGACCCCGAGCTGCTGCTGCTCGACGAGCCCGCCGCCGGTCTCGACCTCGGCGGCCGCGAGGACCTCGTACGCCGTCTCGGCCGCCTCGCCCGCGACCCGATCGCCCCCTCCATGATCATGGTCACCCACCATGTCGAGGAGATCGCCCCCGGCTTCACCCATGTCCTGATGATCCGTCAGGGCAAGGTGCTCGCCGCGGGTCCGCTGGAGCTGGAACTGACCTCGCGCAACCTCTCCCTGTGCTTCGGCCTCCCGCTCGTGGTGGAGCAGGTCGGCGAGCGCTGGACCGCTCACGGTCTGCCCCTGTCCTGACCCCGAACGCCCCTGACACAGGCTCGCACAACCCCGAAGGCGCCCTGTCCGCGACCGGGCCCCGCCCCTACCATGACCATGTGAACATCGACGCGTGGGTGTGGTGGCTGATCGGCGCGGCGGGGCTCGGCATCGGGCTCGTGATCACCGCGATGCCGGAGCTCGGGATGCTCGCGGCGGGCGCCGTCGCGGCCGCCGCGGTCGGCGCCGTGGGCGGCGACGCCGTCCTCCAGGTCGTGGCCTTCGCCGTCGTCTCCGTCGCCCTCATCGCCGTGGTCCGGCCCATCGCCGCCCGGCACCGCGCCCAGCGGCCCCAACTCGCCACCGGCATCGATGCGTTGAAGGGCAGGCATGCCCTCGTCCTGGAGCGCGTCGACGGCAACGGCGGCCGGATCAAGCTCGCCGGAGAGGTCTGGTCGGCGCGCTCGCTCGACGCCGAACTCGCCTTTGAGGTCGGCCAGGAAGTCGACGTCGTGGACATCGACGGAGCCACGGCGATTGTGATGTGACCTCGTAGGACTTAACTCGACCGAACAGGCCACGAGGCACGCGACGGTCTGTCAGACTCGACCAGCAAGATCTTCAACAACCATAAGATCTTCCACAGGCGCCGAGGCGGAGAAGGGTACGGGGAATCACGATGGAACCGATCATCATCGTCCTGATCATTCTGGTGGTGTTGGTCTTCATCGCCCTGATCAAGACGATTCAGGTCATCCCACAGGCGAGCGCCGCCATCGTCGAGCGCTTCGGCCGCTACACACGCACCCTGAACGCGGGCCTGAACATCGTGGTCCCGTTCATAGACTCGATCCGCAACCGCATCGACCTGCGCGAACAGGTCGTGCCGTTCCCGCCGCAGCCGGTGATCACCCAGGACAACCTGGTCGTCAACATCGACACCGTCATCTACTACCAGGTGACCGATGCCCGGGCCGCGACCTACGAGGTCGCCAGCTACATCCAGGCCATCGAGCAGCTCACCGTCACCACGCTCCGCAACATCATCGGCGGCATGGACCTGGAGCGCACCCTGACCTCCCGTGAGGAGATCAACGCGGCCCTGCGCGGCGTCCTCGACGAGGCCACCGGCAAGTGGGGCATCCGCGTCAACCGCGTGGAGCTGAAGGCGATCGAGCCCCCGACCTCCATCCAGGACTCGATGGAGAAGCAGATGCGCGCCGACCGTGACAAGCGCGCCGCGATCCTCACCGCGGAAGGTACGCGACAGGCCGCCATCCTCACCGCCGAAGGTGAGAAGCAGTCCCAGATCCTGCGTGCCGAAGGTGAGGCCAAGGCCGCCGCCCTGCGCGCCGAAGGTGAGGCGCAGGCCGTCCGTACGGTCTTCGAGGCCATCCACGCCGGCGACCCGGACCAGAAGCTGCTCTCCTACCAGTACCTCCAGATGCTCCCGAAGATCGCCGAAGGCGACGCCAACAAGCTCTGGATCGTCCCCAGTGAGATCGGCGACGCCCTGAAGGGACTCTCCGGCGCCATGGGCAACTTCGGTCCCCTGAGCGGCGGTTCGGGCAACGGCGGCTCCTCCGGCAGCGGCGGTTCGAGCACCGCGACCGAGCGCCGCGAGCGCCCGTCCATCGACTGACCCGACAGCGGTCGTACGACACCGGGGCCCGCCTTCCGAAGGAGGCGGGCCCCGGTGCACATCCCCTGGCCTCACGGCCCCGCGAGCGGCCGCTATGGAGCCGTCTGTGGGGCTAGTGCATGTTTCGAAAGCAGCGTCGTCCGCCGAAGGGCGGGGTCCGCGGCGTCTGGTGCCGCGCATCGCAAGGAGGAGCGGTCGTGCGCGCACTGGGCGTACGCGGACGATCCCGACAACGCGGCGAGGTGCCGTGCCAGGCGTCGCGGGCCGGGCGGGGCTTTCGAACACGTCCTAGGCCGCAGGCTGTCCCAGCCACTCCGGCAGCGCCTCGAACTCGTCGTGCCCGAGCGCCAGTAGCATCGCGTCCGCGGGCGTCGGTTCGAAGGGCTGCCGCAGCAGCGGCATCCCCGCCTGCTCCGGGGTGCGGTTCGCCTTGCGGTGGTTGTCCTCGGCGCAGGAGGCCACCGTGTTCAGCCAGGTGTCGCCGCCGCCGTGCGACCGCGGCACCACGTGGTCCACGGTCGTCGCCCGCCGCCCGCAGTACGCGCACCTGTGCCGGTCCCGCACCAGGACACCCCGCCTCGACCATGGAGCTTGTCTTCGGAAGGGCACCCGTACATATCGGCAGAGCCTGATGACGCGGGGCGCCGGTATGTCCACATCGGCGCCCCGCATCCGGAGTTCGGGGTGGGCCTGCTCGACGACGGCCTTGTCCTGCAGCACCAGCACGACGGCTCGGTTCAGCGTCACCGTCGACAGCGGCTCGAAGCTCGCGTTCAGCACCAGCGTGTCACGCATCCAGCCCACCTCCCGTGTGCACCGGCCCACTCCCAGGCGGGCTTGGATCAACTCTGGACGGGCGCGCCGAGATGGACAACGCAATAAAAAATGCCCGCCTCCGATCACTTCCAAGACCGGAGGCGGGCAAACGTTCAATGAACGTCAGTCTTCGACGTGTGTCAGCCCTCAGCGGGGTTCTCGTACTCACCGATGAGGTGGGCGCGCGCCAGCGTGTGGAAGCGCAGATTGAAGCCGACCACCGCGGGAGAGGCGTCCGAGTCCGGACCGAGCTTCTCCTGGTCGACGGCGTACACGGTGAAGACGTACCGGTGCGGCCCGTCCCCGGGCGGCGGCGCGGCACCGCCGAAGTCCTTCGTCCCGTAGTCGTTGCGCGCCTGGTGCACACCCGAGGGCAGCCCCTCGAACTTCCCGGTGCCGGCGCCCGCCGGCAGCTCGGTGACCGACACCGGGATGTCGAACAGCACCCAGTGCCAGAACCCGCTGCCGGTCGGGGCGTCCGGGTCGTAGCAGGTCACGGCGAAGCTCTTGGTCTCGGCCGGGAAGCCCTCCCAGCGGAGCTGCGGCGAGGTGTTCCCAGCCGCGTAGACCTGAGCGTCCTTGAGTGTGGCCCCCGGCTCGACGTCCTCACTCGTCACCGTGAACGACGGCACGGGCGGAAGGAAGTCGTGCGGCAGTGGCGGCCTCTTCAGGTCGGTCACCTCGGCACCTCCAAGAAATCAGTGGATCATCCGGTTCCAAGTGCAGAGCCTAGTGCTGTGGCCGGGAAGGTCTGCCGGACAGCTCGCGGCGTCCCGTGCGGTGCATCGCAAGGCGGAGCATCGCGTGTACTGGATGTACCCGGGTGATGCGACCACGCGGCGAGGTGGCGTGCCTGGCGTCGCTACGGGGCGAACTTCGCCCGTCGGGGCACTAGAACCAGCTGCGCTTGCTGCCGACCTCCGACAGCCACTGGTGGAGGTAGCCGGCCCAGTCCGTGCCGTGGAAGTCGTGCAGACCGACCGTGAAGGCCCGATAGGAGTCGCTGCCCTCGCTGAACAGGCCCGGCTTCTTGTCCATCTCCAGGATGACGTCCATCTCCCGCTCGTCCGCGACGAAGCTCAGCTCGACCTGGTTCAGCCCGCGGTACTGCGACGGCGGGAAGAACTCGATCTCCTGGTAGAACGGCAGCCGCTGCCGCGTGCCGCGGATGACACCGCGCTCCATGTCCGCGTTCTTGAAGCGGAAGCCCAGCTGGATGAACGCGTCCAGGGTCGCCTTCTGTGCCGGCAGCGGATGCACATTGATCGGGTCCAGATCCCCGGAGTCCACGGCACGCGCGATCTCCAGCTCCGTGGTCACCCCGATGTGCATCCCGCGCAGCGCCTGCCCGTCGATCATGGTGATCGGCGTCTCCCAGGGGATCTCCAGCCCGAACGGCACGGTGTGCACGGCGCCGGCCTGGAGCTCGAAGGCACCACCGAGCCGCACCTTGGTGAACTCGATGTTCTGCTTGTACTCCGTGTCGTCGTGTCCCTCGACCTCGACCTTGGCCTGCAGACCCACGTTCAGGCCCTCGATCGACTGGTTCACGGACCCGCCCTGGATCCGCACCTCGCCCTGGACCACACCACCCGGTACGACGTTGCCCTCGGTCAGCACCGTCTCGACCGACGCCCCGCCGGCCCCCAGGCTCGCGAGCAGCCGCTTGAACCCCATGAATCTTCCCTCCCGGACGACGTCCGATCCGTCGCCCCGCTTCGTGCACGCGTACGTGGATCCTTGATCCCTACAAACGCGATCCGGCCCCGGGCCGGTTCCGTGCCACACCCTTACAAGGGCGAGGACCCTTGACCACCCCTTGGTACGCAGCCATCTGGACTACGCTCGTACGGCGTGATCGCGACCCTCGACCGTACGCCCCTGCCCGGGGACTTCTTCGACCGCCCCGTCCTGGAGGTCGCCCCCGACCTGCTGGGCCGCATCCCAGTCCGCACCACTCCGGACGGCCCGATAGAACTGCGCCTGACGGAGGTCGAGGCCTACGACGGCCAGAACGACCCCGGCTCCCATACCTGTCGCGGCCGCACACCCCGCAACGAGGTGACGTTCGGTCCGCCCGGGCATGTGTACGTCTACTTCACCCATGGCATGTCAAGGCGGTCAGCATGAAGGCCATGGATCTTGCTCACCCGGCTGAAGAAGTCGCCCCCAAGCTGCTCGGCGCCATCCTCACCCACGAAACCCCCGAGGGAACCGTGAGCATCACCATCACGGAGACCGAGGCGTACTCCGGTTCGGCCGATCCCGCCTCCCACGCCTACCGAGGCAGGACGCCACGAAACGCCGTCATGTTCGGACCTGCGGGGTACCTGTACGTCTACCGGTCTCACGGACTCCACTGGTGCGCCAACGTCGTCACCGGGGCAGACGGCATCGCTACAGCTGTCCTCATTCGGGCAGGCAGGGTCATCGAAGGGGAGGACCTGGCCCGCGAGCGGCGAGGGAGCAAGGTCGAGAGCCCACGTCTCGCGCGGGGCCCGGGGAACTTCTGCCAAGCGCTCGGCATCACGGCAGAGCACAACGGCACAGACCTGCTGACAGGCGCCTCGGTCGCGCTGTCCGAGGGCGAGCCGGTACCCGCCGCACTCATCCGGGTTGGTCCCCGGGTAGGTGTGAGCAAAGCCCACGACTGGCAGCACCGCTTCTACCTCGCCGATGATCCAACGGTCTCGGCGTACCGACTGAGCCCGAGAGCCAAGCCGCCCGCCGGCGCCTGAGCCGTTGTAGGCCTCGCTCGCGGCTCGCCGTTGAGCCGGCGCGGAGTTGGGCCGGGAGACGCGTGATCGCCCGCGCGCGTGGCACGTGACGCGTCCCTGGCCGGTCGGTTCTCGGCCCGCAACGACAAGGAACTGGCCAAAGGCCCCGCGCGCCTGGCGACGGCCCTGGACGTGGACCGCGCGCTCGACGGCACGCGCGTGCGCGGTCGGCGAGACCCCGTTGCGCATGCTGACGGGCACGCCGGTGTCCTCCGGCCAGGTACGCAGCGGTCCGCGCACCGGTGTCGCCGGGGAGGGAGCGGTCCACCCCTGGCGCTTCTGGATCGCCAACGACCCGACGGTGAGCCCCTATCGGGCCCACACACCCCGCCGACGCCGAAGTTGACGCGCCCCTGGGAGATGCGTAAGGTAGCCCGAGCCGCTTGAACCGGGTACGGCGTTTCGCCAGCAGCCGGAAGCGGCCAACCCACTACTCACGTCCTCCCTCGCAGAGGGTGAATTCGGTGTGCCCGCACGTCCGAATTCAAACCCGCGGAACTCGATTATGAGTCGCGACGGGAATCGGCTAACGTAGTGAATGTCGAAAGGCCGGGCCGAAAACCCGGACCCAAGGCGAATCCCGCCGACCGGGAATCGGATCCGAAAAGGTCTGATAGAGTCGGGAAAGCCGGAAAGGGAAACGCGGGAGCGGGAACCTGGAAAGCGCCGAGGAAATCGGGTCGAGAAAAGATCTGATAGAGTCGGGAACACCGAAGGGAAGTGCCCGGAGGAAAGCCTGAGAGAGTCTCTCGGGTGAGTAC